>JBGQNE010000006.1:0-123694 GCA_041500985.1 Terriglobia bacterium | reverse complement strand
TGCCGGCGGCGATGAGGGCGTCGTAGGTGCTGAGGAGAAAAGCGCCGAGGCCGTCTTCGTTGCCGTGGGCTTGTTTCCAGGCGTTGCCGAGTTTGCGGCGGATGGCTAGGCGGCTGGTGGAATCGTCTTCTTCGGCGGCGAGGAGGAAGGCGCGGGAGTAGTTTTCGATGGCGGCGGGGAGGTTTTTATCGAGTTCGGCGAGTTCGCCCAGTTTTTCCGCGGCGCCGCGGTTGGGTTCGGCCTGGTAGCTGGAAAGGAAATCGGCGCGGGCGGCGGGGCGGTCGTTGAGGCGGAAGTGCAGGCGGCCGCGGAGGAAGAGGAGGGTCATGCGCAGGCGGCGGTGTTCTTCTTCCCATTCGCGCGGGGAGACGCGGGGGGATTTGTCGGCGATGTCGTCGCGTGCGGTGCGGTCGAGCAGGCGCGTGGCGTAGGAGGTGGCGCGCTTGAGGGCGGCGGGGTCGCCGCCGCGCTCGACGAGCTGGATGGCCAGCAGGGTCATGGACATGTCATCGGGGGAGAGGGAGAGGATGCGTTCGGCGTAGCCTGCGGCGGCGGAGTTGTCGCGGAGCTGGAGTTCGGCTTCGACGAGGGCGCGGTAGATTTGCGGGCGGCGGGGGCTTTCGGGATATTGCTGGAGATAGTTTTCCAGGTTGCGGACTAGGGCGGCGCTGTCATTGGCGGCGGATTCAATGGCGCGCTGGAGGTCTTCTTCGGGGGAATTGGGGGTGGTGGGTTTTGATTTTGTGGGTTTTTCGGATTTATCGGATTTTTCGGAGCGCTCGGGGGGAGTTTTTTTCGTTTCCTGGGCGTGCGCGGGGAGGAGAGCGGATGTGGCGAGTGCGAGGAGCAGGGCGAGGGGTGTGCTTGTCGCTGAACGGCGAAGAGAAAAGCAGATTCCTCGTCGCCTGCGGCTCCTCGGAATGACAGCCACTGAACTTTTTAGCAAGGTGCTAAGGAAGGCGGCGAGGGGCTGGCGGGGGATGGGCATGACTACTTTTGATCTCGATGCAGGGCTTCGTTGAGGGAGCCTTGGCGGTAGCCTTCGAGATCGAGCGTGACGTAGGCGAAGCCCAGGGCTTTGAGGCGGGCGGCGATGTTGGCGCTCATTTCCGGGGTGAAGGCGCGGGGCATTTCGTCAGGAGAAATTTCGACGCGGGCCATGGTGTCGTGGAGGCGGACGCGGAATTGGAGGAAGCCGAGATCGCGCAGGGCGGCTTCGCCTTGTTCGACGAGGGAAAGTTTTTCGCGGGTTACTTTGGAACCGTAGGGCAGGCGGGAAGCGAGGCAGGCGGAAGCGGGGCGGTCCCAGGTGGGGAGGCTCGCCTGGCGGGAAAGGAGGCGGATGTCCGATTTGCGCATACCGGCGTCGAGGAGGGGGGCGAGGACGCGATGTTCGGTGGCGGCGCGGTGGCCGGGGCGGAAGTCGAGGGTGTCGTCGGCGTTGACGCCATAGGCCACGGCGGCAAAGCCGCGTGCGGCGGCGAGCGAGTCCATGGCGGAGAAAAGTTCGTCCTTGCAGTAATAGCAGCGGTCGGGCTGATTGGCCTGGTAGGCGGGATTATCGAGTTCCTTTGTTTCGATGAATTCGTGGGCGATGGGGACGGAAGCGAGAAACTCCTCGACGCGTTCGCGGTCGTAGGCGGAATAGCTGGCGGAGAGGGCGGTGATGGCGAGGCAGCGGGGGCCGAGGGCGCGGTGGGCGGCCCAGGCGAGATAGGCGGAATCGGCGCCGCCGGAGAGAGCGACGAGCAGGGAACCTGATTGCGCGAGGCGCTCGAGAAGGAGGAATTCCTTTTCTTGCGCGGAGGCGGCGCTGGGGGCGGCGGAGGTTTCCTGCGGCTGAATGCGGATGTAGGAACTCATCGCAGGTCAGTATAGCGCAATGTCGCCGGGAAGAAACACGGGCGGGGGAGGCGACTTCGAGCGGGGCTTATTTGAAGTCGAGCATGACGGTGATGGTTTTGGACTCGGGATGGCATTCGATCCAGTGGCCGACCGTGTCGAAATTTACGGGCATGTTTCCGAAAATGGCGCGGCTGTGGCTTTGCAGTTTTTCCAGAAACTCCTCGTATTTGGTTTTGTCGAAAATTTCGCCGGGGGGAATGGGCCAGGCGGCGCGGACTTTGGCTTCGGCGTTGAGGGAGAGGCCGGTGAGGAGCAGATCGCCGTGGCGATACTGGTTTTCCTCGTCGATGGCGACGCGGTAGGAGACGGAGGAGTTGGCATCGTCGAAATGAGGCTGCGGGGAGAGTTTGGCGTTGACGAAGCCGCGGCGGCCGTATTCCTCGAGGACGCGTTCCCAGGCGAGGTCAATGGCCTGGCCATCGGCGATGGCGCCGGTGGGCAGGCGCAGAAGTTCATTGAGGAGCGCGGAGGGCAGAGCTGTGTTGCCGGACCATTCGGCGGTTTGCCAACGGTAGGCGATTCCGGGAGTGATGGGGATAAAGACGGGGAGGGCATCGGGAAGATGCTTGGCGGGAGGGCCGGCGAGGCGGATTTCCGGGGTGGCGAACTGGACGCGGAGGAAGCCGTGCTGGAGATAGAGAGGGCGAACTTTTTCGGCGAGGAAAATCTGAATGGCCAGGCGGGAGAAGGGTTTGCCGAGGAGAGCGGATAAGTCGGAGGACAATTTTGTCGAGGACGAGGCGAGCGGGTCATAGAAGTCGGCGCTGGCGATGCGGGCATCGGCGCCGATGGCGCGAAACTGCTGGAGGGCGCCGTCGCCCAGGGGATTGGGGACGAGCTGATGCTCGACGGCGGCGTTGATTTTGCGGGATTGCAGGAATTGGCGCAGGGAATTGGCGATGGCGTCGAGGGCGGCGCCGGTTTCGGGGGCGGTGCCGTCGAAGTAGGGGAGATCGGCGCGGAGGGCGGAATTGATTTCGGAGTCGTCGAGCGTGGGCATGTTGTCGAAGAGGACGGGGACGCGGGAGGATTCCTCGGCGTGAAAGGTGACGGAAAGGCCGTCGGCGAAGGTGCGATATTCGTAGGTGATGCGGGAGAAGAGGCCGAGTTGGAGGAGGCGGTCGGCGGCGGCTTGCAGGTCGTCCTTGGAGGCGCTGGCGCCGCGGGGGAGGGCGGCGATGAGGAGGAAGGGTTCGGGAGGGAGAGTGCGCAAGCCGGTGATGGAGACGCTGGCGATGCGTGCGGCGGGCGCAGCGGATTGTGCGCGGGGAGCGGGGGAAGGGAGCAGGAGGAAAAAGAGAAGAGCGAGTTTTGCGGCGCGGAGCATGGCGGGATGATTCTACGAAAGAAGCGGGGCGAGCGTAATCATTTATTTTCGTTTGCGCCGCTGGAGAATGGATGCTGCGGGCGGGAGGGGGGATGCCCGGAGCGGGGGAGAAGGAAAAATTATTCGACGGTGACGGATTTGGCGAGGTTGCGGGGTTGGTCGACGTCGCAACCGCGGCGCACGGCGATGTGATAAGCGAGCAGTTGGAGGGGAATGATTTCGAGGAGCGGGACGAGGAGCTCGGGAGCGGAGGGAAGTTCGATGAGGTGATCGGCGGCGGCGCGGGCGAGCTTGTCGCCAGCGGTGACGATGGCGATGACCTTGCCGTCGCGGGCTTTCACTTCCTGCATGTTGGAGACGCTTTTTTCGTAGAGGGTGACGGAAGCGGGGTCGGAGTCGTCGCGGGTGGCCAGGATGACGACGGGAAGATTTTCGTCGATGAGGGCGTTGGGGCCGTGCTTCATTTCGCCGGCGGGATAGCCTTCGGCGTGGATATAGGAAATTTCCTTGAGCTTGAGGGCGCCTTCGAGGGCGATGGGATAGTGGATGCCGCGGCCGAGATAGAGGAAATCGGTGTGGCGGAAGAATTGGCGGGCGAGGGACTCGTAGAGGCCGGTTTCGTCCTTTTGCAGGATCAATTCCATTTTTTGGGGGATGCGGGTGAACTCCTGGAGGAGGAGTTTGGCGGAAGCGTCGGAGAGAGCGCCGCGGAGTTCGCCGAGGTGGATGGCGAGGAGGAGCAGGGCGGTGAGCTGCGCGGTGAAGGCTTTGGTGGAGGCGACGCCGATTTCCGGGCCGGCGTGGGTGAGGATGGTTCCCGCGGCTTCGCGGGTGATCATGGAGCCCAGGACGTTGCAGATGGCCAGGGTGGGGGAGCCTTTCTGCTTGGCTTCGCGCTGGGCGGCGATGGTATCGGCGGTTTCGCCGGACTGGCTGATGCAGACGGTGAGGGTGCGGGAATCGAGGATGGGGTCGCGGTAGCGGAATTCGCTGCCGTAATCGACTTCGACGGGAAGGCGGGCGAGGCGCTCGATCATGAATTTGCCGGCGAGGGCGGAATGCCAGCTGGTGCCGCAGGCGACGATGCGGACGCTCTGGAAGACGCGGAAATTTTCCGAAGTGATTTGCATTTCATCGAGGAAGATTTTTCCGGTGTCCTGGGAGATGCGGCCGAGGAGGGTGTCGCGGACGGCGCGGGGCTGCTCGAAGATTTCCTTCTGCATAAAATGCTTGTAGCCGCCCTTTTCGGCGAGGATGGGGTCCCAGGCGACGTGCTGGGTGGGGCGGGAGACGGGCTTGCCGTCGTGGTCCATGACGCGGACGCCCTGGGCGGTGAGCACGGCGATATCGCCGTCGGCCAGGAAGAAGATTTCGCGGGTGTGCTGGAGCAGCGCGGGGATGTCGCTGGCGACGAAGCATTCGTCCTTGCCGAGGCCCACGACGGAGGGCGGGCCCATGCGGGCGGCGACGATTTTCAGGGGGTCCTTGGCGGAGAGAAAAACGAGGGCGTAGATGCCGCGCAATTCCTTGAGGGAGCGGCGCACGGCTTCTTCGAGAGGGACGCCCGCGGGCATATTTTTTTCGACGAGGTGGGCGACGACTTCGGTGTCGGTTTCGGTGACGAACTTGTGGCCTTCGGCTTGCAGCTTCTCTTTTAGTTCGAGGTAGTTTTCGATGATGCCGTTATGCACCACGACGAGATTGCCGGTGCAGTCGCGGTGCGGGTGGGCGTTTTCCTCGGTGGGGCGGCCGTGGGTGGCCCAGCGGGTATGGCCGATGCCGTAGGTGCCTTCGATGGGGGACTTGGCGACGACTTCCTCGAGATTGCGGAGTTTGCCGGAGGCGCGGCGGATATGCATTTTGCCGTCCATGCCAACGACGGCGATGCCGGCGGAGTCATAGCCGCGGTATTCCAGGCGTTTAAGACCTTCGAGAATGAGCGGCACCACTTTTTTGGGGCCGATATAACCGACGATTCCGCACATGCGCGCGTTCTCCTCTGTCTTCCGAAGCGCTACTCGACGATCTCGAAGCGGTATTCCTCGATGACGGGATTGGCGAGGACTTCCTTGGCGATGCGCTCGAGCTGTTTTTGCGCCTCCTCGCGGGTCATCCCCTCGAGATCGAGGACGAAGAATTTTCCCTGGCGGACGTTTTTAACCGCGGCGAAACCGAGGGAAGAGAGGGCATGGTGAATCGTCTGCCCCTGGGGATCGAGCACGGTGGTTTTCGGCATGACCCAAACGTGTGCTTTCATGGGAGAAAGTATAGCAAACGGCGTACGTCGTCGTCTTGCCGTTACAATTCGCCGGAGTCGCTGCGTTCCTGTTCGCGTCAAACGGCTCAGGGAGAATCCATCGTAATCTTGCGGAGTCAGGAAGCCTGCGCCGCCCGTTGAATATCAGGGAATATGGAAACTGGGGATTCCTTCCGAATTGCCGACGACTCGCCAAGTGACCGGCCGATCCTGGGGTTGTGCGTGCTATCGCGATATTTCGACAGCAACCCACTGAATCGCCTCCGAATTGTCGACTTCAAACAACTCGTCCGCAATCGTCGGAGCCGCTGCCCAGCGATGAACCGCGACATCCGGGATGTCCGCATGGGCAGGTTAGGATTATGCCGTTACCGCACCGTTGTCGCTAGCCGCATCGGCGCGCTCGACTGATCCCAGGCGAGAATCTGCCGCTCTGGATCGAAGCCTACGCGGCGAGCCTGGAGCGAAGCCACGCCCAGCAAACCATGCAAGTCGGCAAGCGGATTCGCACCCGTACCCTGCAACAAGAAAACATCTCTCGATCCCCAAGGTGTGGAGCCCAGGGAGGCGTTTCGAAGTTGCACTTGCTGAACCTGGATTTCTCCGCCCATGTTGGACCAGGTCCGGGTGCCGACGTTCTTGATGGCGTCTGCACAATCACGCATGGCGCCCTCAAAGAGAACCAAATCGCTGGCTCCCGTGTCCACCAGGAGAAGGAGCTTCCGCTGCTGAACCTGCATCTCGACAACCATGTAGCCCGGACGAGCTTGATAGGGCACCGTAACCAGCGAAGAGTCAATCGGGCCCACCACGATCTTCCTCGCTTGGTAGTCGATCGTGAAGGCGCTCTGGTTTAGGAAGTCGAACCCGATCATGGCATCGATTCTCGCTCCTAAGGCTTCCTCGGCGAACGACAGGTCTCGCACGACCGCTGGCAGCGCATCGGCATGCAATGGGCCCAGAGTCACGTCTGGGGCAATCACCCGTTCCGTCCCCAGCTTTTGCGTGAAAACTGAGAGTTTTTCGACCTTGCCTGTCAGGTGTAGCTTCTGCGCGACTCGCCGATCCAGAACGCTCGGCACCGCCCCCGTATCAAGCAGGAAATTCAGGTTCTTTGCGTTCCCGATGGAGCCACGAACCACAATGACGTAGCCCCGATAGAGTTTAAAGGGTACTTCGTTCGTGTTGCCTGCTGCCCAAACAACCTGCGGCGCCACGTGGCAAGCCGCAAGCACCACTGCTGCCAAAGTCACCCACCTCATAGGACCTCCTCGGCAAGCGGCCCGACGCTGGTGAGGCGACCGAGGGTAGGTTTAGGTCCAGCGGCAGCCACCCAGTCGGCGTCGTACGCTTGTTCCAAGAGGTAGCGGTTCGCCGCGTTTGAAGTCCTGAGGCGGGGTGGAGGTTAAGGAGAGGCGTTTCCGAGGTAACGCCGAGGCGGTGGATGGCGCTATAATTGCGCCGGTTACCGGAGGGGGGTGCCCATGTCCGGCGAATTTCGACTGGGCTCGTGGGTAGTACAGCCCAGCCTGGACAGCATCGAAGGCAACGGCAAGACGACCCGTCTGGAACTGAAGATGATGGAGGTACTGGTCTATCTTGCCCAGCACCCAAGAGAAGTCGTCTCGAAGGAACAGCTGATCCAGGCGGTGTGGGCGGGCACCTTTGTGACCGACGATGTGCTCACCCGCTGCATCTCGGAACTGCGCCGGGCGTTAGGGGATGATCCGAAAGAACCGCGGTTCATCGAGACGATCCCGCGGCGAGGCTATCGCCTGGTGGCGGAGATCAAGCCGCTCACAACCCAGAGGGGAAACCGGCTCTTGGCTCTTGCCCTGCTGATAGTCGCAAGCCTGTTGCTCGCGAGCGGGTTTTATTATCGCTCGCATCAACGCAAGCACCTGACCGACAAAGACACCGTTGTCCTGTCTGATTTCGACAACAAGACGGGCGATCCGGTATTCGATGACACGCTGAAGCAGGGACTTTCGGTACAGCTGGAGCAGTCGCCCTTTCTCGCCCTGCTTTCCGAGCGCAAGGTGATTGACACATTGAAACTGATGGGACGTTCACCAGATGACCGTTTAACCGCGAACGTCACTCGCGAGGTCTGCCAGCGCACGGGCAGCAAGGCGATGCTGACCGGCTCGATTGCGGCGCTGGGCAGCCAGTACGTGATTGGCCTGAAGGCCGTGAACTGCGCTACGGGGGACGTGCTATCGGGAGCGCAGGAGCAGGCGGCGGGCAAGGAAGCGGTGCTCAAAGCTCTGGACAACGCGGCAGTCAGCCTGCGCGGCAAGCTGGGCGAGTCGATCAGCACGGTGCAGAAATACGCCACGCCGTTGGAAGAAGCGACGACACCATCGCTGGAGGCGCTGAAAGCCTACAGCCTGGGAGTAAAAGCGTACTATGCGAGCGAGCAAACCGCCGCGCTGCCCTTCTACAAGCGGGCGGTGGAACTTGACCCGAATTTCGCCATGGCCTACGCCCGGATGTCGGCCACCTACGGCAACCTTAGCGAGGATACGCGTTCGGACGAGAGTTGCCGTAAAGCTTACGAACTGCGGGAGAAGGTGAGCGAGCGGGAGCGGTTCTTCATTGAAGCACTCTACTTAATCAATACCGGAGAACTAGAGAAGGCGGCGCAGACTTACGAACTGTGGGAGCAGACTTACCCAAGAGATGACCACCCACACCGACTGCTGGGATTTATTTACGGACAGCTGGGAGATTTAAACAGAGAATTGGCGGAGAACCGCGAGGCGCTTCGCCTGGAGCCAAATAATGTAAATAACTATGTCAACCTCGGCGGCACTTACATGGCCCTCAACGAGCTGGATGAAGCGGAGGTGGTGTTCAAGCAGGCAGAGGAGCGCAAGCTGGAATGCGGGTGCCTGCTCGTGTTCCGCTACGACTTGGCGCTTCTGAAGGGCGACGGGGCGCAGATGGCGCAGTTAGTCTCTGCCGCCATGGGAAAGCCGGGCGAGGAAGAAGACCTGATGCTGGCCGCGCAAGCGGACACGGAAGGTTGGTCTGGCAAGCTGAAAAACGCGCGCGAACTGACCGGGCGGGCGATGGATTCAGCCCAGCATAATGACGCCAACGAAAGGGCTGCTTTATACCTGGTTGCAGCAGCGCTGCGCGAAGTGAAATCGGGAAACCGTGAGCAGGCGCGTGCCGAGGTCAATGCGGCGTTGAAGCTGGCCTCGGACCGCGATGTGCGGGCGACGGTGGCACTTGCTTTGGCATCAGCTGGTGATACGGCAAGGGCGGAGAAGCTAGCTGCTGAACTCGACAAGACGTTCCCGCTGGACACAGTGGTTCAGAGGTATTGGCTGCCCATGATCCGGGCAGCCGTCGCCTTGGAGCGTAAAGACCCGAACCGGGCGGTCGAACTACTGCAGGTGGCAGGTGCGATAGAACTGGGGGAGGGAGGCAACCTACTCCCAGTCTATTTGCGCGGGGAAGCCTATCTCATGCTCCACGACGGCAGCCGAGCGGCAGCGGAATTTCAGAAATTCATTGACCACAGAGGACTGGTGAGGAACTTTCCCTGGGGCGCGCTGGCCCGCCTCGGACTGGCGCGCGCTTACGCCCTGCAGGGCGACAAGGCCAAGGCCCGTGCCGCTTATCGGGACTTCCTCACCCTCTGGAAAGACGCCGACCCTGACATCCCCATCCTGAAGGAAGCCAAGACGGAGTATGCGAATTTGCAATAGCTGGAAGAACCTGCCTCGTCGCTTGCGGTTTGCCGGTAGTTTACGAAATCAGGCGTGGCTGTGGAAAAACTCTTTTCGGGGAATTTCACCAACGAAATTCGCTCGTAAGTTGTTGAATGTTCGTTCGCCGTAGGCGCTGAAATTCACTGAAATTACTGCTTTGGTTCCTTTTTCAACAGCCACAGGCGATAGCGCTCACGACCCGGACTGGCTAAGTCCGGATTCCGGTCGGATCACGGGCTAACCGGAAGTTAGCAACACTCCATTCCAGCTTCCGGATTGCCGACCATCAGCGAATACAAAGCAGCCAGAACACTCCGCGAGACCGACCAGCCTCGCACTTGTTGCGACCGGCGGTGCTTCACACCAAAAAACTGGCGCTGAGGGGGTTTCGCGCCGTTAATCCTCAATGGGCGGGGGGCCGTCGAAGGCGTGCTCGAAGCTCATGGCCAGCAGGCGCAGTTGTTCTTCCTCGGTCAGACCCATGGAGGAGGCCGCGGCGTATTCGCCGAGGAGGGAAGTGTGAAACATGGCGGGGTCGTCGCTGGAGATGACGATGGGAAGGCCGCGGCGAAGGAGGGTGGGGAGCGGATGCTCGGTAACTTGGGCGGAGGTTTGCCCCAACTGTTTGGCCAAGGCTCCGGTGCAGATGTTGCTGGTGGGGCAGATTTCGAGGGGGATGCGGCGTTCGGCGAGGAGTTCTTGCAGTTCGGGGTCGTGCATGGCGGCGATGCCGTGGCCGATGCGCTCGGCGCCGAGCAGTTCGATGGCGTCGCGGATTTCCCCGGGTCCGCCGATTTCACCGGCGTGGACGAGGCGGTGCAGGCCGCGCTCGGCGGCGTAATCGTAAGCCGCGCGAAATTCGGCCGCCGGGACGGACAGTTCGTCGCCGCCCATGCCGAAGGCGACGACGCTTTCGCGGACATATTTGGCGGTGACTTCGGCGACGCGCATGGCGGGTTCCGCGCCGAACTGGCGGGTGACATCGAAGATCCAGCGCAGGCGCAGGCCCTGGCGGGAAAATTCTTCCGCAACGCGGAGCATGGCCTCGAAATTGGCTTCGGCGGATTGTTTTCTCCAGAGCATGACGCCCACGGAAAGCGTCAGCTCGGCATAGACGACATTCTGGGCCAGGAGGCGTTCGGCGAGACGGCGGGTGATGAGGGCGAAATCATCGGGACCGCGCAGGTAGGCGGTGACCCACTTGAAGGCCTCGATGAAGCCGGCGAAATCGGTGTAAGAGTAGCGGGCGCGGGCTTCTTGCTCGGTGACGGTTTCGCCGTGGCGGGCGGCCAGTTCGGTGACGGTGGAGGGTTCAATCGAGCCTTCGAGATGGAGATGCAGTTCGGCCTTGGGCAGGGCAAGGAAGTCTGAAGAAAGGGAATGGGAAAGCATGTGCGGGGCTAGTGCTGGGGCAGGGCGGGTTTGCCGGCGTTGACCCAGGCGGTGTACCAGTAGGAGCCCACTTCGGTGGCGGAATCGGAGATTTGGCGGATGAGGATGGCCGCGGCCTGGTTATAGAAGCGGTCGTAGTATTCGTCGGTGTAGGAGGGGAGACCGCGGCGCGAATTGCGGTCGGCGAGGAGGATGGTTTCGAGCCAGCTGTGGGCGCTAAGGCACGCCTCGAAGGCCTGTTCGGTGGGTTCTTCGACGAAGACGGCGTCATTGGGGCGCAGGGGAAAAAAGGAGGCGTAGCGCTCGATGAGATTGGTGCCAAAGCGCAGGCTGATGCCGGTCTGCCCGCTAAGCTGGCCGTCCTGGTTGTCGGTGGTGCGGAAGGGGTCGTGGGCCGCGCCGACGTAATAGGCCAGCAGGGCGGCGTTTTCCCGGGCTTCGTCCCATTTCCCGGCCCTCATGGCATTGGTGAGCTTTTCGCTGTAGACGCCGATCTGCCAGGGAAGCAGGCCGTTGGCTTCCAGTTTGGGCCTGGTGAATTTGGCCACGGCGGCCTTGTAGCTGCGGGGGAGGGAGTCGTAGGGGAAGCGGCCGTAGCGTTCGAGGAAGAGAAACTGATTTTTGCGTTCGGCGGGGTTTTTGGCGGAGATTTCCAGCGGGTCGGTGACGTGCTGGAGGAGGAAGTCGCGGTTGCCCTCGAAGAAGGGGCGGATTTCCTGGGGAAGAGTTCCCAGGGCGCTGCTGACGATCAGCTTGTTGCCCTTTTCGCCCCAGGCGGAGGCACTGGCAGGGAGGAGCAGGCTCAGGAGCACGGCTGCGGCGAGGGCCGCGAGTGCCCGTGCATTTCGGTTATCAGCAGGGCGAGGCATCCACTTCCTCGTGATAAAGCGTTAAGCGTTCAAGGTGCTGCGCTTGCGGCTATACACAAAATAGACTACCAGACCGATGGCCAGCCAGACAAAAAATCGAATCCAATTCTCAACGGTCAGACTGGCCATGAGCACCAGGCAACTGGCAATGGCCAGAATGGGAAGCGCGGGCACGAAAGGCACGCGGAAGCTGCGGGGGCGGTCCGGCTGAGTCTTGCGCAGGATGAGCACGGCGATGGCCACCAGCAGAAAGGCGAAGAGGGTACCGATGTTGGAGAGGTCCGCCAGGGTTCCGATGTCGAAGATTCCGGAAGGAATGCCCACCACGATGCCGGCGACCCAGGTGGCCACGTGGGGGGTGCGATATTTCGGATGCACCCGCGAAAAGGATTTTGGCAGCAAGCCGTCGCGGGACATGGCGAACCAGACGCGGGCCTGTCCCAGCTGATAGACCAGCAGCGAGGAGATCATGCCCATGAGGGCGCCGACGGTGACCAGGCGCTGGAGATTGCCAAGGCCGATATTGTGCAGGGCGGTGGCCACGGGAGCGGCATCGCCCTTGAAGATGGAAAAGGGCTGAATGCCGGTGAGGACCACGGCGACGCTGACATAGAGCGTGGCGCAGACGAAGAGCGAGGCCATGATGCCCAAGGGCAGGTCGCGCTTGGGATTTTTGCATTCCTCGGCGGCGGTGGAAACCGAATCGAAGCCGATGTAGGTGAAGAAGACGATGGCCCCGCCGGTGAGAACGCCCTGCCAGCCGTTGGGCATGAAGGGATGCCAGTTGACGGGATGGATGTACTTGGAAGCGAAAACGATGAAGATGAGAATGACGATGAGCTTGATGCCCACGAGGATGCTGTTGGCCCCGGCCGATTCGCGGATGCCGCGGACGAGAATCATCGTGAGGAACATGACGATGAGGAAGCCGACCAAATTGAAATGGAGCAGCCATCCGGTGGCGGGGGAATAGGCGGGCTGGCTGAGGGCATCCGGTAAATGAATGCCGAAAGAGGAGAGCAGGCTGTCCACATAAGCGGAAAAGCCGACAGCGACAGCCATATTGGATACGGCGTATTCGAGGATGAGGTCCCAGCCGATAATCCAGGCGACGAGTTCGCCGAGGGTCGCGTAAGTGTAGGTGTAGGCGCTGCCGGCGATGGGAATCATGGAAGCCAGTTCGGCATAGCACAGGCCGGCAAAGCCGCAGACCACGGCGACGAGAAAAAACGAAAGGGCGATGGCGGGACCAGCGCCGGGTCGTCCGGTAGCCCCGGTGGCGTGGGCGCCGTGGAGAATCACGTCAAGCAGAGGGGCTTTGAGCAGGGAGGGAACCATGACTTCCTCGCCGGCGGCGGCCGTGCCGGTCAGGACGAAAATTCCGGTGCCAATGATGGCGCCGATGCCCAGAGCGGTGAGGCTGATCCAGCCCAGGGTGCGCTTAAGACGCCTCTCCGGATCTTCGGAGTCGGAGATAAGCTGGTCGATGTTCTTGGTGCGGAAGAGTTGTGATCCCACCCGATGGCTCCATCGCTTCCGGCGGTGCCGGACTTATGAATTTACCGCAGGACTGCCGCTGCAGATTGCGCGGAGAAACTTTACCCCGTTGAAGCCGCGTGCGCAACCGGAAGACGGCGATTTCATGCTGGCGTCAACTGAGCATAGCGCTCGATCAGCTTCTTGGTTCCGCGGCCGGGGAAGGAGATGGAGAGGCGGCGGTCCTCTTCGTCGCCCTCGACGGCAATGATGGTGCCGACGCCAAAGCTGGGGTGGCGGACTTTCTGTCCGATGAGGGGATTTTCGTTTTTGCGCCCGCTGCGGGAGGAGCCTGCGCCACGCTGCAGGGCGGGGCGTTCAAACTGGTCGTCGTAGCGGCGCTCGGGCGCGCCTCCGCGCGATGCGGGAGGGCCGCTGCGCACGCGGCGGACGAACTCCTGCGGGGTGAAGGAGTATTCCGGGTCGCTCTCATAGCGGCGAGATTCGCCAAACTCGGCCAGCGAGCCGCGCACGGTCTCCACCAATTCTCCGGGAATTTCCGCCAGAAAACGGGACGGCAGGGAACCGCGCAGGCGCTGTTCCTCGCCGAACATGCGGCGGTAGACGGCGCGGGTGAGCGTCAGGGTGGTTTTGGCGCGGGTCATGCCCACGTAGCAGAGGCGGCGCTCCTCTTCGATTCCATCGGGGTCGTCGGTGGAGCGGCTGTGCGGAAAAATGCCTTCTTCGAGGCCGGCGAGGAAGACGTGATCGAACTCGAGGCCCTTGGCGCTGTGCAGGGTCATGAGGATGACGCCGGGTTTTTCCTCGTAGGCGTCGGAATCGCTGACCAGCGCGGCGCGGTCCAGAAAATCGGCGAAGGTTTCCCCGGCGTCGGTGCCTTCGGCCACGGCGCGGACCAATTCTTCGAGATTCTCCATGCGGGAGATGTCCTCGGGAGAGTTGCGTTCGCGGAGCATGGCGAAGTAGCCGGTCTTGTCCAGCAGGGCATGCAGGAATTCGGCGGGAAGGCTGTGGGCCAGATCGTCCTGGAGTTGCGCGACCAGTTCCTGAAAGGCGCGCAGGGGAACGACGGCGCGGCCGTTGGGCTGAGTTCCCCTGCCTTCCACGATTTTGCCGATGGCGGCCCACAGGCTTCCGCCCTCCTGCTGGGCGGTCTGGCGGATGAGGTCCACGCTGGTCTTGCCGATGCCGCGCGGGGGGACGTTGAGGACGCGCAGCAAGGAGATGTCGTCGTCGGCATGAAAAGCCAGGCGGGCGTAGGCCAGGGCGTCCTTTACTTCGGCGCGGCTGTAAAAGCTGAAGCCGCCGACGAGGCGGTAGCGCACGCCCATGCGGCGGAAAACTTCCTCGAAGGCGCGGGACTGAAAATTGGTGCGGTAGAGCACGGCGCAGGTTTCCTCGCCGGTGTCATTGAGGCGGCGGGAAACTTCGCCGGCGACGAATTCGGCTTCGGCCTGGGCGTCGCGGGCTTCGAGATAGCGCACTTTTCCGCCGGCGCCCTGCTCGGAGGAAAGCGTTTTGCCCAGGCGCTTGGAGTTGTTGGCCACGACGGTGCCGGAAGCGTCCAGAATGGTTTGCGTGGAGCGGTAATTGCGTTCGAGGCGGACGACCCGGGCGCGGGGAAAATCCTCGGTGAAGCGCAGGAGAATGCCGACGTCGGCGCCGCGCCAGCGGTAGATGGACTGGTCCTCGTCGCCGACGACGCAGACGTTTTGCTCGGGGCCGCAGAGGAGGCGCAGAAGGTCGTACTGCACGCGGTTGGTGTCCTGGTATTCGTCCACGTGAATGTAGCGGAAGCGGGCCTGCCAGCGTTTGCGAACTTCGGGGACGTCGCGGAGGACGGCCATGGCGCGGAGGAGGAGATCGTCGAAATCCACGGCGCTGCTTTGTTTCAGGAGTTTTTCGTAGGCCGCGTAAATTCTGGCCACGCGCCGCCCTTCGGTTCCGATGGAGTCCTTCTCCATTGATTCGGCGGACTTGCCGTGATTTTTGGCGTGGCTGATGGCGCTCAGGATGCTGCGCGGATTCAGCTTTTCTTCGGCAAAGTTGAGCTGGGCGGTGCACAGCTTGATGGCGGCCAGCTGATCGTCGTCGTCGAAAATGGAAAAATTCCGGGGCAGGCCGGCGCTGGCGGCTTCGCGGCGCAGCAGTCGCGCGCAGAGGGAATGGAAGGTGGAGAGCCAGGCGCTGGCGGGCGGCAGGCCGGATTTGAGCAGGAGGTCGGAGAGGCGCTCCTGCATCTGCTCGGCGGCCTTGTTGGTGAAGGTGACCGCGAGGATGGATTCCGGAGCGACGCCGCTGGCGATGAGATGGGCCATGCGGTAGGTGATCGCGCGGGTTTTGCCGGTGCCCGCGCCGGCCAGGATGAGCACCGGGCCTTCCGTGGTTTCGGCGGCCTGGCGCTGTTCCGGATTCAAATCGTCGAGAAAAGGTCTCATGCGTTGAGGGGTCCCTGGTCGGAAGTTACCGTTTCATGTTAGCCGAGGAGCGCGGCGGCGGCAAACGGGCCGGCACGGGCTGCATCGGAAATATCGAGGCGGAAATTCATTGCCGCGCGGAGTGCGCGAATTCCAGTTCGAAATAGAGCAGCGGGCGGCCTTGCTCGACGATGGTTACGTCGGGAATGTAGAGCCGCGCGGTGTCCAGCAGATTAAACTGACCGGCGAGATCGAAGTAGAGCAGGCCTTCCAGTTTGCCGTGCGGAGGAACCATGCTGGAGGCGATGCCGGCGTCGGTGGCGCGGGTTTGCAGGTCGGTCCAGTCTTTTCCATTGTTGCGCATGGGCAGGGGGCCGCGGCGAGAGGGGTCTTTCATTTTGCCTTTGAGCATGATGGTGGCGACGTCGTCGGGGGAGAGAGGCTCGATGCTTTGGCGGGAGTCGTCGCGCAGGGTGACCAGCAGGCGGATCTGCTCGATGTTGACGCGCATGGTTTCCGCGGTATCGTTCTGGAAAATCGTGTGGATGGCGATGATGCCGGCGGAGAGGGGATTTTTCTTCGGGAATTTGGGCTTGTAGGTTTCCGCTTTGGTCCAGGGCACGGCGGTGATGGTCAAGCCGTTGTGCGATTCGGAAGCGGCCGCGGACGGCGGGGCCTGGGCGGCGGCGGGCGGAGCCTGAAGAGTGCGGGCGGCTCCGGCGAGGAGCGCGGTGAAGAAAAGTAGAATGAATGCGAAGGTTCGGAGGCGCATGCGCTTATAATATCCCTTTTGCTTCAGAAATAGGTTTGATTCTCCGGAGGACGATGGGGTTGCCGCTGATTCCGCCCGGCCGGTGGGGCGGGGAAATGACCGAGGGCTGAACTTGTACTTTGTTTACAGCGTCTTGATGGGCACGGCTGCGTTGCTGCTGCTGCCGTACTGGCTGGTGCAGGGCGTGCGCCACGGGAAATATTTGTCGAATCTGCGGGAGAGGCTGGGACTAGCGTATCCCGCGCTGGAGGGACAGGGAGCGGCTCCCGGCGGGGCCATCTGGCTGCATGCGGTTTCCGTGGGGGAGGTGCTGTCCGGGGTGCCGCTGGCGCGGCAACTGAAGGAGCGCTATCCGGAGCGGCGGCTGATTGTTTCCACGACGACTTTGACCGGACACGCGATGGCGCGGCAGCGCATGCCCTTTGCCGATGCGGTCATCTATTTTCCGCTGGACTGGGATTTCGCGGTGCGGCGGGCGTTTCGCGCGGTGAAACCGGGAATCGTGGTGATTTTGGAGACGGAAATCTGGCCGAATTTTCTGCGGGAAGCGGAGCGGCGGGGAGTTCCGGTGGTTTTTCTCAGCGGGCGCGTGTCGCTGCGGTCGTTTGCGCGGTTTCAGCGCTGGATTGGGCGCGCGGGATTTTTGCTGCGGCCCCTGCTGCGCAGCGCCCTGGCGATACCCGCGGCGTTTCTGATGCAGACGGAAGAGGATGCGGAGAGGATACGGGCATTGGGAGCGCCGGCGGAGCGGGTGCGCGTGAACGGCAATTTGAAGTATGACCAGGAGTTGCCGCAGGCCACGCCGCTGGCGGGCTGGCTGGCGAAGGAACTGAACGCGCGGGGGCGGCGGCCGGTGTTCGTGGCGGGCAGCGTGGTGGCGCACGAAGAGCCGCTGGCGCTGATCGCCTTTGGCACCGCGCAGGGCGAGCACTCGCGGGCGTTTCTGGTGCTGGCGCCGCGCAAGCCGGAGCGCTTCGAGCCTGCCGCGGATTTTATTCGCGAGTCTCACCGCAAGTTTCTGCGCCGGTCGGAACTGGCTGTGCCGGCTCCGGGTGCGATGGACGCGGCGAATTCCGGCGCGCAGCCCGTGCTCGCCGATGACGTGACGGTGCTTTTGCTCGATAGCATCGGTGAACTGGCTTCGCTCTACGCGCTCGCCGATGTCGTTTTCGTGGGCGGTTCTCTGGTGCCCTCGGGAGGGCACAATATTATCGAGCCGGCGGCTTTCGGCAAGATTCCCGTTTTTGGTCCGCACACGGAAAATTTCGCGGAGATGACCGGACGATTCATTGATGCGGGTGCGGCCATTCGC
Source organism: Terriglobia bacterium (assembly GCA_041500985.1). GTDB lineage: Bacteria > Acidobacteriota > Terriglobia > Acidiferrales > UBA7541 > Acidiferrum. The sequence continues at coordinate 106,224 of JBGQNE010000006.1, read as the reverse complement.
GCGGAAAGTCCGGAGGACGTGGGCGTGGCGTGGATCGATTTGCTGAAGAATCCGGAAAAAATGAAGGAGATGGGAGCGAAGGCCAAGCGGGCGGCGGACGAAAGCCGCGGAGCCACCGCGCGGGCGATGGGCGAGATTGAACGCATCCTGGAGGCGGAGAAGGCGGCGGGAGCGGGTGGTGGCTCGGCGTGATGGCGGCGCTGTCCATCCTGCGCTGGGTTCTGCGGCCGCTGGGAAGCGTCTATGGGGCGCTGGCCCGTTTTCGCGCGCGGCTCTATGCCACCGGGGTGCTGGAGCAGAAGCGGCTGGATGCGGCGGTCGTCAGCGTGGGGAATCTGACGGTGGGCGGCACGGGCAAGACGCCCATGGTGATGTGGCTGGCGGAGAAATTTCTTGCGCGGGGAAAACGCGTGGCGGTGCTCAGCCGGGGCTACCGCGGCGCGGACGGCCTCAGCGATGAAGTGACCATGATGATGGCGCGCTTTCGCGGGCGGGTGCAGTTTGGCGTGGGCAAAGACCGCTACACGCAGGGGCTGCTGCTGGAAGAGCGCGGCGTGGATGTTTTTCTGCTGGACGATGGATTTCAGCACCTGCAGCTGGCGCGCGATGTGGACATCGTTCTGGTGGATTGCACGCACCCGCTGCATCACGAACGCATGCTTCCGGGAGGGCGGCTGCGCGAGCCTGTTTCGGCCATGAACCGCGCCAATCTGGTGGTCTTCACGCGCATGGACAGCGATCCGGCGCTGCGGGAAGTTTTTCCGCGGCTGGGCAATCTTCCCGTTTATCAGGCGGCTACGCGGCTGGCCGGGTTTCGTTTGTTAGGCGCGCTTTTCCCCGGCGATGATTTGCAGAGCGCGGCGCAAATTGGCGCCGGGCCTTTTTTTGCTTTTTGCGGGATCGGCAATCCTGAAGCTTTTGCAGGAGACCTGCGGCGCTGGGGCCTGCCGCTGGCTGGGCGGAAGTTTTTCCGCGACCATCATCGCTACAGCCGGGGCGACGTGCGCCGCATCGAGGCTGCCGCGAAAGCCGCCGGGGCCGCGGCGCTGGTGACTACCGAGAAGGACGTCTGCAATCTTCCCAAGCCCAATGCGTTTACCATGCCCGTGCATGTGGCGGTGATCGAGCTGCAGATCGAGCGCGAGGGCGAATTCCTGGCGGTTATCGAAGCGCGGCTGGCGGCGCGCTCCGGGAAAAACGCATGAAGATTCTGGTGCGCGCGACGAACTGGGTGGGCGACGCCATCATGGCGCTGCCGGCGCTGCGCGCCGTCCGCGCCAAATGGCCCGAAGCTGAACTCAGCGTCCTGGCGCGTCCCTACGTGGCGGATATTTATCGCGGGCAGCGGGTGGCCGACCGGCTGATCCCCTACGATCCCCGGGTGGAACATCGCGGGTGGCAGGGGCGCGAGCGGCTGGCGCGGGAGCTGCGCGCCGAACGCTTCGATCTCGCCATTCTTTTTCAGAATGCGTTCGACGCCGCGTGGCTGGCCTGGCGCGCGGGGATTCCGCGGCGCGTGGGATACGCCCGCGACGGCCGCAGCCTGCTGCTCACGCAGGCGATTCCCGTTCCGCGTCCGGGAGAAATTCCCGCGCATGAACAGTTCTACTACCTGGAGCTGCTGCGCCGCGCGGGATGGATCGGCAAGACGCGCGGAGAGGAGTTTATTTCGCTGGAAGTTTCCGAAGGCCAGCGGCGCCAAGCTTCCGTGTTTTTGCTGGAAGCGGGCGCGCGGCCGCATTCCCTGCGCCTGGCGATCGGCGCGGGGGCTTCCTACGGTTCGGCCAAATGCTGGCCCCCGGAGCGTTTTTCGGCGCTGGCCAACCGCCTGGCCGCCGACTTCGATGGCGATGTGATATTGTTCGGCACGTCCGCGGAGCAGCCCGTGGCGGAGGCCATTATCGCCGGAATGAAGCGCGCCCCCATCAACCTGACCGGCCGGACGGCCATCGCCGAGCTGCCCGGACTTCTTTCGCAGTGCCATCTTTTCGCGGGCAACGATTCCGGCGCGATGCACGTCGCCGCGGCGGTGGGTGTGCCGGTCGTCGCCGTTTTTGGACCGACCGACCCGCACGGCACCGCGCCGGTCACGCCGCGCTGCTCGATCGTGCAGGAAAAGCCGTATTGCAGTCCGTGCTTTCTGCGCCACTGTCCGACCGATCACCGCTGCATGACGGCGATTCAGCCGGAAGCCGTCGCGGAGGCCGCGCAAACGTGGCTGGCGGCAAGGCAGGCTGCGCATGAGTGAAGCGAAAGCCTTGCGCCCCGCCGTTTTTTTGGATCGCGACGGAACCATTTCCGAAGAGGTCGGCTACTTGAATCACCTCAGCCGGTTTCGTATGTTGGACTGTGCGCCGGGGGCCATCCGGAGGCTGAAGGAAGGCGGTTTTCCTGTGTTTGTGGCGACCAACCAGTCCGGCGTGGCGCGCGGCTATTTTCCGGAGTCGCTGGTGGCGCAGGTGCACGCGGAGATGAACCGCCAACTGGAAGGCGCGGGCGTGAAGCTCGACGGCATCTATTGTTGCATGCATCGCTCCGAGGACGGCTGCGATTGCCGCAAGCCCAAGCCGGGCTTGCTGGAACGGGCCGCGCGCGAACATGGCATCGATCTCGCGCGCTCCGTCGTGGTCGGCGATCGCTATCTGGATATTGAACTGGCCCGCCGCGTGGGCGCCCAAGCCGTGCTGGTGCGGACGGGATTCGGCCGCGGCGAGCTGCAATGGCATTCGGCGGACTGGCCCGCCGCTCCGGATTATATCGCGGAGGATCTGGGCGAAGCGGCGGAGTGGATTTTGAGGAACCGGCGATGAAAAAACAGAAGCAGCGTGCTGTTCCGGCGGTGGACTATGCGGCGCTCGGTGATTTCGTGCACCAGTTCGCCTCCCGCAAGGTGGTCCTCTTCGGGGATTTTGTGGCCGACGAATTTCAGTTTGGCGAAATCGCCCGCGTCTCGCGCGAAGCTCCGGTCCTGATCCTGCGGCACCGCGAAACGCGTCTGGTTCCCGGCGGGGGCGCCAATGCCGCCAACAATCTGGCCGATTTCGGGGCGCGCGTGATGCCGGTTACGGCCGTGGGCGACGACGCGGCAGGGGACTCGCTGATTCAGTTCTTCCGCGCCAAGAAAGTGGATGTTTCCGGCATTTTGCGCGTGCAGGGCTGGACCACGCCCGTCAAAACCCGTTTTCTGGCCGGATGGGCGCACACTACCCAGCAGCAGGTTCTCCGCGTGGACCGCGAGCCGCGGACTCCTCTGCCGCAGGAGGCGCAAGGCAAGCTGCTGAAGAAACTCCGCGAGCGGCTCAGCCGCGCGGACGGGCTGGCCGTTTCCGATTACGGTTTCGGCGTGGCGCGACCGGAAGCGGTGCGCGAAGCCCTGCAAAAGAAAAAGGGTGCGCTGATTGCCACGCTGGACGCGCGCCACGACCTGACCGCCTACGCCGGCACGGGCATCACCGCGGCCACACCCAACGAATCCGAACTGGAATCCCTCCATCACGTCACGATCGGACGCAATCTCGGGGAACTGGAGCGCTGCGGCAGGGAAACGCTCGCCGAGATGAAGGCCGCGGCGCTGCTGGTCACCCGCGGCCGCGACGGCATGGCCCTCTTCGAGCCGGGAAAACCCACGGCGCACATTCCCATTCACGGCAGCGATCAGGCCGTGGACGTCACCGGCGCGGGCGATTCCGTTCTGGCAGCTTTTACTCTCGCTCTTTCCTGCGGGGCCAGTCCGCTCGAAGCCGCGCATCTTGCCACCCTTGCCGGGGGCATCGTGGTGATGAAGCCGGGGACGGCCACGGTGCGCCGCGAAGAACTTCTGGCCGCCATTCGCCTCGAGGTCACCGGGGCCTGAACCATGCGTACTGCCCAAGAAAAAATTCTCTCCCGCGAGCAACTTATTGCGCGTCTTGAGGAGCACCGCCGCCGGGGAGAGAGGATCGTCTTTGCCAACGGCTGCTTCGATATTCTGCACGCCGGACACGTGCGCTACCTAGCCGGAGCGCGCGCCGAAGGCGATCTGCTGGTCGTCGGCGTCAATGCCGATTCGAGCGTGCGGCCGCTCAAGGGTCCGGGCCGCCCGGTTCTTTCCGAAGACGCGCGAGCGCTTCTGGTGGCTTCCTTGCGCGTGGTGGATTACGTGGTGATCTTCTCCGAACCCAATGTGGAAGCTTTGCTCACCGCCTTGCGCCCGCAGGTGCACGCCAAGGGCACGGACTACACCGCCGAGACCGTACCCGAGCGCGAAACCGCCGCGCGCCTGGGCATTCGCGTGGCCATCGTGGGCGACCCCAAGGACCATTCCACGCGGGATCTTCTGGAAAAAATCCGCAGAGCCGCGCATGGCTGAGAAGAATTTTCTCGTGCTTCGCCTGGGTTCGCTTGGCGATATTGTGCACACGTTTCCCGCCGTCGCGGGCCTGCGCGCCAGTTTTCCCGGCAGCGGCATCGTCTGGCTCACCAGCGAACGCTGGCGCACGCTGGTCGAACGCAGCGGGCTCGCGGACACGATCTGGACGGTGGACACGCGCAGCCTTTCTTCTGTCCGCGAAACACTGCGCCGGATCCGCGCCCAGCGCGATTCCTGGGCCGCTTCGATTGATTATCAGGGACTCTGGAAGTCGGCTCTGTTCCCATTCCTCGGGGGCGTGCAGCGACGCATCGGTTTCGCTCCCGGCGTGGTCCGCGAATACGGCGTCCCGCTGCTTTATACGGATCGCGTCCGCGCGCAGGGGGAGCACGTCGCCGACCAGAACTCCGAACTCACGCTGCGCGCCGGGGCTTCCCAGGCCGTGGCTCCTTTTACGCTGCGCGTGCTGGATGAAGAAGTAGCCGCGTGGAATCAGGAAAGGAGCCGCGCGGGACTCGAGCGCTACTGCGTGCTGGCGCCCGGCGGCGGCTGGCCATCCAAGTGCTGGCCCGCCGTTCGCTTTGGGGCACTCTGCCGCAGGATTCGCGACGACCGGGGCCTGCGCTGCGTTGTAAACTATGGTCCCGGAGAAGAGACTCTAGCCGAAAGCGTGCGCGCGGCCAGCGGAAACAGCGAACCCTTGTTGAACACCAACTCTTTAGGCGGATTGATGGCTCTCTTGCGCGATGCCGCTGTGGTGGTGGGCGGCGATACCGGCCCGCTGCACTTGGCGGTGGCTCTGGGCACGCCCGTGGTGGGCCTCTACGGCCCCACCAATCCGGCGCGCAACGGTCCTTACAGCAAGAGCGACATCGCGCTGCGCGTTGCCGGCGTGGCCACGACGCACCGGCGCGCAACGGCGACGCATCCCGCGATTTTGGCTCTTTCCGTGGAAGAAGTGTTCGCCGCCGTCAGCCGCCGCCTGGAGGCCGCACGATGAATCCCATTCTGGCGGAGAACATTTCCCGCTGGCGCGTGCGCGCGGGCTATCCCGTGGCCCTTGCGGTTTTCTATTTTGCGCGCCCCGAGCCCAAACTCATTCTCGCCGGTGGTGTGATCGGGTTTGTGGGACTGCTGATTCGCGCCTATGCCGCCGGTTATTTGCACAAGCAGGAAGTTCTCACCACCACCGGGCCGTATGCCTTTACGCGCAATCCGCTGTATCTCGGCAGTTCGCTGCTGGCGGTGGGACTGGCCATCGCTTGCGGCAGTTGGCGCTCCGCGCTGCTCCTGCTGGTCTATTTTTCGTTTTTTTATTTTGTGGTCATGCGCCGGGAAGAGGGCGAACTTCTGGCGCAGCATGGCGCGGCGTTCGAGGACTATGCGCGCAGGGTTCCGCTTTTCCTGCCCCGATTGAGCAGCGGGGGAACGGCGCATGCGGAAGGCGCGTCGTTTTCCTTTGCGCAGTACAGGAAGAATCACGAGTATCAGGCTGTTTTCGGGCTATTGGCGATTCTGGGGTTGTTGGTTTTTCTTTGGGCTTTTCACCTGAGCTGACGATTTCCCTCGCGCGCGCAGCCTGCAAAGCAGGAAATTTCCAGATTCTCGCCGTTGGTGAGCACCTGGATCGCTCCGTTGCGGTCCGTGCGCAGGATGCGCACATGCGCTGATTCGAGGCGGGCGAGCATTTCCGCACTGGGATGGCCGTAGGGATTTTCCGCGCCCGCGGAGATGATTGCGAGTTGCGGATGGACGCGCGCCAGAAAGTCCTCCGTCGTCGAGTTGCGGCTTCCGTGGTGTCCGGCTTTCAGGACGTCCGCGGCTAAATTTACTTCTTTCGGTTGCGCCAGGAGTTTGGCTTCGGCCTGGCGCTCGATGTCTCCCGGCAGCAAGAATGCCCGGCGGCCATACCTCAGGCGCAGGACGAGGGAATCGTTGTTCTGGGCTTCCGCGGCGGGCGCGCCGTCCGCTGTTTCCGGCCAGAGCACTTGCATTTGCGCGCCGCCCCAATCGGCGGCGTTGCCGCTGCGCTCGTGCTCGATGGGAATGTTCCGCCGCCGCGCCTGCTTTTCCAGCGCCGCTTGCGCCCGCGCGGTAATTTCCCTGCCGATCCACAATCGGCCCACCTGAAAATTGTCCAGGATGGCCCGCAGGCCGCCGATGTGGTCCTGATGCGCGTGCGTGAGGGCCACGATATCCAGCCGCTGGATTCCCCGCGACCACAGATAAGGCGAGACGGCGTCCTCGCCGGGTTCCGGTCCGCGTGAGCGCGCCGCTTCCGCCAGCGGCCCGCCCGCGAAGGAACCGCCGCCGTCAATCAGCATGATGCGCCCCAGCGGGCTGACCAGCAGAAGGGCGTCACCCTGTCCCACGTCCAGCGCGGTCATTTCCAGATTGCCGGGATGCAAGGCCGGGGCAAAGGGATAGGTGGAGATGATGGCGGCGCTGGCGAGCAAGACTGCTGCGGCTACCATGCGTGCGGGTTTCCAGCGGCTGATGGCCAGCGTCGCGAACGCCGCAAAAAATGCCAGCATGGCCCAGGAGGGCGGCGCGGGAATGCGGTAGCTGCCATGCGGGATGGCGGCGAACCATGCGGCCAGGTGAGTGAGCAGGGAAGTCAGCCCGACGAGCGGCCAGGCCAGCGCGCGCGCCAGCGGGGCCCAGAGCAGCGCGCTGCCCAGCGTGAGAAAACCCAGCGGCACAAGCAGGCCGGTGAGCGGGACAATGAATAAGTTGGCCAGGGGTCCGGCGAGGCTCACGCGGTGAAATTCGCGGGCCATCAGCGGCAGCATGCCGATCTGCATGACCAGGGAAAGCACCAGCAACTCCCAGCTTCGGAAAAGTCCGGCGAGCAGCAGCGCTCCTCCGTTGCCGCTCCAGCGCGCCGCGGGCGCGGGGAAACGCTCGGCCAGCCAGGCGTCGAGCGCGCGCAGGTCCATGCGGAACTGCGCCTGGCGCGGTTCGTGCGCGGAGTCCGCCGTAACATCGCGCCAGGCGCGCAGGGCGCGTGAATACGGAGCGGCGCTGCGTTCGATCCAGGGAATGGCGATGCCGCCGATGCAGGCCATGGCCAGAAAAGAAAGTTGGAAGCTGGAATCATAAACTTCCATGGGCCGCGCCGCCAGAATCAGCAGCGCGGCGATGGCCGCGGAATTCAGCAGGTCGAGCCTGCGGTAGAGCATCCCGCCCAGCACCACGATTGCGGCCATCAGCGCCGCGCGGACCACCGGCGGGCGCTGCTCGACCACGCCCACGTAGGCCAGCAGCAGCGCCAGGGCCAGCAGAGAGAGCACGCCGCGCGGCAGACCCGCGGCGCGCCCCGCCCAAAAGAGGAAAACGGCGAGCGCCGTCACGTGCAGCCCGGCGATGACCAGCACATGGTAGGTTCCGGTGATCTGGAAATTGCGCGATTCGTCGCGGTCCACGAAGCTGGAGTCCCCCAGGAGCATCGCGCGCAGCAGCGCGGCGGCTTCGGGTGCGGCGGGGAAGAGTTCGCTCAGGGATTTGCGCAGGCGGGCGCGGACGCGCGCAGCAAAATAGGGCAGGGAAGCCGGGGCTTGCGAGATGCGCTCGATCAGTTCGGGAGCGCGGAGGGTTGCCGTCAGGTGAATGCCTTGTTGCGCGAGATACTCGCGGCGGTTGAACGCTCCCGGGTCGCGGTAGAGTTGCGGGAGGCGCGCCTGGGTGATGAATCCGACTTCGTCGCCTGCGTGCAGTTCCGGAAGCGGCGCGGCCGCGCGGGCTTCCGCGGGAAACGTGACGCGCATTCCGCCAGTCAGCGAAATTCGCTGGCCGGAAACTTCGACGGCTTGGAGTGCGACTTCCAGGCCCTGGCCCCAGGGAAGCTCGCGCGGTTCATCGCGCAGGCGCCCGGTCCAGCGCAGCGGGCTATCCAGCGGAATGCGTCCGGAGTCAATGAGCGTGAGGACGTGATTGGCGGGCGGGGGGGCCAGGGAGGCTTGGCCCGCGATGGCGCCGAGGAGGGTCCAGAAGGTGAGCGCCAGAGCGGCGGCGCTGCGCAGACGTCCGCGCGCGAGAAGCGCCAGGCCGATGGCAAGTGCGAGCAAGGCCGCGGCGAAAAGCGCGCGCAGTACGGCGGGGCTATTCCACAGTTCCGAATGATGCGCGGGGGAAACTCCGCGGCTGCCGAAGAGGATCCCGCAGGCAAACGCCGCGGTGATCGCCACGGCAGGGAGTTTCACGGAACCAGCCTCAGGCGCACCAGGGTTTCCAGATGATAGGTCTGCGGGAAAAGGTCGAAGAGATGCATCTCGGCGATTTCGTAGCGCCGCTGGCCCGGCTGCGGCGCGCCCTTGGCCGTGCCCGTCAGGACCGCGAGGTCGCGCGCGAGCGTGGCGGGATCGCAGGAGAGATAAACAATTTCCGGCGCGCACAATTGCGCCAGCTTCACCGCGGCCTGCGGTCCCAGCCCGGCGCGCGGGGGGTCCAGCAACACCAGGTCCGGCTTGTGGCGCGGACGGTTCAGGAAATCATCCACTTGCTCGTGATGCCATTGGATGGCGACGCCGGCGGCTTCGGCGTTGGCGCGCAGGTCGTGCGTGGCGGCCAGGTTGGCGTCCACGCTGATCACTTTCTTGAAGGTCTTGGCCAGGGCCAGGGCGAAAAATCCCACGCCGCCGTAGAGGTCCAGGGCGGTTTCTCCGGCAGCGCCGCGCGTGGCCGTTTCCAGCAGGTCGGCGACAAGAAAACGGTTCACCTGGAAAAACGAAAGATGGCTGACGCGGAATTTCAAGCCGCCGGCTTCGTGCGTGAGGTATCCGGGACCGCTCAGCTCGAATTTCTGGTTGGACTGGTCGTTCAGCAGCAGGCTTTCGAGGCGCGGGATGTGGTTGCGGAAAAGTTTGGCCAGCTCCGCGGCGGGTTTGGGGAATTTGCCGAAGGCCGCATTGATGGCGATCTTCTCGTCCCGGGAATCGGCGAAGGCTTCCACTTCCTTCAGCGTTTCGGCGATGCCTCCGCCGGCCACCAGGGTCTGCAACTGCGCGAAACATTCCGCGAGGGCCGGGGAGAGCACGGCGCAGTCCTTGATTTCGCAGATTTCCGAACTGCCCGGAAGAAAATAGCCCAGCGAGGGCGGGGGCCCCGCGCGCAGCGCCCATTGCGCGCGGTTACGGTAGCCGAAGGGCGGGGAAGCGTGATGGGTGACCGCGCCGCTCCAGGAGATGCCGCCGAGGCGTCCCAGGGTCTCGCGCAGGATCTCTTCCTTCAGGCGGTTCTGCGTGGCGTGGGGGATGTGCTGATAATGGCAGCCGCCGCACTTTCCGAAATGAGCGCAGGGGGGAGCGATGCGTTCCGGCGAGGCTTGCACGATTTCCGCGAGGCGCGCCTTGACCATCTTCTTTTTTTTCGTGACCACCTCGGCGCGGATCTCTTCGCCGGGCAGCACCAGGGGAACGAAAATCGTCTGGCCCTCGGCGTGGCCCAGGCCGTCGCCGCCGTACACCAGTTTTTCAATCTTGAAGCGCAATGGTTCAGTCATCGGAGTGGACTACCATTCTGCGCTACAATGCCCTCAAAGAAAAGCGGACAGAGGCAGCACCGGCCATGCCTTGGTCAGAAGCCGGGAGCGCGAGGACTGTACCGCCGGCAAAAGGGCATTTTGGGAGTGAGTGGCTGCGGATTTAGCGGGGCATTCAGGTTTAACTGACAACTGAAAACTGTTAACTTCTTTCCGCCCGCTACGACTGCGCTGCGTAGCGCTTGTTGATGAACGCCACGATGTCCATCGTGGACGTCCCGGGGAGAAAAATCTCCGCCACGCCGGCCTTTTTTAAGGGGGCAATGTCGGCCTCGGGGATGATCCCGCCCAGCAGCACGGTTACGTCATTCATGCCCTTTTCGCGCAGCAGGTTCATCAGTTGCGGACAGATGGTGTTGTGCGCGCCGGAGAGAATGGAAAGCCCGATGACGTCCACATCCTCCTGCACCGCGGCGGAAGCGATCATCTCCGGGGTTTGGCGCAAGCCGGTGTAGATGACTTCCATGCCGGCGTCGCGCAGGGCGCGGGCAATCACTTTGGCGCCGCGGTCGTGGCCGTCGAGCCCCGGCTTGGCAATCAGCACTCGTATTTTCTTTTCTGGCATTTCTCTGGGCCTCTGCGTCTCTGTGGCTAACTCTCTGTTTCCCTACGTGATCGCCACTTCCTCGTACGTTCCGAAGACTTCGCGCAGGGCGTCGCAGATCTCTCCGAGCGTGGCATAGGCCTTCACCGCTTCATAGAGGTGGGGCATGAGGTTTTCCGTGCCCTCGGCGGCTTTGCGCAGGGTTTTCAAGCGCCGCGCTACTTCGTCGCCGGAGCGTTCCGTGCGCAGCTTGCTCAGGCGCTCGGCCTGGCGGTGGGCCACCGTCTCGTCAATCTGGAGGATCTCGAGCGGCTTCTCCTCGGAAATGAAATCGTTTACCCCCACCATGATCTTTTCTTTTTTATCCAGGGCCATCTGGTAGCGGTAGGAAGCTTCGGCGATTTCCCGCTGCGGGTAGCTGCGCTCGATGGCCGCCACCATGCCGCCCATGGCGTCAATCTTGCGGATGTAGTCCCACGCGCCGCGTTCGACTTCGTTGGTCAGGGTCTCGACGAAGTAGGAGCCGCCCAAGGGGTCCACGGTGTTGGTCACGCCGGTTTCGTGGGCGATGATCTGCTGGGTGCGCAGGGCGATGGTCGCGGCGAACTCCGTGGGCAGGGCCCAGGCCTCGTCCAGCGAATTGGTGTGCAGCGATTGCGTTCCGCCCATCACCGCCGCCAGCGCCTGGATGGCCGTGCGCACCACGTTGTTGTAGGGCTGCTGCGCGGTCAGCGAGCATCCCGCGGTCTGCGTGTGGAAGCGCAGGGCCCAGGTGCGGGCGTTTTTTGCCCCGTAACGCTCGACCATGGCCCGGTGCCAGATGCGCCGGGCGGCGCGGTATTTGGCAATCTCCTCGAAGAAATCGCTGTGGGCGTTGAAGAAAAAAGAGAGTTGCGGACCGAATTCATCCACGTTCATGCCGCGCCGCAGGGCCCATTCGACGTACTCCATGCCGTCGCGCAGGGTGAAGGCCAGTTCCTGAATCGCCGTGGAGCCGGCCTCCCGGATGTGGTAGCCGCTGATGGAGATGGGATTGAATTTCGGGGTGTTTTTGGCGCCGAACTCCAGCGTGTCGATCACCAGGCGCATGGATGGTTCCGGCGGATAGATATATTCCTTTTGCGCGATGTATTCCTTGAGGATGTCGTTCTGCAATGTCCCGGAAATTTTCTTCCAGTCCGCGCCCTGCTTTTCCGCCACCGCCAGGTACATGGCCCAGATGACCGCGGCCGGCGAATTGATGGTCATCGAGGTGGTTACGCTGGCCAGTGGGATTTTGTCGAAGAGCACTTCCATGTCCGCGAGGGAACTGATGGCCACGCCGCACTTGCCTACTTCTCCTTCGGAGAGCGCATGGTCCGAGTCGTAGCCCATCAGCGTGGGCAGGTCAAACGCGGTGGAAAGGCCCGTCTGTCCCTGCGCCAGGAGGTAGCGGAAGCGCTCGTTGGTGTCTTCGGCGGCGCCGAACCCGGCAAACTGCCGCATGGTCCACAAGCGGCCGCGGTGCATGGTGGGGTGAATCCCGCGGGCATAGGGAGGTTCTCCGGGGAAGCCCAGGTCGCGTTCGGCGGCGAAGCCGGGCAGGTCGGCTTGGGTGTAGAGCGAGCGGATGGGGTAGCCGGAAATGGTGGTGAATTCCGGGAGGCGCTCGGAGGATTTTTCGAGGAAAGGCTTCAGCGTGCTGCTCTCCCAGGCCCGTTCGCGGGCGGAGGGCACGCGCTGGCGATCCTTGCTCTCGGCGGGCGGCACGGTCTGGACGGCGTCTTTGTCCCTGGCGGGCATGCTCGGCGCTCCTCCGGAAAATTCAAACAACCGGTTGAATTTTCCGTCTGGGAATATGGTAGTCCAAAGGGCCGCTGCGGACAAGCGCCTGTGCGTGTTTCTGTCCGCGGGGCATCACGCAACAGAGCAATAGGAGTCTTGCGGCCCGGACTACTGCGCTGCGTTGTGGGTTCCCACGACCTCGCCGTTGAGGGTTCCGGGAATCAGGGTCTCGCGTTCGGCCTCGCCGCTCTTCAAGTTGGCCACGGTGATGTTGTGCACGTCCAGGGTGCGTCCCACGGCGCGCTCGTAATCCGCGCGGGCCTTCAGCAGATCCACCAGCGCCCGCAGTTCGTTCCCCTGCGCCGTGGTCAAGTCGCGCTGCGTCTGGATCACTAGGAAGACCGTCGAAGCTCCCAGCTTATATTTCTTCTGTTCCGCGTCGAACGTCTGTTCCTGCAGAAAGCGCGCTTTCTCCGCCGCATCGTACCTCGCCCGGTTCTGTTCCAGCGCGATGTACGTGTTGCGCACGTCCAGCAGCGCGGCGTTCTTCAGTTGCTGCACCTGGGTTTCCAGTTGCCGCTGGGCCAGCAGAGCGCGCTGGCTATCGGCCTGGGCCTGGCGGTTGCGCAGGGGAATGGTCAGGCTCAGTTGCACGGCGTAATCCGGATAGGCATTCTGAAAAATCTGGCTTTGCGCGTCGCTGAAGCCCCCGTAGGCCGTGGAGCCGCCTAGCGGCGTGTAATTTCCCGCGAGCCCGGCCGACCCATACTGCGCGCTCAGAACGGCCACCGGCAGCAGCGCGTTTCGCGTGGCTCGCCGGTTGATGTCCGCGTTCTGCAGGTTGTATTCCTGCTGCCGCAAGTCCGGCCGGTTGGCGAATGCTTCCTTCAGCGCCTCCTCGAACGACGCCGCCTCGAACGGTCCCGGCTTCTGCGGAGCTTCCGCGGGGATGACCTCCGCATGCATCAGCCGGGGATCCAGCGGATTCTTGGAAATCACGTTCAGCAGTATTTGCTGCTGCTGCAGCAGCGCCGTCTGCGCCACGATCATATTCTGCCGGTTGGCGGCCACTTCCGATTCCGCCCGCACCACGTCAATGGGCGCCAGCGTCCCGATCTCCACCTGTTTTTTGTTGTCGGAATACAGCTTCTCGGCCACTTCCACCGCCCGCGTCTGCACCTTCACGTTTTCCCGCGCATACACCAGTTCCCAGTAGTCGTTAATCACGCTGGTAATCGTGGAGATCGCGCTCTGCTGGAATTGCAGATCCGCGACTTTCCGGTTGTTCTTGGCAATCCGGATATTCCTGGTATTGGGCAGCAGCCCGAATCCATTCAGCAATTGCTGCTGCACCGATACGATGAGCGAGGACTGCACCGCGGGATTGTATAAATTGATTGCCGTGGTGCTCGAACTCCTTGTATTGTTCCAGCTGGCCGCGAGGCCTGTTCCCGTCCAGAACCCTTCGGAAATCTGCGTATTGTATTGCGCCGTGTGCGTGCTCAGGCTGGCCGCTCCCGCGCCCACTCCGCTGGTTAGCGGGTTATTCACCGGAAAATGCCGGGAATCATAGGAAAGCACGCTGGTCACGGTCGGGTCGAAATTGAGCGGCGGAATGGCTCCCAGCGTCGTCGCCGTTCCTGTCCCGGTCAGTCCCCGCCCCGTTCCCCCTCCCAGGGTGCGCAGGATGTCCGTGTCGGCCATCCACGGATTGTAGCGCTGCACCGCGATGTCCAGATTGTTCTCCAGCGCCAGTTCAATCGCATCCTGCAGGCTGATCTGCAATTTCCCGTCCTGCACCATCTGCTCGATTCTCTTGGAATTTCCAAAATCCGGGGCCTCCAGCTTTATCGGGCGGTACGGCGCGATCAGATTCGGAAACGCCCGCGGGCCGCGCGAAAAATTGTGCTTGGAAAGCTGCAATGACAGCGGCGTGGTGCGCGCGGGCTCGGCGGGCGCTGGTTGCGCCGGAGCCGCGGCCTGTGCCGGAGGCGTTTGAACCGGAGCTGCCGGCGGCGGGTTCTGCGGCTCCTGCGCCGCCGCGGGACTCTGCCCCGTCTCTTGCGCATGGGCCGGGTTGCTCCCCGCCAGCGCCATCGCGCTCATTAAACCCGCTGCCAGCAAACCACGTCCGAAGCTCATTCTCATTGTGATCCTCACCCCTCGTTTGCTTATTCTGCCCAGGTAACCATCTTTGGCCACACTCATTAGACGCATCAGCCTCATATTGGTAAAACGTCCCAGGCATGGAAATTGTTTCATCGAAAAGACAGGAACCTTCCGCGCGAGCAACGGGGTCGCCAACCCGTCGAGTTTAGCAGCGCCCCGAGCGGTTGACAACGCGCCCGGCCACGGCTAGCCTGCTGAAGATTCGGCGTTTAGCTTCGGGTGAGCCCTGTTCTTCCCGCCCGCCGCTTGCGCCCCCGAGGCCCATGACCACTACTCAGGAATTTCTCGCCCTATTCGAGTCCTCCGACGCCGTCCGCCGGGGCCATTTCGAGCTTTCCAGCGGCCTGCACAGCGCCATGTACGTTCAGTGCGCCCTCGTACTGCAATATCCTCGCCACGCCGAACGCCTCGGGGCCGCGCTTGCCGCGCTGTTTGCCCAGGAACGCATCGAGGCCGTCGTCTCTCCCGCTCTCGGCGGCGTGGTCATCGGCCAGGAAGTCGCCCGCGCGCTGCCCGAGCCTCCCGGGGGCTCCGGCGGAGGCACTCCGGCGATCTTCGTCGAGCGCGACGCCTCCGCCAAAATGACCCTGCGCCGAGGCTTCTCGCTGCGCCCCGGGCAACGCATCCTTGTCGTGGAAGACGTCTGGACCACCGGCGGCTCCACGCTCGAAGCCATCCGCGTGGTCACGGAAGCAGGCGCACAGGTTGTTGCCGCCGGCGCGCTCATCGACCGCAGCGGCGGGCGCATCCAGTTTCCCGTTCCGGCCCGCTCGCTGGTCTCCCTGCCTATCGAAAGCTATTCGCCCGCGGAGTGCCCCCTCTGCCGCGCGGGAACGGCCGCGGTAAAACCCGGCAGCCGCTTCCAGCGTCCCGGCTAAGCACCCCGGCCGTTTCCTCTCATGCGCTATCTCAAATTCACGATCGCCTACGACGGCACCGACTTCCACGGCTGGCAGATTCAAGCCGCCAAGCCCACGGTGCAGGGCGCGCTCACCGACGTCCTGCGGCGCATCACTCAGGAAAGGCTGGCCATACACAGCGCCGGGCGCACCGACGCCGGGGTCCACGCGCTTGGCCAGGTGGCCCACTTCTGGACGCACTCGCTGCTCGCCGCCGAGGAGTTTCAGCGCGCCTGCAACGCGCTGCTTCCTGCCTCGATCCGCATCGTGGCCTCCGAAGAGGTCGGCCCCGATTTTCATTCTCGCTTCTCCTCCATCGCCAAGACTTACCGCTACCGCATTTATCGCGGCCGCGTCCTTCCTCCCACGCTCTGCCGCTATGTCCTGCACTATCCTTTTCCTCTCGACGAACCGGCCATGGACGCCGCGGCGCAGCGCTTTGCCGGACTGCATGACTTCGCTTCCTTCGCGGCTTCGACCGGCTCCGAAAAGGAGGACAAGGACCGCGACACCAAGCGCGAAATCTTTTCCGCCGAAGTGGCCCGCTCGGCCGACGGCGAGGAACTGCACTTCTCCGTGCGCGGCAAATCGTTTCTTCGCTACATGGTGCGCAAGCTGACCGGCACGCTGCTCGAAGTGGGCCGCGGCAAATTCACCATCGAGGATATCGAGCGCCTGTATCTGGCCCGCGACCGTTCCCAGTCCGGCCCCACCGTCCCCGCGCACGGTTTGTGGATGCTTTCCGTTGAATACAACGAGCCCTGGCGCATCGGGGCTCCCGGCAGCATCACGCCGCGTGGCGGTTCCGGCGCCAGCGGTCTCGGCGGCTGAACGCGCGTTTTTTTATTTTTTTCATCCCGTCGTGCCGCCAGGCCCGATTTCGGTTAGAATTCCGCTCAGGCCGGGAAAAAGCTTTTCACCGGGAGGCCCCAGCATGGCGGATGAAACCACTTCGGGTGCAGCGCCGCAGACTTCTCCTCCGACTGCCGAACAGCAGGCCGCGGCCCCGCCAGTCATCAAAACCAGAAAACCCAAGCAGCGCGCCTGCGACGAAAAAGACGCCAAGGCCAAACTCTGCAACGGGCATCTCAAGCGCTGGTATGACTATCCCGACGACATCAAAGCGCTGATCGGCCCGCAGGCGGAAATCTACCGCTGCGAATTCTGTAAGACGCTCTACCGCCCCGATCCCGCGCAGCAGCCCCACAGCTACACGCTGCGCTTCTAGTGAGTGGCGCTGCGGGACGCCGCGAATTCAGACGCACTGGAGAGGCAAGGCGAAGGCCATGACGCAGAACACGCTGGTGGACGAAAACTGGATCTACGACTGGAACACCGCCACTCCCCCCGCCATCGCTCCCGGCACGCGCGTGCTCCTGAACGACGAAACGCTGCGCGACGGCCTGCAAAATCCCTCCGTTCACGACCCTTCTATTTCCGAAAAAATCGAAATCCTCCATCTGATGGAAGCGCTGGGCATCGAAGCCGTCAATATCGGGCTCCCCGGCGCGGGGCCGCGCGCGGTCGAGCATTGCGAAGCGCTGGCGCGCGAAATCGCCTCCAACCGCATGAAGATTCGCCCCAATTGCGCCGCGCGCACTCACGAAAACGATATCCGCCCCATCGTGGAACTTTCCCAGCGCGTGGGCATTCCCATCGAAGCCGCCACGTTCCTCGGCTCCAGTCCCATCCGCCGCCTGGTGGAAGACTGGACCGTGGATCACCTGCTGCGCACCACGGAAAAGGCCGTGCGCTTTGCCGTTTCCCACGGGCTGCCCTCGATGTACGTCACCGAAGACACCATGCGCACCGACCCGGACACCGTCCGGCGGCTCTATTCCACGGCCATCTCCTGCGGAGCGCGGGCTATCGTGCTCTGCGACACCGTTGGGCACGCCACGCCGCTCGGCGCATTCAATCTCGTGCAGTTCGCCGTCCGCGAAATCGTCAAGCCTTCCGGGGCAAATATTCGCGTGGACTGGCACGGCCACAACGACCGCGGCCTGGCCATTGCCAACTCCCTCGCCGCCGTCGCCGCCGGGGCGCATCAGGTTCATGGCGCGGCCAATTCGCTCGGCGAGCGCGTCGGGAACACGCCCATGGAGCTGATGCTCGTCAATCTCCGCCTCATGGGACTGATTGAACGCGACCTCTCCCGCCTCAAGGAATACTGCGAAAAAGTGGCTGCCGCCACGCATACGGTCATTCCGCCGAACTATCCCGTCATTGGCCGCGACGCTTTCCGCACGGCCACGGGCGTGCACGCCGCGGCTCTGGCGAAGGCCTATCGCAAAAAAGATCCCATGCTGGCCAACTCCATCTACAGCGGCGTTCCTTCGCACCTTTTTGGGCTCGAGCAGGTCATCGAAATCGGGCCCATGAGCGGGAAATCCAACGTGCTGTTCTGGCTGGAAAAGCAGGGCATTGCCGCGAGCGACGCCGTCGTCAACCGCATCTTCGAAGCCGCCAAGCAATCGCCCCGCGTCCTTACCGACGCGGAAATCCGCGCCCTGTGTTCCTCTTCCGCCGCAACCTGACCATGCATCACCTGCGGATTCTTATTCCATCTTTTCTCTGTGTCCTCTGCGTCTCTGCGTTTACCTCTTTCTTTTCTCCTCGCGCCCTCCTTTGCGTTATCCTTTTCCTCATGCCCGCACGCTCCGCCCCTCTCCCGCGCACTCCCGCTCCGGCGCCCGCCGAAGCGCTGGCCAAGCTGCCTCCGGTGCAGTCCGCTCTTGGCTGGCTCGGGGGAAATCTCTCCGCGATCAATGACGAGCATGTGCACCTCAGCGCCATTCCCGCACCGCCCTTTCAGGAATCGCAGCGCGCCGATGCGCTAAAGTCCGCCTTGTCCGCCGCGGGCCTGCTGGTGCACGTGGATGACGCGGGCAACGTCATCGGCGAACTTCCCGGTGCGGACCGGAACGAACTCGTGGTCCTCTCCGCGCATCTCGATACCGTTTTTCCGCCGGGCACTTCGGTCAGCGTGCGCCGCGAAGGCCAGCGCATGTTCGGCCCCGGCATCTCCGATAACGGCGCCGGGCTCGCCGCCCTCGTGGCCATCGCCCGCGCCTTTCACGCCGCCCGTCTCCAGCCGCGCGGCACGATTCTTTTCGTGGCCAACGTGGGCGAAGAAGGAGAAGGCAATCTGCGGGGGATGCGCGCCGTCGTGGATGCCTACGGCGAAAAGCTGAAAGCCGTGCTGGTTCTTGACGGCGCGGGTATCGAGCACGTTACTTCGCAGGCGCTCGCCTCCCGGCGCATCGAAGTCATCGTCACCGGCCCCGGCGGCCATAGCTGGTCCGATTTCGGCATGCCCAATCCCATCAATGCTCTGGTGCGCGCCTCCGTCCGCTTCATCAGCACGCGCGTTCCGAGTTCGCCGCGCACCACGTTCAATATCGGCGAAATTCACGGCGGCACGTCGGTCAACTCCATCCCGCACGAAGCGCACATGAAAGTGGATCTGCGCTCGGAGAGCGAAGACGAATTGATCCGCCTGGAAATCGCCCTGCGCGAGTGTCTTGCCGCGGGCATTCGCGACGAATCCCTGGCCACTCCGCATTACTCCGGCCCCAAACTCGAATCGCGCATGGTCTCTTTGGGCAGCCGCCCCGGCGGGGAAGCCCGCCCCGGTTCGCCGCTGCTGGCCGCGCTGCGCTCCGCAGATGAATTTCTGGGCAATGCGTCGCGCATCGAGCGCTCCAGCACCGACGCCAATATTCCGCTTTCGAAGGGCATTGACGCCATCTCCATCGGCGCGGGCGGCGCGGGCGGCGGCGCGCACTCGCTCGGCGAATGGTACGACCCGCAAGGCCGCGAGACCGGGCTGAAGCGCGTCCTGCTCACGCTGCTCGGCGTTGCGGGCGTTGTTCCGGAGAAAACGAAATGAAACGATTCCTGCTGCTCGCCTGCCTCTGCGCCGCTTTTGCCGCCGTTTGCCCCGCGCAGGATTCAGTCCCCGGCAGGAACAGCTCCTTGCCCTCCAGCGCCGGCACGGTCCTCTATCACCATGCCCGCATCTACACGAACAATCTGGAAGGTCCCTGGGCGCAGGCCATCGCCGTGCGCAACGGCCTCATTCTCGATGTCGTCCCGGAATCTTCCGTGGCGCAGTGGGCCGAGCAGGGCGCGGTGCTCGTGGATCTACAGGGCGCCTTCGTGATGCCCGGTTTCAACGACGCACACGTCCATCTCGGGAGCGCCGGCGCCGACCTTCTCGGCGTCGCGCTCAACGGCGCGGCCTCCGTTGCCGAATTTCAGCGCAGGATTCATGCCGCCGCGGTCTCCCACGATCGCGACGAATGGATTCTCGGCCGCGGCTGGGACCACACCCTGTGGCCGGATAAGAAATTTCCCACCCGCCAGATGCTCGATGCAGCCGCTCCCCACAATCCTGTTTTTCTCACTCACGTTTCGGGCCACGTGGCCGTCGCCAATTCACTCGCCCTGAAACTCGCGGGAATTACGCGCGACACGCCCAATCCCCCCGGCGGGGAAATCGAACGCGACGCCGCGGGCGAGCCCACCGGAATACTGAAGGAAGGCGCGGCCATGGAACTGCTCGGCAAGAGCATTCCTCCGCTTTCCCGCGCGCAGCGAAGGCAGGGCATTGAACTGGCGCTGGCGGATCTGGCCAAAAACGGCGTTACTTCCATTCAGGACAATTCCGATTGGCTGGATTTTCTGGCCTACCGGGCCTTGCGCAATGACGGCCGGCTCACCGCGCGCATCACCGAATGGCTCCCGTTTACCGCTTCGATGGACGAACTCGAACTCATGCGCCGCGAAGGCGTCGCCACCGACCCCTGGCTCAAGACCGGCGCGGTAAAAATGGTCACCGACGGCGCGCTCGGAACGCGCACCGCGTTTATGCTTGCGCCTTACAGCGATCAGCCCGGCACTCGCGGCATCTTTATCCTCGACGCCGAAAAACTCCGGACCCTGGCCATCGAGCGCGATAAGGCCGGTTTCCAACTCGCATTTCACGCCATCGGCGACGCCGCCAACCGCATCGCTCTCGACGTTTTCGAATCCGTCGCCAATGTCAACGGCCCCCGCGACCGCCGCAGCCGCATCGAACATGCGCAGGTGATTGCTCCGGAAGATATTTCGCGCTTCGCCGCACTCGGCGTCATCGCCTCCATGCAGCCTTCCCATGAGACCAGCGATATGCGCTGGGCCGAGCAGCGCCTTGGCCCGGAGCGCAGCAAAGGCGCGTACGCCTGGGCCTCGCTGCAAAAATCCGGCGCGCGTCTGGCCTTTGGCACCGATTACGACGTCGAACCCATCAGTCCCTTCCGCGGGCTCTACGCCTGCGTCACGCGCGAATTGCCCGAAGGCGGTCCCGCGGGCGGATGGCAGCCGCAGGAAAAAATCTCGCTCGACGACTGCATCCGCGCCTACACCTCCGGCAGCGCCTACGCGCAATTCGAGGAAGGGAAGAAGGGCCAGTTGAAAGAGGGCGAATTCGCCGACTTCATTGTGCTCTCCGCCGACCTTACTAAAATTCCCGCCGCGCAATTCACCAAAACCCGCGTGCTGCGCACCGTCGCCGGCGGCCGCACCGTTTACCAGTCGCCGCAATGAGCGTGAAGGATCAAGGCCGGCGTCTGCGGGCCGATTTGGCCCTGGCCCTGGTCACCTGTTTCTGGGGCGTCACTTTCGTCACCGTCAAGTCCGCGGTTTCGGATGTCTCCGTCTTTCTCTTTCTGGCCCTGCGTTTTCTTCTCGCCGCGGCCATTCTGGGTGCGCTTCATTTCCGCGCCTTGCCGCAACTGCGCAGAAACGATCTCCTCGCCGGCGCCAGGCTCGGCCTCTTCATGTTTCTCGGCTACGCCTTTCAAACTTCCGGGCTGGTCTATACCACTCCCGCCAAGTCCGCATTTCTTACCGGCTCCTGCGTCGTTTTTGTTCCCCTCCTGCTGGCTCTGTTCTGGCGCGGACGCTTGGGTCTCTGGACCTACGCCAGTTCCGCCGCGGCGCTGGCCGGACTTTATCTTCTAACCGTGCCCGGCGGTCCGGCGTGGACGCTGCAACCAGGGGATCTGCTTACGCTGATTGGCGCGGCGCTTTTTGCCGTGCACATTATTCTGGCCGGGAAATACACGCGCTCGCACTCGCTTGTCGCGCTCAGTTTTCTCCAGTGCGCCACCACCGCTCTACTGGCCGCCGCTTTCTGCGCGCTGGGCGCCGCCCGCGGTTGGCAGCCGCTGCGCTTCGTTCCTGGCTGGCCTTCCTATTCGGGCATCGTCATTACCGCGGTTTTCGCCACCGCGGCGGGCTTCACGATTCAGCTGTGGGCGCAGCGTTATACGCCGCCTTCGCATGCGGCTGTGCTCTTTACTTTGGAGCCGGTGTTTGCGGCGGTCACTTCGTATGTGGTGATGGGAGAACGGCTGGGGCGGCGCAGCTTGTTCGGCGCGGCCCTCATTGGAGTGGCAATTCTTGTTACGGAATTGAAGGGGCCGGCGCCGGCGGCGGCGGAATCGCCGCAGCCGGTTATTTCGCGGGCGAGCAGTACTTGACGTCCAGCGGGTCGTGCATGACGGCGGCGTTGGTGGTGTGGGTTTTTTCGTAGGCGGCGATGGCGGCGTCGTGTTCGAGGGTCATGCCGATGTCGTCGAGGCCCTTGAGGAGGAATTCCTTGCGCGACGGGGCGATTTCAAACTTGCAGGAAAATCCGTGCGTATCGGTGATGGTCTGCGCGGGCAAGTCCACGCTCAGGGCGTAGCCTTCTTCCTTTTCGGCGCGGCGGAAGAGTTCGTCCACGTCGCCGGCGGCGGTGATGGCGGGAAGGATGCCGTTCTTGAAGCAGTTGTTATAGAAAATATCGGCGTAGCTGGGGGCGACGATCACGCGGAAGCCGTAGTCCTTGATGCCCCAGGGGGCGTGCTCGCGGCTGGAGCCGCAGCCGAAATTGTCGCGGGCGAGGAGCACCGAGGCGCCCTTGTAGCGCGGGAAGTTGAGGACGAATTCGGGATTGGGTTTTTCGCCGGGGAGATAGCGCCAGTCGTAGAAGAGGATGCGGCCGAAGCCTTCGCGGGTGAGGGCTTTGAGGAACTGCTTGGGGACCATCTGGTCGGTGTCCACGTTGACGCGATCGAGCGGGGCGACCAGTCCGGTGTGTTTGGTGAAAGGGTGCATAATTGTCGTTCGCTCCTCGATAGGCTGTGCCGTGCGCCGAGATGGAAAGCAGATTCCTCGCTTCGCTCGGAATGACAACCAAAACCAAAACAAAACAGAAATCAAGACAGAAATCAAAACCGAAAACAAAAGCGGGCGGGGCAAGCCCCGCCCCTACTCGACGTGGGCGACGTCGAATTCGCGGACGTCGACGAAGTGGCCGGCGATGGCTGCGGCGGCGGCCATGATGGGGCTGACCAGATGGGTGCGGGCGTCCTTACCCTGGCGGCCTTCGAAGTTGCGGTTGGAGGTGCTGGCGGAGCGCTCGTGGGGCAGCAGGATATCCGGATTCATGCCGATGCACATGCTGCACCCGGCGTCGCGCCACTCGAAACCGGCGGCCGTGAAAATTTTGTCCAGGCCTTCCTTTTCGGCGGCGGCCTTGATGCCGCGGGAGCCGGGAACGATGAGGGCCTGCTTGACGGTCTTGCTGACGTGTTTTCCGGCGACGAGTTGCGCGGCGGCGCGCAGATCGTCCAGGCGCGAGTTGGTGCAGGAACCGATGAAGACGCGGTCCACGGGAATGTCCACGATGGGCGTGCCGGGCTTGAGGCCCATGTATTTCAGGGCGCTTTCCCCGGCTTTCTGGTCGTTGGGGTCGGAGAAGGAAGCCGGGTCGGGCACGCGGGAATTGACCGAGGTGACCATGCCGGGATTGGTGCCCCAGGTGACCTGCGGGGCGATGTCCGGGGCGTTGAACTCCATGGTGCTATCGAACTTTGCGCCGTCGTCGCTGCGCAGTTGCTTCCAGCGGGCCACGGCTTCCTGAAATTCCTTGCCGCGGGGAACGAAGGAGCGGCCTTCCATATAAGAGAAGGTGGTGTCGTCCGGGGCGACCATGCCGGCGCGGGCGCCGCCTTCGACGGTCATGTTGCAGACGGTCATGCGGCCGTCCATGGAAAGGGCGCGAATGGCTTCGCCGGCGTATTCGATGACGTGGCCGTTGCCGCCGCTGATGCCTATGCGGCCGATGATGGCCAGGATGATGTCCTTGGCGGTGACGCCCTTGGGGCGCTTGCCGTGAACGAGGATGTGCAGCGTTTTGGAGCGGGACTGCACCAGGCATTGCGTGGCCAGGACGTGCTCGATTTCGCTGGTGCCGATGCCGAAGGCCAGCGCGCCGAAGGCGCCGTGCGTGGAGGTGTGGCTATCGCCGCAGACGACGGTCTGGCCGGGCTGGGTGATGCCCAGTTCGGGGCCGATGATGTGCACGATGCCCTGATTCTTGCTGTGCATGTCGAACAGGGGCACTCTGGATTCCTTGCAGTTGGCGGCGAGGGCGTCGAACTGCTTGGCGGCGTCGAGATCGAGAATGGGCAGGGAGCGGTCGGTGGTCAGGACGGAATGGTCCATGACGGCGAAGGTGAGGCCGGGGCGGCGGACCTTGCGGCCTTCGGCCTTGAGTCCGGCAAAGGCTTGCGGCGAGGTGCCTTCGTGGATCAGGTGGCGGTCGATATAGAGGATGGCCGGCTGGCCGGGAATTTCGCGGACAACGTGGTTGTCCCAGATTTTTTCGTAGAGAGTTTTGGGTGGCATAGGAGTCGGGTTCATTTTAGCACTCTCGCGGATTGGTGCAAGCGGAGGAAGGGAAGGGTTGAAAGTCGAAAGTTGAAAGGAAACCGGGACTGGCGGTTGGGCTTGTTGGAGTGGGGGAGATCCTTCGCTCCCGATGGTCGGTCAGGACAGATACTCATCCCCGCGGTGCGGCTCGATGTAGGCCATGTGAGGTCCTTCGCTTCCGTTGGTCGCTCAGGACAGATACTCTTCATGGGGTATCTGGTTAACAATAAGACCCCCACCCCCGGTGTTTTTTTGTAAGTGTTGATTCTGCGGGGTTTTAAGTCCTTTGTTTTGGAAGTGCAGATTCTACAGGGGTTGCGGGCGGTTTTTTTGGAAGTGCAGATGATAAAGGAGTTAGAGGCGAGTGGGAGGGGAAAAGGGGCGAGTGACGAGGGGGAAGCGGGAGGGTTGGCGGCGCGGGGCCGTGGAGTGCGAGTGACCACGAGGAAGGGTAGCATGGATGTTACTGAATGTCAATAACGAAGTGTGTTATTGAGTAGTATGTTTCGAAAAGTTGTGGGAAAAGCATGAGAAGAAGGAACTTCGTTGTGGCGGGATGGTTATGGGGAGAGGATGCGGCGGACGTCTTTGAGCAGGACGAAGAGGTGCAGGGGGTCGGTGGGGGAGGGGATGAAGTCGAAATGTTCGTAGAAGCGGCGGGCGGCTTCGTCTTTGGCGTGGACGGCGAGGGCGCGGATGCCGGCGATGTCGGCGGCCTGGAGGGTGCGCTGCATGGCGTCGCGCAGGAGGGCTTTGCCGATGCCCTGGCCCTGCCAGCGAAGGTCGATGGCGAGGCGGGCGAGGAGCATGATCGGGACGGGATGCTTTGCGAGGCCCTTGGTGAGGCGCGGGGGAGCGTTTTCGAGGGTGACGTGGCCGACGGCGAGGGTGTGGTAGCCGACGATGGATTCGCCAGCGAGGCCCACGTAGGTTTGCGCGGCGCCGGCCTGCTGGTTCTGCCAGGCATAGCGGAGGAGATAACGGTTTAATTCTTCACGGCCGCTATCGAAGGTTTCCACGGGATGGTCCGGGCGGAGCTTTTCGATGCGCCGGACGCGGGTCACTTGCGGGCTTCCTCGTCGAAGAAGCCGGGTTCATGCAGAAGACGTTTGAGGCGGGGGAGCGGGCGGGGCGGGGCGTCCATGGCGGCGAGGAAGGATTTCCATTGGGGGGCTGAGAGGCCGAAGGTGCGGCGGTCGGCGAGGGCCTCAGCGGCGCGGGCCAGGGCGCTTTCGAGGACGAATTCGCTGACGGAGCGGTTGGAGGCGGCCGCAGCGGATTGCAGGGTTGTTTTGGCTTTGCGGGTGAGGCGGAGGTCGAGTTTTTCGGTGCGCAGGGTACGGGTGGGCATGGTTGCTCCTTCAAAAGGGAAGGATAGCGTTTGTGCCAGACAATGTCAAGACAAGGCTTATGAAGGGGAATGGAGAGGGATGAGAAAGGGCGAAGAGGGGAGAGAACCCCGCACCCTTCACCAAAAACGTGAAGGGATGCGGCACCCCGGCCTTGCCGAGGTACTAAGTCTGCATGATTCGCCCATAATAGCGCTATAGTCCTTTGGACCGCATGCGGGGACCACCGTTGAAATAGGTGAACTGTGCTCAGCGATTTTAGCACGTGGCGCGTCACGGCTTCTGATTGCGACCACTACGGGAGATAGGAATGGCCGAACCTCAGATCCAGCCGCACAGAATAACGAAACCGATTCAGCTGCTCGTAATGTGGATGATAGGGTTGCTAAGCTTGGTGGGATCTTTCCTCACCGGGGCTCGGCTTCTGGAGAGTCCTTGGTGGATCCGGCCTTTCCTGACGATTTCGGCTGTAGCCCTCGTGCCGCTCTTCATGGTGTTTCTCTTTTTGCTCCAAACGAAGTTCAGGCCGCAGCTTCAAGATGATCCCTACTACTCTAAGTGGCTGGAAGCCGAGCGGAAGGAGTTTAGAGATTTCAAGCCGGAGAATCTACCGGATGGGAGTTCTGGGCCTGCGTTGGAGGGGGCCAGAGAACGTGACCTTGAATCGTTGCGGATAAAGCGCTATGAGCAGTATCAGGGGGTGTTTCTTGTGCACTCATGGCGGCCGTCGCGCCTGCGTGGGCAGGTAGCAGACGTCTTGCTGAGGTTACAGCAACACGGGGAGGGGCCTCTTTCCCATGGACGGGTGGACCACGTTGAGTACGCGCTTGGACCTAAGTTTTTCTCCGGGCCAGTCGAGAAGAGGAACGCAGATGCTTCGTTCCGCCTTGAGGTATCTGCTTATGGTCCGATGCTATGTCTAGCCAGGGTGCACCTTGCTGATCGATCGAGCTTTGTACTTGAGCGCTACATAGATTTCGTACCCATATCTACTGAAATCGATCCGCCTCCTGCCACCGCCGGGCGTTGGAAGGCCAAGCGGTGGGGATAAGGTGAGGCGATTCATCATCCTTGGAAGTATTGCCTGGACATGAAGTTGAGATTCTTCGTCCCGGTAAAAAGCACCGGGACTCAGAATGACAGGTTTCGTTTTTTAGATGAGTGTTGAAGATGGCGCACGGAAGGAAAGGCGCTTGCGGGGCGTCTTGAGCGGGGGACGGGGCGCGTGTTATGTTGAGGGGGTAAGGCCGGAGTGGCGGAATGGCAGACGCGGCGGACTCAAAATCCGCTGGCCGCAAGGCTGTGTGGGTTCGACTCCCTCCTCCGGTACCAATTTTTGAGTGTGGGCGCGACGCGGGGCTCCGCCAGGGGGCTTGCGGATGAGCATGGACGGGGAGTGGATGGCGGCGGGAAGTCCGGAAGGAAAGAATTCCACGACAGAGAGGGAAGAGGGAGAGTTTTCGGCGATCGGGTGGATGTGTGTTTGGCTGCGAAGAAAAGAAAGAGTGCAACGCAGAGGAACAGAGGTCGCAGAGGTCAGAGGGAAAAGAGTGGAGAGTGGGTGGTGGACGTAGGGGATGAAAATGCGGGATTGGATGTAGGTTGATGGGAAAAAAAAATAGATGTGTTTTCGGGGAGGAGAGACGCCATTCAGGAGAATGGCGTTCCCGGGGAAGCGAGTTGTCGATTGGGAAGCAGGGGCCATCTTGGGGGTGGTTGGGGGCATCGAAGGGAATAGGATAAGAGCGTTAGGGTTCGGCGGGCGCTGAGGGGATGGGGTTGGCGGCTGGCCGAAGAAATTCGAAGAAATTATCGATTGGGAGGATAACGAGATGAGCGGAATGATGAAGAGTCTGGCGGCGGTGGCGCTGGCGCTGATTTTTGTTGGTGCGGCTGCGGCGGACACGCTGGAATTGAAGGATGGGCGCGTGCTGCGCGGGCGGTATGCGGGCGGGACGCAGGCGATGGTGCGGTTCGAGACGGGCAACGGGCAGGTGGAGACGTACTCGAGGACGCAGATTATCGCGCTGACGTTCACGAACGAATATTCAGACCAGAACGGGCAAGGAACCGGAAATTCGGGAGGACTGCGGCCGACGGTGGAGCCGACGGGGCAATCCGGATATGGGACGCAGCCGGCGGCGGATTACGGATCGCAGCCCGGGTATGGAACACAACCGGGATACGGAACGCAGCCGGACTATGGAGCGCCGCCGGTGCGTTACGCGCCGCCGGGGACGTATCTGGTTCCCGCGGGGACGCCGGTGCTGATCCGCATGATTGATTCGGTGGATTCGAAAGAGAATCATGTGGGAGACATGTTTCATGCGAGCCTGGAGACGAATTTAGTCGTGAATGACTTGATTGTGGCGCCGAAGGGGACGGACGTATACGGAAGGCTGGAGGAGGCGAAATCGGCGGGGCACTACGCGGGAAGTTCGGAGTTGCAATTGGAACTGACGCGGATGGTGGTGGAGAACCGCGATTACATGATCATGAGCAGCGACTATGAAGTGAAGGGCAAGGGACGCGGGTCGGACACGGCGAAGAAGGTGGGCGTGGGCGCGGTGGGCGGAGCGATCATCGGAGCGATAGCCGGAGGAGGCCAGGGAGCGGCGATCGGAGCGGCGGCGGGTTCGGCCGCGGGCGCCGGGGTGCAGGTGTTCACCAAGGGGCAGCAGGTGCGGGTGCCCAGCGAGACGGTGCTGGAGTTCCGGCTGGAGCAGCCGGTCTATCTGCAATTGGGCGGGGTACAGAAGCCGCGGAGGTAAGCGAGAGAAGGAAAATCGGGCGCCGGCCTCGCGGGGAGGGAAATGAGCCGCGGGGCCGGTTTTTTGTTTGCGGGAGGGGGTTATCGAGTTGGTACGGGCAGGGGAATATTCCCTCTTGCCGGGAAGACTGTTGCTCAGTATGCTAACAGTCTGCTTTGGGGGATGATATGCCGAAAGAAAAGCCACGAGTGAATATCGGGGAAGTAATCCGAACGTACCGGGGCCAGCGGGGATTGTCGCAGGGCGACATCGAGCGGCGCACGGGACTGCTGCGGTGCTACCTGTCGCGGGTGGAGAACGGGCACACGGTGCCGTCGCTGGAGACGCTGGCGAAGATCGCGGAGGCCATGGACATCAATCTGGCCGATTTTTTTCCGGGGACGGAAACGAACCGGGACCGCGAGACACAGAAGATGCTGGGAGAGATGTCCTCGGACGAGGTGCGTTTCCTGGTGGAGATCAAGCGCTTCACGACCACGCTCTCGGACGGAGACAAGCGGCTGGTGCTGGCGATGGTGAGGAAGATGGCCAGCCTGGCGCCGCCGCCGGCGAGGCGGGCTTTGCCGAGGCGTCCGACGGCGTAGGAGATGCGGGCGGAATAGAGTGACTTGAGATTCGTGAGAACCCCGCCTTGCGCGGGGTTTTTGCTGTCAGGGAGTTGTTTGCGGTTTGAAATAAGCGGGCGGAAAAAGAAAGAGAAGCAGAAGGCCGGGCTGAGGCCCGGCCTTTTTATTGGAGGCGCTCGTTCCGCGCAACGGAGTTTGCCTTAAGCCGAAAACCGAAAAGAACGAGGGATTTCTCCGCTCCGGGACGGCAAAAATGGCCGTCGCTCCGGTCGAAATGACAATTTAACATTCTTCCGCAGGCGGTCAATCGGCGCTGTCGCTGGCGGAATGTCCCGCGAGGGATGCGGGGCGGTCGGTATTGAGAACGCAGGAAACGAATTCACTCACCGAAAGACCCAGATGGCCCAGCAGGCGGCGTTTGAGGCTGGTGTAGTCCTGGGTGCCGCTGAAGAGATCGCCGACCAGCTGGCGAAGGACGGAACTGCGGCGCATGAGCAGGACCATGCTGGTGGTGATGGCGCTGCCGAGGAAGGTGCCGCGATAGAAGCGGCGGACGAGGCGCGCGGCGAATTCGAGTTCGGCGGAGAAGGCGGCTTTGACCAGGGCGGGATATTTTTCGGGAGAGCCCTCGGCGAGGCAGCGGCCGAGGATTTCGCCGGAGCGCATGGCGTAGAAAAGGCCTTCGCCGGTGAGGGGGTCCACCCAGGCGGCGGCGTCGCCGATGAGCGCCCAGTTGCGGCCGACGACGGGGCGCTGGGAGAAGGAGTGTTCGTGGGGAGAGGGAAGGACATGGGAATAGAAGCGCGCGGCATCGGTGGAGAGGTGCTCGCGGGCAATGAAGGAATTCAGGTGGGAGCGGAGTTCGGCGCTGTTGTGGGAGTCCATCTTGCCGCAGATGCCGACGGAGAGATGGTCGTTGCGGGGGAAGGA
This sequence comes from Terriglobia bacterium, assembly GCA_041500985.1. Lineage (GTDB taxonomy): Bacteria > Acidobacteriota > Terriglobia > Acidiferrales > UBA7541 > Acidiferrum. The sequence goes on along the minus strand of JBGQNE010000006.1, from coordinate 76,600 downwards.
CCAGATGTAGCCTTCAAACTGGCGGAGGAATTTGATCTGAATGGAGTCGCGGGAATCGGGAACGAAATAGCCCTGAGTGATTTCCAGCTCCGAGGGAAGGAGCGGGCGGGAGGAGGGAGAGAAGGGGTTGCGCGCGCCCGCGGCGAGAACGAGGAAGTCGGCGGAACGCCATTCGCCGCCGGCGCAGTAGCGCGGGCGGGGGGAGTCGGTGTCAATGGCGGTGACGCGGGCGCGGCGGATGGAGCAGCCGGAGGAGGAGGCGCGGTCGAGCAGCAGGCCGTTGAGGACGGTGCGGGAGTAAACGACGATGGGGTGGGGCAACTGGAATTGGACGCGGTGATCGTCGCTGCTGATGAGTTCGACGGAATGGACCAGTTTTTTGGGAAGAGAGTTGTGGAGGAGGAAGGGATAGGCCTGGGTGGCTTTATGGGTGAGGCCGCCGCCGCAGGGTTTTTCCCAGGCGAGATGTTCGTCGAGGATGGTGACGGAGTGGCCGGAGCGGGCCAGTTGTTCGCCGCAGAGAGAGCCTGCGGGGCCGCCGCCGACGATTGCGATTTCAGCCATCAAGGCACCCCTGGAGCCGCAAAGTTCGCCACGGTGCGAGAGTTCGAGGCGCTTACGTCAGAGGAAGAATGAGCACCAGGAATCCCGCGGCCAGTATAGCACCGAAGAAAGCGGCGGCGGGAGAGGAGGATTCGCGGCGGAAGAGGTCGATGGCCAGGCGGTGGAAAATGGAGAAGAAAACGAAGAAAGGAGCCATGAGGACCAGGAGGACTTGGGCGCTGTGCAGATGGTAGACGGCGAAGACGAGGGCCAGCCAGGCGATAAGGCGGACGGCGAGGGTTTCCGCGAGGCGCAGCGCATAGGAGCGGCGGCGGGAGGAGCGCAGGAGGGATTCTTCGAGGGCGAGAAAGGGAAAGAGAGCGAGGGAGAGAGGGGCGAGGCGCCCGAGGCGGGGGAGGTCGAGCCAAGTGGTGGTCAAGCTGATGCGGAACCAGAGGAAGAAGACGAACGTGGTGGCAAGGCCGAGGACGGAGGCGAGAGCGAGAGGGCGGGCCTGCGCGGATTTACATGAGAAGGAGAAGAAGGAGAGAGCGATGGCGGGGTTTGCGGCGAAGAAGAAGAGGGCGGTGAGGAGCAAGAAACTGGCGAGATAGTCGGCGGTAAAAATATGCAGGAAGCGCAGAGGGACGCCGAAGATGAGCAGGGAGACGGCGAGAGCGGAAGACAGGGTGATGGAGAGGTAGTAGCGGGAGTAGGAGAGGGAAGGCAATGAAGGGGCGGGGGAAGCGTTCAAGAAAGAGCGGAGGGCGAATTTGAGGGAGATGCCGGCGAGGAGGAGGAGACCGAGCAGGCCGAGGTTGGAGCCGAGGATGGCGGAAGCCGCGGGAAGAGCGGACGGCCGAGGGAGCGAGAGGAGGCGGGCGGTCCAATCGAGAGAAATGCGCAGGGCGGCCGCGTCGAAGATGAGGCTGGCGTGGGTGGAAGCGGGAACGACGCGGAGTTCTGCGGGGGAAGAGGAGGGCGCGGCGGCGAGAGCGGCAGCGGAATTGCGGAGGGCGACGGGGTCGAGCGAGGCGCTGAGAAAGAGGGAATGGGGAGGAGGATGGGAGAGCAAAGGGAAAAAGAGGATTTCGGGTTCGACGCCGGGGGCCTTCGTAAGTGGCGCGGGAGAGATGGCCAGGACGCCGGCGACGGGATGGCGGGAGGCCAGGCGCAGGGCGATGGCGCCGCCGAGGGAATGTCCGGCGAGGATGGAATGGGATGGGTCGATTGCCCCGGTGCGGATTTTATCGAGCAAGAGGGATTCGGAGCAGAATTCGGCGTGCGCGGGAGAGAAGGGAGCGGGGGAGCGGCCGTGGCCGGGAAGGTCCGGGGAGATGACGCGGAGACCGAGAGAGAGAAAGCCGCGGGAATCGTAATCCATCAGGCGGGAATTGGCGGCGAGGCCGTGGAGGAGGAAAACGGTTCCGCGAGCGGGCTGGGAGGAAGGCTCTAAGGTGCGGACGGAGAGAACGCAGCCGGGCGAGCGGAAAAATTCGCCGGTGTTGGGAGGGACATCGCGGCGAACGAGGAGGAATCCGGCGGCGAGAAGGAGAAGTCCTGCGGCGGTGCGGAGCGCGAGAGAAGTTTTCACGGGCAGGCACCGTGAGCGGCTGCAGGGAGGGGTGCGGCGGCGCGTGTTACCATGAGAAGCGAGGCGGCGGACGGACGCGCCAGAGGGCGGGAGCGGCCGGCGGAGACGGGATTGAGCGGAGCCATCATCACACTTGCGGAAGCGATTTTGCAGTTTGGGCGGGGAAAACGCAATGGCCGCGTGGTGTTTACCAACGGCTGCTTCGACCTGCTGCATCCGGGGCACGTGCGCACGCTGGAAGAGGCGCGCGGGCTGGGCGATGCGCTGATTGTGGGGATTAATAGTGATGCGAGCGTGGCGCGGCTGAAGGGGCCGGGGCGGCCGGTGATTTCGGAGCGGGAGCGGGCGGAGATTCTGGCGGCGATGGAATGCGTGGACGTGGTGGTGATCTTCGAGGAGGACACGCCGCAGAGGGTGATCGCGGGGCTGCTGCCGGACGTGCTGGTGAAGGGCGGAGATTGGGCGGCGGATGAGATTGTAGGGCGCGCGGAAGTGGAAGCGGCGGGGGGGCGAGTGGAAAGCGTGGCGGTGTACGAAGGATATTCGACGACAGAAATCCTGAAGAAAGCGGCAGCGAGCGGCGGCGGGCCCAACGGGCAATCCTGAAACAATCCACATGATCCTGGCAACGGCAAGAGAGCGACTGGAAGGAGTGCTGCGCCAGCCCGGAATGGAGCGGGCATTGGGAGTGCTGCGCGCGGGGGGAGCGGAGACGGCGCTGTGCGGGCTGCACGACGTGGCCAAGGGGCTGGTGGTGGCGCAGTTGATGAAGGAATTGCGGCGGCCAGGATTTCTGGTGGTGGAAACGAACGGGCGGGCGGAGGCGCTGGCGGAGACGATCCGGTTTTTCAGCGCGGTGCTTTCCGTAGGAAGCCAGGGAGTGGCGGTTTTGCCCGCGTTTGACGTGCACCCCTGGCAGGGAAGGCCACCGCACGCGGACATTCTGGAGAGGCGGGCGGCGACGCTGCACCGGCTGGCGTCGGGGGAGCTGAGTCTGGTGATCGCGCCGCTGGCAGCGGCGCTGTGGAGATACCAGGCGGCGGGAAGCTACCGGGAACTGGGAGTGAAACTGAGCGCGGGGCAGGATGCGGGGCTGGCGGATTTGCTGGCGCATCTGCGCGGGGTGGGCTACGCGCGGGCGGAGATGGCGGAGTTGCCGGGGCAGTTCGCGGTGCGCGGCGGAATCGTGGACGTATTTTCGCCGGAAGCGGCGCGGCCGGTGCGCATCGAGCTGCTGGGAGACACCATCGAGTCGCTGCGGGAATACGATCCGCGCACGCAGCGGTCGGTGGGGCCGGTGAGGAGCACGACGATTCTTCCGCTGACGGAGAAGAGCGCGGCAGGCGCGGAGACGGACGGGGAATCGAGCGCGGAAGCCTATCCCTCGGCTTTCCCCAATGTTGCCAGCGCGTGCGGAGAAACTTCGCTCTTCGAGCTGTCCGCGCAATCGTTGCGCCCGCTGCTGTTCCTGGACGAGCCGCAGGTTTTGCGGGAAGCGGCGGCGCGCCAGCGGGCGGAAGCGGCGGAGAATTACGAGAAGCACGGGCGGGCGGATTCGCCGGAGCCTGGGCAACTGTTCTGGACGGAGGAGGAATGGGAGGCTCTGCAAAAAGGAACTTCGCGGGTGCACCTGGAGCAACTGGCGCTGGATACCGGAGCAGACAACCGGTTTGAGCTGCCTTCGCGCCCGTGCTCGAAGTTTCACGGCGACGTGGTGGCCTGCATGGGGGAGATGAAGTCGCAACTGGCGGGCGGGGGAACGATTTTCCTGACGGCGGCGAGCACGGGAGAGCGGGAAAGGCTGGCGGATATCTGCCGCGAGTATGAGTTGCCCTACGTGCTGGGGGAAACGGAGGCGATAGCGGAAGGAATCACTTCGGAAAGCTCGATGGAATCGGCGCGGCTGGTGCTGCTGCGCGCGCCGTTTGGCGAGGGCGTGGCGTTTCCGGAGGCCAAGCTCACGATATACGGCAACGCGGACCTGTTCGACGTGGCGCCGGCGGCGGAGCGGCCCAAGAGAAAGAGCGCGCTGACGGGTTTCCTGAGCGATTTTACGGAGCTGAAGCCGGGCGACTACGTGGTGCACATTGATCACGGCATCGGGCAGTTCGAGGGGCTGCGGCAGATCGAATCGGACGGGAAGCGCGGCGGGGAGTTCATGCTGTTGCGTTACGCGGAAGATGCGCGGCTCTATGTCCCGCTCGAGCGCATGGACCTGGTGCAGAGCTACCACAGCATGGAAGGCGCGGCGCCGGTGCTGGACCGGCTGGGAGGAGTCTCCTGGGGAGCGCGCAAGGGGCGGGTCAAGAAGTCGCTCGAGGACATGGCCGAGCGGCTGGCGGAACTCTACGCGCAGAGGAAGACGGCGGTGGGATTTGCGTTTTCCAAGGACACGCCGTGGCAGAAGGAGTTCGAGGACGCATTCGAATTCGAGGAGACGGCGGACCAGATCGCGGCCATCGAGGCCATCAAAGCGGATATGGAGCGGGGAACGCCGATGGACCGGCTGCTGTGCGGGGACGTCGGCTACGGGAAGACGGAAGTGGCCATGCGCGCGGCGCTGAAGGCCATCAGCGACGGGAAGCAAGTGGCCCTGCTGGCGCCCACGACGGTGCTGGCGTTTCAGCATTACGAGACGTTCAAGAAGAGGTTCGCGGCGTTTCCGGCGAAGATCGAAATGCTCAGCCGCTTCCGCAGCGCGGCGGAGCAGAAAACGGCGCTGGAGGGGCTGGAAGCGGGCCGGGTGGATATCGTGATCGGGACGCACCGGCTGCTGTCGAAGGACGTGAAATTTCACGACCTGGGGCTGCTGATCGTGGACGAGGAGCAGCGTTTCGGAGTGAGCCACAAGGAGAGGCTGAAGGAGATTCGCAAGGACGTGCACGCGCTTTCGCTTTCGGCCACGCCCATCCCGCGGACCCTGCACATGTCCCTGGCGGGATTGCGGGACATGTCGCTGATCGAGACGCCGCCGAAGGACCGCCTGGCCATTCAGACGGTGGTGGCGCCCTTCCGGGAAGACCTGGTGAAGCGGGCCATCGAAGACGAACTGGCGCGCGACGGGCAGGTGTACGTGATCCACAACCGCGTGGAATCCATCTATTCGCTGGCGGCGCTGGTGAGCAAGCTGGTGCCCAAGGCGCGGGTGGTGGTGGGGCACGGGCAGATGGGGGAGAAGGCCCTGGAAAAGGTGATGCTGCAGTTCATTCGCGACGAGGCGGACGTGCTGGTGGCGACGACCATCGTGGAAAACGGGCTGGACATTCCGCGGGCCAATACGATTCTGATCAACCGGGCGGACCGGCTGGGTCTTTCGGAACTGTATCAGTTGCGCGGACGGGTGGGGCGCTCGCACCAGAGGGCGTATGCGTATCTGCTGGTGCCGCCAGAAGCGACGCTGACGGACATCGCGCGGAGGCGGCTGGCGGCGATGAAGGAGTTCAGCGAACTGGGAGCGGGGTTCCGCATCGCGGCGCTGGACCTGGAGCTGCGCGGGGCGGGAAATCTGCTGGGGCGGGAGCAGCACGGGCACGTCTCGGCGATTGGATTCGATTTGTATTGCCAGATGCTGGAGCGGGCAGTGGCGCGGATCAAGGGAGAGGAAGCGGCGAGCGATCTGCGGACGACGCTGAGCCTGGGTCTGGATGTGCGCATTCCGCAGGAGTACATCCCCGGGGAAAATCTGCGGCTGCGGACGTACAAAAGAATTTCGGCGATTGCCACCGAAGCGGAGCAAAAGGACGTGCGGCGGGAGCTGGAAGACCGCTTTGGGCCGGTGCCGCCGTCGGTAGACAACCTTCTGGAGTATGCCGCGCTCAAATCGCTGAGTGAACGGCTGCGCATCGCGGCCATCGAGCGGCAGGGGACGCGCATCAGCATGCGCTTCCATCCGGAGACGCAACTGGACCCGGCGCGGGTGGTGGCGGTGGTGCGGTCGAGGAGCGGCATCCGGCTGGACCCCAGCGGGGTGCTGTGGCTGGATGCGGGGCGGGGGGAGCCGGTGCTGCCGGCGCTGAGAAACGTATTGCTAGGGCTGCAAGGGCAAGGCTAAACTGCAAATGAGAGGTTCCATGAGGAAATCAGCGGCGGTGTTGTGGATGGTGCTGGCGGCGGGTGTGAGCGCCGGGGCTCAGGAGAAGGGCCATGCGGTGGAAGAGATCGTGGCGCGCGTGAACAACGAGATCATCACGCGGTCGGACTACGAGAAGGCGCTGGCGCAGGCGGTCGAGGAAACGCAGCAGGAATGCGTGAAGTGCACGCCGGAGCAGATGAAGGCGGCGCTGGAGGAAAAGCGCAAGAACACCCTGCGGGACCTGATTGACCAGTCACTGCTGGTGCAGCGCGGCAAGGACATGGGCGTCAGCGTGGAGACGGACCTGATCAAGCGGCTGGATGAGTTGCGGCAGCAGAACAATCTGGCGAGCATGGAGGAGATGGAGAAAGCGGTGACCGCGCAGGGGCTGAACTGGGAAGACTTCAAGAGCAACATGCGCAACGGGCTGCTGACCCACCGGGTGATCGGCAGCGAAGTGGGTTCGCACATCCAGATTGACAAGGACGAGGTCGCCAAATACTACCAGGAGCACATGAAGGATTTTGTGCGGCCGGAGCAGGTGGTCCTGCGGGAACTGTTCGTGACCACGGAAGGGAAGAACGAAGCGGAGAAGGCCGACCAGAAAAAGAAAGCGGACGGGCTGCTGGAACGGGTCAAGAACGGGGAAGAGTTCGGGGAACTGGCCAAGAGATTCTCCGACGGGAGCACGGCGAAGCAGAACGGGTACCTGGGGACATTCAAGCGCGGGGAGCTGGCCAAGGAGCTGGAGGACAAGGTCTTCGCGCTGAAGAAGAACGGGCTCACCGACGTGATGGAGACCAAGCAGGGCTACCTGTTTTTGCAGGTGATGGAGCACTACGACGAAGGACAGCAGACGCAGGCCAAGGTGGAGCCGGAGATCACGGAAAAACTATATGGGCAGCGGATGGAGCCGGCGCTGCGGAATTACCTGAAGACCTTGCGGGAGCAGAGCTACGTGATCGTGAAGCCGGGGTATACGGACACGGCGGGGCTGGGGAACGCGCCCATCGAGGAAGTGAATTCGACGCCGGAAGAGCTGCGGGCGAAGAAGATGAAGAGGCACAGGAAGTTTCTGCTGTTCTAGGCGGGGGCTGGAATCCGAATATGAAAACCAAGTATGTCGGCGATCTGAATACGGAACAGGCGCTGACTTCGACATTCCTGGTGTGCGCCAAGGAAGTGCGCAGCACCCGTGAGGGCCGTCCGTATCTGCGCATGGAGCTGGGCGACCGCACCGGAACCATCGAAGCGCGGATGTGGACGGGGTTCGAGCATGCGGCGAGCCAGGTCTCGCGCGACGACTTCGTGCAGGTGAAGGGGCGGATCGAGATTTACAAGAACAAGCCGCAGCTTTCGCTGGAGTCGTTCCGGCGGGCGGCGCCGGAGGAGGTGGACCTGGCGGATTATCTGGCGCACACGGCGGCCAACGTGGAGCAGTTGTACGCGGAACTGCTCGCGACGGTTGCGGAGATGCGCAATCCGTGGCTGCAAAAGCTGGTGACGAAGATTTTGAGCGAGCCGGGCGTGGCCGCGCGGTACAAGAAGGCGCCGGCGGCCAAGGCGATGCACCACGCGTATTTGGGCGGGCTGCTGGAGCACGTGATGAGCGTCTGCGGCCTGGCCAAGCTGACGGCGGCGCACTATCCGGAGCTGAACCTGGACATATTGCTGGCCGGAGTGATTCTGCACGACGTGAGCAAGCTGGACGAGTTGTGCTACGAGCGGGCCATCGGCTACACGACGGAGGGCCAGCTGCTCGGGCACATCGTGATGGAAGTGGAGCTGGTGGGGCGGGCGATGGACGGGATCGAGGGATTCCCGGCGGCGCTGCGCACGGTGGTCCAGCACTTGATCATCAGCCACCACGGGGAGTATGAGTTTGGCTCGCCGAAGCTGCCGATGATCCGCGAAGCGCTGGTGCTGCATTATCTGGACGACCTGGATTCGAAGATGGCGGCGGCGCGGGCGGCGCTGGCGGTGAATTCGGGCGACCCGCAATGGTCGGATTGGAGCAGCGCGCTGCAGAGGAAATTCCTGCGCCTGGAGGAGTATCTGAAGCCGCCGGAGGCCGCGCCGGAAAAGGGCGGAGCGGCGAAGGCCGGCCCGGCGCCGGGGCTGTTCAAGTAGTTTTGAGAAGCGCGCGCAAGAAACCATGTCCATGAATCCCACAACGATTCCCGCAACCCTGAAAATTCGCGACGTGGTGATTGCTCCGGCGACGGTGCTGGCGCCGATGGCCGGCGTGACGGACACGCTGTTCCGGCGGGTGATCCGCGGGCTGGGCGGGTGCGGGCTGCTGATGACGGAATTCACCAGTTCGGAAGGGATCACGCGAAATGCGCGCAAAACGCTGCGCTATCTGCATTTTGAAGAAGAGGAGCGCCCCATCACGGCGCAGCTCTTTGGGGCCAATCCGCGGGTGATGGCGGACGCGGCGGCCCTGGTGGAAGAGCACGGGTTCGATATCGTGGACATCAATCTGGGATGTCCGGCGAAGAAAGTGGTGAAGTGCGGCGGGTCGGGGCTGCTGCGGGACCTGAAGCGGCTGGAGGAGATTCTGCGGGCGGTGCGCGCGGCGGTGAAGATTCCGCTGACGGTGAAGATTCGCGCGGGATGGGATGAAGCGAGCATCGTGGCGGTGGAAGTGGCGCGCATGGCCGAGGACTGCGGGGTGGAGGCGATCGCGGTGCATCCGCGGACGCGCGCGCAGGGGCTCACGGGGCGTGCGGACTGGAAAATTATCGCGGAGGTGAAGCAGGCGGTGAAGTTTCCGGTGATCGGCAACGGTGACATCGCCCTGCCGGAGGACGCGGCGCGGATGGCGCGGGAGACGGGCTGCGACGCGGTGATGATCGGGCGGGCGGCGACCATCAATCCGTGGATCTTCCGGCAGATGATGCAATATGCGGCAACAGGGGCATACGAGACGCCGACGGAAGCCGACAGGCACCAGTTACTTTCAGGATACTACAGGCAAATTCTGGATGCGGAGAATCCCGATGCGGCAGGCAAAATGAAGCAGTTCGCATGCTGGTTTACGTTTGGGGTGAAGAACGGCGGCGAACTGCGGCGCGGGGTGCATACGGCGAGAACGCCGGGGGAAATCCTCGAGCGAGTCGAGCTGTTCTTTGCAAAATCGCGCGCCGATGGGGAGGGGGAGCTTCATGGCGCAAGCTGCAACAGCCGCATCGAAACAACGGGCGGAACGTAGAATCTCCGTGCACTTGCCGATGACCGTGCGCGGGCGGGATCGCGGGGGATCGGTATTCGAGGAAAGCACCTCCAGCGAAAACCTGTGCCGCAGCGGAGCGGCCTTCCGCATCCGGCGGGACGTGATGCCGGGAACGGACGTGGAAATCCGCATACCGATCTCGCAGCAAGTGGCCCGGCGGCCGGAGGCGGACTTCACCACGCAGGGGCGCATCGTCTACGTCGGGCATGAAGTGAGCGACGGGGACCGCCTGGTGGGAGTGCAGTTCGTGGGTCCGCGGTTTCACCGGGTCTATCGCCGGGACGCCTGAAAAATTAATCCGGCTCGCGCTCCTCGCGGGAGGCGACCATTTGATCGTAGGCGGCGCGGCGGGAGAGTCCCCGCTCCCGGGCCGCCAGTTTTAGCGCTTCCTTGCGGTCCAGATTCGCCTGCCGCATCAATTCCTCGACACGCAGAGCCAGAGTTTCCACTGCCGGATGCAGCGCGGCGGAGGGCTGTGCCTCGGGCGGTCCGAGGATGAGGGTGATCTCGCCGCGGGGAGGTTTTTCCCGGGCCTGCCCGGCGAGTTGGGAGAGCGAGCCGCGCAGGAACTCTTCGTGGAGTTTGGTGACTTCACGGGCCACGCAGGCGGGGCGGTCGCCGAGGATTTCCAGAGCGTCGGCAAGAGTGTCGGCGATGCGGTGGGGCGCTTCGTAGAGGACGATGGTGCGCTCTTCGAGGAGCAGGCGTTCGAGGGCGCGGCGGCGTTCGCCCGTGCGCGAGGGCAGGAATCCGGCGAAGACGAATTCGGCGGCGGGGATGCCGGAAGCGGAAAGCGCGGCGAGAACGGCGGAGGGGCCGGGGACGGGCACGACGGGAATTTTGTGGCGCACGCAGAGGGCCACGAGGCGGAAGCCGGGGTCGGAGACAAGCGGAGTGCCGGCGTCGGTGACCAGGGCGATTTTGGCGCCTTGTTCGAGGTCCAGGACGAGTTCGGGCGCGCGGGTCATTTCGTTGTGCTCGTGATAGCTGACCAGAGGTTTGTGGATGTCGTAGTGGTCGAGGAGTTTTTTTGTGTGGCGGGTGTCCTCGCAGGCGATTTTGTCCGCTTCCTTGAGGAGGCGCAGGGCGCGCAGGGAGATGTCCTCGAGATTGCCGATGGGAGTGCCGATGACGTAGAGGCAACCGGAGGGGGCGCCGAGGCTGGGCGAGGGGGTCATCGAAGTTGAGTCTAGCATGGCGCGGGGAAGGTTGCGGGCGCGTGCTATAATCGCGCTTTTGCAGCCCATGCGCGGGCGAGGGACGAGGAGGGTGCTCAGTGCCGCTGTACGAATACCAGTGCCGGAAATGCAAGAAGCTGACCGAAAAGATCGAGAAGATGACCGGGCCGCACCTGAAGAAGTGCCCGCATTGCGGCGGGGCGGTGGAGAGGATGGCTTCGGCGCCGGCGATCCAGTTCAAGGGCGCGGGCTGGTACGTGACGGACTACGGCGGGAAAACCGCTTCGCGCAGCGAGGGAGCCAAGGCGGAACAGGCGGCCAAGGGCGATTCAACGGCGGCGGGCGACGGAAAGAGCAAGGAGAGCGCGGCAAAGGAGAAGCCGGCGGCGGAGAAGAAGGCCGCGAAGAAGAAGTAGGGCGGCCGGACAGTTTGCGCTTTAGAGTTGCAGCGATTTGAGATAGGCGCGGAAGTCGGCGCCGAGTTCCGCGTTTTGCAGGGCGATTTCGACGGTGGCTTTCAGGAAGCCGAGTTTGTCCCCCGCATCGTAGGAAATTCCATCGTAAATATAGGCCCACAGGCCGCGTTCCTGCGCGAGGATGCGCAGGGCGTCGGTGAGCTGGATTTCGTTGCCGGCGCCGGGCTTGGTGCGTTCGAGGCAGTCGAAGATTTCCGGGGGCAGCACGTAGCGCCCGGTGATGGCCAGATTGGAGGGGGCTTTTTCGGGTTTTGGTTTTTCCACCAGGCCGCGGATGCGCATCAGGCGCGCGCCCCAGGGCGGCTGGGGAGCTGGTTCGCCGTCCACGATGCCGTAGAGATGGGTCATGTTTTTGGGGACTTCCTCGACGGCGATGGCTCCGACGCCGGTGGCTTCGTAGACTTCCACGAGCTGTTTGGTAGCGGGGTTGGGGCCGGGAATGATGACGTCGCCGAGGAGCACGGCGAAGGGTTCGTCGCCGACGAGGTCGCGGGCGACGAGGACAGCGTGGCCGAGGCCGAGCGGGTCCTGCTGGCGGGTATAGCTGACGCGGACCATGCTGCTGATCTTACGGATCATTTCGGCCTGGTCTTTTTTGCCGCGTTCTTCGAGGAAGCGTTCGAGCGAGCGCGCGGTGTCGAAGTGGTCTTCGATGGCGTTCTTGCCCTTGCCGGTGACGATGATGATGTGCTCGATGCCGGAAGCCACGCACTCTTCGGCGACGTATTGGATGAGCGGCTTGTCCACCAGGGGGAGCATTTCCTTGGGCTGGGCCTTGGTGGCGGGAAGGAAGCGGGTGCCCAGGCCAGCGGCGGGAATGACCGCCTTGCGTACTTTTTTGGGGGAAGCCGGAGGGGCGGGAGGCCCCGATTTATCCGTAGTCATGGGATATGCGTCGCTCCAATACTCTGCCGCGCGAATTTTGCTTTCTGCTGACAGTAGCGGCCCGGAGCGGAGTTTGTCAATTGCAGCGCGGGGGGCCTGTGTGCAGGAAGAGACGTCCGGCGGGGCGCGGGGTGTGTGCTAGCATGAAATTGTGAGCATCCGCATATTGGGCATTGAATCCTCCTGCGACGAAACGGCGGCGGCGGTGGTGGCCGGCGGGCGGGAGATTTTATCGAGCGTGGTGGCCTCGCAGATTGATATTCACCGCAAATACGGAGGAGTCGTGCCGGAGCTGGCTTCGCGCGAGCACCTGCGCAGGATTGTGCCGGTGGTGCGGGAGGCGCTGGAGCAGGCCGGGATGAAGCTGGAGGATCTGGACGCCATCGGGGTGACGCACGGGCCGGGGCTGGTGGGCGCGCTGCTGGTGGGAATCACGTATGGAAAGACGCTGGCGATGGTGCTGGGCAAGCCGCTGGTGGGAGTGAATCATCTCGAAGGCCATGTGCACGCGGTGTTTCTGGAAGCGGCGCGGGCCGGGCGCAGGGTGGAGCTACCGGCGGTCTGCTTGATTGTGTCCGGCGGGCATACGGTCCTCTATGAAGTGAATGCGGAGGCTTTTGCTGGGAATGAGGAGCCGGGGCTGTTCCGCTACGGGAGAATCGCGCAGACGCGCGACGATGCCGCCGGGGAAGCCTACGACAAGGTGGCCAAGCTGCTGGGGCTGGGTTATCCCGGCGGGCCAATACTGGACCGTCTGGCGGCGGTGGAAATACCCGGAAGCGTGAAAGGACCGCGGTTCACGGTGGCGCGGATGAAAGGCAACAGCCTGGATTTCAGCTTCAGCGGGCTGAAGACAGCGGTGCTCTACTACGTGCGGGAGCACGGGGAATTTATTCCAGAGATTGCGGCGCGGGAAGAGTCCATCGCGCAGGGGCGAATAAAGTTTGAGGAGATCCTGCCGCTGTGCAGTCCGGAGACGCTGGCGCTGGTGCGGGCCTTCCAGGAGTCCGTGGTGAGCGAGCTGGCGGGGAGGGCGTTTGCGGCGGCGGAGCAGAGGCAGGCCGCGAGCGTGCTGGTTTCGGGCGGGGTGGCGGCCAACAGCCGGCTACGGGCGGAATTTGAAAGCCGGGGAGCGGCCGCGGGGCTGCCCGTCTATTTCCCCAGCCGGGCGCTTTCCACGGACAATGCGGCGATGATCGCCGCGGCGGCCTATCCGCGCTTCCGCGCGGGGCTGCATGCGGACCTGCAGCTGAACGCCGATCCGGGGCTGAAACTGGCCTGAAGGCGCGAACGCCGGAGAAATCACCCTAAAAAGAGAACCGGCGCGCCATCGAGGAGATTGCGCGCCGGAAGAGTTTTCCGGAAAAGGCTATTCGTATTTTTCGAGCATGATGGGGAACTGCAGCTTGGCCTTGGCCAGGGATTTTACCACCAGGCCTTCGGCGTTTTCCGAGGTCAGGTTGCGGGCGGTAGCCATTTCGCTGACCAGTAGATATTTGGCGCGGTCGAGCATCTTCTTCTCGCGGAAGGAAAGAGGCTTGCTGCGGCTGAGGGAAACGAGGCTTTTCAGGACGACGGCGACTTCGAGCAGGGAACCGGTGCGCATGCGCTCGGAATTCTCCTTGAAGCGATGCTTCCAATCGTGATGCGAATTCAGTTTGCCCTTTTCGAGGAAGCCGAGAACCTTCATGGTGTCCGTGGAGCGAATGACCGGACGCATGCCGACGACCGGCGCGTTGGACTGCGGAACCATTACGCGCAAGCCGCTCGATACTACGCGAATCATGTAATACCGCTCGGTGCGGCCATTTAGAACGCCGTAATTGATTTGCTCGATGACGCCAACCCCGTGATTCGGATACACAACCTTGTCGCCGATTTTGTAGTCCATAAGCTTGGGTAGCCCCCTGGAGTCCTAGAGGTTCCAGTGTAAGGATAGGAAAGGGGAGAGTCAAGATATTTCGTGTGGAATCAAAGAGTTAAGGAAAAAACGGTTCCGGTTTGGAACTGGAATTGCCTATTTGTAAAGCGGACAACACGGTACAGTAGTCTGAATATAAACGGCGGAGCGCTAACGTTTGTGTTATCAACGGTTGCAGGTAGTTTACACTGGAAGAATGCTGATTCTGAGTCTGGATACCTGCAATGCCCGGGGGAGCGCGGCGCTGCTCCGGGATGGGTCCGTCTTGCAATGCGCTGTGCACGAGACGGAGGAGGAATACTCTGTCTGGCTGCTGAACGCAGTGGAAAGGATTCTGCGGGCGGAATCGGTGGCGTGGAAGGATATTGATGTCTTTGCGGTGGTTACGGGGCCGGGGTCGTTTACGGGGTTGCGGGTGGGGTTGACGACTGCGAAAGGGCTGGCGGAGGTCTACGGGAAGAAGATCGCGGCGGTGCCGCGGCTGGAGGCGATAGCCAGCATGGCGCTGGCGACAGGCGAGTGGGTAGCCGTGGCGGTGGAAGGCGGGCGGGGAGAAATCTACTGTGCGCTGTACCGGCGCGAGGGTGGAGAACTGAAACGGGAAGGCCAGGAATGCGTTCTGGCGGCGGAGGAGTTTCTGAGCCGGGTGGCGCGAGCGGCGCCTGCGGGGGGAGTGGCCTGGTGCACGCCGGGCACGGAGCGGATTGCCGCGCTTGAAGGATGGGCGGAGCGGGCGGCGCTGGGCGACAAGCTGGGAAGCGCTGCCGTGGCGCTGGCGCCCGCGGTGGGAAAGATGGGCTATGCCCTGGCGCGCGCGGGAAAACTGGTGGATGCGCTGGCCTTGGATGCCAACTATATCCGGCGGCCGGACGCGGAACGATTTTGGGGGGAAGCCCGTGCGGGCAGTCATGCGCGGTGAGCCGAAGCCGGCGACCATTGCGCGTCCGATGGTTGCGGGCGATGCGCAAGTGGTTGCGGCCATCGGGAGGCAGTGTCCGGCGGCGGCGGCCTGGCCGGAGGATAGTTATGCGCGGCTGGGAGAATTGGGCTATCGCGGATGGGTGGCGGTGGCAGGGGAAGAGATCTGCGGTTTCCTGGTGGCAAGATGCGCGGCGGGGGAGGCGGAGATATTGAATTTGGCGGTGAAGCCGGAGCGGCGGCGGCAGGGGCATGCGCGGGAGATGCTGCGCGCGGCGATGGAGGGGCTGAAGGCTGAGGGAGTGCGCGAGGTGTACCTGGAAGTGCGCGAATCGAACGCGGGGGCGCAGGCGTTCTATGCGGGCGCGGGATTCGGGAGGTCCGGGCGGCGGCTGTCCTACTACGAGCAGCCAAGAGAAGACGCCGTGTGCATGGTGCACAGGCTGGTCCGCTAATCCCGATGTTTGGAGTTGAAGAGAGATTCCTCCGCTTCGGGACGGCAAGGACCGCCGTCCCTGCGGTCGAAATGACAAGTTTGTGCGGGGGCCGGCGGGGGCGAGAATTCGCGGGGATTCGATTGTCCCGATGTTCACAGGCTGGGAGGAAAAGACTATTGGACGGGCGGGGGCATTGTGCTACCGTACGCGAATGTAGTCACCACCGCACAGTCCAGGAGGTCTCATGGCAATGCTGCAGCGGAACCCCGGTGATTTTTATTCGGAAGTGGATGTGGAATATCGGAAGCTGCAAGAAGAGCACGATCAGTACGAAGCAGAGTTGTTCCGAATCGCGCGGTCAGAATTCCTCAGTGCGGAAGATCTCCTCGAAGAAATAAGACTCAAAAAACTAAAATTAAAAGTGAAAGACAAGATGATGGCCTTCGCCCAGCGCCATCATCTCGCGCGCCCCGCCTAAAATCGCGGCTCGCGGAGCAAAACTGTCGTAGAATGAGTGCTCCGCTGGCGGTGTGTCCGCGCCGCGTGGAAGGGAATTCATGGTCCGCGAAGGGTATACGTTTGGCTTGCCGGTGCTGGCGGCGGGCGCGGCGGCGCTGCTGCTGCACTGGACGGCCCCGGGAGCACTGCTGGTGGCGCTGGCGCTGTTTGTCTTTTCGTTTTTTCGCGATCCGCGGCGCGTGATACCGGCGGAGGCGGGCGCGGTGGTTTCTCCCGCGGACGGCCGCGTGGTGGTGGTGACGGAAGAGGAATTTGAAGGCCAGGCGGGGAAGCGGATCAGCATTTTCCTGGCGGTGTGGAACGTGCACGTCAACCGCGCGCCGGTGGCCGGAGAGATCGCGCGAGTGGAGTACCGGCCGGGAAAATTTTACGGGGCCATGCGCGCGCGGGCGTCGTTTGAAAACGAGCAGAACGTCATCCACATGAAGACGCCGGACGGGGCGATGGTTTTCAAGCAGATCGCCGGATGGATTGCGCGGCGGGTGATTTGCTGGAAGAAGCCGGGGGAAACGGTGGCGCGCGGGGAACGCATCGGGCTGGTGCGCTTCGGCTCGCGGGTGGACGTGTGGCTGCCGGGGAATGCGGAGATTCTGGTGAAGCCGGGAGATACGGTGAGCGGCGGTTCGAGTGTGTTGGCGCGCTGGCCGGCGATCGCGGGCGGATAGAAGGAAAAAGGAAAAAAATCGTGAATCGAGATGGGCTTCACGCCGGAGGGAATGTTTCCAGCGGGAAGCGCGTTTAAGGGAGGCGAGCGAGCATGGCGGACAGCGAACAACCGGCACTACCTTTTGATCCCAAACAGATGAGGCGATTGAAGCTGCGGCGGGGAATTTACTTGCTGCCCAGCCTGTTCACCGTGGCCAATCTGCTGTGCGGGTACTACGCGGTGATGGCCACGCTGGCCGGCGGGGCGAATGAGTACGACCGGGCGGCCAAGGCGATCGGTTACGCCATTCTGTTCGATTCGCTGGACGGGCGCGTGGCGCGGTTGACCGGAACGAACACGGAGTTCGGCAAGCAGCTTGATTCGCTGGCGGACGTGGTCAGCTTCGGGATCGCCCCGGCAGTGCTGGCGCTGGCCTGGGGAGTGAAGGGACTGGCGGATCCGGGGTTCATCTCGGTGCAGCAGATTTCGCAGATGGGATGGCTGTGCTGCCTGATCTTCCTGATTTGCTGCGCGTGGCGCCTGGCGCGCTTCAACGTGCAGGGCATGGCGCCGGGAGGTCTGGCGCACTTCGTGGGCATGCCCACGCCCGCGGCCGCGGGGGTGATCGCGGGGGTAATTCATGCGTTCAAGCAGCCGCTGCACGACTGGCGGTGGGCGGTGGCGTGGCTGCTGCTGGCGGCGGGGCTGGGCGCGCTGATGACCAGCACGGTGAGGTATTACAGCTTCAAGGACATCGCCTGGACGAGGCGGTATCCGTCGCTGGGGATTGTGCTGATCGCGCTGATCGTCGCGGGCATTTATCTCTATTCGGAGATTGCGCTGTTCCTGATCGCCACGGGCTACGCCGCGGCGGGCGTCATCATTCATCTGGTGCGCTGGCTGCGTCTGCGTGCCGCGCAGCCGGCGGTCTGACGAGTGGCCGACTCCATGCGCTCCACCCGCATCGTCATCGCCGGCGCTTCGTCACTCCTTGGGGCGGAACTCAAGGAACTGCTGGAAGAAAGCCGCTTTGCCGGTGCGGATTTTCGCCTGGTGGACGAGGAGATGGCTGCCGGAACGCTGACCGAAGCGGGAGGCGAGCCGGTGGTGATCCAGCCGGTGGATGAAGACAGTTTCGCGCGGGCGCAGATTGTGTTTTTTACCGGGTCGAGCGAATTTACCGTGCGCAATGCCGGGGCGGCGCGCCGCGCGGGAGCCAGGGTGATTGACCTTTCGGGCGGACTGGCCGGGGAGAGCGGAACGCGGATGTGGATGCTTCCAGGTCCAGCGCCTGCGGGCCAGAGCATCGCGGGAGAACAGTTTTGCGTGCCGGGAGTGCCGGGGAGCATGGCGGCGATGCTGGCGCTGGGTCTGCGGCGGGCGGGGCTGAAGAGGCTGGCGGTGGTCTTTTACCGGCCGGTGGCCGAAGCGGGCCGCTTCGGAATTGAAGAGATGGAGGAGCAAACCCGGCGGCTGCTGACGTTTCAACCCGCGGGCGGGGAAGTGTTCGGAACGCAGGTGGCCTTCAGTATGGCGGATCGCTACGGGGAATCGAGCGCGGAAAATCTGGCCCGGGAGCGGACGCGGATTCAGCGGGAAGTGACCGGTTGCCTGGGTGTCGCCGGAGGGAGCGGAGCGGTGCAGCCGTCCGTGCAGGTAGTGCATACCCCGGTGTTCTTCGGGTACATGTTTTCGGCCTGGGCGGAGTTGGCCGCGGAGGCTGCGGCGGCGGATGTAGCGGCTGCGTGCCGGGAAGCAGGATTCGCGGTAGCCGAAGCGGGAGCCGCGGCGCCGGGGAACGTGAACGTGGCCGGCGAAACGGGAGCGCAGATCTCTTGGCCGGAAGGCGATGCGGGAAGCGCGGGGGCGTGGTGGTTATGGGGCGGCGCGGACAACGTGAAGTTTCCGGCGACGCAGGCGGTGCGCTTGGCGGAGAGGCTGCTGTGAGGGGCGCGGGAAGGCGGGCATTGCTGGCGACGGCGGTGCTGGCGGCGATGTTTAACGGCGGATGCGCCTACCACGTGGCCGGGCGTTCGCAGGCGCTGCCCGCGACGATCCGCACGATCGCGGTGCCGGCGTTTGAAAACGCGACCACGCGCTACCGAGTCGAGCAGCGGCTGACCGAGGCGACCATCCGGGAATTTCTGGCCCGGAGCAAGTACCGGATCGTGTCCGATGCGGCGGGAGCGGACGCGACGGTGCGAGGAAAAGTGTTGGTGGTGGAGACGACGCCGCTGCTCTTTGACACCACCACGGGGCGGCCGACGGCCATGCTGGTGACGGTGCGCTGCCAGGTGTGGATGGAAGAGAATGCCACGAAGAAGGAACTCTACCGCAACGATCATTTTCTGTTCCGCAACCAGTACGAAATTTCCACGGATGTAGCCGGCTTTTTCGAGGAGCAGGACCCGGCGCTGGACCGCCTGGCGCGGGATTTTTCCTCGCGGCTGGTGGCGGCGATTCTGGAGGGCTTCTGATGGCGCGCATCGGAGCCGGCGAATTGGGCGAGCGGCTGGCCAAGGGTGCGGCCATCCCCGCGATTTTTCTGCTGGGGGATGAGCCGTTCCTGCGGGATAGCTGCCGCAAATTGCTGATCGAGAAGTTTGTGCCGGAAGCGGCGCGGGCCTGGGCGCTTTCGCGGTTTTCCGCGGCGCGCGGGGAAGCGCAAGCGGCGCTGGCGCAGGCGCAGACGCTGCCCATGCTCTGCCCGCGGCAGGTGGTGTTTCTGGAGGATTGCGAAGGGCTGGAGAAACTGGGGGAGGAGCGGCGCAATGAGTTCGTCGAGGCGTTGGGGGCCTATCTGAACAATCCCGCGCCGTTTACGACGCTGGTGCTGGAGGCGGGGACGCTCGACCAGCGCATGAAATTCGCCAAAATCCTCGCGGAGAAGGCGCTGGTGGTGGCCGTGGGGCTGGGAGAGGACCAGCGGGAACGGCGCGCGGTGGCGGTGGGACTGGCGGCGGAGATGGCCGGGGAGCTGGGAGTGAAGCTGGAGGCGGGAGCGGCGGAGGAGCTGGCCGAGCTGGTGGCGGAGGATTTGCAGCGCCTGAAAACGGAGATCGAAAAGCTGGCCACGCACGCGGGAGACAGAAAAATCATCCGGCTGGAGGATGTGAGCGCGCTGGTGGTCTCGACCAGGAAAAATACCGTGTGGCAGCTGGCGGACATGCTGGCGGCGGGGAAGAGGAAAACGGCGCTGGAGTTTCTGGATCGGCTGCTGCGCGAAGGGGATGAACCGGTGGCGCTGGTGGGAGGGATGGCCTGGATGTACCGGAAAATGATCGAAGCGCAGGAGATTAAGGGAGTGGCCAACGGATGGCAGGCGGCGCGGCAACTGGGCATGCGCCCGGAGGCGGCGGAACTGGCGTTGCAGAGCGCGCGGCGGATGCCGCGGACGCAACTGCTCGCGGGGCTGCGGGTGCTGCAGGAGTGCGACGACCAACTGAAGGGCAAGGGACGCGACCCGCGGGCGCAACTGGACTTCCTGATCGCGCGGCTGACGGCGCGGGGCCCTCTGGCGTGAAGCGGGGAAAATAAAACAGGGCGGGGAGAACCCGCCCTGCGCAGTCAAAGCCGGAATGAAAAAGAAACGCCGGATTTAAGCTTTTTTGGTGTCGTTGATGGTGTGATAGGCGATGCTCAGTCGCGACTTGTAGCGGTTGCCGGTATTTTCATGCAGCACGCCCTTGCCGATGGCCGTATCAATGGCCGAGAGGGTCGGCTGGAAAAGATCCGCGGCCGCCGTCTTGTCGCCCGCCGTAATCGCGTTGCGCAGCCGCTTCATCATGGTGCGCACGCGGGTGCGGTTATTGCGATTCACTTCCGCGCGTTGTATAGATTGCTTCGCGCGCTTAAGGACTGATTTCTTCCGCTTCTTAACTTTGGTAGCCTGTCCCTGGGCCATCTATTGCTCCTTTGTGGCGTCTGCCCGAATTTCTAACGATAGACGAGGCTAACCAGTTTGTCAAACCAGGTCCCCAATCCGTTTCCCGCAGGCCCGCCGCAAACGGCGCAGAAAAGCAGCGCGGAGGGAGTGCGCACCGGCGTGAAGACGGGAGAGCCGCGCCAGCCGGATAAGAAGGACGAGCTGCGGCTGCTGGTGAATTCGCACCACCCGCTGATTACCATTGAATCGGCGGAAGAGGAGCGCGTGGAAGCGCTGCTGCGCGACGTGGCCGCGGAACTGGGCGTGGCCTTCTACGTGTGGACGGTGACCACGGGGCTGGCGCGCTATGGCGGGCAGCCGCTCTACAACAGCAGCGAACCGGAACTGGCCCTGGCCAATATCGCCCAGGTGAAGGGCGACGCGCTCTTCCTGCTGAAGGATTTTTCGCGTTATACCGAGCAGGACAAGATTTGCCGCAAGCTGCGCGACCTGGCCGAGGGATTCCGCGCGGCGCGGCGCTCGATTGTGATTTCCGGGGCTTCGCTGCACTTGCCGGCGGAGCTGGCTGCGGACGCGGCGCCCTACCGCATGGCGCTGCCGGATTCGGAGGAGTTACTGCCCGCGGTGCGCGAGGTTCTGGCTGCGGCGGCGCGGGAGCAGAATCTGGCGGTGCATCTGGATTCGCAGGCGGTGGCGCAGTTGACGCACAGTCTGGTGGGGCTGCCGCGGGAGGAGGCCATGCGCACGCTGCGCATGTGCCTGCTGGCGCGGGGGCAGGCCGATCCGGGGCTGCTGGTGGACGTGCTGGAGGCCAAACGCAAGGCGCTGCGCGAGGACGGCTTGCTGGAGACGGTGCGGCGGGATTCCTCGTTCGGCGACGTGGCCGGGATGGCGCGGCTGCGCGAGTGGGTGCGCAAGCGGGGCAGCGCGCTGACGCCCGAGGGCCGCGCTTTCGGATTGGAAGCGCCCAAGGGCGTGCTGATTACCGGCGTGCAGGGCTGCGGGAAGAGTCTGGCGGCGCGGGCCATTGCCGGGGAGTGGGGCTACGAGCTGGCGCGGCTGGATGCCGGGTCGCTCTACGACAAATACATCGGGGAATCGGAAAAGCACTTGCACCAGACGCTGGAGCTGGCGCAGCGGATGGCGCCCATGGTGTTGTGGATCGACGAAATCGAGAAGGCCTTTGCGTCGTCGTCGGCCGGGACGGAATCGGACGGCGGGCTTTCGCAGCGCTTGCTGGCCACCATGCTGACGTGGATGCAGGAGCGCGAGGGCGGAGTGTTTCTCGCGGCGACGTCGAATAATATTTCTTCGCTGCCGCCGGAGATGCTGCGCAAGGGACGCTTCGACGAAATTTTCTTTGTGGATTTGCCGGGGGAGCCCGCGCGGGAAGCGCTGTTTGGGCTGCACCTGAAGAAGCGCGGGCGGGATGCGGGACAATTTAATTTGGCGGCGCTGGCCGGGGCGAGCGAGGGATTTTCCGGGGCGGAGATCGAGCAGTCCATCGTGGCCGGGCTGTATACGGCGTTCAGCGGGAAGCAGCAGCTTTCGACGGAGATTTTGCTGGCGGAGCTGCACGGGACGCAGCCGCTCAGCGTGACGCGCGCGGAGGAAGTGAGTTCGCTGCGGGCCTGGGCGCAGAGCCGTGCCGTGCCGGCGGAGTAAAAGGGAAAGTGGCCGTTAGAGGGCAAGACCGTTACTGGGCCCGCGAAGAGCTCGCATTAGGGCACGGTGCCTCTTTCTTGTAAGTAAGGGTATTTTCGCGCCGTGCTTCGTTAGCTTGCGAATGAATTCGTCGTATATTTGCACTTCATTTAGATCGAGACGCGACCGCCGAAACCGCCGTAGCCAGTCGAGGTTGTAGAACACCTCGGCCAGTCGCTTATAGAAATTATCCCGGAATACTTTCACGGAACCAGGGCCAGCCATGATGTATGTCGGATATCTGCCCCGGAGTGAATACACATGTTCTTCTGAACGCCGCGTCGCGATGTTACCTTGGATGCGTCTGCACAATTTCTGGAGAACTTGCACAACTCTCCGGATATCTGTTGTTGAGGCGCCGGCGCGGACGGTCGCAACACGGGGGAATAAAATCCGAAACTTCTTATTTCCGAAGCGCTCGTTGTATTGTGAGAGCGGCACACTTCGGTTTACGAGTTTTATGCGCAGCCTCTTTGGCATCCCTTTCTCAGGAAATATCAACGGCAGATACTCCCCAGAGTAGATGCTGAGTGCAAGCGTTGACCGTTCAATAATCCCAACGAAATAGGGAACCTCAAGCTCGCTGAGATAGCGAATCTTGCCACTAACATCAAATGAAGCTGTCGTGCTCTTGATCTGGATCGCAAATGAATTGAGAGGGAGAACTACTTCGGTGTGGCGCAGCTTTCCTATCTCAAATAAGCAACAGAAGAAATCTGAACCCAGGTCATCCGACACAGTTACGGGGCTGGCGCAGAAAGCGAACTTCGATAGAATGAATAGCCCCAGATGCTCGTTTTGCCAGCCCTTTCTAGTGGCGTTGAGGTGCGGCATGGGTTCATTTCCTTATTTGACCTGCTGACGTGAGTTTAGGTAGAGACCGGCGGACAGTTGGCATTGCCATGCCCGAGATTTTGAATCAGCTTCCCTGTCAGAGTCTACATCACAGGGGGCAGGGGTTGTATACGGCGTTCAGCGAGACGCAGCCATTCAGCGTGACGCGGGCCTGGGTGCCGGGCCGTGCCAATCGATTGATTCCTGCTGGGGAAGCAGCACGAGATTGGATAAGCCTCGTAATACTTACAGTTGAGATCCTTCGGCCCCGATAAAAAGCATCGGGGCCTCAGGATGACAGCGGTGATTGTGTGTGATTGTTTTGCACTCGGGTTAGGGAGTGGGCGGGGGGACGAGGTAATCGTCGCCGGTGCGGGCAAGGAGAAGTTCGCGGCGTCGCTGGAGCAATTGCAGTTGCGAGGAGACTTCGACGAGTTCCTGTTTTTGTTCGGGGGTGAGGGCGTTTGCCAGAGGGGTGGCAGCTGGAGCAGCGGGCGAAGCCGCCACAGGCGAGGTCGAGGGCGGCGCGGTGGCGGGCAAAGCGGCCGCGGCCAGCTTGGTGAGTTCATCGAAGCGAGCTTGCAGACGGGCGATTTCGCGGTCAATGAAGACGGGGCGGATCACCAGCGTCTTGGCGTGCTTGGCGGCGGCCTGCAGGCGGTTGTTTTCGGTCCAGACGGGCATGATGCCCAGGTCGCCGAGTTCGACGCGGATTCCGGCGGGGCCGTAGTCCTTGCGGATGATGGAGAAGCGGGCCACGAGGGAGTCGCGCTGCTCGCCGGATTTTTCCGGAGTCAGGCCCTGCACGTAGCGGCTGGACTGGTTGGAAACAAAATTTCCCAGCGAATAGAAGATGACGGCGGTGCGCTTGTCCTGGGTGATGTACGTCTCGATGGGCTGCAGAACGTGCGGGTGATGGCCGATGATGGCCCCCGCGCCGGCTTCCAGCATTTTGTGGGCGATCTCCACGTCGGCGTCGCGCGGGGCGACGGCGTACTCCGTGCCCCAGTGAATGGAAATCAGCAGAAAATCGCATTGCGCGCGGGCGGCTTTGATGGCTTCGAGCAGTTTTTCCTCGCTGAGGCCGGGCGCGCCGGGCGCTTCGCCGGGGTAGGGAAAGAAAGCGACGTGGGGAAGGGCTTCCTTTTCCGGATTGCGGCCGCCGTTGAGCCAGCGGGTCATGCCCAGCCAGCCCACCTTGATGCCGTTCTTTTCCATGATGACGGGTTTCCAGGCGTCTTCAGCGGTGTCGCCCGCGCCGGCAAAAAGAAGTCCCTCTTCGCGCAGATGATCGAGCGTTTCGCCGAAGCCGGCGTAGCCCTGATCGAAGACGTGATTATTGGCGAAGGAGACGATCTTCACGCCGCTGGATTTAAGCGCGCGGAGGAGATCCACCGGGGCATCGAATTGGAAGGGGCGCGAGCCGCGGCTGTGTTTAGGAGCCACCGGGGTTTCCAAATTGACGAAGCCGAAATCGGCCTGGTGAAAGGCGTCCGCCACGGAAGCGAAGAGAGCGTCCCAGCCGCCGTTGTTGCCGGCCGGAGTTGAAACCGGAGCGGGAGTTGGCGCCGCTGCGGAGTCAGCGGGTGTCAGAGAAATGGCAGGCAAGGCAGGAGTTGCGCCAGAAGAAGCGCCCGTCGGTTGCGGTGGCGCGGCGGGCGCGGTGATTTTTTGCGCGGCGGCGGACTGCACGACCGGCTGATGAGGAATGACGTCGCCGGCAACGGCAAAGCGGATGCGGCTGAGTTCGCGGGGATAGGCCACGGCGGCGGCGCGGAGTTGCGCGGAACTGGGGCCGAGCGCGGCCAGGGCAAAGGCCAGGACAAGCAGCAACAGCGTTCCAGCTTCGCGCCCGAAGGCGCGCTTCCTGCGGAGCAAAAAGTTTTGCATGGCGGCTCGATTCATGGACATTCCGCGGCGGCGAGCGCGTCAACGCAGCCGCACGAAAAAGTATACATGGAAGGGGAAGCGAGCGAGAGGAGGGTGTGGGAAACGCTATGGGTATCGAGCAACGCGGGAGGGACGTATTGAAAATGAGGTACTTATCGGATTTTGCTTGACTTTTTTAGGGGCTGAGGCGAATATAATAGCTGAAAAGATTACGGGTGCAATCCCCGTAGCGTACTCACGTCGGCCACCCGTAAGGGTGGCCGACGTGTTTTCAGGGAAAGATTCTGTTTGTTTGTCTCCACCTGTCCACATTTCTCTTTCCACAAGGAAAACTGCTGAAGGGTACAATTATTATTGTATTGGCGAACCACTCGCCTACCAAAGCAATGGAAAATGGATAGGGCTTGCTGTCGTATTCCTTGATGTACACCCATTTGGCTGAAGCGACTTTTGGATTGTCCGTCCATACTTCGTCGGGGTTTTCCAGCGTCTCGCGGGCCGATGCCAGATGCCTGGCGCGAGATCCCCCGTCCCTCAACTCATAATGAGCAAAACCGTCATGAGCGGCCAGGATGGAAGGCCGCTCGTTCTGAATCGACAGTTTCTCAATGCCATTTACAACGACTCCTGCCATATGAAAGAAATGATGCTCGAAACAGTAAATCTTATGACCGCACCGATTGACAATTAAAGACTTTCTATCTGCCAGGAAAAGTTCCGAAAACCGCAAATAAACTTCTCGAATGGACGCAAATTTGATTGAGGGCGGGCGGATTGGCAATCCAGTGGGCGTTGCGCCTGGTTCGCTGTTTGTGGGAGTCTGCATGCGGTTTTTGTGGTTCCTGCGGCTATCGCGAGAGTCACCCTTGGAGCTAAACCAATTCAGGATAAGCGCAACGCGCGAAGTGTAGCGCAAGATTTGTCTCTGGTTAAGTGGTTTCTTCTCCAACAAAACGACGTGGCAAGTTAGGGCGGCAACGGAAGATGCTTGCGCTGTTACAGCGCTTGACCCCCGCGCGTGCGTGGGATAGGCTCACAGTAGTTTCTCCTAGGAATCAGGAGGAATCCCCATCGCTACCCCAGGACCCGCACACAAGCCCAGCCATTTGATGAGACGCACTGTCCACATTACCGGAAAAATTGAGCCGCTCTTCGGCACGCTGGATGAAAATCTGCGCCTGCTGGAGACCTCGCTGGACGTGCAGACGATTCTGCACGACCGCGACCTGACCATCGAAGGGGAACGCGAACCGGTGGAGCGCGCGGCCCACATCATCGAGGAGTACAACCACCTGACGCGCGGCGGGCGGCTGCTGAGCGGGAGCGAAGTGAAATCGCTGATCCGCGTGGCCACGGAAGATTTGCAGGTGGCGCCGCGCACGGTGCTCGAGCCGGGGCAGAGCCGTTCGTTCGGAAAAAAGAGCGTGCACCCCAAGAGCGCAACGCAGCGCCTCTATATGGAGGCTATCGAGCGGCACGATATGACCTTCGGGATCGGCCCGGGCGGAACGGGCAAAACGTATCTGGCGGTGGCCATGGCCGTCTCGGCGCTGCTGACCAAGCAGCTCAACCGCATCATCCTGGCGCGGCCGGCGGTGGAGGCCGGGGAGCGCCTGGGATTTCTTCCCGGAACGCTGCAGCAGAAAATCGATCCGTACATGCGGCCGCTCTATGACGCGCTCTACGACATGCTGGACGCGGACAAGCTGGAGCGCTTTCTGGAGAAGGGCATCATCGAAGTGGCGCCGCTGGCGTTCATGCGCGGGCGCACACTGAACGATTCCTTCGTGATTCTGGACGAGGCCCAGAACACCACCAGCGAGCAGATGAAGATGTTCCTGACGCGGCTGGGCTTTAATTCCAAGGCGGTGATTACAGGAGATGTAACGCAGGTGGATTTGCCGGCGGGGAAGAGGTCGGGTTTGGTGGAAGCGATCGAGATTTGCGGAAAAATCGAAGGCATCGCCACGGTGCAATTCACGGAAAAGGACGTGGTGCGGCACAACCTGGTGCAGCAGATTATCCGCGCCTACGAGGAGCGGGAAGCGCAGTCCGGCGGGCGCGGCGGCGGGGAGAACGGCAGGGCTGGCAAAGAAGCCGCGCGGGGATGATCGTCAACCGGCAAGGGGCGGTGCGCGTGGCGCTGCGCCCCCTGGAAAATTTTTTGCGGCGCGTGGAACGGATGCTGGGTCTGAGCAGATCGGCGGCGACGGTGTGCCTGGTGAGCGACGGGGAGATGGCCCGGCTGAACCTGCGTTACCGGAAAAAGCCCAAGGCGACCGACGTGCTCTCGTTCCCCGCGATTGGCGGCGGCAAGCCTGTGAAATTGCGCGGCGGAAAAGTAAGCCGCGCGGGCCAGGGCGAACTGGGCGACATCGCCATCGCCCCGGCGGTGGCGCGGCGTTACGCGGCGCGCCACGGGCGGGCGCTGGGGATGGAACTGCGCATCCTGATTCTGCATGGGGTGCTGCACCTGCTCGGCTATGATCACGAAACGGACCGCGGCGAAATGGAACGTCTGGAAGAGAAGCTGCGGCGGCGGCTGGGTCTGAAGTGAATCTCCAAAACTGGATCTATGGATTGGGCTTGTTCCTGCTGGCCGCGGGACTGCCGGTGGTTTCCTACCTGATGATCCTCTACCGGCAACTGGGGCGGGTGACGACGGGGCGGGTGCACGAGCATCTGGATATTTTCGAAGCGGAGCTCGAGCCGCGCATGGGAATGGAGCGGCGCAAGGCGGCGCGGAGTTTTCGCCTGCTGGCCCATTTGTGGCTGGCGATTCTGGTGATGGTCACGACGCAATTGCTGCTCTCCGGCGAACCGGCAAGCTGGGAAGTGTTCGCCGAACTGGTCGCCCTGATCGGCCTCGAAGTGGTCCTGGGCATGCATTTCCTGCCGGACATTTTTCTCTACCGGACGACGGGGCGATGGCTTGCGGCGCTGCTGCCGGCGCTGCGAGCCTGCCTGTGGCTGGTGCTGCCGGTGCGTGTGTTTCTGGACGTGGGCGAATCGCTGGCGCGCATCTCCGAGGAGGAGCCCGGGGGAGCGGCGGACGAGCGCGCGGACAACGAGGGGATCGAGGCCCTGGTGGAGGCGGCGGAAGAAGAGGGCATTATCGAGCGGGAGCAGGCGGAGCTGATCGAGCAGGTGGTGGAATTCAGCGACAAGCGGGTGCGCGAAGTGATGACGGCGCGGCCGGACATCGTGGCCATCGCCGCGGGAACGACGCTGGCGGAATTGAAGAGCCGCTTCGTGGAGACGCGGTTTTCGCGTCTGCCGGTTTACGAAACGACGCTGGATGACACGTTTGGAGTGGTCTTTGCGCAGGATCTTCTGCGCGTGCCCGAACAGGACCTGGAGAAGCGGCGGACCAGGGAACTGACGCACGCCGCCATGCTGGTGCCGGAGACCAAGAGCGGATCGGAACTGCTGAAGGAGATGCGCCAGAAGAACCAGCAGATGGCGGTGGTGATTGACGAGCACGGCTCGGTGGCGGGCATCGTGACCGTCGAGGATCTGGTCGAGGAGATCGTCGGGGAGGCGGGCGAGGGATTGCAGCCGCGCGGGGACGTGGTGCGCGAACTGGACGGCTCCTATATCGTGCGGGGCAGCCTGGGAATTTCGGATCTGGAAGGGCTGCTGAATATTCATCTGGGCGGGGACACCGAAGAGACGGCGACCACGATTGCCGGGCTGCTGAGCCACCGGCTCAGCCGGGTGCCCGCGCCGGGCGACCGCATCGAGATGCAGGGCTACCGCTTCGAGGTGCTGGAGGCCAACCAGCGCAAGGTGCTGCGCGTGCGCATCCGGCGGCAGGCGGAAGAAGGCGCGGCGGTTACCTCCACGAAGTAAGCTTCCTGTTAGACTGAAGGTTGGCCGGTTTGCCGCGAATGGCGTGCGGCTGCTACGGGTCCAGGACGGCGAATCTCGAAAGCGGGGAATGCATGACGACGGAGGAAAAGAAAGCGTTCCGGGCGGGATTCGTGGTGATCGTGGGAAGGCCCAATGCCGGGAAATCCACGCTGCTCAATCACTATGCGGGGCAGAAGATCGCCATCGTGACTTCCAAGCCGCAGACCACGCGCAACCGCATTCAGGGCATCGTGAACGTGCCCGGCGCGCAGATCGTGTTTGTGGATACGCCGGGGCTGCACAAGGCGGACAGCGCGCTGGGCCGGCAGATGATGCGGGAGGTGGCCGCGGCGCTGGAGGGAGTGGACCTGCTGCTGCTGATGGTGGACGCGACGCAGAGCGGGCGCGGACCGGATGAATTCGTGCTGCAGAGAGCCCGGAACTTCGAAGGGCCCGTGATTCTGGCGCTGAATAAAGTGGACCGGCTGCCCCGGCCGAAGCTGCTGCCGCTGATCGCCTCGTATGCGGGCGCGTATGAGTTCGCGGCCATCGTGCCCATCTCCGCGCTGAAGGGCGACGGACTGGAGGAGTTGATCGAGGAGATCGTGAAGCGGCTGCCGGAGGGAGAAGCGCACTTTCCGGAAGAGCAGGTGACGGACCAGCCGGAGCGCTTTCTGGCGGCGGAAATCATCCGGGAGAAGGCCGTGGACCTGACCTACCACGAGGTGCCCCATGCCCTGGCGGTGATCGTGGACAAGTACGAAGAGACGCCGAAGATACTGAAGATTCATGCGACGCTGTACGTCGAGCGGGATGCGCAGAAGAAGATTCTCATCGGAAGCAAGGGCGAGATGCTGAAGCGCGTGGGGACGCAAGCGCGCAAGGAACTGGAAAAGCTGCTGGGCAGCAAGATTTATCTGGAGCTGTACGTGAAGGTGGCGCCGGGCTGGCGGGACAATCCGCAGAAGGTGCGCGAACTGGACTGGCACGTGCAACTGGAGGAACTGGCGGGAGATCGGGGCGGAGAAGAGGGTGAGGATGAGTAGGAGGGGATGAAGAAGAGTTGAACGTCAGGAGTTGCGAGGAACAAGGACGGAGACCGCCGCGATGAACGGCGGTTCTTTTTTCTGAAAAGCCACCGGAATTCAGTAGGCCGAGGGCCCGCCCGCGCGGCCATATCCTCCGAATGACCAGCGCACGCTGATGGTGGCGTACATGCCATAGGGGCCATTTTTGCCGAGATCCGAAGGGTCCACGTAGCGGTTATAACGGCCGAGGTAAGCGACCTGATGCTGTGTGGCGCGCAATTCGAAATTCCTCGGCAACTGGAAGCCGATGCCCACGGAACGGTCATAGGCGATGGGCTCCATCGAAGCGGAATAATGGAACTGAGGGATATTGCGGCCGAAGGAGAGCTTGGGCTCGAAGAAAAGGAAGAGATGGCGCGCCGGTGTGCGGGCCAGCGGCTGGAACTCAATATAGCCGGTCAGCATATAGCGGGCATAGGCGGTGCAGCGGGTGGTCCTGCCGCCGGAGTTGGGCGCCTGGGGAAACGCGCAGCGGCCCAGGTCGGGTTCGTTGTGCGATGGAGCGAGAGCAAAATCCACGAAACCACGAATCGAATTTTTGCGGACCCAGCTGGGGGGGAAGGAGGGACGGTGCCGCGGGGCCGGAGAACTTTCCGTGGGGGCGCTGACGAGGTGAGTCTGAGCGCGCACGGGAGCAAGTCCCGCTCCCAAAAGGGCGAGCAGCGCAAACGCAATTGTTTTCATGCTGGTTCTCCTCTGCAATAGCGTGCGACACCGCGGTAGCGGCGGCTCCCCCCGCGACGGAGCAGAATTCCTCGGATGCACCGGGGCGCAACGAACACGATCAGGAAAGAGCCGCGGACCCCACTCAAGTTATCGGAATTATGCGCCGCTGGAGGGAGTGCGGCGGAGAGGAATTGCAGGCCTGCGAACAAATCGTAACGGGTGCAGAATTGGTTTATAAAAGCGCAAAAGTGAAGAACAGTTAAAGCGAAAAAATCGTCCAGGAGAAAGCGGGGAGGAAACGGACCTAGTCCGGGGCGGCGATGCCCAGGGACTTCAGTTTGCGGTAGAGGTGGCTGCGTTCGAGGCCCAGGGCCAGGGCGGTCTGGCTCATGTTCCAGCGGTTTTCCTGTAATTTCCTGAGAATAAATTCGCGTTCATAGGCGCTGCGGGCTTCCTGCAGCGTGGCATAGGGCTGCTGCGGGCTTTCCGAAGCGCCGCGAAAAAGTTCGGGCGGCAGATGGTGCGGGTCGATGCGCTGCTGCGGGCACATGATGACCATGCGCTCGACGAGGTTGCGCAGTTCGCGCACGTTGCCGGGCCAGGGGTAACGGACGAGGATGTCCATGGCGGCGGGGGAGATTTCCTTGAGGCGGCGGCCGTAATCGGCGCAGAATTCGGCGAGGAAATGGCGCGCGAGAGCGGGAATGTCGGTCTGGTGGTCGCGCAGGGGCGGGACGAGAAAAGGGATGACGTTGAGGCGGTAGAAGAGATCCTGGCGGAAAGCGCCGCGGGCGATTTCCTGTTCGATATTTTTGTTGGTGGCGGCGATGACCCGCGCGTCCACGGTGACGGTCTGGTTGGAGCCGACGGGCTCGAAGCGCTGCTGTTCGAGCACGCGCAACACCTTGGACTGGGTGCGCAGGCTCATGTCGCCGACTTCATCGAGGAACAGCGTGCCGCCGTCGGCCTTCTGAAACTTGCCGATCTTATCCTCGGTGGCCCCGGTGAAGCTGCCTTTGACGTGTCCGAAGAGTTCGGATTCGATGAGTTCTTCGGGGATGGCCGCGCAGTTCATTTCCACGAAGGGGCAGTTGCAGCGCAGGCTGGCGGCGTGCAGGGCGCGGGCCACCAGCTCCTTGCCCGTGCCGCTTTCGCCGTAAATGAGCACGCGGCCGTTGGTGGGCGCGGTGACGGCGATCTGCTGGCGCAGCGCTTTCATGGGCACGCTATCGCCGATGACCTGATTGCGCTGGCCCAGTTCCGCGCGCAAATTTTGATTTTCATCCTGCAGGTGGTGCTGCTGAATGGCGTTGCGCACCAGCACGGTGATGCGTTCAAGCGAGAGGGGCTTTTCGACAAAATCGAATGCGCCCAGCTTGGTGGCGCGCACCGCCGTTTCGATATTGCCGTGGCCGGAAATGATGATCACCGCCGGGGGGTGGGGAAGAGACTGGATGCGCCCGAGAGTTTCCAGGCCGTCCATGCCCTTCAGCCAGATGTCCAGAAGGACGACCTCGATATCGCCGGCGGCCAGACGCTGCAGGGCTTCCTCGCCGGAGGCGACGGCCTCGGCGTGGTAGCCCTCATCCCGCAGGATGGAGCCGAGGGATTCGCGGATGCCCTCTTCATCGTCCACGATCAGAATGTGCGCGGGCAGAGTCATGGTCAGGACGCGGAGCCTCCGTTGGGGTGTTCGCCGGAAGAAGCGCCCAGCGGATCCATCACCGGCAATTCTACATAAAAACGGGAGCCAACCGGGCGGTTGTCTTCGACGCGGATGGTGCCGCCATGTTCGGCGATGATGCGCGCGGCGATGGCCAGGCCCAGGCCGGTGCCGCGGTCCTTGGTGGAAAAAGTGGGCAGGAAGAGACGGTCCTTGTCTTCCGGGGAGATGCCGTGGCCGGTGTCTTGCACGCAGATCTCCACCATGTCCGTATCGGCGCGGGCGCTGGTGAGGATATGGATTTCCTTGCGCGGCGAATTTTCGAGAGCCTCGGCGGCATTGTCAATGAGGTTGACGAAGACGCTGCGCAGCAGCCGGCCATCGGCGCGGATGACGGGGAGCTTGCTCTGCAGATGGGTGCGGATGCTGATGCCCTCGAGCCTGCCGGCGAAAACCTCGAGGGCTTCGCGGACAATTTCGTTGGCGTCGGTGGGCGCCGGATGGGCCGTGGGGAAGCGCACGAACTGGGTGAATTCATTCACCAGGGAGGCCAGCGTGGCGACTTCACGCTCGATCAGGCGCGAACATTCCATGGCCATCCCGGTGAGTTCGGGGTCGGCGGCGGCGGAGTCCTGCTCCGCGCGGCGTTCGATGAAGCGGGCGAGGCGCTGCGCGGAAAGCTGTATAGGCGTGAGCGGATTCTTGATTTCGTGGGCGATGCGCCGCGCGACTTCCTGCCAGGCGGCCGATTTTTGCGCGCGCAGGACTTCGGTCAGGTCATCGAGCACCAGAACGAAGCCGCTATTGGCGCGGCGCGGCCCCAGGGAACTGACCGTGACGGCGGCGTGCAGCACGCGGTCCTGGACGACGATCTCGATTTCGCGCGTGACCACGCCCATGCGCAGCGCCCGGCGCATCATGTTCTGCGCCAGATACGCGGCCTCGGGGCCGAGCAGGTCTTCAATCTTGTGCATTTCGGAAGCGGAGACGCCGGTAATGCGGGTCATGGCGGGATTGACGCGCAGCAGGGCGCCCTGTTCGTCGAGAGAGGCGACCCCGGTGGGAATATTTTCGAGGATGGTTTCCATGAGCTGGCGGCGGCGTTCCAGCTCCTGGACGGCCTGCTGGAGATTGCGGGTGAACTCGTCAATCTGCAGGCGGCTGTCGCGCAACTGGGTGGTCATGGCGTTGAAGGAGCGGACCAGAACGCCGAGCTCATCCTGCGCCTGTTCGGGGACCTGATAGTTGAAGTTTCCGGCGGAGATCTCCCGTGTGCCTTCGGCGAGAGCCAGAATGGGGATGGTGATTTGTTTGGCGAGAAAGAGCGCCGTCCAAAGAGCGGAGAAGAAGAGGAGCAGCGTGAAGAGGAGAAGAACGAGAAGCATCTGCGTTTTCAAGGCGCGAAGATTCTGCTTTCCTTCCTCGTAGGCGCGGAATTGCGTTTCGACGCCGGCATAACGCGCCAGGAAAGACGGCGGAAGGAGCCGGGCGACGATCAGGACGGCGCCCTGCGGAAACGGCTGGGAATTGTTCGACAGATAGGGTTCGTCGGCCAGCAGCCAGACCGGGGTGCCGCCGGGGAGCGGGCGGCCGCGGCTTGGTGCAACGGGGGACCTCAGGGCCCTGGGCGCTGCCAGCCCCTCCGCGGGAGGGCGGCGGAGAACCTGGGAAATGCTGCCGTCACCATGCAACAGCCAGGCGGCATCGGCGCCGAGCAGAAGCGCCTTCGCGGGCCATTCCTCAGGAGGCGCGAGATCTCGGCGGCGGCCCGGCGCTCCGGGGGAAGAAAGCGGCGGTCCGGAGACCGCGCCGGCAATTTCATCCAGACGCTGCATTTGCGCGGCGGCGGAATCCGCCAGGAGGCCGCGAGCTTCGGTGACGGCCAGCTCCAGCGGGCGCGGGAACCAGCGAGCCAGGGTGCGGTTGAGCAGGGAATAGCTGATGAAGAACATGAAGAGGATGGGGAGGAGGGAGAGCACCATGGCGCCCAGAACCATTTTGGTTTTGAAGCGCGCGCCGGGCTGCTGCTTGCTGCGCTCCATCCACAAGCGGACGATCGTGCGGATGAGGATCAGGCCGAAGACGAGAATCGCGGCGGTGATGAAAGTGGAGACGGAATAAAGGGCCAAAACGTCGCGCCAGTTTCCAAACTGAAAGGGCACATCGAGAGAGCCGAGCGTAAAGGCGGCGGCCAGAAGGAGCGTGAGCAGTATGCCGCCGAGGGCCAGGCGAAGGCGCAACTTGGAGTCTTGTGGGCTCATGAGGATGCCGGCTCACTCTGAGCATAGTGCATGCGGGAGGGAACCGCCACGGGGGGAAGCGGATGGGAGGGGAGAAAGGGGGAAAGCGGGCATTGCTCGCAGCGGGGGGAATGCGGGCGGCACCAGTCTTTTCCCGTGCGGACGATCAGCGCGTGATACTCGTTGAACAGAGAGACCGCCCGGGGCAAGCTGCCGTGAAAGCGTTCCTGGATGGATTCATAACTCTCGCCGAGTGCGGAATGGCCGTGACGCTCGAGGATACGGCGGGTGTAGGCATCCACGACGAAGACGGGATGTTTTCCGGCATAGAGAAGAATGGAGTCCGCCGTTTCCGGGCCGATTCCATGAACGCCCAGAAGTTTGTTGCGCAGTTCGGCTGTAGGAGTCCGGAACATTCGCGCCAGAGAGCCGCCGTGGTCCTCCTGCAGGAAGCGCACAAAAGCCTTCAGCTTTTTGGCTTTCTGGCGGAAATAGCCGGAAGAACGGATCAGGCGGGCCAGCCGGGCCGTGGGTGCGCGCAGGATGGCGCGGGGCGCGAGCAGTTTTGCGGCGCGGAGATTGCCAATGGCGCGCTCTACATTCGTCCACGAGGTGTTCTGGGTGAGGATCGCTCCGACGATGACTTCAAAGGGAGTGCGGGCAGGCCACCAGCTTTGCGGTCCGAGAGCGGAATGGAGAGCTTCATAATACTGAAGGAGAACAGACGCGTGAAGAGCCGGTGCGCGGGCTTGGACAATTTTCGTCAAGGGGGTGTCTTTTTGCGGCACAGCCGAAATCGCCTGTCGAATCGCACGATAGCCGCCAGGCCAGCGCAAGTCAAGAAGCGCCTGGAGGGGCTTTGGGTTGCGGAGGAACGGGGATTCGCCAACCTGTTCTTCCGGGCAGGGTATTAGCGATTTCAAAACCATGCCGGAATTTGTCGCTTCCGGCCGCCAGCCTCTCTGCTAAGGTTAGATGCGGGTAAAACTTCCTGGGAGTGTGTGGATGTCTGTTCGCCTTGGCGAGATTTTACTAAAAGAGGGAATGATCAACCAGGAGCAGCTCCAGAAGGCCCTGGAGCAGCAGCGGACCACTGGTGGGAAGCTGGGTAGCTGTCTGTCCAAGCTTGGCTATATCACCGATGATGACATCACCGGAGTCTTGTCCAGACAGTACGGTGTGCCCTCCATCAACCTTTCTTACTACGAGATTGACCCCACCGTCATCAAGCTGATTCCGCAGGATACCGCGGTGCGCTACCAGGTCATCCCGCTCTCGCGCGTCGGTTCCGTGCTGACCATCGCCATGACCGATCCCACCAACGTCTTCGCCATGGACGATATCAAGTTCATGACCGGATTCAACGTGGAGCCGGTGGTGGCCTCGGAATCGGCGATTACCGACGCCATCGGACGATTCTACGGCGCGGCGGCCAACAGCGAAGACCTCAGTAAGACGATGAGCGACCTGCTGGGCGACGAGGAAGAGCCGGACGTCGAGCTGACCTCCGAAGATACGGGGTTGGATGCGTCGGCCCTCGAGAAAGTAGCCGAGGAAGCCCCCATCATCCGGCTGGTGAACCTGATTCTGACCGACTCGCTGAAGCGCGGGGCCAGCGACATTCACATCGAGCCCTATGAACTGGAAATGCGCGTGCGTTTCCGCGTGGACGGCCAGTTGCAAACGGTGATGACGCCGCCGCTAAAGCTGAAGGACGCCATCTCCAGCCGTTTGAAGATCATGGCCAAGCTGGACATCGCCGAAAAGCGGCTTCCCCAGGACGGCCGCATCATGATCAAGTTCAAAACGGCGGAGGGCAAAAAGAAGGAACTGGATTTCCGCGTCTCCACCGTGCCTACCCTGTACGGCGAAAAAATCGTCATGCGGCTGTTGGACAAGGAAAACCTGCGCCTGGATATGACCAAGCTGGGGTTCGAGCAGGAGACCCTGAACAAGTTCCAGCGCAATATTATGAAACCCTACGGGATGGTCCTGGTGACCGGACCGACGGGTTCGGGCAAAACCAACACTCTGTATTCCTCGGTCTCGCAGTTGAATACCGTGGATACCAACATCATGACCGCGGAAGACCCGGTGGAATTTCAGTTGATGGGCGTCAACCAGGTGCAGATGAAGGACCAGATCGGGCTGAACTTCGCCGCTGCGCTGCGCGCCTTCCTGCGGCAGGACCCCAACATCATCCTGGTCGGAGAGATTCGCGATTTCGAAACGGCCGAAATCGCTACCAAAGCGGCGCTGACCGGGCATCTGGTGCTGTCCACGCTGCACACCAACGATGCGCCTTCCACCATCAGCCGCCTGATGAACATGGGAATTGAACCCTTCCTGGTGGCCACCTCGGTGAACGTAATCTGCGCGCAGCGCCTGGTGCGCAGGATCTGCGCGAATTGCCGGGAAGTGCTGGATGTGCCGCAGCAGGCCCTGCTGGATGCCGGATACACGCCCGAGGAGGTCAAGACCGTGAAGGTGTATCACGGCAAGGGCTGTTCCACCTGCAACAAGGGCGGCTACAAGGGCCGCGCGGGCTTGTACGAAGTCATGGAAATCACGGACGACCTGCGGGAGTTGATCCTGGTGGGAGCTTCCGCGCTGGAGTTGAAAAAGAAGGCGGTCGAACAAGGAATGATTACGCTGCGGCGCAGCGGGCTGATCAAGGTGGCGGACGGAGTCACCACGCTGGAAGAAGTGCTGCGCGAGACGGTGTTGTAGGGAGAGGTTGGATCGAACATGGCTGGCATTACACTCAGTGAACTATTGAAAAAAATGATCGAGATGGCCGGGAGCGACCTGCATATCACCACCAACAGCGCGCCGCGCGTCCGCGTGCACGGACTCCTGCGTCCGCTGGATATGCCTCCGCTGACCGCCGCGGACACGAAATCGCTGGCCTACAGCGTGCTGACGGACGCGCAAAAGCACCGCTTCGAGGAAAATCTGGAACTGGACTTTTCCTTCGGTTTGAAGAACCTGGCGCGCTTCCGCGGCAACATCTTCAATCAGCGCGGGGCCGTCGCGGCCGTATTCCGCACCATTCCCTGGGAGATCAAGGGATTCGAGGCGCTCAAGCTGCCTCAGGTGGTCAAGAGCCTGTGCGACAAGCCGCGCGGGCTGATTCTGGTGACCGGTCCGACCGGTTCGGGCAAGTCCACCACGCTGGCGGCCATGCTGGACAAGATCAACGGCGATCGTGAAGAGCACATGATCACCATCGAGGACCCCATCGAATTTCTGCACAATCACAAGAAGTGCCTGGTGAACCAGCGCGAAATTCACTCCGACACCCACTCGTTCGCTAATTCCTTGCGCGCCGCGTTGCGCGAAGATCCCGACGTGGTGCTGATCGGCGAGTTGCGCGACCTGGAGACCATTGAGTCCGCGCTGCGCATCGCCGAAACCGGCCACTTGACCTTCGCCACCCTGCACACCAATTCGGCGATCTCCACCATCAACCGCATCATTGACGTCTTTCCGTCGCACCAGCAGTCGCAGATCCGCGCCCAGCTTTCCATGGTGCTCGAAGGTGTTCTTTGCCAGGCCCTGCTGCCGCGCATTGACGGCCGCGGCCGCTCCATGGTCATGGAAATTCTGATACCCACTCCCGCGATCCGCAACCTGATTCGCGAGGACAAGATTCATCAAATCTATTCCTCGATGCAGACGGGCACGGGAGCCTCGGGCATGCAGACGTTCAACCAGAGCCTGGCCATAGCTTATTTTGCCAAGGAGATCACCATGGAGATGGCCCTGCTGCGTTCCTCGAATCCCGATGAACTGCAGGACATGCTCAATCGCGGAGTGACGGGCACGGTGGGCGGGGCGGGGGCGAAGGCGCCCGTGCGGCGATAGGTTTGATTGAGTGGGCGGTATTGCGGGGAAAAATATTTAAGGAGGACCAGGAACATGCCTGTATTTACATATCGAGGCACCGACAGGGCCGGAGCCAGCGTCAGCGGGGAAATGACCGCGGCCAATAAAGCGGAACTGCAGAATATCCTGCGCCGCCAGCAGATTACCGCGACGAAGATGTCCGAGAAGGGCAAGGAATTCAACCTGCCTACGTTCGGAGGCGGCATCGACTCCAAAGAACTGGCTATTTTCACACGTCAGTTTTCGGTGATGATTGACGCCGGCCTTCCGCTGGTGCAGTGTCTCGAAATTCTCGCCAGCCAGCAGGAAAATCCCGTATTCCAGAAGGTCCTGACGGGCACGCGCGCGTCGGTGGAAGGCGGTACCACGCTTTCCGCGGCGATGAAACAGTACCCCAAGGTTTTCGATCCGTTGTTCGTGAACATGGTGGAGGCCGGCGAAACGGGCGGTATTCTGGACACCATTCTGCAGCGCCTGGCGGGCTACATTGAAAAGGACGTGAAGCTGAAGCGCGCCGTGAAGTCCGCGATGGTCTATCCGGTCGGCGTGCTGTCGGTGGCCGCGGGCGTCATCATCTTGCTCCTGTGGAAGGTGGTCCCGGTATTTACAACCTTGTTTCTAGGCTTGGGAGTGGACCTGCCGCTGCCCACAAGAATCGTAATCGGACTCAGCAACTTTGTCGGCAGCATCTACGGTTTTATGATCGTGGTGGTTGCCGCGGGCACCGGGTTTGCCGTGAAGACCTGGTACGCGACCCCACAGGGGCGGCTCATCCTGGACTCCCTTCTGCTGAAGATCATGCTGGTCGGCCCGCTGCTCCGGAAGATTGCCGTGGCCCGGTTCACCCGTACTCTGGGAACGCTGATCGCCAGCGGCGTGCCCATCCTGGAAGGTCTGGACATTACCGCGCGTACCGCAGGCAATGCGGTCATTGAGCAGGCCCTGCTGAAGGTGCGCAAGTCGCTCGAGGAAGGAAAAACCCTCAGCGATCCCCTCAAGGAGGCCAACGTGTTTCCCGGCATGGTCACGCAGATGATCGCGGTCGGCGAGCAGACCGGTGCGATGGACGCCATGCTGTCAAAGATCGCGGACTTCTATGAGGAAGAAGTGGATGCCGCGGTGAAGGACCTTTTGACCGCTCTGGAACCCATCATGATCGTTTTCCTGGGAAGCGTTGTCGGCGGGGTCGTCATTTCTTTGTACCTGCCGCTGTTCTCCCTGATTGGTAAATTGAGCGGGCACTAGGCGCGGGCCTTCCTGTGGACAGAAAAATCCGCGGGCGAACGCCGGAAACCGGCAAGCGAGTGGAAGAGTCTTCACTTGAAGCGGATGGAACAATCGCATCCAATACGGGACTGGCTGCCCTGGCTGACGCGGGTTCGCCTGCTGATGCTCACGGCAATCCTTGGCGTGGCGGCAGTCTGGCCACAGTACGAGTCCGGCGCTTCCGCCAGCCGCTATGTTCTTCCCCTGGTCGTGGCTTGGATCATGCTCGGGCTCCTGCACGTCGTTCTGATTCGCGTTACTCCGCGGCGCCGCTGGCAGGGCTATGCGCAGGTGGCTACCGATATTGCCGTGATTACCGCCCTGGTCTATGCCACTGGGGTCCAGGAAAGCCACTTCATTTCCCTCTATCTTCTGGTGATCATCGTCAGCAGCATTCTCTTCAGCCGTTACATGGCCTTTGCCACCGCGGGCATCTGCCTGCTCTTCCTGGCCATGCTGGCTGTTTTTTCCTACTCGGGAATCATTCCGCAGACCTATCTGGCCGAACCGGCGCCCGACGGTCTGCGCATTTGGTTCCTCAGTCACATCGTCGGTTTTTTCGCGGTAGCCTATTTGACCAGTCTGCTGTCCGAGTCGCTGCAAGCGAAGGGCCAGGAACTCGATGAGCAGCGGGAAGAACTGCTGGACCTGCGCACCTTCACCGAGGACATCATTCACTCCATGCGCGGTGGCCTGATCACCACCGATCAACAAGGTCATGTCCTGCTGATTAATCGCACGGGGGAGGAAATTCTCGGCTACCGCTTCGAGGAGTTGCGCGGAGTGAATCTGGCGCAGGAATTTCCCGCTCTCTGGCTGCCGGGTCAGAAGGACGGTAACGGGGACATGATTATCCGCGGGGAAATCGATTTCCTGACGCCCGAAGGGGAGAAGCGCTACGTGGGGATCTCGGTCTCTCCCTTGCGTTCCCGCAACCCGGAACAAAAAGGGTTTGTGTTTAATTTTCAAGATTTAACCGAGTTGCGCCGCCTGGAGCAGGAAGTGGCCACCAAAGAACGCATGGCCGCCCTGGGACGCCTCTCGGCGGCTATCGCGCACGAAATCCGCCAGCCGCTGGCGGCCATGGCCGGCGCGGTCAAGGAATTGGGCCGCCTGGTGCCCATGGAAGAGGATGAAAAGCACATGGTGAATATCGTGGGCAGGGAATCGGAGCGGCTGAACCACATCATTACCGATTTTCTGAACTATTCCCGCGAGAAGACCTACGAATTTCAGGAAGCCGATGTGCGCACGCTGCTCGAGGAGACCTTGACGCTGATCGAACAAAAGCCCGGATTGAAGGACCGGTACCGCATCGTGCGCGAGTTCGAGTCTCAGCCCCTGCTGGCCCGCGTGGACGGCAGCCGCATGAAGCAGGTCTTCTGGAATCTCTGCGAGAACGCCCTGCGGGCCATGCCCGACGGTGGCACCCTCACCGTGCGCCTGGAACCGCGCAAGTTTTGGTTGCGCATCGGGTTTCGCGATACCGGCGTTGGTCTGGAACCGCGGCAGAAGGCCAAAATCTTCGAGCCCCTGCAGTCGGGTTTCGACGGCGGGACGGGTCTGGGCCTGTCCATCGTGTATCAGATTGTGCACGCGCACAGCGGCAAAATCAGCGTGAGTTCGGAGAAGAACGAAGGCGCGGAGTTCGTCGTGGAACTGCCCCGGGCGGCCTGAGCCGCGCGGCCTCCAGAGGGATTGGAAACGGAAGGTTATGGCGCTAATTTTAATAGTCGATGACGAGCGTTCCATCTGCGAACTGCTCGAGATTGCCCTGCGCAAGGAAGGGCACAAGGTGGAGTTGGCATCCTCCGTGGATGCCGCGCGCCGCAAGATTGAATCCCAGATATTCGATATCGTGGTCTCCGACATGCGCATGCCCGGCGGCAGCGGAGTGGAACTGCTGAAGTTCGTCAAGGAGATATCCCCGGACTGCTTCTTTCTGCTGATTACCGGGGTTCCCACGCTGGAAACGGCCATCGAAGCCATCAATTCCGGCGCGGACCGCTATGTGATCAAGGATCACGATCTGGTGGATCAAGTGCGCCGCGCGGTGCGCGACGCCGCCGCGAATCTCCAGTTGAAAAAAGAAGCGGGATTCCTGCGCCGAGAATTGCGCCGGCTCACCGGCTTGGACAATATCATCGGGGAAAGTCCCAAGATGCGCACCATCTTTGACCTGATTCAGACGGTCGCCCCGCAAAGCAGCCGCATCCTGATCACCGGCGAGAGTGGCACCGGAAAAGAACTGGTGGCCCGCGCCATCCACGAAAATAGCGCGCGTTCCTCCGCCCCTTTCATCACCATCAATTGCGGGGCCTTCCCGGAGACCCTGCTGGAGTCGGAGCTGTTTGGCTATATGAAAGGCTCGTTCACCGGGGCCAACGAAAACCGCCAGGGGCTCTTCCAGGCCGCCAACCAGGGAACTCTCTTCCTGGATGAGATCGGGAACATGAGCCTGACCATGCAGGTAAAGCTCTATCGCGTTCTCCAGGAAGGCAAAGTGCGGCCGCTGGGCAGTTCCGTCGAGGCGGACGTGGACGTGCGCGTAATCTCCGCCACGAACAAGAGCTTTGAAAAGGAGATCTCCGAGGGCCGCTTCCGCGAGGATCTCTACTACCGCTTGAGCGTTATCCCCATCCACCTGCCGTCCTTGCGCGAACGCCGCGAGGATATCCCCATGCTGGCGCGCCACTTTCTGGAGAAGTTCCAGAAGGAGATGAATAAGCCCATCCAGGGGATTTCCGCCGAGGCCATGCGCCGCCTGGAAGCCTACGAGTGGCCGGGCAATGTTCGCGAACTGGAAAATACCATGGAGCGCGCCGTGGCCCTCGAGACCGCTTCGGAAGTGTCCTTGGGCGTGCTGCCCAGCCGTATCGCCGGTTACGAGACTCCCATGGATGCGGGCGGCAATGGCGCCCTGCACCTGTCCGTGGAAGGCCTGGATTTCGAAATGCAGATCGCTGAGACCGAACGGCGCTATCTGCAAGCGGCCCTCGAAGCCGCTGGAGGCGTGCGCACACGCGCCGCGGAACTCCTCAAGATCAGCTACCGTTCCTTCCGCCACTACGCCAAGAAACACAATGTCTAAACTAATCGCTTGTCG
This sequence comes from Terriglobia bacterium, assembly GCA_041500985.1. GTDB lineage: Bacteria > Acidobacteriota > Terriglobia > Acidiferrales > UBA7541 > Acidiferrum. The sequence goes on along the minus strand of JBGQNE010000006.1, from coordinate 34,093 downwards.
CGCCTTTGGCCTTCTTTCCAGAGTGGTACAGAGTATTGTAATTACCCGAACTGGTAGGACAATTTGTGGTGACAAAAAATGTCACAAAAGCGCAGAAATATCGTTTCCTCGCCAGACTTCACGCAAGCCTGAACCTATTAACCATTTTTGTTTCATTGATTTACAGTAGGTGGTGGGAGTTTTAGAATCAAGCTATGGTTTGGTATACTGCTTGCACTGTGATATGCCGTAATTCGGAACGCCAAATTTCAAGGAGAGTTTAAATGTCCAAGAAACAAAAGGGTTTTTCACTTATCGAGCTGCTGATCGTCGTGGCGATCATTCTGATCATCGCGGCTATCGCCATCCCGAACTTGCTGCGCGCCAAGATGGCCGCCAACGAGTCTTCGGCGGTGGGTTCTCTGCGTTCGTTCAATACGGCGAACGTTTCGTACGCTTCCAACTATCCTTCGCTCGGATTCGCTGCCTCGCTGGCCGTTTTGGGAGGCGCTGCTCCCTGCACCACCGCACTCACCACTGCGGCCTGCTTGATTGATGATACGCTGGCCGGGGCAACTACGGCAACCACCGCGAAGAGCGGATATTTTTTCACGTATGCGACAACTGGCACTGGCTTGATCACGGGTTACACGAATTTGGCGACGCCAGCGAACCAGGGCGTGACCGGGCAGCGCAACTTCTTCGCGGACGAGTCGGGCGTGATCCGCTACGGCCTGACCGGCGTAGCCGGCGTTACCAGTTCCCCGATTCAGTAGTTCTCGGGGACAAAAGGAACAAAAGGAACAGGGAGTGGGCATTCGTTGCCCCCTCCCTGTTTTTTTATGAGGTCAGCCTCAGGAAGTGCTGGCAAGTCATGAATTGCAAGCCACTCTCTTACAGAGACTTAGTCACATTTCGTCCATGCAACAAAACCAGTTGACAAAAAAAGTCACTATGCGGTGGACGATTCTTCGCTGTACATCTATTTCCGGAAAGATCTTCAGCAATTCGAATAAAATCAGCTTATTACGAAGAAGTTGAGATATTATAGCCTTACGTCGTGATATGGCATTCTGCTTGCTCCATAATCTGGTGATACGGTTTCTACAACCGCTCCATTGGGAGTTTAAATGTCCAGGAAGCAAAAGGGTTTTTCGCTCATTGAATTGCTGATCGTCGTGGCCATTATTTTGATCATCGCAGCGATCGCCATCCCGAACTTGCTGCGTGCCAAGATGGCCGCCAACGAATCATCAGCGGTTGGTTCCCTGCATGCAATCGATACTGCGGAAGCCGCTTATACTTCCAACTACCCTTCACTGGGGTACTCCGCGGACTTGCCCACTTTGGGAGGCCCTTCCCCTTGCACCACCGCACTCACCACTGCGGCCTGCTTGATTGATGACGCTCTGGCCAATGCCACTACGGCGGGCACAGCGAAAAGCGGATATTACTTCACCTATGTGCAAATAGTTGCCAGAACCGCCTTCACCATTACAGGCACACCCGCGAATCAAGGCGTGAGCGGACAGCGCAATTTCTTCAGTGACAACACAAATATCATTCGCTACGGCCTGACCGGCGTAGCCGACGTTACCAGTTCCCCGATTCAGTAGTTTTCGTGAAGGACCGGCGAAGAGGGAAGCCGCAGGACTTCCCCTTTTTTATTTCCGGGACGCCAGGCCCGGCGGACTAGTTCCGCCGGTTACACTGGGGTTGGCTTACGCAGGCTTGTTTTCTCCGGATTCCGGTCAACGGGTTATCTGTTTGGCGATTCTCTGGAGAGCCGACTTGGCCGCCGCATTACCCGGGTCGGTAATCAGGCCAGCCTTGTACTCTTTCGCCGCTTCCTGAACCTGTCCCGCCTCTTCCAGGAGTTTGCCCAGTTCAAAGTGGGCGTAGCTGTCATACGGATTGGCCTGAGTGGTTCTCCGCAGGATGTCTTTGGTTTTGTCCTTGCGGTTTTGCCGCAGGTAGACCGTTGCGAGGCTGTGCAATGCTTCCAGTGACGGCTGTAATTCCACGGCCTTCTCCAGTTGGTATTCCGCGCCGGGTAAATCTCCTGTTTGCAGCAGGGCTGCGCCATAGTCTCGCCGCGCGAAGGCATTGAGGGGGGAAAGATGCACGGCGGTCTGGAATTCAGCGAGCGCCTTCGGCAGGTTCCCGGATTTTTGCAGGAGCAGAGCGTAGTTGGCATGCGCCTGGCCCCACAACGGTTTGGCGGCTATGGCTCGCTGGTACATGGCTTCCGCCTCTGCGGTGCGTCCCTGACGGGCGTAGAGCATCCCCAGGGCGTCCATGGTCACCACGTTGTCCGGTTTGCCCGCCAGGGCCGCTGTCCATTCGCGTTCCGCGCCGGAAAAATCGGAATTCGCGAAATAGACCGACCCAAGGTTGTGCCGCATGATGTAAGCCTCGGGGTTGTCCTTCAGGGTCTCCGTATAGAGCGTGAGATCGTCCGCCCAGACGGTGTTGCGTCGGATGATCCTGGCGCATCCAACGACCGAGATCGCGCACACCAGGACGGCCAGGAGGGGTCTCAGCGACCGGGAGAATCCAGGGTGAAGCGCCGCCCAGTCCCACAGCGAGACTCCGCCCCAGGCGGCGAACCAGCAGAATCCCACGGAAGGCAGATAGAGGTAGCGTTCCGCCAGGACGTTGGAAGCCATCCAGCGCGCGTTGAGGACCGGAGCGAGGGTGACGCCGGCCCACAACAGGGCAAAGGCCGCGGCCGGCACGCGTTTGCGAAGGAAGAGAATTCCCGCGATTCCCAGGGCCACAATCAAAATGCCGCCGAGGACCGGTGGTTCGTTGAGCGCATGACTGGCGTGGAAGACGTGAAAGGCGGAAAGGTGTACGGGAAAGACCAGCAGCCGGGCATAGCCCACGGTGAGGGCGAACGCGGAATAGATGGCCTCCGGCCAGGAGAGCAGGGCGCGCTGGAGCACCGGAGCGATCTTGCCGAACAGGGCAATGCGCAGAAACAGATAAGCCAGCGCTAGAGCGACCAGCGGGGCATAGCGCGCCACCTGGGACGCCAGTCCGGAAGAGTCCCGGCGGGGGCTTACGCCATGTTCAAAGGCCAGCGCCAGAGGCGCCGTCATGATGGCCGGTTCCTTCGAGAGCAGGGCCAGCAGGAAGCTGGCTAAAATGGCCAGGAGGCGGCGCCAGGTTCGCGGGGCCGCATCGGCGAACAGATATAGGCACAGGAGAGTAAAAAAAGTAACTTGAAGGTCCGGCAGGGAAGCGATCCAGCTGACGACTTCCGTGTGAATGGGATGAACGGCAAAGAGCAGCGCGGCCACCCAGCCGATGCGCTCATCGCCAAAGATGCGCCGTCCCGCCAGGAAGACCATCACCACCACGCCGGCATTCACCAGCACATTGAGTAGATGGAAGGGGTAGGGAAGTTCTCCAAACGTTTTCCAGAGCACTAGGTAACTGAAGGTCATCAGCGGACGATAGTAATTTGTGGCTCCGGCCTCTCCCACAAAGGACCATACCGTGGTTCCGAAAATCTTTGGAATATACCGCCAGTCGGTGAGGTAGGCGTTCTCCTGAATCTGCTGCCGATCGTCATACACGAAGCCGTTGAACAGCGTGTTGGCGTAGGCGCCGGCGCTGACCAGGACCAGCAGGCCGAGCAGGACGGCTTCGGAAATGCGCGGCTGGGCGGGGGCATGGACTGGTCCGGAATTCTTTATTTCGGTCGCGGCGGAATTAGGCATGGCAGCTTTTTAACCCAGTCAGTGGATTCCGGACAGATTTCGCGGTGCCCGCCGGTGTTATAGTATTCAGTGTAGTGAACTCTGCGGGAATTCTCCATACGGGCGGCGTTTTCGTGTCTCTTTCTACAACCTTTTTCTTCCTTCGCGGAACACTTCACGGACCAGGTCCGGGACGAACTGTTTTTTCGCTCGCGCGGTGGACGGCCGGCGCCATGGTTCTTCTCGGAGCGTTCGCCAGCGGCGCCGGGGTGGTGACCTTCGCCCAAGCACAACCGGGCGGCGAACAGGCGCTGGTGCGCCGCTTCGAGGCCCGCTACCGGGGAGCCCGAAGCCTCCAGGCCAATTTTCTGGAGCGTTATTCGGAGCGAGGGAAGACCCTCCGCATGGACGCGGGGGTCGCCTATTTCCGCAGGCCCGGCAAGATGCGCTGGAACTACGAATCGCCGGAGAAGAATGTCTTTGTGGTGGACGGCAAAACGGCCTGGTTTTATGTGCCCGCGGATCGCACCGTCACGAAAATGAAGGCCAAAGAGAGCAGCGACTGGCGAACTCCTTTGTCGCTGTTGGCGGGTGAAATGAAAGTTTCGCGGGTTTGTTCCAGCGTGGAATTGGCGAATCGGGAAAAGTCCGTGGCTCCGGGCCACGCCATACTCCATTGCCGGGTTCGCGGCGGGGAAAAGGATGCGGCGGAGGCACAAAGCGCCTCCTTTGAAATTGTCGAATCCACGGGGGATCTGGTGCGGGTGGTGGTTGCCGGCCCCGGCGGAACGGAACTGGAGTTCCAATTCGCGGCGTGGCGAATCAATCCGCCGCTGGAGGATTCGCTTTTCCGTTTCGAGGCGCCCATGGGAACCGCTATCGTAAATGAGGATTCGGTCGCCGGCGGCGATGGCCGGAATCATCCCCAGCCCTGACCTGCGGTGCGGGTGCGACGGCGACGGAAGCTATCCTGCATATTTCCGGAATGATGTAGACTAATCATCCATGGGCGAATTTGTCTGTCGCGTAGCGGATGGAGACGGCCGCATTTTTGCGCTGGTCGAGGCGGCGCATTCCCAGGAAGAAGTCCGCCAGAAGCTCCTGGACCGCGGGCTCTTCATCTATTCGGTCAAGCCCCGCGGAGGCCTGGCCGGGGCCATCGCCGGGCAGCCCAGCCAGCGACTGGTGGGCGGTTCGGATTTCCTGGTTTTCAATCAGCAGTTCAATACCCTGATCAAGGCCGGTCTTCCCATCCTGCGTGCGCTGGATCTCCTGGCGGAGCGCGCGGCCTCGCCCAAGCTGCGCCCGGTGGTCGGGCAAATGCGCGATCTGGTGCGCAACGGGAAATCCCTTTCCGAAGCCGTGGCCGAGACCGGGGTGTTTTCCAAAGTGTATGCCACCGCCGTGCTGGCCGGAGAAAAAAGCGGAAATCTTCCCGGCGTCCTCGAACAATTCATCGCCTACCAGCGCGTCAGCACGGGAATCCGCAAGCGCATTCTGGCCACGCTGGTCTATCCGGCCATCCTGATCACCGTCGCCGCTTTTATCGTGACCTATCTGGTGACCTATGTGGTCCCGCAATTTGCCCGCCTCTATGAGGACATGCATGTGGAACTGCCGGCGACCACCCGCATCCTGCTGGCGGTGACGGTGGAATACCGGCCCTTCTTCCTGGCCGGCCTGGCGCTGCTGCTGGCGGGCGCGGCGGGGCTATTTATCTGGTCGCGCTCGGTGCACGGCGGGGAATTGCTGGACCGGGCCAAGTTCCGCCTTCCCGTGATTGGCGAAACCCTGCTGAAGTTCCAGGTGGCGCAATTTTCGCGCACCCTGGCCACCCTGCTGGGCGGAGGCACTCCGCTGGTCGCCGCCCTGGCCACGGCCGCGGACGCCATTGGCAGCAAACTGCTGCGCGGCGCGGTGCAAAAAGCCACGCAGCGCGTGCGCGAAGGCGAGTCGCTGCACGAAGCGCTGGGCGCTGGCGGGCGCATGCCCGAACTCGCTCTGGATATGATCGAGGTCGGGGAATCCAGCGGGGCGCTCTCGCCCATGCTGCAAAGCGTGGCCGAACTCTACGAGGAGGAGGTTTCCGTGCGTCTGACTGCGCTGGTGGCCTTCATCGAACCCGCCATCCTCATTTTCATGGCTGTCTTTGTTCTGTTTATCCTGGCGGCGCTCTATCTCCCAATGTTTTCACTTTCCATGGCCGGCGGGGTAAAGTAAGAGAAACTATGGCGACGGACCACAATCCCGGCTCGAGCGCGGCCCCGGCCGCCGACGAAACGCAGCAGTTGGAGCAGGCTCGCAAGCTGGCCGAACGCTACCGCTGCGAGCTGCTGGACCTGCGCGAGCAGCGCCCCGACCCCGAACTCTTTCGCACCATTCCCGCCGAACTGATGTTCCGCTACAACTTTGTGCCCATCGAAGTCCACGGCAACTCGCTGGTGATTGCCGCGGCCGACCCCAGCCAGGTGATGCTCAGCGACGAACTCCCCCTCCTGCTGGGCAAGAAACTGATCACCAAGGTGGCCACCGCGGGACAGATCGGCGACCTGCTGAAGCGCACCGAGCAGTCCCAGCGCGTCCTCGAACAGGCCACCGAGGCCTTCACCCTGCAGGTGGACAAGGACGAAGAGGAAAGCGAAGAGACCATCTCCGCGGACCGCGTGACGCGCGACTCCAGCGCCAGTCCCGTGGTGCGCCTGGTCGAGACGGTGATCTTCACCGCGCTCGAACGCCGCGCCAGCGACATCCACATCGAATCGCGCGACACCGAAGTGGTCGTGAAATACCGCATTGACGGCGTGCTGCGGCATGCCATGCCGCCCATTTCCAAGGACTGGCATTCCACCATCCTCTCGCGCATCAAGGTTCTCAGCGACTTGGATATCGCCGAGCGGCGCGTCCCCCAGGACGGGCGCTTTCGCGTGCGCTACAAGGGCCGCTTCATTGACCTGCGCGTTTCCATCATGCCCGCCAGCCACGGCGAAGACGCCGTCCTGCGCATCCTGGACAAGGAAACGCTCTCGGAAAAATTTCAGACCCTCAGCCTGGACGTGGTCGGATTTTCCTCCGAGGAGCTGCGCCGCTTTCGCCGCTATATTCACGAACCCTACGGCATGGTCCTGGTCACCGGCCCCACCGGTTCGGGAAAGACCACCACGCTGTATGCGGCCATCAACGAGATCAAGACCGACGAAGACAAGATCATCACCATCGAAGACCCCGTGGAATACCAGTTGCGCGGCATCACCCAGATTCCCGTGAACGAGAAAAAGGGGCTGACCTTCGCGCGCGGCCTGCGCTCCATCCTGCGCCACGATCCCGACAAGATCATGGTCGGGGAAATCCGCGACCAGGAGACCGCGCAAATCGCCATCCAGTCCGCCCTTACCGGCCATCTCGTTTTCACCACGGTGCATGCCAATAACGTCACCGACGTGATCGGGCGCTTCATCAATATGGGCGTCGAGCCGTACAATTTCGTTTCCGCGCTGAATTGCATCCTGGCCCAGCGCCTGGTGCGCATCATCTGCGAACATTGCAAGAAACAGAGAAAGTGCACGCCGCAGGAACTGGCCGAGTCCGGTTTGGACCCCGCGGTCTGGTCCGGCGTTCCGCTGTCGGAAGGCGCGGGATGCCTGGAATGTTCCGGCACGGGCTATCATGGACGCACGGCCATTTGCGAACTGCTGGACCTGACCGACAAGATCCGCGAAATGATCATTGAACGCCGGCCCACTTCGGAGATCAAGCGCGTGGCCCGCGAAGAGGGAATGATCACGCTGCGGGAGAGCGGGCTGGGAAAAATCCGCGCGGGATTGACCACCCTGCGCGAAGTGAATAAGGTGACCTTTGTTGAGTAGCGCCAACGGCTTCGGGCGGGGGATTTACCGCAACCCGCTGGTGCGCCGTCTGGCGCGCTGGCTGGATGCTCCCCCGCACCCGCCCATCGCCTGTGAAATCTCTGCCGCGCGGCTGGCCGGCGTGCGCTTCACGCGCGGCGGCGCCGTGGATGACCTGGCCATCGAGTCGCTTCCTCCCGGGGCCATCGTGCCCTCGGCCGTGGAGCCGAATCTGGCCAATGCCGGCGCCGTAAAGACCGCGCTGCGCAACGTGCTTCTGCGCCTGCGCGCGCAGGAGCAGGACGTGGCCCTGCTGCTTCCCGATCCCGTGATTCGCGTCTTCATCCAGCGCTTCGAGCAATTTCCGCGCGCGGCCAAGGACGCCCTGCCCATGCTTCGCTGGAAGCTGAAGAAAAGCATTCCCTTCGACGCCGACGAAACCCAGATCTCCTTCATGCGCCAGCCCTCGGCGCTCGAACCCGGCGGCGTGGACGTGGTCACCGCGCTCGCCCGGCAGCGCATTCTCCGCGAATACGAAACGCTGGTCGAGGAGTTCGGCGCGTTTCCCGGCGTGGTCCTCAGCTCCTCGCTGGCCGCTCTCTCCCTGCTCGCCGATCAAGGGCCGGCTCTCCTGGCGCGCCTTTCGGGAACCTCCCTGGCCACGGCCATCGTGCGCGACGGCATTCTCTGCGGCTACCGCTGCACCGAGCTTCCCGAGGACGCCCATGTGCTTCGCCCGGAAACTTTAATCGAGGAGATTTTTCCGGTGGCCGCCTATTATCAGGACACCTGGAAGGAAACCATTCAGACCCTGCGCATTTCCGGGCTGGGGCTTCGCCTGGATTCCTTCGCCGGGCCCCTGCAAAAAGAGTTCGGCTGCCCGGTGCGTTCGCTGCTGGCTTCGGCGCTTTCCGCCGGATTACTCGGCGCGGACGCCAAAGCGCTCGTGGATAATGATCTCGATGGGCTGGCGGGTTGGAAGTTGCAGCGGGGATAAGGCAGAAAATGCGCACGAATCTCAATCTGGCGACCAGGCCTCTCGAGACCCACCGGCGGTTTCTCGCCGCGACCGGCTCCGTCGGGGCAGCGGCGGCGCTGGCCTTTCTTCTGCTTGGAGGGCATATGCTGGGAGTGCGGCGCAGCAACGAGGAAACGCGGGAAAAACTGTCGGAAGTTCTGCGGCAGAAAGACCAGTTGGTTGCCGAGCGCGAGGAATTGATTCGCTTTTTCCGGCAGCCGGAGAACGCCAGCCTGCATGACCGCGCCGAATACCTGAATTCCCTGATTGACGCGCGCAGCTTTGACTGGACGCAGATGTTCATGGACCTCGAAAGAGTGCTGCCCGGCGGCGTGCGCGTGACCCAGATCGCTCCGCATCTCGATCGCGGGCGCGTGAACGTCAAACTGGCCGTGGTTGCGGTCGGGGAAGAGTCCAAACTGAAATTTATCCGCGCCCTCGAGGCTTCCCGCGAGTTCAGCGGCGTGCAGTTGCTCTCCGAGCAGGCCGCGGAAAAGTCCGCGGGCGGCGACCAGATGAAGCTCGAGTTGACGGTCTTCTACCAGAAAATGTGATGCGGCGCGATTACACAATTCGGAAACGCATTATCCTGGCCGCGCTGGGGCTGTTGCTGGCCGCCGATGCCGCCCTGGCTTATTTCAGCTGGCAAACGGCCACTGCTCCGAAGACTCCCCGGCAGGTCCTGACGCAAACCTCCGAGCAGGTGAAGATTTTGAAGGCGGACGTGGAGCGGGCCCGGGGAATTCGCCGGGAAACGCCGGCCACGCAGCGCGATTGCGAACGCTTCGAACGCTCCATGCTCCCCGCGGGCGGCGGTTATTCCGCGGTGACCAGCGAGATGGGTGGCCTGGCGCGCAAGGCCGGCGTGAAGATTGTCTCTCTGGCCTACCATCGCAAGGAATCCGCGGAGAAGCCCTTCACGCAGGTGGATCTGGACGGCTCGATCGAAGGCGATTACGGCAGCGTCGTGCGCTTCGTCAATGAGTTGCAGCGTTCCGAGGGGCTTTATATCGTGGACGACCTGTCACTGGCCGGCTCCCAGGAGAAGTCCGGCGGATTGCTCCGCGTGAATGTGCGCATCCGAACGTTTTTCCGGAAGGCTGTGTAGCGATTGATGAAGCAAAAAAAGGAACTCGCCCTCTTCCTGGCGCTGGCCGCGGTGGCCGGAGCCGTTTGGGTTCATTCTCTCAGCCAGCGCGCGCCGGCGGTGAACGCCGCGGACGGGGAGATCGCCGCGGGGGACAAATTGGGCGTGGATAATCCTCAGCTGCACTGGTGGAAGATCGCCTCCGCCCGCAAAACCACCTACGAATTCAGCCGCAGAAATATTTTTAGCGCCGTGGCAGCGCCCGCGCCGCTGTCCCGCTCCCAAAAGGCGGCGGCCGTTCAGCCGCCCCCGCAAGCCGTCCCGCAGTTGCCGGTAGCCCCGCCGGCTCCCGTCGTCGCTCCGCTGCCGGTAAAATTCTTCGGTTACGCCTCGGCGCCTTCCCGTGGCCCGCAGCGCGCCTTCTTTACCGACGGCGAGCAGGTCTACGTGGTTGGCGAAGGGGAGCTCCTGCTGGGGAAATTCCGCATCGTGCGCATCGAAACCAATCGTATCGAGTATGAAGAAGTCGCCACGGGCTTGCGCGGCAGCGCCGTACTCGAGGAACAGAGTCCGGGGTCATGAGCGCGGCGGAGCTGGCACGCAAGACCCGGGAGCCACAGCGCGGCTACGCCCTGCTGCTGGTGCTCTTCGTCATGACCTTGATGCTGCTGGCCGCGATGGCTGCCAGCCCCGTTCTCTATACCCAGATCCAGCGCGAGAAGGAGCAGGAAACCATCTGGCGCGGCAAACAATATGCCCGCGCCGTCAAACTCTTCTACCGCAAAAACGGCCGATTCCCCTCCTCCCTCGAAGACCTCTACAAGCCCAAGCTCAATGTCCGCTTCCTGCGCCAGCCCTACACCGACCCCCTCAACGCCAAAGACGGTTCCTGGCGGATTATCTACGTCGGCCCCGGTGGCCAGCTCATCGGCAGCCGCAAGCGCAATCGCGGTTCCCTGCAAATGCCCGCCGCCGGAGGAATCACTCCGCCGGGCACTCCACCCGCGCAGCCCCCGTCGAAGGACGTCAAGGACTCCACCGGCCAGACTGGGGATAGCTCCGGAACCTCCGATAATCAGGGCCCGGTTTTTGGCGGGAGCATTATCGGCGTGGGCAGCAAGGTCAACAAGCCTTCCATCATCGTGTATGAGGATGGGCGCAAGTACATTGACTGGGAGTTTATCTGGGACCCCTCGAAGGATGCCATTGCCGTGGGACAGCCGGGAATGCAGATTGGCATGCCCGCCGGGCAGCCCCCGGCGTCTGGCGCGCCGCAATTTGGTAATCCCCCCGGAGGAAGCCCTCCCAGCATACCCCCGCTATCCAATCCACCCCTGGAATAGCCCTCAGGAGCCCTCCGGGGCCTCCTGGAGCACGAATCGGCGTATAGCGGCTGCAACCCCCGCTTCCTCGTTGGAAAGGGTCTGGTGCCAGCCAAAGGCTTTCAGTTCCGGCACGCTGTTTTCCATCACCACCGGAATGCCCGCAAACTGCAGCATTTCCAGATCGTTATGATTGTCGCCGATGGCCAGTATCTCCTCGCGGGCGTAGCCTCTCCGCGCGGCCCATTCCGCCAGAGCCGCTCCTTTGGTGCAGATGGGGTTAAGGACGTCCAGCATGGAAAAATCCTTGTCCTCGTAAATCGTTGCGGCCAGGTAGAATTCCCCGGCAAAGTCCAGCCTGCGCAGAGCGGCGGTCACCTCCCGCATGGGCTCCAGGCCGCCGGCCAGCATCACCTGAATGGGGTCTTCCACCAGGCAGGATTCCAGCGGCGTGGCCTGCATGATGAATTCGCGGTTGCGCGCGTAATACGCCTGGCGGTAAGCGTTATCCGGCTCGATGACTTCGATGCAGATCTGTCCCTCGCGCGGTCGGTCGAAGACCACCGAGGCCGTCGAGCGCCATGCGCGGGTGGCTTCGAGCACCTGGCGCGCCGTCTCCCGCGCCAGCAGGTGGCGCAGGTGGGTCTCCCCGTCGTGCGAGCGCACCAGCGCTCCGTTGTTGACGATCATGGTCAGCGGCGCATCCACCATGCGCGCCACCGGCAGGGCGAAGTCGTAGCGCCGCCCGGTGACCAGGGCCACCTCGACGCCGCGGCGGGCCGCTTCGGCAATCGCCGCGCAATTCGCCTCCGGCACGCGCCACTGCCGGTCCAGCAGCGTTCCGTCAATATCCAGGGCGATCAGGCGCACAGGCATGCCTTCATTGTAGCGTGAAGGCACGGGAAACCGCCCGCCGCGCTCTGCTAAGATACTGCGCACCAGGAGGTTTGATGACCACTCGCCGCCTCTACTACGACGACGCCTTTCAGAGCGAATTTGCCGCCCAGGTGCTGCGCTGCGAACCGGTCCGCCAGGGGGAAGCGGCGGCGTGGAGCGTGGTGTTGAACGAAACCGCGTTCTATCCGAATTCGGGAGGCCAGCCCAGCGACACCGGCCGCCTCGGCGAAGCCCGCGTGATCGATGTCCTCGACGCGCAAGAGGAGAACGGCGAAATCCGCCACGACGAACTCCGGCACATCGTGGATCGCCCGCTCGCCCCCGGCCCGGTCACCGGAACCATTGACTGGCCGCGCCGCTTCGACCACATGCAGCAGCATACCGGCCAGCACCTGCTCTCCGCCATTTTCGACTCGCGCCACCGCTTGCCCACGGTTTCCTTCCATCTGGGCGCGGAACTCAGCACCATTGACCTCCGCGGCAGGGAACCCGGCGAGGAAATCCTCGAAGCCGCGGAGCGCGAAGCCAACGCCGTGATTTTCGAAGCGCGCCCCGTGCGCGTCCGTTACGGCAGCGCCGAAGAACTGGAAAAACTGGGCATCCGCAAAAAAGTCGAGAGGCAGGGAACTCTGCGCGCCCTCGAAATCGAAGGCCTCGACCTGCAACCCTGCGGCGGCACGCACGTCGGCAATACCGGGCAGATCGGCCTGCTGCTCCTTCGGCGCGTGACCAAAATTCGCCAGGATTGGCGCCTGGAGTTTGTCTGCGGCGAACGGGCGCGGCGCACGGCCCGCGCGGATTTCCGCAAGTTGCAGCAAGCAGCCGCGGCGCTCACCTGCGCGCCGGACGAAATCGTGGCGGCTGTCGGGCGCATGCAGCAGGAGCGCGAGAGCAGTTTTCGAGCATCGCGCGCGCTCGCCGAGCGGCTGGCGGTAGCCGATGCGCGCCTGCTCGTCGAAGAGACGCCGCCGCGCGCGGACGGCCTGCGCATCATCGCAAAAAATATTCCCGAAGCCGCCGCCGACGATCTCGGCCTGCTGGCCACCGCGCTGGCCCAAACCGAAGGCACGGTCGCGCTCCTGGCCGCTCAGGGTTTTCTCGTCTTCGCCCGCCACACAGCCCTCGCGCAGGACATGAATCAGCTTCTCCGCGAAACGCTGCAATCCCTCGGCGGCAAGGGCGGCGGCCAGCCCGCCTTCGCCCGCGGACGCCTCAACGACCCGGCGCTCGCCGAACAGGCCATTGCGCAGGCCAGGGAACGAATCGGCTGAGCAAGATGCCAGGTTCCCGGCAAGGCGATGCGGGGTAGCCGAGATTGGTTGTCGTTTATCCTGAATCGTGAAGTTGAAGAGATTTTCATTGCTGATAAGAAATGAACGGGGAAAATTAAGGTTCGGCGAAGTTGGATTTACATTAAGGGCGATTTTACGTGTACGATAATACACATGATAAATAGGATGTCTTATTGTATGCTTCACCCATGAGCACTCCACCTTGAGTATTTCGGCAGTACTGCCCATGATTAGCATGTCACCAACCAGCGTAAGTCCCTCACCTGTTCTAATCTTTTTTTAAGTTCCGATGGAAACTGACGAGGTGCCAGACATGACTGAGATTCCAAAACCAAAGGAAACAGCTATTCAATCCCCCGAAGATCGCCAGCATTCGCTTGAACGAAAGAGGTTTACGGTAGAAAAAGCGACGCTTTTCTTCCTTTTCCTGTACGTCACGATTGCCGCGTTCCAATGGTGCGAAATGCGAAAGTCCACAAATGCCACTACGCGAGCTTGGATTGGACTCTCCGCTTTCAATGTTGGAGAATACCATCAGGGCGTGCCGCTTCTTGGGCCGATAAATCCCGATGTCCCGCTCAATACAAACATCGTATTGGAGAATTTCGGAAAAACGCCCGCTGATATTGATGAGATTGGGTTCGCCTATGAAGTTCGGCTGAACCAAGTCCCAGAGGATTTCCAATACCGCAATGCCAAGAGAGGTCCGACAATGTTCCCCTCGCAGAAAACCCAAACGGTCAATTCCGATATTATTTCTATTCCATTGTCCGATTATGAGCTTGTCAGAAAACAGACCAAACGTCTTGTGTTGCATGGGATAGTTGGGTATCACGACATGTTCGGATCGCATGAGACCAAGTTTTGCCTGATTTGGAGCGGCGATGGCAAGAATTTCATTAACTGCCTGGAGCATAATAGCGCCAACTAAAAATAAAGCGGGCAAGATCGCCCTGTCACCCAACCAGCGTAGGCTAGACGGCTTGTGCGTCTAGAAGATTGTTGCCTTATACGAGTGACATAGGAATTGGATGAGTTGTCCAATTCCGGAATTTAGGTCAATACTGCCTGGCGCTGCAAGAGCAGGACGGGATGGAAGTTTCCTGCAATCGGGCCAGCGGCGGCGAGGGTTGCGATGGCGGCGGAGGAGTTTCGGGCTTTGCCGCGGGTTCTTCGCCGCCGTTCAGGCACAGCGCTTCGATGGGCTGCCCGGGCATGTACTCCAGTTTTTTCACCGGCGGGCAATCCTTCTCGCGGCCCTTCAGCGTCGGACGCTCTTTCTCTTCCTTCTGCGCCTGCGCGGTGACTTTGTGCAGGCTCTTCTTCATGGCCTCGAAGGCCGAAGTCTGCTCGATCATCTCCTCCTTCAGCCCCAGAAAAAGAATCTCGCGCTGGCTCTCCACCATGCGCTGGTAAAACGGCGGGTGCGTGCGGAACCAACTCGCCCCGTTCGCATAGCCCTCCTTGGTGGCCATCTTGTCAAAAAACTGGATGAATCCCCGCGGGTCGTAGCCCGCGTTCCAGGCATACTGCACGCCCAACTGGTCGGCCTCCAATTCAAAATCGCGGCTCACGCCCAGCAGCCGCAGGTCCAGCACCAGCCCCAGCCCGAAGAAGCTGTACTGCAGCAGGTAGTACATTCCGATGCTGGAGGCGCCCCCGGTCAGGATCATCGCCGCCACCTGCGCGGCCTGATAAAAAATCGAGGTGATCGTCGCGCGGACCATGAGCTTGTGCCCATGCCGCGCGGTCACATGCGCCAGTTCGTGCGCCATCACTCCCGCCAGCTCGGTTTCGTTGTCCGTGGCTTCCAGCAGCCCGCGCTCGACGAAGAGGAATCCGCCGGGCAGGGCGAAGGCGTTGATCTCCTTGGAATTCAGCACGGTGACGTGCAGCGGCACGCGCAGGTCGGAATGTTCCGCCACGCGCTCCGCCACCTTGGTCACATACTCCACGATGGCCTTGTCTTCCACTTCCTTGGGCAGCATCCCGGTGCGCTTGAGCTGCTCGACGGCCTCCTGTCCGGACTTTAGGTCCTTGTCCTGGTCCTCGGCGATGGTGCGGTAGCCGATGTCCTGCACATTGGCCCAGCGCCGCGTGCGGTAGGCCCCGCTGGCGAGTTCGGCGCGAATCTGTTTTTCTTCGGAGGGCCATTTTTCAATCAATTCCAGTTTGGCTGCGCGGTTATCGTAGGCCGTGGGAATGGCATGCCCGGCCAGCACCTGGGCCTGGCCCTTGAGCGTGCGCAACTCCTCGATCCGGCAATGCTTTGTGCGCCGGTCCTTGTCGTTGAGCGTCTGCGTGGTCCGTTCCAGATCCTTTTCCGCTTCCTCCAGTTGCTGGTCGTAGTTCGCCGCGCGCTGCTTGAATTTGGCCGCGCAATACTCTTTTCCCTGCCGCAACTTCTCGCGCTCTTCCTGAATTTGCGCGCCCGTAAAACTCAGCTTTTCCGCCTGCTCAAATAATTCCATGTATGATTTTTGCAGGTAGTAGGGAAGCGTTCCGGCCCGCGGCGTGGGAGTCACCCCCCGCGGGGCACGGGGCGCTCCTCCGCATCCGGCTTCCAGCGCCAGCGCCTGGCAAAGAAACAACGCCAAGGCAGAACGCGGATTCAGCCTGAAGATGCGCCGCGTGGCAGAACTCCGATGATCGCTCACCAAAAGAACCCCCGGCACTACGCTAGCGGTCCCACGGATGGCCGTAAGTGCGCCGTGTCACACACGGCGTACTTTCCAAGCGGCGGATGTGGATTCGATTTCCATGGCACGGCCTATCCGTTCCAGTACTCGTACATGTTTAAGTACTTTATTTCGAAGTTGACGCCCGTTACGCCAGAAGATAGGTTTCGGCATGCAGGGCAGAAGTCCTTTTCGCATGCTGCCCCAATTGAGAGCTGGAGGATTCCATGTCGCGAACTTCCACGTTATTTCTGCTATTGGTCTTGGTAGGATACCCCTCCTTCGTCGCAATGCCTGCCTATGCAGATTCAATCCTTGTGGCGTCATACGCCATCAACGGCAGTTTAAGCCTGACTGGCAACAATGTCTGTGGAGGGCCTTGCGTTGAGACACTCACGTACTCCTTCAGGCTCGACTACTTTGCGGTAACGCTGGCGTCTCTCAAACCCGCATTTTATGTCTCCGACGTCCCCTGCGTTGACGGCCTCTTTTCCGGCCAAAATTCCACCTGTTACCAGGCTGCGAGCGTCGGACCAGTCCTGGTGAGTGCTTCCGGCCCACTAGGTTCTTTCGGCGACCAAGGTTACGGCTGTTGCTGGTTTTACCAGGGCTTCTACATGCCGTTTGTCAATTCGCAGACCACCGATGAGATTGACCTGTATATCGGCAACGTTGTGACAGATCCGGCGTTGGGCATCCCGGTGCCTTACGCGAGTTGGGCTGACCCCTGGATGTGTGCCTCAGCAACGTGTAACAACGATTTCCGCAATGGCGCTACCATAAACACCGGCACTGCCGAATTTACCGCCACGCGAATTGCGGTTCCAGAACCGTCCACAGTAGAGCTGGTTGCCACGGGTATGCTCGCAATCGGGCTGTTAATGGCGGCTTCTCGGATTGTATCTTGAGTGGAGTCCGCTCCGTGGCGTAAGGATCGCCGCTCCGCAGGAACCCTCAACTGTCCGTGGACAGGGCATTGGCGCCAATGGAATCTTGGTGGACGTGAGGGGGATCGAACCCCTGACCTTCCCGGTGCAACCGGGACGCTCTCTCGAAGCACGATGGAATCAGGCAGGGAAGTATTGGTGGACGTGAGGGGGATCGAACCCCTGGCCTCATCGTTGCGAACGATGCGCTCTCCCAGCTGAGCTACACGCCCACGGACTAAATTTATAATAACAAACGAACAGGAGTGTTGCCAACCGCCGCCAAACGGGGATGTTTCTCAGGGCTGCGGCGAACTGTCGCCATTGCGCTGGGCGATGATCTTGCGCGCGTTATCATAGAGGGCCCGGGCCTGGGGAATGGAATCCATGGCCTTCTGCACCTGGGGATCCCCCTCCAACCCGACCTTGTAGCTTTCCTGCAAGCCGAACGTGGAAAGAAAAATCTCCTGCTTCAGCTTGCGCTGGATCCAGGGAAGATTTTCAGCCAGTTCCTGCTCGGTGAAGTGCACATCGCGCTTGTTCAGGAATTTGCGGAATTCGGCCATGACCTGCTGGTCCACCTCGAATTTCCGGGTGATCTCCGGCTTCGTCCCCAGATAGTAACGGGTGAAGCCGCCGACTCCCAGTTCGTAGGGAAAGAGCACGTCGGCGCGCAGCAGCGTCTCCTGGAATTTCGTGAACTTGGGCGTGGCCACCACCACGTCGGGGGTGATTCCCCCGCCGCCGGTGACCTGCCGGCCGCTGTCGGTCAGTCGAATTTCGGTGGGGTGTTCGAGGCCCTTGCGATTGTAGAGATAGTCGTAGAGCGAAATGGATTTGTAGTCCCGCTGGATCAGCCGCCCGCTGGGCGTGTAATAGCGCGCGGTGGTCAGGGCCAGCCCGGTGTTTTCGCTCAGGCGCGTGACCGTCTGCACCAGTCCCTTGCCGAAGCTCTGCTCCCCGACGATGAGCCCGCGGTCGTGATCCTGAATGGCCCCGGAGACGATTTCCGTCGCGGAAGCCGAATTGCCGTTGATCAGAATCACCAGGGGAACCGTGACGCCCTGATTGCCGCGCACCGCATAGTAGCGCCGCTCCGGCGACGACCGTCCGTGGTGCGAAACGATCAACTGCCCTTTATCCAGGAACATGTCGCTGACCGCCACGGCTTCGCCCAGCAGCCCGCCGGGATTGCCGCGCATATCCAGGATGATGCCGGAGAGTTCCGCGGCGTTGAGCTGGCGCAGGGCCGCGGCGATTTCGTGGTCGGTGGTCTCGTTGAAGCTGGAAAGCCGGATATAGCCGATGTCCGGGCGCAGCAGGGAGGCAATATCCACCGAGTGGCGGGGAATCTCATCGCGGGTGACGGTGAAGACGAACGGATTGGGATAGCCCTCGCGGGTAGTCGTAATTTTGACCACCGTGCCCTTGGGCCCTTTGAGCATGTCGGCCACTTCGGTGGTGGTCAGTCCCTCGGTGGATTTCTCATTCACCTTGACGATCATGTCCCCGGGCCGGATGCCGGCGTTGTAGGCGGGCGAACCCACATAGGGAACCATCACCACGGTATGGTTCTCGCGCGGCGCAACCACCATGCCCACGCCGTAATACTTGCCGTGCTGGTCTTCCTGCAGCAGGGCGAACTGCCGCGCATCAAAAAAATTGGAGTGCGGGTCCAGCAGGCGGAGCATTCCGGGAATGGCTCCGCCGTAGACGGCCTTGTCCGTGTCCACCGGCGTGGCGTAGTTGGTCTGCACCACGTCCAGCACGCGCACGAAGCTCCTCACCGCGGCCTGGTAATCGTCGGTCGAGGAACTGGTGGCCTTCACCGAAGGTCCGTAGATTCCGCCCAGCATGGCGGAAAGCAGCAAAATCACGGTGATGGTGAATAAACCGCGGCGCGGGTTGTTCATTTCGTGCTTGACTCCTGGGAGACCGTCACCTCCCCAGTATAGCATAGGGAAATTGCCCGTTTGACAGGGCCGAAGAGCGTTCTCTATGATGCAAGAGGACCGTTAACGCATGCTGAGCGTTCCCCACATGATCGTGGTGTTTCTGGTTGTGCTGGTCGTCTTTGGCCCGCACAAGCTGCCCGAGCTGGCCCGCGGCCTGGGCAAACTCATGGCCGAATTCCGCAAGGCCTCCACGGATTTCCGCACTGCTTTCGAGGAAGAGATGCGCGACCTCGAACGCCAGGCCCGCGAGACCGAACGCCGCAAGGCCGAAGCCGCCGCAACCAATGCCACGCCCGGCGCCGAACCTGCCGCAGCTTCATTCGCGATGACCGCCGCTTCCGCCGCTTCCTCCGAGCCTGCCGCCGATTCCTCCTGGGTGGCGGAAGTTCACCAGCACGGCACGGAAGAGTCCGTCTCCGGTGAGCAGGGCAGTCCCGGAACCGTCGCGCGCACCCCGGATTCCATTCTTCCAGCCGCAACGGCGGCCCCTGAACTTGCTCCGGAAACTCCCGAGGCCCCTGCGCCTGCGGCGGAAGGCGGAGAGCCACTCCATGGCCAGCGCCAGCCCGTCTAACCCGGCAACGCCCCCGATCGAGGAAGAGACCAGCGGGCAAATGACCTTTTTCGAGCATCTGGTCGAGTTGCGCACGCGCATCATCAACTCCCTGATCGCCATTGCCATCGGCGCGTTCGTGGGCGTTTACGTGGCCCAGCACGTCATCGAGTGGATCACCAGGCCCATGCTCAGGGCGCTGGCCGACGCCCATCTGGAACAAAAACTTGTTTACACCAATCCCACCGGCTACCTGAATCTCATCATCACCCTGGGCATCTACCTCGGCCTGGTCCTGGCTTCTCCCGTGGTCCTCTACCAGATATGGCTGTTTGTCGCCCCGGCGCTTTATAAACACGAACAAAAGGCCATCGTTGGATTTCTCTTCTCCACCGTGGCCCTGTTTCTTTCCGGCATCGCCTTCGGCTATTTCATCATGCTGCCGTATATGCTGCGTTTCCTGGTCAGTTTCCAGGGTCCTGTGCAGCCGATGATCAGCATCAACGAATATTTCGATCTGATCCTGATCGTGCTGTTGGGCCTGGGCCTGGTTTTTGAAATGCCCATCCTGATCTTCTTCTTGACCCTCTTCGGCATCGTCACCCCGAAATTCCTCTGGGATAACTTCCGCTACGCCATCCTGATCATCAGCGTCGTGGCCGCCGTGGTCACGCCCACGCCGGACGCCATGACCATGCTCATCTTCATGGCCCCCATGGTCGGCCTCTATTTCCTGAGCATGGCCGTCTCCTGGGTGGTGGTGCGCAAGAAGGCCAAAAAAATCGCCGCGGAGGCCCGCTAAATGCTTCTCCGTTGGATCTCTTCGGCTTCTTTCCGCTGGAGCGCGCTTCTCTGTGCGGGTTGGTTCCTCGGCGCGGGTTGTGGCTCCGGCGCCGGGGCAGGGAATTCAACCTCCACGGTTGTCGCCGCTCCCGCCGCATCGCAGGCCGCCGACGACGCTCCCCCCGCCGCGCAGACCGGCGGCTTCGATGGCCGCAAGGCCCTCGCGCACGTCGCCCGCCTCACGGCCATAGGCACTCGCCAGGCCGGCACGCCCGGCATCGGCAAAGCACAGGAATACATCCTCGCCGAGCTGAAAAGTTACGGCTGCACGGTGGAGACCGACGACTTCCACGCCGACACCCCGGCGGGAAGCCTGCCCATGAAAAATATCGTCGCCAAAATTCCCGGCGAACGGCGCGATATCGTTCTTCTGGCCACGCACTACGATACCAAGCGACTGGAAAATTTCGTCGGCGCCGATGACGGCGGTTCTTCCACCGGCGTCATGCTGGAATTGGCCCGCCTGCTTTGCGCCCGGCCCGGCAAGGACACCGTATGGATCGCTTTCTTTGACGGGGAAGAGGCCGTCAATTGGCAGTGGCAAGACCCCGACAACCGCTATGGCAGCCGCCAGATGGCCGCGCGCATGGCCGCCTCGGGCGACCTGAAGCGCATCAAGGCCCTCCTGCTGGCCGATATCGTGGGCAGCAAGGACCTGCGCATTCGCCGCGAAAGTTATTCCTCCAAATGGCTGACCAATCTGGTTTGGGACACGGCCAGGCGGCTGGGCTATTCCAAAATCTTTGTGGGAGATTCGTCGCCCATCGAGGACGACCATGCTTCTTTTCTTAGCCGCGGCGTTCCCAGCGTGGACGTGATTGACCTGGAAATCCCCTACTGGCATACCACGCAGGACACCCTCGACAAACTGAGCGCCCGCAGCCTGGCCATCGTCGGCCATGTATTTCTGGAATCCGTCCGCGAACTCGAACGCAAGTCCCGCTGAGAGGCCGGGCTTCAGCCCGGCTCTTGTTTTCAGTCTTCTGCCCGCTTCAACATAGCCCTACAGGAGTAAGCAGTTCTTTTTCTGGAACCTGCTATGTCTCGAAGCGAATCTCCTTGCCGTGCTCCGTCGCCGAATGCTTCAGAAAATCCTCATCATCCCGGAACGCGAAATCCGACCGGTAATGGCTCCCCCGGCTTTCGTTCCGCGCCAGCGCCGACCTCGTAATCAATTCCGCCAGCGCGTGCAGGTTGCGCTCCTCCTGAACGCCGCGGCAGAGTTTTTCCCCGTCGGGAATCTCGATCTTCTTCAGTTGCGCCAGCGCCGCGGCCAGTTCCGGCCCGCTGCGCATGATGCCCACGTGCTTCCACATCAGCTCGCGCAGTTTGGTCAGTCCCGCGGAGTGTGGCGCCGCCTTGGCCGCGGCCTTCTTCGCCCCTGCTGCGTTTTCCCCCGGTTTCGGCGCGGGCACTCCCGGCAGCCCGATTCCGCTGTGCTTTTCCGGAGGCGCGTCCTGGCTCATGGCCTGGCCGCTGCGCGCTCCGAAAACCAGCCCTTCCAGCAGGGAATTGCTGGCCAGCCGGTTGGCCCCGTGCACTCCGGTGGCGGCGGTCTCTCCCGCCGCGTACAGCCCGGGAATCGACGTCCTTCCCCACAGGTCGGTCTTTACACCGCCCATCATGTAATGCGCCGCCGGGCAGACCGGGGCCATGTCGGTGGCAAGATCCAGGCCGTGCCCGAGACAGGTGGCGTAAATGCGCGGAAATCTTTTCTTCAGGAACTCCGCGTTCTTCGCGGTCATGTCCAGATAGACGTAATCGCTCTGCGTGCGGTGCATTTCGGAGACGATGGCGCGGGCCACCACGTCGCGCGGCGCCAGTTCCTGCGCTTCCGCGTAGCGCTTCATGAAGCGCTCCAGGTTGATATTGCGCAGGATGCCGCCTTCGCCGCGCAGCGCCTCGCTTAGCAGGAAACGCGGCGCACCCTTCACCGCCAGCGCCGTGGGATGAAACTGCACGAACTCCATGTCGGAGAGCGTCGCGCCCGCTTCATAGGCGATGGCCATGCCGTCCCCGGTGGCCATTTCCGGGTTGGTCGTTTCCCGGTAGATCTGTCCCAGGCCGCCGGTGGCCAGCAGGACGGCTCCGGCGCGCACTTCATGCAGGCTGCCGTCGTTCTCGTCCAGAAAACGCAGCCCGGTGACCCGGCCGGACTCCACGATCAATCCGGTGGTGAAGGCGTAGGCGCGCAGATGCAGGCGGGTCAGTTTGTGCGCACGGGCCAGCAGGGCCCGGCTGATTTCCCGGCCGGTGGAATCTCCCTGCGCGTGCAGGATGCGCGAGCGGCTGTGCGCCGCCTCCCGCGTAAAAGCCAGCTTGGTTCCGGCGCGATCGAACTCCGTGCCCCATTCGATCAACTGCTGGATATACTTTGGCCCTTCCTCGACTAGCGTGCGCACCGCTTCCGGGCGGCACAGGCCGTCCCCGGCCAAAATCGTATCCTGTTCGTGCAGGCCGACTTCGTCTTCGTCGCTCAAGGAAACGGCGATGCCGCCTTGCGCGTAGGCGGTGGCCGATTCGCTCAGGTCGGACTTGGCCAGCACCAGCACGCTGCCCGTTTCGCTCAGCTCAATCGCCGCGCGCAGTCCCGCCACTCCGCATCCAATGACGGCGTAGTCGGCGTGATGTGTTTTGGGAGCAGGGGGCATGAGCGCGTCTAGCTTTCGTTCCGCATGGCCTGCCAATGGTAGCACGAAGCTTTTGCCGGATTCACTCGCCATGCTCCCGAGGGGGCGTAGCCTGCGGACAAACTCGCCGGCCGCGCCGGAAAGGGAATTGCCGCGCGCTAGCGGCTCTTGCGCCGTTCTTTTCCTGCTACAATTTGAAGCGGACATTTCACGCGCACTTTCATGAACCCGAAACTTATCTCCGTCTCCGCCGCCCGCGGCCGCTACACCATCGCCATCGCTCCCGGCGTCCTGAGCCAGTCGCAGCGCCTTCTGGCCGCGCTCGCTCCCGCGACCGCCACTTTTGTGATTACTTCGCCGCGCGTCTGGCGTCATGTGGGCAAATCCGTTTCCCGCGCGCTGGGCGTCAAAAACATCCGCCGGGTGCTCTTCCTGAAGGACGGCGAATCGGCCAAAACGATTGCCGGCTTTGACTCCCTCTGCCGCGGCTTGAGCCGCGCCGGCGCCGACCGCCGCGCGCGCATCGTGGCCGTCGGCGGAGGCGTGGTGGGCGACGTGGCCGGCTACGTGGCCGCCAGCTACCTGCGCGGAATCGCACTCGTGCATATTCCCACCACGCTGGTCGCGCAGGTGGATAGCGCCATCGGCGGCAAGACCGGCGTCAATCTTCCCGAGGGCAAAAATCTGGTGGGCGCGTTCTATCCCCCGCAGATTGTCATTGCCGATCCGCTCCTGCTGCGCACGCTGCCGCCGCGCGAATTTCGCGGCGGTCTCGCCGAAGTGATCAAGTACGGCGTGATCGCGGACAAATCTCTTTTCCTCTTCCTGGAAAATAATTTGGAAAAAATCCTGAAGCGCGACCCCGCCGCCCTGGGCCACGTCATCACCCGCTGCGCCGAGATCAAGGCCCGCGTGGTCAGCCGCGACGAGCGCGAATCCGGTCTGCGCGAGATTCTCAATTTCGGCCATACCTTCGGCCACGCCCTCGAAAGCCTCACCGCCTACAAGCGCTACCAGCACGGCGAAGCCGTGGCCTGGGGCATGATGGCCGCCGCTCTTCTTGGCCACGAAGCCGGCTTCACCTCGCCCCACGTGACCGCCCGGATTATCTCCCTGGTGCGCCGCCTTGGCCATCTTCCCGCCTGGCCCCGCCTTTCTCCCGCTGCTCTTCTGCGCGCCATGGGCCGCGACAAAAAAACGCGCGGCGGCCATCTCCGCTTCGTTCTGGCTCCGGCCATTGGCAAGGCCCGCTCCTATGACGGCGTCGCCCTGCCCCTGGTCGAGCGCGTCTTGCACTACACCCCGCACCTTACGCACTCTTCCGCCAAACTCCATGACTGAGACGCCTCGCATTCCCCGCGGCACCCAGCCCGAAGGCGTTCGCTCCGAAGCCGAGGCTTCTCGCTACGTCCGCGAGATGTTCGGGCGCATCGCCCCGCACTACGACCTGCTCAATCACGTTCTCTCCATGCAGATTGATCGTCTGTGGCGCCGCCGCGTTACCCGCCGCCTGCGCGCCGTGCTCGACCGCCCCGACGCTCTCGTGCTGGATCTCTGCTGCGGCACCGGCGACCTGGCCCTGGCGCTGGCGCGCGCCGGAAAAGCCCGCGTGTTTGCCGCCGATTTCGTTCACGGGATGCTGGTGCGCGCGCGCGAAAAACTTTCCGCCGCGCTGGGCTATGAATCGGCAGGCGGCATGTCTCCGCGCTGGTCCATCGTCGAAGCCGACGCCCTGCGCCTGCCCTTCGCCGATGCTTCCTTCGACCTGCTCACCGCCGCCTTCGGCTTCCGCAATCTGGCCAACTACGAAGCCGGCCTGCTCGAATTCCGCCGCGTCCTCAAGCCCGGCGGCACCCTCGCCATTCTCGATTTCACCGAACCCCGCAGCCGCTTCTTCGGCGCTCTCTATCGCTGGTATTTCCGGAAAATCCTCCCGCGCATCGGCGGCCTCATCTCCGGCGATTCCTCCGCCTACACCTACCTGCCCGCTTCCGTCTCCCAATATCTCCAGCCCGCGGATCTTGCCGCCCTGCTTCAGCAGTCCGGCTACGCCGGCGTACGCTACGAAGTTTGGACCGGCAGCACCGTGGCCCTGCACATCGCCCGCCGCCCCTCCTGAAGGCAGGGATTTACACGAGTCACCAGTCACGAATCACGAGTCACTTCGAGGAAGGGAACTACTCTTCAAGCCCCGCGCTGCGCATCTTGGCCAGCAGCGTCTTCGGCGAAATATCCAGCTTCTCCGCCGCGCGCGTCTTGTTCCATTTGCATTCGCGCAGCGCGTTCTCCAGGATCACCCGCTCGACATGCCCCGTGGCTCGCTGGCTCACTTCCTCGAGCGTGCCAATCCAGTTGAAATCCGCGGGCAGCATCCCTCCTGGCAGTGCCGCGGTTTCCGGACGCGCCTCGGGAAGTTGCAATCCCTGCGCCGTAATGACCTCTCCGTCCGCGAGGATCACCGCGCGTTCGATGGTGTTCTGCAGTTCGCGCACGTTGCCCGGCCAGGCATAGCGCTGCAATCTCTCGCGGGCCTCGGGCGCCAGCGTAAGCGCCGGCTTGGCGAACTCCTTGCGGAACGATTCCAGAAAATGCTCCGTCAGCAGAAGAATGTCGTTGCCGCGCTCGCGCAGCGGAGGAATCTGTATGGGCACCGCTGAAATCCGGAAATAGAGATCCTCGCGAAAGGTTTTTTCCGCGAGGGCCTGGCGCAGGTTGCGGTTGGTGGCCACAATGATGCGCACGTCCACTTCGATTTCCTGCGTTCCCCCCACGCGGTCAAAGCATCTCTCTTCCAGCACGCGCAGCAGCTTGGCCTGCATGGCCAGCGGCAGTTCACCGATTTCATCCAGAAAAAGCGTCCCGCGGTGCGCCAGATCCAGCTTGCCCACCTTGCGCGCGCCCGCTCCGGTAAACGCCCCTTTTTCATGCCCGAACAGCTCGTTTTCCACCAGCCCTTCGGGAATCGCCGCGCAGTTCAGCGAAACGATGGGCTGCTCCCGGCGCGGCGAAAGGTGATGAATCGCCCGCGCGAAAAGCTCCTTGCCCGTTCCGCTTTCCCCCAGCAGCAGCACCGTCGAATCCGTGGCCGCCACTTTCTGGATCTGCTGGCTGACTTCGCGGATGGCCGGACCCTCTCCGATGATCCGGGGAAATCCGTAGCGCGTGCTGTACTCCTCGCGCAGCAGCAGATTCTCGCGCAGCAGTTCCTGCTGCCGCGCCGCCCGCTGCACCAGCAGCTTCAGGTGGTCCAGGTCCACCGGCTTCTGCAGAAAATCGAAGGCCCCTTCCTTCATGGCCTTGACCGCTTCCTCGACCGAACCGTACGCCGTCAGCAGGATCACCGGAATCGTGGCGTCGGCCTGCTTGCTCTCGCGCAGCACGTCCAGCCCCGACGCTCCCGGCAGTTTCAGGTCCGAGAGCACCAGCAGGTAGCGCCGCCCGCGCACCTTCTGGATCGCCGTCGCGCCGTCGGCGGCTTCCTCCACGCGGTATCCCGCGCGCTCCAGCGCCGTGCGCAGCATGGCCCGGAGTTCGCTCTTATCTTCTACAAGGAGCAGTGGTTCCATGAGTTTTCTTTTTTCAAATAACGCGGATTCCCGCCCGTGTTGCGTGCTGATGCGCGGCGATGCGCCCATCGTGCGGACCTCCCCCGGGCCGCTTGGCGCGATTTCCGCCGTGCTCTTTCCTCTTAACGCGCCCAGGACGGGTCGCCGCCCGCCTTGCGCAATTCGTCTTCCAGGTCCGAGAGGGCTTGCCGGAACTGCGCGATTTCCTTGGTCTTTTCCTCGATCTTGGCGTTCTTGTCGTTGATTTCCTTGCGCTCGAACTGCTCTCTCATGGCTTGGTTCGGGTCCGAATATTTCTGCAGGCTGGCCTTGGCCGCTTCGCGCTGCAGAATATCCAGTTCCTTCTCCGCCCGCTCCAGGTTTTCACGCGCCCCCTTGAATCGCTCGCGCCACTTCTGTTCCTGGTTGTCGCCTTCCTTCTTGTCCGCTTCGCCGCCGCTCTTGCCGGCTTCCTTGGCGGTTTCCTTGCCCTCTGTCGTGGTCTTCTGTTGTTCTGCGCCCACGGTGGAAATCGCCGCCGGCTCGCCCTCCTGCGCGGCCTTTTCCTTGGCCAGTTCCTCCTCCGTGTAGACGCGCACTGGTTTTACCGGGGCTTTCTTCTGCGCGCGGGCCTTCCGCGCCGCTTCCGCCACGGACTCCTGCGGCGCCCCCTGCGCCGGCGCCGGCGCGGGCGCTATCGCTCCGGCGGCCAGCAAGACCACCATGCTGAATCCTGTAAGTAGTCGCATATCTATTTCCTCCCCGCCGGCATCTTCCGGCGGTCCTCCCTGCTTAGATGCGCGCTTGCCTTGATTCTATCGCTTCCGCCGCGCCCCGGAAGACCGGTAGCGTAACGATAAACTCCGCTCCGCCCTCCGGCCGGTTGCGCGCCTGTACCGTGCCCCCGTGCTGCACGATGATCTTCTGCACCACCGCCAATCCCAATCCGGTCCCGCCCGCCTTGGTCGTGTAAAAAGGAACAAAGATCTTGCCCAGCGCTTCCGCCGGAATCCCCGGCCCGTTGTCACTCACGATGATCTGCTGCGCCAGTCCTTCCGCTCCCGCGCTCACCCGCCCTTCGATGGACACCTGCCCGCCTCCGCTGGCCTCCGCGCCGGCTTCCGCCGCGTTGCGCACCAGATTCAGCAGCGCCTGCCGCAGAAAACCTTCCTCCCCGGTCACCCGCTCGAAGCTTCCCTCCGCGGCAATGCGCACTCCCGGCAGCGATTCCCGCAGTTCCGCCACGATGCGCTCGATCACCTCATCCAGGGCCACCGCTTCCTGCGGAATCTCAATCGGCCGGGCGTATTTCAAAAATTCGCTGACCACGTGCGTGATGTTGCGCGTCTGTTCCAGAATCAGCCCCGCGTATTCGGCCGCTTCTCCCTCCGTCTTTTCCCCGCGAATCATTTGCGCATAGCCGGAAATCGTCGCCAGCGCGTTCTTGAATTCGTGGGCGATCCCCGCGGACAGCTCCCCCAGCGCCGCCAGATTCTCCCGCAATTGCATCTGGCGCTGCAGGGAAGCCAGTTCCGTCAGGTCGCTCAGCAGGCAGATGGCCCCGGTGATTTTTTCGTTGCGCCGGGTGAAGGAAATGGTCGCTCCCAGCGTCCGCGTTTCTCCCTGCGGCGTCACGTGCTGCACCTGTTCCCGCCGGTGGATGGTGCCTTTGTTCAGGCATTCCCCGATCAGCCGCGTCAGCGCCGATTCCTCTCCCAGCGCCTCGCTGTACCTCCGGAAGGCCAGCCCGCGCATTCCCAGCACCTGCTCCGCCGCCGGATTCACGCTGGAAATAATCCCCGTGGCGTTTACCAGCAGCAGCCCCGCCGGCATGTTCCGCGTGACCTCTTCGCTCAGCCGCTCGGTCTGCTCCGCGCGCTCCTTCTCCGCCTTGTGCAGCCGCTCCAGTTCTTTTTCCTGCTCGCGGAGTTTTTGGATCACGCCCTGCATGGACGCCGCCAGAAATGCCGGCGAATCATTGGTGGCCGGTCCGGTGCGCTCCGGCGCGCTCTGCGCTTCCCGTCCCGCGCGGAACACCCGCCGCATCACCATCACCGCCCCCAGCAGCAGGCCCAGCAGCACGATGAAATAGAACAGCGC
The DNA here is from genome assembly GCA_041500985.1 of Terriglobia bacterium. Classification (GTDB taxonomy): domain Bacteria; phylum Acidobacteriota; class Terriglobia; order Acidiferrales; family UBA7541; genus Acidiferrum. The sequence goes on along the minus strand of JBGQNE010000006.1, from coordinate 5,719 downwards.
CGTGGGCCACACCCGCTCCGGCATTGCCGTCTGCTGCGTGATCAGCGCTAAGGCCTGCATTTCTGCAAAAACCTCCGGCCCCTCAGTGACTTCCCGCAATCCACAGCGTTTCCAGATAGGGCAGCAGGAAGAGCACCAGCAGCGCTCCCACTCCCAGATACGTCCCCAGCGGAATCCAGTATCGCCGCGCCAGCGTCCAGCGCAGGCGGTTCAGCGCGCCCAATCCTCGCCGCACCGCCCGCTCGGCCACCCCGCGTTTATACCCCCCGGCGTAGAGCGCCGCGATCATCCAAATTCCCCCGATGCTCCCCAGTAGCGTCCCCAGCAGCATCACCGTGAGCGTGTCCCGCAATCCAACAAATGCCCCCACCATGGCCATCATCTTCACGTCGCCCATGCCCAGGCCGTCGCGGCCCTTCCAGGCCCGGTACGCCCGCCCCGTTCCCCACAGGAACAGCGTTGCAAACCCCGCGCCGAGCAGTCCATCCGCCAATCCCAACAGCGGCGCGGGCAGGACTCTGTGCGTGAATCGCTCCAGTATGAGAAACGCCACGCCGTTCCGCGGCGGCGCCGCTGCGCTGAACACCAGTCCCATCCCCAACCCCGGCAGCGTCACCGCATCCGGCAGCAGCCGCGTGCGCAGGTCCGTCACGCTCAGCACCAGTATCAGCGCGGTATAGAACAGCCATTTGCCCAGCGCCACGCTCAGCCCAAACTGCACAAAACAAAGCACGAACAGAATCCCCGTCAGCAACTCAATCGCGGGATACATCAACGAAATGGATTCATGGCAGTTCCGGCATTTCCCTCGCAGCAGCACCCAGCTCAGCACTGGAATATTATCCAGAGGGTGAATCGGCGCATTGCAGCGCGGGCAGCGCGACCCCGGCAGCACAATGGACATCTCCTCCGGAATGCGCGTGATGCACACGTTCAGGAAGCTGCCGATAATCAGCCCAAAGAGAAATACAAAAAGAACAAACGCGATGGTCACAGTCTCACTCTGCCACACTCCCCCACCACGCTCAACAAACCCTCCCGCCCCCGTGTCCCATTCCTAACCCGGATTCCCCTCACCTCCCCGCTTTGGGTGCAACAAAAAACTGAAAACAAGCATGACCTTCGGAGAGCCCCGCTTCCCAGCCCGCGAAAAAAAGTCCGTTCTGTCATCCCGAACGAAGCGGGGGATCTGCTTTTTCCGAAAGACCAGCCAGGAGTCTCACATTTCCGCCGTGCACCCCCCGCCTCCCCCCGTTTGCGTCCCGCCCCCCGCTCCGTTATATTTTTTATCTGCCCGTATCCCCCGGGCCCTTATGCACTGGCTCGAACAACGCATCCGCCGCTACGAACACCGCCGCTGGACCACCGACGACAATCGCATGGTCCGCCCCTTCTCCTGGGGCCTCGAACACATCGGCGGCCGCGCCGACGAGCCTGACCCCCGCGCCTTCCTGGAAAAATGGGTTCCCGCCACCATCGCCTCCAGCCGCGAATGGTTCGCCGCCCCACCCGCCTCCGACTACCGCCTCGCCGACAACGTCCTCACCTTCACCAGCGCCATCCGCTCCGACTGGCCCGCCAACAATCTCGTCCACGCCCAATTTTTCCCCGCCCGCCGCAGTGGCCCCGCCGTCGTCCTCCTGCCCAACTGGAACGCCAAATGGCACGGCATGGCCTCGCTCTGCCGCTGGCTCCAATTCCTCGGCATCTCCGTCCTGCGCATGAGCCTCCCCTACCACGACCGCCGCATGGCCCCCGGCCACGAGCGCGCCGACCAGCTCGTCGGCTCCAACATCGGCCTCACCCTGCAAGCCAATCGCCAGGCCGTCACCGACACCCGCCAGTGCCTCCGCTGGCTGGAATCGCAGGGCTACACCCACCTCGGCATCGTCGGCACCAGCATCGGCTCCTCCGTCGGCTATATCACCCAGGTCCACGACCCCGCCGTCCGCGCCGGCGGCTTTCTCCACGTCTCCACCTACTTCGCCGACGTCGTCAAAAACGGCATGACCACCAACCACGTCTGGGAAGGTCTTCGCAACAAAGTCTCCCTCGACGAACTCCGCCATTTCTGGTCCCCCATCAGCCCCATCCCCTACGTCGAACGCTGGATGGGAGCAGGGAAGAACTGCCTGATGATCTACGGCAAATACGACCCCACCTTCCTCCCCGAACTCACCGCCCAAATGCTAGCCTCCCAGCGCGCCCACGGCGGCGACCCCCAAACCCTAGAACTCCATTGCGGTCACTATTCCCTCGAGCTTCCGCCCTTCAGCTACATGGCCGCCTACAAACTCGGCGCCTTCCTCCGCGATACCCTGGGGTGACGGGTCTGTGTGGTAACTCTTGTTTTATAGGGGGTCGGAGCTTTAGCTCCGACAAAAATGCTTTCTTTTCAATGCGGCTTTAGCCTCGGAGGAAGTGATTGTCAGGTTGCCACACAGGCTTTGACGCCCCCAGCCGTCACCGACATTGTCATTCCGAGGAGCCGCAGGCGACGCTGACGCCCCCCGTCACAAAGATTGTCATTCCGAGGAGCCGCAGGCGACGAGGAATCTGCTTTTGTCGCGGCCCCCAACGCGCCGCAAGCCCCAGCGGAAGGAATCAGACCGTACAACCCCACGATTTCCTTGGTCTTCAGGGCCGGACGCCGCTACCATGAATCCGTTCCCTCGGAGGACCCCATGATTCACACCCGTCTCACGGAACGTTTCGGCATCCAGCACCCCATCCTCGGCGCCCCCATGGCCTTTGTTACGGGCGGTGCCCTGGCCGCCGCGGTCTCCCGCGCCGGCGGCTTGGGAATCGTCGGCGGAGGCTACGCCGGCACGCTCGGCGGCGAGCCTGATCTGGAAGCGGAACTCCTTCGCGCGAAACCGGAAAAATTCGGCGTCGGCTTCATCACCTGGGCCTTGCAACGCGCCCCCCAAGCGCTGACCCGCGCCTTGCAACACTCCCCGTTCTGCGTATTCCTGTCCTTTGGCGACCCTCGTCCATTCGCCGCCGAAATCCGCCAGGCGCACGCCAAACTCATCTGCCAGGTACAGTTTCTATCCCAAATCGATATGGCCCTCGAAGCGGGCGCCGACGCGATCGTAGTGCAGGGCGCCGAAGCCGGCGGCCATGGCGCAACCCGCGCAACCTTCCCCTTCGTTCCCGAAGCCGCCGATTACCTCCGCCAGCGCTCGCCCAATACGTTACTGATTGCCGCCGGAGGCATAGGCGACGGCAGGGGCCTGGCCGCCTCCCTGATCCTGGGCGCGGACGGCGTCGTAGTCGGCACGCGCCTCTGGTCCTCCGCCGAAGCGCTCACCCCCAAAACTCACACCGACAAAGCCATCGGCAAAACCGGCGATTCCACCATTCGCACAAAATCCCTCGATGCTCTTCGCGGCACTCCCTGGCCCAGGGAATACTCCTTCCGCTTCCTGAAAAACAAACTGTCCGCCGCATGGGCCCACCGCGAAGCCGAAGCCTTCGATGCCTTCGGTACGCTTTCCGCCCAATACGCCCAAGCCCGCGCCCAAAACGACCTCGACACCGTCGCCGTCGTCTGCGGAGAAGCGATCGGCCTGCTAAAAGACCGCCCGTCCGCCGAATCCATCGTGCAATCCATGTCCACCCAGGCCGCCGACCTCCTCCGCAACGCCGCTAAACTCAATTTCACATCCTGACAAATCATTGAAAGAGTTTTTTGAGGTGTCATCCCGAGCGCAGCGAGGGATCTGCTTTTCTCTTTCTGTTTCCGCCGGGTGCCCCATCCTTGCGCCTTTTGCAAGGGTGGGGATTTTGACTTTCTCTCTCATCGGCTGTCATCCCGAACGCAGCGAGGGCTCCGCTTTTCTCTTTCCGTTTCCGCCGGGTGCCCCATCCTTGCGCCTTTTGCAAGGGTGGGGATTTTGACTTTCTCTCTCATCGGCTGTCATCCCGAACACAGTGAGGGATCCGCTTTTCTCTTTCTGTTGCCGCTTCCACTCGCCACTTCCTCCCCAGCCGCGGCAGCGCCCCCCAAAACCCTCGCACTCCACTGCGGTCACTATTCCCTCGAACTTCCGCCATTCAGCTACATGGCCGCCTACAGGCTGGGCGCTTTCCTGCGCGATTCGCTGGGGCGATTGGTTGTCCTGTTTTTCTGATGCGGGATCAATTTCGGAGTACGCTGTTATTCAGTCGGAACTGGCGTCTGGGTTCAGGGAGGACAGTTAATCTGGTGCGGCGCCGCTCGGCGTCGGCTTCTTTAAGCGTGCCCCGAATTCACTCAGATCAAGTATTGCTCGGCGAATCGCTCGATAATCATCCGCTGGAACCCTAATTGATGCTCCCACTTCTTCCTCAGCTTCTTTCGTATCGAAAAGTTCTTGTGTAGGCGCCTTCGTCGTTGCAAGCAGGTCGACGTAACATCCATAATCAAGCTTGTAGGCATCGTAGCGCGCACCAGGCTCATCTTGTCCCGAAATATTCCTCTTCATTACGTGCAGAAGCCTCGCATCAAATAGGGCATCAATGAGTTCATGACGAGTATTTGCCCTCAGCAGAAACGCTCTAGCGCGACGATGTGCTATTACCTCGTCAACAACCCAATTCAACAGGCTCTGCGCCTCAGGATTAGAACGGATAGCACCCTCTTTGTCACGCTGGAACCACGTTCGAGCTGCAACTCGAATTGTTGAAATCGAAATCTTATCTGCAAGGCTGCGTTGCGCAGCAATGGACAGGACGTTAAATGCGTCGCGAGGTACACCTTCTGCGGATTTGACAAAGTCTTCAAACGCATTGCGCTGCGTAAATGCCGTCTGAACTAATGCGTCGGAAGTCTCGAACTCCGGCTTAGATGTTGCTTCTGAGCGATAATGTCGAAATATAAGCTCCTGGAAAAACTGAACGGCGCGTTCGGCGTTATTGTCGAAAACCATGTAGTCGTCAAGATCGACGTCAGCAGAAGCATCCGCTCCAATCTCTATACCAGTGTAATCCCCGTGAGTCCCTATCTTTAGGTTCGTCCGTTGTTCGATCGCTGCAATCTTTACTGTCACACCTGACACAGGAAAAACTGCACGCCTGATGAGATCAGCCAAGTATGGCTGCAGGTCAAGAGGAACCGCGCTCCACTCGTCAAGAATGAAGAGGAGGCGAGATGGGTTTACAGCCCTTACCAAGTCTGTGAGTGCCTTGCCTGTCCTTCCGAAATGTACGCGGTATCTTGTCGGGCCAGATTCCGCAACCCTGGTTTCTCGCTCGGACGACGCTTTCGAACTCGTCGACGACGACAATTCAGCCGCTGGTTTGGCTTGCAAGCTTATTCTGCTGGCAGAGGAGCCTTGTTGCTCGTGGCCATCAACTTCTCGTGTCTCGCGCTGAATATCGCCAACCACTACTATTTCTGTAGCAGATTCCGCGAGTTCGTCCAGCGCAGGTCCAACGGCCGCTAGATCCATTTCCGAGGCAATAACATACTGAAAGAGCCCCTCATGGATTGCCCCTAAAACGTCCAACAGAAGACGCGTTGCTCGTTGCGGAATGGGAATAGACGCGTCAGCATAGATACCACCTGAAGAACCAATGCTGCGAAGGTCTACATTGTATTGCACCCCTCTAAAACTGGACACCTCAATTAGGTAGAATCAGGGCCTCCAAACAGGAGGCAACATGAGTAGGAAACCGCGTGTGGATCGATCCCCGGAAGAGAAGTGGCAGATCGTGCAGGAAGGCATCAAGAGCG
>JBGQNE010000005.1:0-142247 GCA_041500985.1 Terriglobia bacterium | reverse complement strand
GCCGCCAGGACGCGCTCGCGTCCACCCAGGGCGGAAACCAGCGCCAGCAGAGTCGAGCGCGGCAGATGGAAATTAGTCAGCAGGGCGTCCGCCACGCGAAAGGAAAATCCAGGAAAGATGAACAGGCTTGCTTCACCCGGCCCTGCAGCCAGCAGCGGGCCGCCTTCGCCTTGCGCGGCGCGCAAGGCCGCCGCTTCGAGAGCGCGCACGGCGGTGGTGCCGATGGCCACCACGGGGCGGCCGGCCGCGCGCGCGGCGCGAATCCGCTCGGCGGTGGCTTCCGGAATGTCGTAGCGCTCCGCGTGCATGTGGTGGCCTTCCAGTGTTTCGGAGTGAATGGGCTGAAAGGTTCCCAGTCCGACGTGCAAGGTCAGCTCGCAGATCTCGGCGCCCCGGGCGCGGATGCGTTCGATGATTTCCGGCGTGAAGTGCAGCCCCGCGGTGGGCGCGGCCACCGCTCCGGGGGAAGTTGCAAAGACCGTCTGGTAACGCTCGCGGTCGGCGGCTTCATCCGGGCGCGCGATATACGGCGGGAGGGGGATGTGCCCCAGGCGTTCAAGATGCGCGGCGACGGAGCCCGTTCTCGAACCGCTGTCGAGGGCGCGGAACTGCAGCGTGCGCTGGCCGTATTCCCCGCGGGAGAGAACTTCGGCTTCCAGTTCCCCATCGCCAAAGAGCACCCGCTCTCCGGTCTGCATCTTGCGCCCCGGACGCACCAGGGCTTCCCAGACGTCGCCGGGAAGCTGCCAGAGGAGAAAAACCTCGATGCGCGTGCGCAGATGTTCCTTACGAGTGGCTTTGCTGGGGGGATCGGAATGCACGCCGACGCGCCGGCCAAAGAGCCGGGCGGGGATGACCCGGGCGTTGTTGACGACCAGCAGTTCATCACCGCGCAGCAGGTCTGGAAAATCGCGGAATTGGCGGTCTTCCCAGTGGCCCGAGGAGCGATCGAGGAGCAGAAGGCGGGAAGCCGCGCGGTCGGCGAGGGGGAATTGAGCGATTTGCTCGTGGGGAAGAGTGTAGTCAAGCTCATCGAGGCGCATGAAAATACAGTTTAGCAGGAAATGGAAAGGAGGGTGGAAAGAGGGAGTGTGTGGTAAATGCGGCAGAAAAGGAAGTAGAGAAGCAAAGAAATGGAAGGTCTATTGAAGACCGTAAGTATAAGTAAATACAAGAAATAATCAAGAAATATAGAAGCGTATTTTTGTACTTGACAATAAGACACGCAGATTTTATCATCTTCAGGCAGTCACTTTAGGAGGACACTCACCATGAGAACCATAGCTACCTGGGAGCCCTTCCGCGGTCTCCCGACCTTGCAAGACCAGATCAACCGGCTTTTTTCGGAGATGGGCACGCGCTCGAGCGATGAATCCGCCCTGAGTTCGTGGGCTCCTCCGGTGGATATTTATGAAACCGAGCACGAACTGGTGGTCAAGGCCGACCTTCCAGCGGTGGACCCAAAGGACTTGGACATCCGCGTCGAGAATAACGTGCTGACCATTCGCGGCGAGCGCAAGTTCGAGAAGAAAGTGGACGAGGAAAACTATTTGCGCGTGGAGCGGGCCTACGGGGCGTTCAGCCGCAGCTTTTCGCTGGCCAGTACGGTCAACGCCGAGGCCATCAAAGCCGATTACCAGAACGGGGTGCTGACCTTGAGCATTCCCAAGCGCGAAGAAGCCAAGCCGAAGCAGATCAAGGTGAACGTCGGCACGGCGGCGGCCGCCGCGAGCGGAAGGTAAGCCGGGGACCGATGAGCGCCTGAGACGAAGGGGCCGGCTGCCGCCGGCCCCTTCCTGCGTCGAGGCGATGGACGCAGGCAGTGGGAGAAGAGGAAAAATGTTGCGCTTTGAAAAACTCACCGTGAAGGCCCAGGAGGCCGTGCAGCAAGCGCAGGAAGTGGCGGCGCGCGAGGGACAGCAGCAGATCGAGCCGCTGCATTTGCTGGCGGCGCTTGTCGCGCAGACCGACGGCGTGGTGCCGGCGCTGCTGGCGCGTCTGGGCGTGCGTCCGGAAACGCTCAACGGGGAGATCGGCCGCGAGCTGGGCCGTTTGCCGAAAGTGTCGGGCTTCACGCAGCAGCACATGGGCCAGGCGCTCAATAAGGTGCTGGAGCGCGCCTTCGACGAAGCGCAGAAATTCAAGGATGCGTACGTCTCGACCGAACATCTTTTCCTGGCGCTGGCCGGGGCCGAGCACGACCCCGCCGGGCAGCTTCTGAAGCGCCACGGCGCATCGCACGAGGCCATCCTGCAGGCGCTGGCAAGCGTTCGCGGAAGCCAGCGGGTGACTTCGCAGACGCCGGAGGGAACTTACCGGGCGCTCGAGCAATACGCGCGCGACCTGACCGAACTGGCGCGGCGCGGGAAACTCGATCCGGTGATCGGACGCGACGAGGAGATTCGCCGGGTGATGCAGATCCTGGCGCGGCGCACGAAAAACAATCCGGTGCTGATTGGCGAGCCGGGTGTGGGCAAGACGGCCATCGTCGAAGGGCTGGCGCAGCGCATCGTGGCCGGCGACATTCCCGACGTGCTCAAAACCAAGAAGCTGGTGGCGCTGGATCTGGCGGCGCTGGTGGCCGGCGCGAAATTTCGCGGCGAGTTCGAGGACCGCCTGAAGGCGGTTCTTAAAGAAATTACGGAAGCGCAGGGACAGGTGATCCTGTTCATTGACGAGCTGCACACGCTGGTGGGCGCGGGCGCGGCCGAAGGCGCGATGGACGCCTCCAACATGCTCAAGCCGGCGCTGGCGCGCGGCGAACTGCGGGCCATCGGCGCGACCACGCTCAACGAATACAAGAAATACATCGAGAAGGACCCCGCGCTGGAGCGGCGCTTCCAGCCGGTGCTGGTTCCCGAGCCCGCCGTCGAGGATACCATCGCCATCCTGCGCGGCCTCAAGGAGCGCTACGAAGTGCATCACGGCGTGCGCATCAAGGACGCCGCCATCCTGGCCGCGGCCACGCTTTCCCACCGCTACATCTCCGACCGCTTTTTGCCGGACAAGGCCATTGACCTGATCGACGAGGCCGCGGCCAGCCTGCGCATGCAGATCGATTCCCTGCCGGTGGAGATTGACGAAATCGAGCGGAGAATCATGCAGCTGGAGATCGAGCGCCAGGCCCTGCTGAAGGAGACCGACGCGCACTCGCTCGAGCGGCGCAAACAGATTGAAAAGGAACTGGGGCGGCTGCGCGAGGAGTCCAGCGCGCTGAAGGCCCGCTGGCAGACGGAGAAGGAGGCCATCGGGCGCATCCGCAAGCTGAAGGAGCAAATCGAGCAGTTGAAAACGGAGGAGCAACGCCTCGAGCGCGCCGGAGAACTGGCGCGCGTGGCGGAGATCCGCTACGGAAAGATTGCCGCCGCGGAAAAAGAGATTCAGAAGGCGCAGGAACAGTTTGCGCTGCTGCAGAAAGACGCGCCCATGCTGAAGGAGGAAGTGGACGAGGAGGACATCGCGCGCCTGGTGAGCAAGTGGACGGGAATTCCCGTGGGGCGGCTGCTGGAGGGCGAAGCGCAGAAGCTGGTGGCCATGGAAGAGCGCCTGCGGCAGCGCGTGGTGGGGCAGGAGGACGCCCTGGCGCGGGTGTCCAACGCGGTGCGGCGCAGCCGCGCGGGGCTTTCCGACCCGCGGCGGCCGATCGGCAGCTTTATTTTTCTGGGGCCCACGGGCGTGGGCAAAACGGAACTGGCGCGGGCGCTGGCCGAGTTTCTCTTCGATGACGAAAAGCTCATGGTGCGCATGGACATGTCCGAGTACATGGAGAAACACACGGTTTCGCGGCTGATCGGCGCGCCTCCGGGCTACGTGGGCTATGAAGAAGGCGGGCAGCTGACCGAGCAGGTGCGCCGGCATCCGTATTCGGTGGTGCTCTTCGATGAGATCGAGAAGGCCCATCCGGACGTGTTCAACGTGCTCTTGCAGATTCTCGAGGACGGGCGGCTGACCGACGGGAAGGGCCGCACCGTGGATTTCCGCAACACCGTTCTGGTGATGACCAGCAACGTGGCTTCGACAGCCATTTTCGAGCATGCCGCGGAGCGCCCGGAGCAGGCGCGCAAGGAAGCCATGGAGGCGCTGCGCGCGGCGTTCCGTCCGGAATTCCTGAATCGCATTGACGAAATCGTGATTTTCAATCCGCTGGGCAAGGAACAGCTGGGGCACATCGTCGAGATGCTGTTTGCCAGCGTGCAAAAACTTCTGGCCGAGCGGCAGATTACCCTGGAGCTGACTCCGGCGGCGCGCGAGCTGCTCCTGCAGGAAGGCTATGACCCGGCCTGGGGCGCGCGGCCGCTGCGGCGGACGATTCAGCGGCTGGTGCAGGACCCGCTGGCGCTGCAAATTCTCGAGGGTAAAGTGCTTCCGGGCGAGCGCGTGCGGGTGGAGCGAGAACCGGGGAAGGAAGTCATGCGCTTTGAACGCGTGATCGAGACGCAACCGGCGGCCACGGCCAGCGTCTAACCAAGGGAGGACCGCGTTTGCTGGACACCCGGCCTGCCGCTTGCCATACTTTTAGAGCCGCTTGAAAACAAGGAAGAGAACATGAGAATTTTCCGCACCACGTTTCTGCTGACCGCGCTGACGATGCTGCTCTTGCTGCTGGGCAAATCCTTCGGCGGGCACTATGGGATGTACATCGCGCTGGGGATTGCCGTGGTGATGAACGGCGGCGCCTACTTCTATTCGGACAAGATCGCCCTGGCCAGCAGCGGCGCGCGGCCGATGACGCGCGAGCAACTGCCCCGGCTGTATCAGGTGATGGAGCGTCTGGCCGGCAAGGCCAATCTGCCCGTGCCCCAGCTCTACGTGATTCCCGAGGCCGCGCCCAACGCCTTCGCCACGGGGCGCAATCCCCAGCACGCTTCGGTGGCGGTGACCGAGGGTTTAATGCAATTGATGAACGATGAGGAACTCGAGGGCGTGATCGCGCACGAGCTCTCCCACGTGCGCAATTACGACATTTTGATCAGCTCGATTGCCGCCTGCGTGGCCGCCGCCATCACCGTACTGGCGGAAATGGGGCGCTTCGCTTACTTCTTCGGATTTGGCGGCCGCGATGACGACCGCGAGGGCGGAGGGGGCATGGTGGGCCTGCTGATGCTTTTCCTGGCCCCTTTTGCCGCCATGCTCCTGCAACTGGGCCTTTCCCGGCAGCGGGAATATTCCGCGGACGCCACCGGCGCGCGCATGGTCGGACATCCCTTCGGACTGATCAGCGCGCTGCAGAAGCTGGACACCTACAACAAGCGCATCCCCACTTCGGAGATCAGCCCTTCGGTTTCCGCGCTGTGCATCGCCAAACCCATGTTTGGCGGCGGCGTCTTTTCCTCGCTCTTCAGCACGCATCCGCCGATGGCCGATCGCATCGCCACGCTGAAGCAGATGAATATTCTTCCGGGCTCCTGAAGACTTCACAAAGAGATTCGCTCGTGACCAGTACGGCCGGTCTGTGCCAGGCAGGAGCAGCCAAAAGATTCTTTCTTCATGTAAAAATTTTCGGTGTGCGGGCGGTTGTGGTTTGGTAAAAGCGCGCGCGAACTGCAACAAGTGTTTCATTTTCAACGCATTGAAAATCCAATGAATTCGCTCCTCTTATGGAGCTTCAAGTGCACATAGTTTCCCCTGAGGCCGCCCGGCCTCATTTTGGGGGCGATGTAGGGAATGACTTGTAAGGACACAATTCATCTGATTTGCTGGTACCTGGAGGGAAAACTGTCTCTGGACGTGGAAACTGAGGTGGAACAGCACGTCCGGTGCTGCCCGGATTGCTACGTCGTGCTGGATGCGGCCCTATCCACGCTGGAGAGGCATTTCGGGTATTCGCACCGCATTGGATTGAAAGCACCCACCACAGCGGCATGAATGTTTTCCGCAACTATATACAAATAAAAGACTTATATGGAAAATGAGAATGCACTACCCGAGCCGAGTGAGATCGGGCCGGCATCGAGCAAGACTATCCAGGTTGCGTAAATTTTATACGTCAGGCAGAGAGTCGGGCTGGCAAACTCAGGCCTCCCGGATTTCGGCCATTGCTATGATAATAAAATAGTTAGATGAGTTTTACGGGGGGGATTCTCGGTTTGGTGGCACAGATGCACTCCTCTCAGGACAGCAGGGACTAAACCGAAAGGAATTCAACCATGTTTGACGCAAAAGAAGGAAACGTGAGCGCTTCTGCCGGAACCCCCCGCTGGGTGGGGATAGCGGTGGCGGTGCTCGGTGGCGTGTCCCTGATCGCGCTGGGAACGGCGTGGAACGCCACGCAGCAGGCCAGGACGGTCGAGCAGGAGAGCAAGGCGGCGCAAGCGGCCGTAAAGCAAAGCAATGACGCGGTGGTGCAGCGCGTGGCCAAGGCGGAGGAGGAGAACCGCAGCCTGCGCAACGATCTGAAGGTGGTGACGGACAAGCTCAACGTTACGCAGTCCGAACTGGTCTCCTCGCGCCGGCAGACCAAATCCATTTCCTCGAACTACGACCAGAAGCTGACCGGGCTGCAATCCTCGGTGAACAGCGAACTGGCCAAGAAGGCCGGCACGGAAGAGATCACCCGGCTGAACGGAGACGTCAGCGGAGTGAAGAGCGAGATCGAGGCGGCCAGGAAGAGTCTGGAAATGACCAAGAGCGAGCTGGGCACGCTGATCGCGCGCAATCACGACGAAGTGGAAGTGCTGCGCCGGATGGGCCAGCGGGAATATATCGAGTTCACCATTTCGCGCAAGGGCGGGGCGCAGAAGGTGGGGACGGTGCAGATTGAGCTGAAGAGCGCCAATTCGCGCAAGAACCAGTTCACCATCGTGGTGCTGGCCGACGACACCAGCTTCGAGAAGAAGAACCGTTCGGTGAATGAGCCGATTTTCTTCTACACCCGCGACAGCAAGGTCACCCTGGAACTGGTGATCAACAAGCTGACGCAGAACCAGGCTTCGGGCTATCTGAGCATGCCCAAGGGCCTGGCCCCGAGTTCCGGAACAGCGGTAACGTCCGGGAAGTAAAGCAGCAGAAATTGTTTTTACAAATTGGCGCATCCACGGCGAGGGAGACTTCGAGATTTCTCCCTCGCCATTTCTTAAAACTCAACTAGATTGGCAGCAGCCTGAACAAGAAGAGCAAAATGCATATTGGCAAGGGACGCCCGGTATGTCATCGTTTGGGTGACCCTTCCAGGCAAGTACAGTCAAAACGTTAGCGAGGAGAAAGCAATGAAAATACGATTCTGGGCAGGAGCGGCAATGGTGCTTTTCGCCGCGGGTTCGATGCTGGCGGCGGAGACGGCGATGACCGGATACATCTCGGACAGCAAGTGCGGAGCCAAGGGAGCGAATGACAGCGCCGCCGAATGCACGGTCAAGTGCGTGAAGGCCGGAGCCAAGTACGTCTTCGTGAACGACGGCGACCAGAAGGTGTACGCCATCGACGCGCAGGACAAGGTGGCCGCGCATGCCGGTCATCACGTCACCGTGAAGGGCACGGTCGAGGGCGACGCCATCAAGCTGACCAGCATTGACATGGCCGCAGCGTCTGCAGCTGCGAAGGAAATCAAGGCACGCGAAGCAGGATCGGGAATGGCCACCGGCAAGGCGGCGGATAAACCGGCCGACAAGCCGGCGACCGACAAGCCGTAAAAGTTTCCAGACTGATTCCGAGACGGGCGGAGCGCAAGCTTCGCCCGTTTTCTTTTGTGCGCTCGCTGCGATTTCCGTTAGGATGGTTTCCTGCCATGACGACCACTCTTTTGCACGCCGGCCGGGCGTTTACCCCGCGGGAGGAAATCGCCGATGCGGGGATACTGATTCGCGACGGCGTAATCGAAGCGATCGGCCCGCGCGCCGGGATGCAGTTGCCCGCCGGGGCTTTGGAGATTCGCGAACCGGACGCGATTGCCGTGCCGGGCTTCGTGGATGTGCATATTCACGGGGCAGGCGGGCACGACGTGATGGAGGGTGCGGCGGAGGCGCTCGAGGCCGTGGCCGCAACGGTGGCGCGGCGCGGAACCACTTCCTTTGTGGCCACGACGGTGACGGCCAGTCCCGAGAAGACCTGCCGGAGCGCGGAGGCAATTGCGCGCTACATCGCCCGGCAGAAGGAGCGGCGCGGCACGAGCGGGCGAGCGGAAATTCTGGGCATTCATTTTGAAGGGCCGTTCCTCAGCCCGGCGCGCCGCGGGGTCCATCCTCCCGAATGGCTGCGGCTGCCTTCGGCGGAACTGCTGGAAAGATTTCTGGCCGCAGCCGGGGGCATGGGACGGATACTGACGCTGGCGCCGGAACTGCTGGGCGCGGGGCCGTGCATTGCCGCGGCGCGCCAGGCGGGCATGACCGTGGCGCTGGGGCACACCGACGCCACCTATGAGCAGGCGCAGGCGGCCATCGCGTGCGGGGCGCATCATGGCACGCACGTTTACAACGCCATGCGCCCGTTTTCGCACCGCGATTCCGGAGTGATTGGCGCCGTGCTGTCCGCGCCGGAAGTGATCGCGGAACTGATCGCCGACGGCGTGCACGTGGACGAGGGCGCGATGCGCCTGCTGCTGGCGGCCAAGGGAGTCGAGCGGGTGATTTTGGTGAGCGACGGGATTGCGGCGACGGGAATGCCGGACGGGAACTACACGCTGGGGACGATTGAAGTGACGGTGAGCGGCGGGGTCTGCCGCAATGCGGAAGGAAAACTGGCGGGAAGCACGCTGACGCTGGACCGCGCGCTGCGCAACATCGTGGCCCTGGGCGTGCCGCTGGGCGATGCGCTGCGCATGCTGACGGCGAATCCGGCGAAGCTCGTCGGACTGGAGGGCCGCAAGGGCGCGCTGCGTCCCGGCGCCGATGCGGACATCGTCCTGCTGGACGCGAGCTTGCAGATACGGCAGGTGCTTGCGCGGGGCCTTGCCGCGGAGTAAGGACGCGCGCAGCTTTAGGAATTCAGCGGGATGCCCAGTTCGCAGGCCAATTGCCCGGCGTTGAACGGGCTGCAAGAGAAGAAGCGGCCGTTGATTTCGATGGTGGGCACTTTGCGTTTGCCGTTGTTGGCCTTCAGCACCAGACTCTCCGCGTCCGGATTCTCGTCGATATTCACTTCCTGAAAAGCGATGCCGCGTTCCTTGAGGAACGTCTCGGCGCGGCGGCAATCAGCGCACCAGGTGGTGCCGTAGAGCGTGATGGAAGCCAAAGGATCACCTGCTGAAGATTGGATGCCGGAAGGGCGATGGGGGTTATTCCGCGCAGAACGCGGGAGCGGAATAAGCTTACGGGTTGATGGCCGAAACGGGGCGCTTTCTGGCCACTTGCAGGCGGATGAGCGCGCGCTGCAGCGAGACGGCGGCGCGGTCCCAATCGATTTCCGGGGCCATCGCGGCGAGGCGCTTTTCCGCGCGGGCCTTGGCGGCTTCCGCGCGGGTAATGTCAATTTCCTCGGGGCGCTCGGCGGTTTCCGCAAGGACCGTGACGCGGTCGCCCAGAACTTCGGCGAAGCCGCGGATGACCGCGAGATGCACCGCTTCCTTGCCGGCCGCGCCGCGGTACACCAGCTCGCCGATGCCCAGTTCGGTCATGAGCGGGGCGTGGCCGGGCAGAATGCCCAGGCAGCCGCCGGCGCCGGGAAGCTGGAGTTCGACGACGGTTTCGCGGAGCAGTTCGCGCTCCGGGGTGACCACGACGAGTTGGAAGGCGTCGGGAAGCATGGGCGTTTAGGCGCTGGCCTTCATCTTTTCGGCCTTGGCCAGGGCCTCTTCGATCGTGCCCACCATGTAGAAGGCCTGTTCGGGCACGTCGTCGTATTTGCCTTCGATGATTTCCTTGAAGCTGCGCACGGTTTCTTCGATCTTCACGTACTTGCCTTCGAGGCCGGTGAACTGCGCGGCGACGAACATGGGCTGGGAGAGGAACTTTTCGATTTTGCGGGCGCGGGCCACGGTGCGCTTGTCCTCGTCGGAAAGTTCTTCGACGCCCAGAATGGCGATGATGTCCTGGAGGTCCTTGTAGCGCTGCAGGATGGATTTTACGCCGCGGGCCACGGAGTAATGCTCGGCGCCGACGATGCGCGGGTCCAAAATGCGCGAATAGCTGGCCAGGGGATCGACGGCGGGATAGATGCCGCGCTCGACGATCTGGCGGCTCAGGTTGGTGGTGGCGTCCAAGTGCGAGAAGGTGGCCGCCGGCGCCGGGTCGGTGTAGTCGTCGGCGGGGACGTAGATGGCCTGCACGGAAGTGATCGAGCCGTGCTTGGTGGAGGTGATGCGCTCCTGCAGTTCGCCGATTTCGGTGTTCAGGTTGGGCTGGTAACCGACGGCCGAAGGCATGCGGCCGAGCAGCGCGGAAACTTCCGAGCCGGCCTGCACGAAGCGGAAAATATTGTCGATGAAGAGGAGCACGTCGAGATGCTCCTGGTCGCGGAAATATTCGGCGACGGTCAGGCCGGTGAGGCCGACGCGCAGGCGCGCTCCGGGCGGCTCGGTCATCTGGCCGTAGATCAAAGCGGCGCGCGATTTTTCGGAGTTGCCGGGAACCACGACGCCGGATTCGCTCATTTCCAGCCACAGGTCGTTGCCTTCGCGGGTGCGTTCGCCGACGCCCGCGAACACGGAAACGCCGCCGTGTTTCATGGCCACGTTGTGAATCAATTCCATGATGAGCACGGTCTTGCCCACACCCGCGCCGCCGAAGAGGCCGATCTTGCCGCCCTTGAGGTAGGGCTCCATCAAGTCCACGACCTTGATGCCGGTCTCGAACATTTCCAGGTTGGTGGACTGGTCTTCGAGGGACGGGGCCGGACGGTGAATCGAATAGTGCGTGTCGCTGACGATGGGGCCGAGTTGATCCACGGGTTTGCCGAGAACGTTCATGACGCGGCCCAGCGCGGCGCGCCCGACGGGGATGGTGATGGGCTTGCCGGTGTCATAAGCCTTCATGCCGCGCACCATGCCCTCGGTGGGCTCCATGGCGACGGTGCGCACGCGGCCTTCGCCGAGGTGCTGCTGCACTTCCACGATGACGTCGAGCGGCTCGGGAATGTTGTAGCCCTCGCTGGTGACGCGAATGGCGTTGTAGATCGCCGGCATCTTGTCCGCCGGAAATTCGATGTCCAGCACAGGTCCGATGATCTGCACGACTTTTCCTATGCCTGCGTATTGCTCTGCCATGCTGTCTCCTAAGCGGTCGAAGATGCGCCGCTGACAATTTCAATAATTTCCCTGGTGATGGCCGCCTGGCGCACCTTGTTCATGTGCAGCGTGAGGGCCTCGATGACTTCGCCGGCGTTCTTGGTGGCCGATTCCATGGCGGTCATGCGCGCGGCGTGTTCCGCGGCGGAAGATTCCAGCATGGCGCGGAGCACCTGCGTTTCCACGTAGCGCGGGAGGAGCCGGTCGAGGAGTTCCGCGGCGGGCTGCTCGTAGATGTAATCCACTTGCGCGGCGCCGGCGGAGGAGCTTTCTTCCCCGGCGATGGATTCGATGGGCAGGAGCTTTTCGACGGCCAGATTCGGAGCGATGACGCTTTTGAATTCGCTGAAGACGGCGTAGACGGCGTCCACTTCGCCGCTGGCGTAGGCGTCGGTAACAATCTTGGAGATTTCGCGGGCGGTGCCGAACTCCACGCGGGCCAGCACGTTCACGTATTCCCCGGCAAACTCCATGCCCTGCTTCTTGAGGAAATCGCGGCCCTTTTTGCCGACCGGCAAGCCGATGATTTTCTTTCCGGTGTTGGCGCGGAAGAGTTCGACGGCCTTGCGCAGGATGTTGGAGTTGAAGGCGCCGCACAGGCCGCGTTCGCCGGTGAGCACGACCACCAGAATTTTCTCCACGGGGCGCGTGGCCAGCAGCGGATGCTGCGGATTTTCCAGGCGCGCCATGGTCGAACGCAGAACGCGGGCGATCTGCTGCGCGTAGGGGCGGGCGGCCAGCGCACGCTCCTGGGCGCGGCGCAGGCGGGCCGCGGCAACGAACTTCATCGCGCGGGTGATCTGCTGGGTGTTTTTCACCGAGCGGATGCGGCGCCGGAAATCGAGAAGTGTGGCCATGGTCCGATGCTCCGCTTACTTGGCGGAAGCGGTGAAGCGCTCCTTGAAGGCCTCCACGGCCTTCTTCATTTCGGCTTTCAGGGCGTCGTCGAGCGCCTTCTTATCGGCAATCGTCTTGAAAATGCCGGGCTGGCTGGTTTCCACGAACTGCAAGAGTTCGCTTTCAAAGCGCTGGCAATCGCCCAGGGCCACGCCGTCCATCAGGCCGCTGGTGCCCACGAAGAGCATGAACACCTGCCGTTCCACGGAGAGCGGCACAAGCTGATCCTGCTTGAGAACTTCGGTGAGGCGCTGTCCGCGGGACAACTGCGCCTGGGTCACTTTGTCCAGCTGGTCCGCGCCAAACTGGGCGAAGGCCGCCAGTTCGCGGAACTGCGCCATATCCAGGCGCAGCGAGCCGGCCACCTGGCGCATGGCCTTGATCTGCGCGTTGCCGCCGACGCGGCTGACCGAGATGCCCACGTTGATGGCCGGGCGGATGCCGCCGTTGAAGAGGTCGGCTTCCAGATAAATCTGGCCGTCGGTGATGGAGATGACGTTGGTCGGAATGTAGGCGGAGACGTCGCCGGCCTGCGTTTCGATGACCGGCAGGGAAGTGAGCGAGCCGCCGCCGAGTTTGTCGTTGAGCTTCGCGGCGCGTTCCAGCAGGCGCGAGTGCAGATAAAACACGTCGCCGGGGAAGGCTTCGCGTCCCGGCGGACGGCGCAGCAGCAGCGAGATTTCGCGGTAGGCCTGGGCGTGCTTGGAAAGGTCGTCGTAGAAGGTGACCGCGTGCCGCTTGGTGTCCCGGAAATATTCGCCCATGGCGCAGGCGGCGTAGGGAGCGATGTATTGCAGGGTGGCCGGTTCGGCGGCGGAGGAGGCCACCACGATGGTGTAGTCCATCGCGCCGGCGTCGGTGAGGATCTTCACCACTTGCGCAATCGTCGAGCGCTTCTGCCCGATCGCGCAATAGATGCAGATCATGCCACCGCCCTTCTGGTTGATGATGGTGTCCAGAATGACGGCGGTCTTGCCCGTCTGGCGGTCGCCGATGATCAGCTCGCGCTGTCCGCGGCCGATGGGAATCATGGAGTCAATGGCCTTGATGCCGGTCTGCAGGGGCTCGCGCACGGGCTGGCGGTCGATGACGCCCGGAGCGATGCGTTCGAGGGGGTTGCGCTGCTTGGCGGCGATGGGGCCCTTGCCGTCCAGCGGTTCGCCGAGGGGATTCACCACGCGGCCGATCAGGGCTTCGCCGACGGGAACGGACATGATCGAGTTGGTGCGCTTGACCGTGTCCCCTTCCTTGATTTCGGTGTATTCGCCGAGCAGCACGGCGCCGACTTCGCTCTCCTCGAGGTTCAGGGCGATGCCCGTGACGCCGTGGGGGAAAGCGAGCATTTCGCCGGCCATGACGCGCTCGAGGCCGTGAATGCGGGCGATGCCGTCGCCCACGCTGATGACCTGGCCGACTTCGTCGACCGCGACGGTCTGCTCGTAGTTTTCGATCTGCTCGCGCAGGATCTTGGTTATCTCGTCCGCTTTGATCTTCGCCATACCGGCCTAGCTCCTATTCCGCAGCGAGGCGCGCGCGCAACGTGTTGAGCTGGTTGCGAAGCGAGCCGTCGTAAATCGTGGATCCGATGCGCACTACCGCGCCGCCCAGCAATGCCGGGTCGAGCGCATATTGGGCCTCTACTTTTTTCCCTGTGAGTTTTTCGAGCGTCTGGCCCAGTTCCTTTTTCTGCACGGCGCTCATCTCCACCGCCGTGGAGATTTCCGCCTGGGCGATGCCCTGGCGCTGGCGGAGAATTTCCCGGAAGGCGGCCAGCACATCGGCGAGCAGCGCGGTGCGGTGATGGTCCGCGAGGACGTAGAGAAAATTGCGGGCGATTTTGCCGGCGCCCAGGCGCGCGGCCAGCTTGTCAATCACGCCGTGCTTGGCCTCGCGGTCCACCGCGGGGCTTTCCAGAAAATTGCGCAGGTCGGCGGATTCGGCGTGCAGCTCGCCAAAAGCATCCAGCTGCTTTTCCAGGGCCTCGCTGGCGCCCTGCGCCTGGGCGATGTCCGCCAGGGCGGTGGCGTACTGCAAGGAAGCGGACTTCAATTGGGCCTCCCCGCCAGGCTGGCGACGAAGGAACTCACCAGCGACTCCTGCACCTGGGGAGTGAGCTGCTTGCTCAAGAGCGATTCGGCGCCGTCCACGGCGAGCTTGGCGGCCAGGGCTTTCAACTCGATGCGCGCGGCGCGTTCGGCGGCTTCGGTTTCCGCCTGCGCGGCGAAAGCAATTTTTTCGGCTTCCTTCTGCGTGGCCGTGCGGATGCGCACGCCTTCGGCGGAAGCATCTTTCTGCGCGGCGGCGCGCAGCGCGGTCACTTCCTCGTCCAAGCGGGCCAGGCGGCCTTCGGCTTCACGCAGTTGCCGCTCGGCGGCTTCGCGCGCGGCGGTGGCCTGGGTGATGGCCGCGCTGATTTCCGCGGCGCGGGCGCCAAAAAACGCGGGGCCCTTGGCCAGGCACAGATAGCCGATGCCCCCGGCGATGATGGCGAAATGAATCCACTTGAAAACGGCGGTCGCGGCCCCGGAGGTTTCCGCGCCTCCCTTTTTCTCCTCGCCCGCCCGCGCGGACGCGGCGGCGCCGAAAACCAGGAGAGTCAGACCAAGCATCAGGACCAGCCGGCGGCGGTTCATCGAGCCCCCGTCGCAGGACCGGCGGAGGGCCGGGCGCCCAGAACGCGGCGGGCAATCTCATCGGAAAGCGTGCCGCTGGCGGCCTGCAGTTCGCTGCGCGCCGCGGCCACTTCCCCGCCGATGCGCTCCTTGGCCACGCGGACTTCCCCGGCGGCCTTGGCGCGCGCCGCTTTCAATTCGGCGTTGCGCTCGTCGAGCAGTTTGCGCCGCGCGGCGTCCTGTTCGGCATAGAGCTGCGCGCGGGCCTGCTTGAGGGCGTCTTCATACTGCTTGATTTTTTCCGCGGCGGCGGCCTGCGCGGCTTCGGCGGATTTCTGCGCGCCGCGCGTACGCGCATCGCGCTCCTGCATGACCTTGAGCAGGGGGCCAAAGAAGAACGTGCGCAGCACCAAATAAAAAAGGTAAACAATGAAGACCGTGGGCAGGGCCTTGAGGAACAATTCGGCTAATTGGTGAGCGATCTCGTGCATCGATTTGGCTGCGCCTGAATCCTTGAAGACGACTTCGCCGGAAACCAGCCCGAACCGGCCTACGGCCAGCCCGGTGCCATCGGGGCGAAACTAAATTTTATAGCATCCCGCGGGTTTTCCGTCAACGTGACCCGGGCGGGTACATGACTGGGAAGCTATCCCCCGTCAGTGCGAGGCGGGGGCAGACAAAGCATATTCCGGCCCCAGCGCGGCCAGCGCGGCGGCGGCCAATTCGTGGGTTTTGCGGCGCCATTCGGGGTTGCGAGGGTCCAGCGCGGCGGCTTTGCGGTACCACACCGCAGCCTGCTCCTTGCGGGCCAGCTTGGCCAGCAGGTCGCCGCGGTACAGCGCGAAGAACGGGTTCGCGGGATACTGCTCGTTCAGCGGCGCCAGCACGACCAGGGCGCGCTCGTAATCGCGGTCATAGAGGCGCAGATCGCGCGCCAGATAGAAGCGTGCTTCCACGCGGGCGAGGGTGCCTTCGGTCATGGCGCGGCGGAGCTGGCGAATGCCCTCTTCCTTGTTGCCGCCGGGAATGCCCATGAAGAAGCGCAGGATGCGGGCCATGGCGGAGAGAGTGTCCACGTAATAGTTGTACAAGCCGATGCCCAGATCGGCGTCGGCGAAATTCGGTTCAAGCGCCAGGGCGCGCAGAAAATGTTCGCGGGCGCGCACGCCGGAGCGCGCGGCGTTGCCGCGCTCGAGGCGCAGCCCATAGAGCCGCGCGGCCAGCGATTCGCCCATGGCCGAATAGAAATGCATCTCGGCGGATTCCCCGCGCGCCAGACGCGCTTCGGCGAGAGCGATCACTTTTTGCGCCACGTCGAAATAGGCCTGATCCTCGTGCAGCTTGGGGCGCCGCCAGATTTCCACCATGCCGAATTTGAATTCGGCGGTGGAGCAGAAAATATTCCACCAGCGCGCTTCCCCCTCGAGCATGTAGCCGAGAGGATGATCCGGCTGGGCCTGCTCGAGCGCGCGAAACTCCTCGAGCGCTCCATCCGGGTTGCCTGCATAAAGTTTATCGAGCCCCGCCATTGCCGCGGGCGGAATTTCCATGCCGGCCGGAAGCGTGGCGGGAGCGGCGCAGGTGAAACAGGCGGAGCAGGCCAGCAAAGCAGCGCTCAGCAGGAAACGCACGAAGAGCGAAGATGAAAAAAAACGGCGCATGCGCGGTGGCTCCAGCCGCGGCACGGGGCAGATCTCCTGGACCGCGGCTGCTCTAGTGTAAGGCGTTTTTCCGGCCAGGGAAAATCCGGCAGCGCGCGCGGCGGCCGTTTTTGCTATCCTCGCAGGACCGCGCCGGGGCGCGGCTTTTCTCGATCCATGCCCACGCAAGCCAACACCGCCGATCACCGCCCCGCGCTTGAGCGCGGCCTGGGGCTGCGCGAAGCCGTGGCCCTGAACATGATCGACATGGTGGGCATCGGCCCCTTCGTGGTCAGCTCGCTGGTGATCAAGGAGATGGGCGGGCCGCAGGCGCTGCTGGCCTGGGTTTGCGGCGCGCTGCTGGCCCTGCTGGACGGTTTCGTGTGGTCGGAACTGGGCGCGGCCATGCCCCGCGCCGGCGGCAGCTACGTTTTCCTGCGCGAGGCTTACGGCGCGGAGCGCTGGGGGCGGCTGATGTCCTTCCTCTTCGTGTGGCAGACGCTGATTCAGGCGCCGCTGGTGATCGCCAGCGGGGCCATCGGCTTTTCGCAGTACGCCACCTACCTGCATCCGCTGAGCGCCTGGCAGCAGAAGGAAATTTCCGGCGCGGTGGTGATTCTGCTGGTGGTGCTGCTTTACCGGCGCATCACCACCATTGGAAAAATTTCCGTGCTGCTGTGGGCGGGGGTGATCTCCACGCTGCTGTGGCTGATCTACGGCGGCGTCACCCATTTCAATGCGCACATGGCCTTTGATTTTCCGCCCGGCGCGTTTCATCTCTCCAGCCTGTTCTTCGCCGCGCTGGGTGCGGCCATGGGCAATACGATTTACAGCTATTGGGGCTACTACAACATCTGCCACCTGGGCAGCGAGCTGAAGCAGCCCGAGCGCAACCTTCCGCGCGGAATTTTTATTTCCATCATCGGGATTGCGCTGCTCTATCTGCTGATGCAGACCAGCATCCTGGGCGTGGTGCCCTGGCGCGTCGCGCAGAATTCGCCCTTCCTGGTGAGCACCTTCGTCGAAACGCTCTACGGCACGCGAGCAGCCAGCGTTGCCACCTTGTTGGTGCTATGGATCGCCTTCGCTTCCATTTTTTCCGCGCTGCTGGGCTATTCGCGCGTGCCCTATTCCGCCGCGCTCGACGGCAATTTCTTCCCGGTCTTCGCCCGCGTCCATCCCACCAAGCATTTTCCGCACCTCTCGCTGCTTTTCCTGGGCGCGCTGGCGTTTTCTTTCAGCCTGGCCTTCAAGCTGGCCACGGTGATCAAAGCCATCCTGGCCATGCGCCTGCTCGTGCAGTTCATCGGGCAAGCCGTGGGCGTGATGATTCTGCGCCGCCGGCGCACGGCGGCGCCGCTGCCGTTCAGGATGTGGCTCTACCCGCTGCCTGCCCTGCTGACCCTGCTCGGCTGGGCCGGGCTTTTCTGGGCCACCGGCCCGGCGCGCAAATGGGGCTTGCTGGTGATTGGTTTGGGCGTGGTGGCGTTTCTGCTGCGCGCCGCGATAGTGCGAGAATGGCCTTTTGTTTCAGCCAAACAGCCGGAGGCCGCGTGAATCACATCTCGATTTTGTCATCCCGAGCGGAGGGCCGATGGTTTCCATCGGCCCGAAGCCGAGGGATCTCTCTTCTTTTCCGGAGCAGCCGACCCATGAAGCTATTTTCTCTTTTCCTGACCGCCGCACTCGCTCTCACGCTGGCCGCGCAGCCCGCCGCCGCGCAGTTTCCCGCCGCTCCGGGCACCGGCACGGGCCTGCCCGAAACCATCGAGGCCATTGACGCCGCGCGCGTCACCACGCGCATTCTCTACGTCACCGCGCATCCCGACGACGAATCTTCCTCCGTGCTGACCTACCTCGCGCGCGGCCTGCACGCCGAAGTCGCCCTGCTCTCCATCACCCGCGGCGAAGGCGGGCAGAACGCGCTCGGTCCCGAACAGGCTCCGCAGCTGGGCCTCATCCGCTCGCAGGAACTTCTCGCCGCCACGCGTGGCTACGGCGTAAAACTTTTCTTCACCCGCGCGCCGGACTTCGGCTTTTCGAAAACTCCGGAAGAGTCCGAGCGCATCTGGGGCGAGCAGGTGCTCGACGACATGGTGCGCGTCATCCGCACGTTCCGTCCCAACATCGTCATCAACAACTGGGGCGGAGTGCATGGCGGCCACGGACATCACCAGGCTTCCGGCCTGCTCACCCCGCGCGCCGTGCAGATGGCCGCCGATCCCAAAGCGTTTCCCGCGCAGTTGAAGGAAGGGCTGAGCGTCTGGGGCGGCGCCGCGCACCCCGTGGAAATTCTGGGCCTCGAGCGCGGCGGAGACAGCCCCAAGGGTTTCGTCCTGCCGCTCGATGACATCTCACCGCTATACGGAAAATCCTGGCGGCAGATCGGCCTGGACGCTTACGTCAACCACCGCACCCAGGGCAGTTCCGGCTTCATCAACTCGCCCTATATCTGGCGCCCCATCGCGCTGACCGGCCCGGACGGCGCCAAATTCGATCCGTCCATCCTGGCCCGCCCGCTCACTGCTCTCTTTGGAGACGAGCAGGGGCCGCTGTGCAAAGCGGAACCCAAGTGGTGCGCGGCCGCGAAAAACGCGGACGGAAAAATCGCGAAAGCGCGAGCCGCCGCGCTGCAGCTCGATTGGCCCGCCGCGGCGGAACTTCTCGCGCAAGCCTCGGAGTCCATGAGCAGCCTCTATCCCGCCGACACCGTCTCTTTCTGGAATCCCGCCAACGCCGAGAAAGAAGGCCGGGTCTACTCCGTGGTGGAGCGCATTACCCCCGCGCTCCTGCTGGCGGCGGATTTCGAATTCACGGCGGAGGCCGACCGCAGCGAGGCCATCCTGGGCGAACCCGTCACCGTCACCGTCCGCTATGGCTGCCGCCGCTCCGCAAAATGCCCGGCCCTGCAGGAATCGCTGCACTTGAAGGGCATGGAATATGGCGCGAAGGGCGAAGGCGACCCGGTAAAAGGAATGAAATACAAGATCACATTTACCGCTTCCGCCGGGGAACCCGGCGTCTGGGAAAAACTCCAGCCCGAACCGGAGCCGGCGGCCCAGGCAACGCTGAGTATCCGTACCGGGGAGGGAAGGTCCAAACAACTAAGCGTGCCGGTCACCCACATCCAGGCGAGTTCCACGCGCGTGGACCGCGTGCCGCTGCGCATCGTGCCCGCCTACACGCTGGCGGTCGAACCCAAACAGAAAATCGAAGTGCTGGCCCAGGCGCGGAAACCCTTCGACGTTTTCGTGCGCGTGCATTCGAACGCCACGCAAGCGGCCAAAGTGAACGCCGGGCTGGCCGTCCCCGCGGGCTGGAGCGCCAGCGCCGAGCAGACCATTGACTTCACGGGCCAGGGCGACCGCTACGCCCGCTTCACCGTGACCCCGCCGGAAAAACTCGCCGCCGGACGCTACGCGCTCGAGGCCTACGCCCGCCGCGAAAAAGAAAAGTTTTCCACCTCGCTCGAACCGCTCCCCACGCTGCCCACGCAGTTCTGGAGCGAGCCGGCCATCTGCCGCGTGCACGCCTTCGACATCAGCGTGCCGGAAAACCTCCGCGTCGGCTACCTCACCGCGGAAAGCGAGCCCATTCCCGAAGCCCTCGAGCGCCTGGGCATCCGCGTGGAAATGATCAATCCCACCGAACTGGCCTTCGGCAATCTCGCGCGCTTCGACGCCATCGTCGTTGGCGTGCGCGCCTACGAACTGCGCTCGGACCTTCCCGCCGCCAACCAGCGCCTGCTCGATTACGCCGCGAACGGCGGCGCGCTGGTCGTCCAGTACAACCGCGACTTCATCTGGGACAAGCTGCAGCCCGCTCCCTATCCCGCGAAGGTGGACCCCGGCAAGCCGGGCGCCCCGCTGCCGCGCATCACCGACGAAACCGCCGCGGTGAAATTTCTCCAGCCGGACGACGCCCTGCTCAATCGCCCCAACAAGATCGGCCCGGCGGATTTCGACGGCTGGATGCAGGAGCGCGGCCTCTATTTCTGGAGCCAGTTCGACCCGCGCTACACGCCGCTGCTGGCCATGCACGACCCCGGCGAGCCGGACCTCGATGGCGGCCTCGTGTACGCCCGCACGGGCAAGGGAATCTACATCTACACGGGGCTTTCCTTCATCCGCCAGCTGCCCGAGGGTGTGCCCGGAGCGTACAGACTTTTTGTGAATCTTCTGGCCGCGGCGCGCTCCCGCTGACGTATCATTCTGGGTGTGGCCGCCGCCCGCGAAGGACGGCGCACGGGCGAGGAAAGAAATCATGCATAACAATCACGTGAAGGGGAGTCTGCGCGCGCCCTGGCTGTTGTTCCTCTGTGTTTGCATCCTGCTCTCCGCCGCCGGGCCCGCTCTCGCGCATAAACAAAAAAAGGACAAGAAGAAAAAGGACAACGCGGCGGACGCCACTCTGGCCGCCAGCCTGGCCCTGCCCGACGAAAAGCAGATTGACTTACTGATTACCGATATGCTGGCCGCCTGGCAGCTCGGCGACGCCGAAAAGCTGCATTCCTACTATGCCGATGACCTCTCTGCGGTCAGCGGCTTGTGGGAGCCGCCGGTCCTGGGCTGGACCAACTACGTAGCCAACTACCAGCGGCAGCGCGGGCGGGTGCAGCAGGTGCGCATGGACCGCCAGAACACGCTGGTGCGCGTCAATGGGGCCACGGCCTGGGCTTGCTTTCAGTGGGAATTTTATGGCGCCGTGGATGGCCAGGGCAGTTCGGCGCGCGGGCAAACCACTCTCGTTTTCGTCAAGCGCGACGGCCGCTGGCTGATCATTCACAACCACACGTCGCTTACCCAAGACTCCCTGCCGCAGGCGCCCGCCGCTCCGCCGCAGGGCACACCCCCTCCTGCCGCGCAGCCGAACAAGCCCCCGTCGCCATAACGGCCCTTCGTCGCGCGGCTGCACAACGGAAGCCCTCAGAAGTTCTTCAAGCCTTCGTACAACCACATCCCGGCAATCACCAGGAGCAACACTCCCGAGGTGATTCCCGTGGTGAGCAGCGGCCGGGAGAGCGCGCTGATCTGACTGATGATCATGCGCTGCTCGGAGGCCATGTGCGCTTCCGCGGCATCGAGGAAGAGCTGGTCATCTTCACGGTTGGTGAGCAGGCTCCGCCGGATCAAGAGAACGATGAACGCGGTGGTAACCAGACCCCAAAGGATTAT
The DNA here is from genome assembly GCA_041500985.1 of Terriglobia bacterium. Taxonomy (GTDB): domain Bacteria; phylum Acidobacteriota; class Terriglobia; order Acidiferrales; family UBA7541; genus Acidiferrum. The sequence goes on along the minus strand of JBGQNE010000005.1, from coordinate 120,769 downwards.
AAGATAGGCAAGAACACCCAACTGCAGGAACTCAGACATAACGACCTCCCAACGAGACCGCTCCGGAGGGAACAACCAGTCGGAGCGGGCGGGAAATCCGCCCCTGCGGCGGAGTATAGCACCGTTGAAAACCGGGGTGTCAATATAAGAAAAATGGCCGCCGCCGGGGTCCCCGGCGGGCGCTCGCGTTGACAAAGCCGGGTGCAGGAGGCAAAATTGAATTCCTGCCAGGTAACGCACTTGTGCCCAAGTGGCGGAATTGGCAGACGCACTAGCTTCAGGAGCTAGCGGTCGCAAGGCCGTGGAGGTTCGAGTCCTCTCTTGGGCACCATATTTTTTCCATCCTTTTGAAAAGAGGCCATTTCCGGCTGCCGGCCCGCAGCAAAAAAATGCGGCGCCTGTTCCACGTGGAACACGCGCCGCAACTGTTTTTCTGGGCTTCGCTTAGCTTCCGGCCTGCTTGGCGGCCAGCGGCCCGATAATCGGCAACTGGAACTCCTCCCCGTTATACGCTTTGAACATCAGGAAGAGCCAGAGGCAGAAGGAGCCAAACCACAGGAGCATGTCGATGGGCACAAAAATCAGGCCGATCATGCCCCCGCCAATCATGCGCAGGAAAAAGGAGACGAACATGATCGCGATGAAGATCCCGATGATCCCCACATGAAAAAAAATGGACTGGAAACAATGGAACCGGACCTTGCGGTCGTTCTTGTAGGGATCCAATACCAGGAAGATCACGCCGGTGATCAAGCCCACGGCGTACGCCAGCGCGCACACCACGTTGGTGGACAAGCCCTCTCCCGCCCCTGCTCCTCCCCCGGCCGCCGGCGCCGCGCCGGCTCCTCCCGCGGCCGAGCCGCAAGAACCGCAGAATGAAGTGCCCTCGGCGACTTGCGCGCCGCATTTTCCGCAAAATGCCATCTTCGATCTCCTTTCGAAGCTCCGCTTCCTCTTGCCTGTTTCTTGAACTTGCCCGATCTGCTGCAGGTGCCGTGCCGACTACTTTAGCTGGAAAATCCCTCTTGGGCTCCCTTCTTACGCCCGTTCATGCGCAAGAGTCAATAGCCGCGCCCAATCGCTCCGCCTTGGCCTCCCTGCCGCGAAGCTCTTTTGCAAGTGGCTTTGCGCGGCGATGCGGGCTAAAATTCCCCTGCAAGGCAGGATCTGCCTCCTTGCCACCTCCCATGCCGCGCCCGCACAGCCTCCGTTACGAAGATGTCCTGCACTACCTGCAACTGCGAAGAAATCCGGCCAGCACGTCGGAAATCGCCTCCGGCCTGCAAATCCCCAAAAAAGATCTCCGCGCGCTGCACAAACTTCTCGCCAAACTGAAAAAGCGCCGAGCCATCGAGGAGCTTCCCGGCCAGCGCTATCGCGTCAGCGAACGGCGCGGCGAGAGCGGCGGCAGGCCGCGGCGCGAGGAGCGCGAAGAAGGAAAACGCGCGCGCACTGCGGAGCCTTCCAGCCAATTCAGCCAGTCCAGCCTGTCCGGAACCGGGCAAGCCCCCGTGCCGCGCGATGCCATCAGCGGACGCCTGGTGCTGCACCAGGACGGCTACGGCTTCGTCGTTCCGGACACCCCGCTGCCGCAGATTGAGGGCGACATCTTCATTCCGCGCGACGCCATCGAAGACGCCATGCACGGCGACCGCGTCCTCGCGCGCATCTCCCGCCGCAGCGGCGTGCCCGGCGGCCTGCGCGCCGAAGGAAGAATCCTGCGCATCGTGGGCCGCGCCCATCCCACCGTGGTGGGGCAGTTCCGCTACGCCGCGCGCGGCAACTTCGTCCTGCCCTATGACATTCGCATTCAGCAGGAGATCGAAATTCCTCCCGGCGAAGAACTGACCGCTGCCCTGCGCCAGAAACTCGGCCTGCCCGCCGCCGAACCAGGCGCCCGGCCCGCGCCTGCCCGCCGGGGCGAGCGCCTCCCGGAACTCGATGGCGCGGTGGTCAACGTGGAAATCCTGCGCTTTCCGCGCGGCGGCGGCGCGGCCACCGGCCGCGTCGTGGAAATCGTGGGCCGTCCCGGTGATCTCGGCGTGGACACCGAAATCATCATCCGCAAGCATCATCTGCCGCACCACTTTGACGGTCCGGTCCTGGCCGACGCCGAAAACCGCGCGCACCCCGTCGGCGCGGCCGAGCGCAACGGCCGCGAGGATTTCCGCGATCTTCCCATCGTCACCATTGACGGCGAAACCGCGCGCGATTTCGACGACGCCGTCTGCGTCGAACGCCGCCCCGGCGGCGGCTGGCATCTCGCCGTGCACATCGCCGACGTTTCCCACTACGTGCGCGTGGACGCCGCGCTCGACCGCGAAGCCCGCCTGCGCGGCACCAGCGTTTATTTTCCCGACCGCGCCGTGCCCATGCTCCCCGAACAGCTCTCCAGCGGCATCTGCTCGCTGGTTCCCCACGAAGAGCGCCTGGTCATGAGCGCCCTGATGGAATTCGACGCCGCGGGGCGCATGCACGACTCCCGCTTCGTCCCCGGCGTGATCCGTTCCGCCGCGCGCATGACCTACACCAACGTCAACAAAGTTCTCGAAGGCGATCCCGAGATGTCCGCCGTCTATGCCGGCCTGGGCGCGCACTTCCGCGACATGCGCGAACTCGCTCTGCTGCTCAATGCCCGCCGCGCCGAACACGGTTCCATCGATTTCGACCTTCCCGAGCCGGTCATCGAGTTCGACGAAGAGCAGCGCATGATCGCCATCTCCCGCAGCGAACGCAACATCGCTCACCGCCTCATCGAGGAGTTCATGCTCGCGGCCAACCGCGCCGTAGCCGGTTATCTGGAAAAGCGCGGCATTCCTTCGCTGCACCGCGTGCACGAAAAACCGGACGCGCGCAAAGTGCTGGAATTCGAGGAACTGGCCCGCGCCTTCGGCTATTCCCTGGGCGTCGAAAATCTTCACGAGCGCTCGCTGGCTGTGCGCCACGGCAGCGTTCCCGCTCCCGCGCGCCAGGGACGCCCGGACTCCTTCGGCCACGGCCGCGAGCGTCCCATGCGTGTGGCGCTCCCGGGCGCGGTGGACCTGCGCATCACCCCGCTGCACTACCAGCGCCTGGTGAAAAAACTCTCCGGAACCACCGAGGAGCGCATCATGTCCTACCTGATGCTGCGCTCGCTCAAGCAAGCCCGCTATGCCGCCGACCCGCTGGGCCATTTCGCCCTGGGCTTCGACGAGTACACGCACTTCACTTCGCCCATTCGCCGCTATCCCGACCTGATCGTCCACCGCATCCTCAAGTGGGCGCTCGAAAATCCCGAAGCGCATCCCACCGCCCACCGCGCCGCGCACGCCGCGCGCGAAGCCGAAGCCGCCAGCTATTCCCGCGGACAGCTCGAGGAAACCGCCGCGGAATCCTCCGAAGCGGAGCGCCGCGCCGTGGGCGCGGAGCGCGAGCTGATGAGCTGGAAGCGCGCGCAGTTCATGGAAGAGCATCTGGGCGAGGAGTACGAAGCGCTGATTATCTCCGTGCAGAAATACGGCTGCTTCGTTGAGCTGTTCGAGGTTTTCGTCGAGGGGTTGCTGCCCTTGGCCGCGCTCGAAGAGGCCGCCGATGGGCGCTGCGTCTATCGCGAGCACGATCACGCCATCGTCGCGCTGGGCCCCTCGGAACGCGGCGGGGCTCACGGACGCCGCGGCGGGAGGAAATCCGCCGCGGGCGGCAAAGCCTGGCGCCTGGGAGATCGCGTGCGCGTGCGCGCCGAACGCGTCGACCCCATGCGCCGCCGCGTGGAATTTTCCCTCCTCGCCGCGACGTAACCGGTCCGCGGCGCCGCGCGTGATTCCTCCGCGATAATTCTGCTATCCTATAGCGTGGAACCAGCGGCCTGACCGCAACCTTCGCCTACCCCAGCGTATCCACAGAGAGGAATTACCGAACGTGACTTCTCCCAGTGCAAAACGTGCCCCCAATTTCAATGCCGGACCCGGGGCTCTGCCCCTGCCCGTCCTCGAACGCATCCGCGAGGAACTGCTCGATTATCGCGGCGCCGGCATGTCCGTCATGGAGATGAGCCACCGCTCGGCGGAATTCGAGGAGATCAACGCTCAGGCCGAGCTTCGCCTCCGCCGCCTCCTGGCCATTCCCGACGAATACGCCGTGCTCTTCGTGCAGGGTGGCGGCAGCCTGCAGTTCACCATGGTGCCCATGAACCTGAGCCTCGCCGGCACCTCCGTGGACGTGCTGCACACCGGAAGCTGGTCCGGCAAGGCCATCGCCGAACTGAAGAAGGGCTTCGCCCACCGCATCGCCGCTTCCACCGAAGCCGAAAAATTCACCCGCATTCCCCGCCAGGACGAACTGAAACTTTCCGCCGACGCTTCCTACGTCTACATGTGCAGCAACAACACTATCGAAGGCACGCAATGGTCCGCCATGCCGGAGACCGGAACGGTGCCGTTGGTGGCCGACATGTCCTCGGACATCGCCTCGCGACCCATTGACGTGAAAAAGTTCGGCCTCATCTTCGCGGGCGCCCAGAAAAACCTCGGGCCCTCCGGCGTCACCGTGGTCATCCTCCGCAAGGACTTGGCCGAGCGCGCCGACAAGAATCTCCCCACGCTCCTGCAATACCGCACGCACCTGAAGGAAAAGTCGCTCTATCACACCCCGCCGACCTTCGCCGTCTACATCCTCGGCCTGGTGGGCGAATGGATGGAAAGCCTGGGCGGAGTGGCCGGCATCGAAAAACGCAACGCGGCCAAGGCCAAGCTGCTCTACGACCTGCTCGATGAGGGCGCCTTTTATACCTGCCCGGTCGAAAAGGCTTCCCGCTCCAAGATGAACGTCGTCTTCCGCGTGGCCGGCGGCGACGAAGTCATGGAAAAGAAATTCACCCAGGAAGCCACCGCGGCCGGACTGATCGGCCTCGCCGGCCACCGCTCCGTTGGCGGCATGCGCGCTTCGCTCTATAACGCCGTTCCGCTCGAAGCCGTGCAAACCCTCACCGCCTTCATGCGCGAATTCCGGCGCACCCGCGGCTGAGTTTTTTCCCCTGCGCACCGGGCCGCGCAGGCCTGGCCCGGTGCGGAGATCGTTCCGCGTATTTCGCCGGCGCCTGATTCGCCGGGTTATTGATTGGACGCCCGCTCGCGCATCCCGCCGCCTTCCCGTGCTTTTCTCCCTTACACTGATAGCCGTGACCATCCAGCAGGTCCTGTTTTTTCGCTTCCGCTGCGAGGAGGAAGGCCATGAACAATAAAGAATACCTCTCTCAACTTTCCAGCATGACCGGCCTGCGCCATTATCCCGGGCAGGGTCTCTGGGGCGGGAAAGCGGGAAGCCTGATCGGCACGAAGGATAATTATCTTGTCGCCGTGGGAATGACCCAGGTCAATCGCAGCGCCGCACTGGTTATCCTGCTGCGCTTCCAGAAATCCGCCCAGCCGGAAATTTTAAAAGGGCTCGTCGAACAAAATGCCACCCTGAAGAAACAGGGAAAGCTGGCCCAGGTGGGGCCGGATTTTCTGCGCTGGCAATGGACGTATTCCTTTTCGAAACCCAAGCTGGAGGATGCCGCGCAACTCCTCGCGACGCTGGTGGAGAGCCTCAAGGGCGCGGTTACGCCCTTCGCCAACCGCTGTGAGAATTGCCAGGGTTCTTCTTCCGCCGAGTTGATGCTGATGAACGGCTTGCCCGTCTATTATTGTTCCGGCTGCCGTGAAAAAGTACGCCAGGAGCAGGATCAGGCGGCCCTGCAATACGAAGCCATCGAACCGAACTATCCCAACGGACTTTTTCTGGGCACGGGCGCCGCTCTGGCCGGCGCGCTGGCCTGGGGCGGAATCGCCTATTCCCTCAACCGCGTTTTTCTCTGGGGCGCCATCGGCATCGGCTATCTGGTGGCGCTTGGGATTATCAAGGGCACGGGCAAAGTCACGCGCCTGGGGCAGATTCTCACGCCGGTTCTGACGCTCGCCAGCATTCTCTTCGGCGACGCGATTTTTTTCACCCTCTCCGTGATGAAGCAGGAAAACATCCCCTTCTCGGGGCATCTGTTGAAGGTCATTCTCCAGCACTTCGTGGAAATCGAGCGGGAAGGCGGCGGAATCGCCTCGGTACTCTTTGCCCTGGGTGGCGCCGCCTACGCCGTCTACGCCGCGCGCAAACCCGAATTCTCCGTCAAATTCGAACCGCTGACCACCGCGGGAAGCTGATTCTCCCGGGCGGTCAGGCCAAATCGAAGAGCAGCACCTCGGAGTCTTTCCCGCCGGCCAGCTCGATCACCGGCTCCTCGGCCGCCGCCGCGCCGTCTCCCGCTTGCAGCTTTACGCCGTTCAACTCCACGCTCCCGCGGGCCACCTGCAGCCAGGCGTAACGGTCCGGTTTCAGCTCATACTTCGCCGATTCGCCCTCGTCGAAAAGTCCGGCATAGAGTTTGTTGTCCAGGTGAATCTTCACGGAGCCCGCGCGGCCGTCGGGCGAAGCCACCAGCCGCAGTTTCCCGCGCCGCTCGGTGGCTGGAAAATTCTTCTGCTCGTAGCTGGGCGTGATTCCCTTGCGCTCCGGCAGCATCCAGATCTGCAGCAGGTGCACCGCTTCCGTGGGCGAAGCGTTAAATTCGCTGTGCGTCACGCCCGTTCCCGCGCTCATCCGCTGCACGTCGCCCGGACGGATCACCGAACCCGTGCCCATGCTGTCCTTGTGTTCCAGCGCTCCTTCCAGCACGTAGGTCACGATCTCCATGTCCCGGTGCGGATGCGTGGGAAAACCTCCGCCGCCGGCCACGCGGTCGTCGTTGATCACCCGCAGGCTGCGGAACTGCACATAGCGGGGATCATGGTAATCGGCGAAGGAAAAGGTGTGCCAGGTGTCCAGCCAGCCGTGGTCGAAGTGGCCGCGTTCGGCGGCGGGGCGAATCTCGATCATAAAGGCCTCCAGTCCGCCATAATAGTCGTTGTAACAATAATTGTCAAGAGGAGCACGGAGCGCCCCCCTCCCTCTCCAAACACTTGTTTGGTTCCCCGCGTTTCCGTCCCGCGCCTCTTGGTGCTAAAGTGTTAGCTGCGGGCAAGCACTGCCCCCGGGAATGCACCCGGCTGTACGGGGCATTGCCTATCCAGAAAAACGCAGAGGCCTCCACCATGCCGCGGGATACGCTCTCCATCACCGACAATCGCACCGGAAAAACCTACGAAGTTCCCGTCACCCACGACACCATCCGCGCCACCGACCTCCGCCAGATCAAGGTCAGCCCCGCCGACTTCGGCATGGTCAGCTACGACCCCGCCTTCAACAACACCGCCTCCTGCATCAGCCGCGTCACCTACATTGACGGCGACGCCGGCATCCTGCGCTACCGCGGCTATCCCATCGAGGAGCTGGCCGAGAAGAGCACCTACCTCGAAACCGCTTATCTCCTGCTCCACGGCGAACTCCCCAACGAAACCCAGTTGAAGGACTGGACCTATCACATCACCCACCACACCTTCATCCACGAAAGCATCAAGAAATTTCTCGACGGCTTCCATTACGACGCCCATCCCATGGGCATGCTCATTTCCACCATCGCCGCTCTCTCCACCTTCTATGACGACGCCAAGGATATTTTCAACGCCGAGTCCCGCAAGAAGCAGACCTTCCGGCTCATCGGCAAGATGCCCACGCTGGCGGCCTTCACCTACCGCCACAATCTGGGCATGCCCTTCGTCTATCCCGATAACGATCTCAGCTATCCCGGCAATTTCCTGAACATGCTCTTCAAGACCTCCGAGGCCAAATACCGTCCCAACCCCGTCCTCGAACGCGCCCTCGATGTTCTCTTCATCCTGCATGCCGATCATGAGCAGAACTGCTCCGCCAATACCATCCGCGGCGTGGGCAGTTCTCATGTGGATCCCTATTCGGCCACTGCCGCGGCCATTGCCGCGCTCTACGGGCCGCTGCACGGCGGCGCCAACGAGGAAGTGGTGCACATGCTGAACGAAATCGGCTCCGTCGCCAAAGTCCCCGATTTCATCAAGCGCGTGAAGGCCGGCGAGACCCGCCTGATGGGCTTCGGCCACCGCGTCTACAAGAATTACGATCCCCGCGCGCGCATCATCAAGAAAATCGCCTATGACGTCTTTGACTTGATGGGCAAGAGCCCCCTGCTGGAAATCGCCCTGGAGTGCGAGCGCATCGCCCTCGAGGACGATTATTTCGTCAAGCGCAAGCTTTATCCCAACGTGGACTTTTATACCGGCCTCATCTACCAGTCCATGGGCTTCCCCATGACCATGTTCCCGGTCCTCTTTGCCATTCCGCGCACCTCCGGATGGATCGCCCAGTGGGAAGAGATGCTCCTCGATAGCGAACAGAAAATCGCCCGTCCCCGGCAGGTCTATCTGGGCCATGACACGCGGAGCTATATTCCGATGGAAGCGCGCACCTGAGGAGAATCTGTTTTTCCACAGGCTTTCCACAAGTAGCCTGTTTGAGCACTTTCCATCGAAAAGCCTATCGACGCCACGGCATCTGTTCGTATAGTTTAAGCTGAGTTCCAGGTTCCGATATTTATATGGCTCAGACCACTCATACCCCCTCCACCAGTTCACGCCGCCGCAGCCAGCGCGTGCTCATGCAGGTGTCTGTGACCATTCTCGGCAAGGACGCCAAAGGCGAAGAGTTCAAGGAAGAAACCGCTACCCTGGCCATCAACATTCACGGCGCCCTGGTTCACCTGAAAACCAAGATCAAGAGCGGCGAAACCGTGCGCCTTCTGCACAAGGCCATCAACGAAGAACAGGAATGCCTGGTGGCTTTTCTGGGCACCTACCGCTCCGGCAAAGCCGAAGTCGGTCTCGAGTTTTCCACCCCGCGGCCCAACTTTTGGAAGGTCAAATTCCCCCCCGAGGACTGGACCCCGCGCCATCCGGAAGCGCGCACCATCGCCAGCAACCGCTCGGAGAAGTAGTGCCCGGCGTTCTCCCGTCCAATGAATAACAACAAGCCCTTTGATTTGTTCTAAATGGGATGTTTTCGCGTGCCCGGCTATTTTTAAAGGAGGTGAAAACTGAAAGTTCTCACCTCCCGGGGTGGGTGGGGTGTTGCTGTTCAACCTTCCGGTGGATGATTTTCTTCCCTTGCGGGCCAAGCCTCTCCAGGCGCGAAGACCGCGCCCCCAAGAAGCTCTTCATCCGCCAGAAGGCTTTTGTTATTTCGCTTTATAGCACTCGTATCAGGGACTGTCAATGCGAAAAGCCGCCGAGCGGTGCCAGGACATCCTTTACACATTCTGCCGGCGGCGTGCGTTTCGTGGCATAAAGAAGGGGCGCGAAAACGCGTCACATAGGGGGGGGGAGCCATGTTTCGAAACCTACTGCGGGTGGCGATATGCGCGGCGCTGGCCGGCGCGCTGGTCTGGCCCGCCGCGGCGTGGAATTCTTATTCGCACATGAGCATCGGCTACGTGGCGTATCAGAAGCTGACGCCGCGCACGCGGGCGCGCGTGAACCAACTGCTGCGCCTGAATCCCTACTATCCCAAATGGGAGGCCATGATTCCCGCGGGAAATTCTCCGGCCGATAAAGACCTGATGATCTTCATGATCGCCACCTCCTGGCCGGACCAGCTGCGCAACGATCCCGATTATCACGACGACGGCCCGCAAGGCGGAAACCGCCCCGGCGGCGCGGAGGCTTCCCGAAATATCGGCTATGGCGATCACTTGCGCCACAAATACTGGCATTTCGTGGACCTGCCCTTCTCGCAGGACGGCACGGCGCTGCCTGCCGTGCCGTCGCCAAACGCGCAGACGCAGATAGCCGCATTTCGCGCGGCGCTGGCCTCATCCAATTCCGACGACGTGAAATCCTACGACTTGGTCTGGCTGCTGCATATCGTGGGCGACGTGCACCAGCCGCTGCACTGCGCCGCGCGCGTCCGCCGCGGGCAGCCGCACGGAGACGCCGGAGGAAATTTCGTGAAAGTGTGCGCGCCGGAATGCACTTGGACGCTGCACTGGTACTGGGACAGCCCGCAGGGCCCCAACAACGCGCCCATCGCCGAGATCATCGCCGCTTCAAAACAGCTGCCGGCGGCCCCCAAAAAAGCGGCGCGCATCCGCCAGGGAAGCGTCTGGGTCGCCGAAGGATTCCGCGCGGCGCAGCAATATGTCTACGCGCCGCCGGTGGGACCGGATGGCGGGCCCTATACGCTCGACGCCAACTACACTGCCGCGGCGCGCGCGCTGACGCTTCGGCAGGTCGCGCTGGCGGGCGCGCGCCTGGCCAACTTGCTGAACCGCGAGTTGAAGTAGATTCAGAACAGGTTCCCGTTTGCTCACATTTCCCATAATCCCGCTGTGTAATTAACGAACAGCAGTTCTTCAAGAACCCGCCGCCACAAAAGCTGGAGAAGAAGAGTTCTTTGACGCCACTGCGCGGCTATTTCATTGACACAGGGCGGGTGGTCCAGGACCAGGCAGTTCGGATGATGTCGTCGAGGGAGCGGGTGGCTTTCCAGTGGAGGAGTTTATGGGCGCGGGAAGGATCGGCGACGAGGATTGGGGGGTCGCCGGGGCGGCGGGGCTTGATGGCATGGCGGACGGGTTTTCCCGTGACGCGCTCGACGGCGGAGATGACTTCCTTTACCGAGTGGCCCCGGCCGGTGCCGAGATTGAGGGCCAGGGAAGGTCCGCCGGAGGAAAGATGCTCGGCGGCAAGAAGATGGGCTTTGGCGAGATCGGTCACGTGGATGTAATCGCGGATGCAGGTGCCGTCAGGCGTGGGATAGTCGGCGCCGAAAACGTCGAGATGATCGCGGCGGCCGGCGGCGACGTCCAGCGCCAGGGGAATGAGGTGAGTTTCGGGTTCGTGCAGCTCGCCGAGCTGGCCGCTTTCATCGGCGCCGGCGGCGTTGAAATAGCGGAGGCAGACGGAGCGCAGGCCGTAGGCGGAATAGGCTTTCAAGGCGCGCTCGAAAAAAAGTTTGCTGTCGCCGTAGGGATTGACGGGATTCTGCGCGGCGTCTTCGGTGATGGGGATTTGCGCGGGGATGCCGTAGGTGGCGCAGGTGGAGGAGAAGACGAAGCTGCGGATGCCGCAATCGAGGATGGTATTGAGCATAACCAGGGCGTCCTGCACGTTGTTCTGAAAATATTTGCGGGGATTGACGACGGATTCCCCCACGTAGGCATGCGCGGCGAAGTGCATGACCAGATCCACTCCCTCGAGCGCCTGGCGCAGAAGTGCGACGTCGGAGATGTCGGCGCGGATGAGCGGGAATTCCTGGGCAAGCGCGGCGTGCCCGGTGGAGAGGTTGTCGTACAGGACGACCTGATGCCCGCGGCGGCCGAGCGTTCGCGCGGCGTGGCTGCCGACGTAGCCGGCGCCTCCGGTGACGAGAATCTTCATGCGAGCCTCATGATGACACATTCTTTTCAGCTTCAATAGCAGCCGCGGATTTTACGCCCACGGCCATCACGGAGGAGCCGAACGGAGGGTTGAGTCGGGTTAGCGTTTTTTGTTCAAGGAGAGAAAGGGCCAGAAGGGCGCGGTTGATGGGCGCGGGAGGAACGGAGGGGGATTCAGGAGCGGGGTGGAGAAGTTTTTCGGCGAAGCGCTGGGCCAGTTTGACGGGGAAGATCCAGTGAAACCAGTAGCGGCTGGTGGCGATGCGCAAGCCGGCATTCGAAAAGAGTGCAAGTAGTTCGGCGCGCGTGTAGCGCTTGAAGTGGTGGTTGACGACGTCGTGCGTGGTCCACAGGCACTGGAAGGCGGGAACGGTGGCGATGAAAACGCCGCCGGGAGCGAGCAGGGAATGGACGCGGCGAACGGCCTGCGCGGGATCGGCGAGATGTTCGAGCACGTCCAGCATGAGGACCAGGCCAAAGGGATGCGCGGGCTGGAAGGAATTGTCAAAGGGGCCGCGATGGATGCGCGAGGCGAAGGGGCCGTCGGGGTTGACAGTGTTGGCGTCGGGCTCGAGGCCTTCGACTTCGCCGAATTCGGCGAGGCGCGGGAAAAAAAGGCCGTCGCCGCAACCGGCGTCGAGAATGCGCCCATAGCCTTGTGGGGGCGCAAAGCGGCGAAGAAGAGCGACGACGGCTTCTTCGCGGGCGCGCCACCACCAGTGTTTTTGATAGAGGTCGCGGTACAGGCGTGCGTAGTTGGGGTCCAAAAGTCTACCTCGGGTCCGCAGCGCTCGAAGCGCCCGTGTCCGCCGCGCGGGGCTGGCGGATGACGCGGCTGACGATATAGACGGGCCGCTGCTTTACTTCCTCATAGACCCGGCCGACATATTCCCCGATGACGCTGAGGAACAGGAGATGAACGCCGGAGAGGAAAGTGAAGAGAATGATGAGCGCGGTAAAACCCTGGGGCGAGCGATGCAGAGCGAATTTAGCGTAAAGGGTGTAGAAGGAAAAGATGACCGAGCCGCCGAGGGCCAGCATGCCGAAGAGCGCGGCGGCGCGAATGGGAATGGTGGAAAAAGCGAAAATGCCGTCGGAAGCAAGCCGGAAAAGGCGGCGGAGACTGTATTTGGCGGTTCCGGCGAAGCGGGCGTCGCGTTCGACTTCGATGCCGATCTGGCGGAAGCCGACCCAACTGCGCAGACCGCGCAGATAGCGGTGATGCTCCTTGAGCGTGCGCAATTCCTGCACGACGCGGCGGGAAAGCAGGCCAAAGTCGCCGGCGTCCATGGGCATGTGCATTTCAGCCATGCTGTTGAGCAGGCGGTAGAAAATTTTGTAGCAGGCGCGCAGCCAGAGCGGTTCCTTGCGGCGAACGCGCCGGGCGTAGACGACGTCGTAGCCTTGTCGAAATTTTTCAATGAAAAGAGGAATGGCTTCGGGGCGGTCCTGCAAGTCGGCGTCCATGAGCACGACGGCGTCGCCGGAAACGTGGTCCAGAGCCGCGGAAAGGGCGGCCTGGTGGCCGAAGTTGCGGGAGAAGATGACCAGGGAGAAACGCGGGTCGCGGGCGGCGGCGGCTTCCAGCAGGGAGGCGGTTGCGTCCGAGCTGCCGTCATCCACAAAAACGACTTCGTGGGGGCCGCCGGGAATGGCGTCGAGCGTCTTGCCGAGGCGCTTGAGAAGTTCGGGGATGACTTCCTCTTCGTTGTGCAGAGGGATGGCGATGGAGAGGCGCAGGGGCTTTTCCCGCGAAGAACTGGGCGAATTGGGAGCGGCGGTTTCCATAGTGAAAAGGTACGGGGATTATTCTACCCGTGAACGGAGCCGGGCGTGGATGAATTCGCGCGAGGAATGCTCAGGGGAACAGGCGGCGGGAGAGGGCGCGGGCGACGAAGCGCAGGCGGTCGGCCCAGGGGAGGCGGCCAAAATTGGCGCGAACGACGCCGCGCGTGAAAAAAGTTTTGCGGGAGTAGTCGATGGCCACGTCAATGAGCACGGGGCGGCTGGATTTTGTGAGGGAAAGCGCGTGCGCGAGAACGGCCTGGATTTCGGCGTCGCTCGAGAGCGGGAGATAGTCCATGCCAACCGCGCGGCAGAGCGCGGAGAGGTCCAGGTCGGGAAGCTGGCTGCAGGATTTTTTCGAAAGGGCGGTCTGCTGAAATTGGGCGATCTGGGCGAGCTCGCGGTCGTGGAGAACAAAGACCATGACGGGGAGGCCGAGATGGACGGCGGTGAGAAGTTCGAGGCCGGTCATGAGCAAAGCGCCATCGCCGGGCAGGGCGGCGACGGGGCGGCCGGGGCAGGCCAGCGCGGCTCCGAGCGCGGCGGGGATGGAATAACCCATGCAGGAATAGTCCACGGGAGCGAGGAAGGAGCGCGGGCGGTCCAGGCGCAGCCACTCCATGGCCAGGAAGGTGCCGTTGCCGCTGTCGGTGGTGTAAATGGCATCCGGGCCCAGCGTTTTTTGCAGAGATTGCAAAAGCAGGAATGGGGAGACGCGGGAGGCGTCGCCGGGCTTGGCCGCCTCGGCGAGGATTTCGGCGTGGCCGGCGCGGATGGCCGAGCGCAGAGCAGGGTCGGGAGTGCGCGGAGACAAATCTTTCAGCAGCGCGGAGACGAACGCCGCGGCGTCAGAGGCGATTTTCAGTTCGGCGGGAAAGTTGCGCCCGAGGACGGACGGGTCGATATCCACATGAACGAGCTTTCCGGGAGGGACCAGGCCGTAGCTGCCCGTGCCGACTTCGGCAAAACGGCAGCCGATGGCGATGGTGAGGTCGCAGTCGGCGGCGATTTTCTGGACGAAGCCGGGAGCGGCGGAGCCGAAGCCGCACCATAGCCAGAGCGGATGAGTTTCAGGAAAAACGCCTTTGCCCTGGATGGTGGTGGCCACCGGGGCGTCGAGGCGTTCGGCAAGAGCAACGAGGTCGGCGGCGCCACCGGCGCCGAGGCCCACATAGAGAAGCGGGCGGCGGCTGGCGAGAATGAGCTTGCGCAGTTCTTCAAGCTGCTCCGCGGACGCAGCAGGGGGAACTGGTAGTTGGGGGAGAGGAGATTCGAAAGCGGGATCGTGGCGCGAGAGGTAGTGGTCCACGGGAATTTCCACCATGACGGGGCCTGCGGGAGCGGCTTGCGCCAGCCGGCAAGCGTGGCGAATCGTGGAATAAATTTCCGAGCCGGTGCGCGGATGGAATTGAGCTTTGGTAATGGGGCGGGCGATGGCCAGTTGATCCACGTCGTGAAGCTGATAGGCCATGGGAAGATCGCGGCGCATCCCGCAGGAAAGCACCAGCATGGGAATGCCGTCCATGAAGGCTTCGGCGATGCCGGAAAGCGCGTGGGTAAGGCCGGCGCCGGGAACGAGATTGACGACGCCGAGTTTTCCGGAGGCGCGCGAAACGCCGTCGGCCATGAAGGAAGCGCTCTGCTCGTCGGTGACCAGAATGGCGCGGACGGATTCGGAATGGGCGAGCGAATCGTAGAGCTCGATATTGTGCGTTCCGGGAATGCCGAAGGTGAAGGGGACGCCTTCGTCCTGGAGCGCGCGAACCACGATGTCACCTCCGGTCATGTTCATCATACTCATTGCAGCGCCCGCCATTCTTCGCGGATGGTTTCCGCGACGCGATCGGCCAAAGCCATGATGGTGAGATAGGGATTGATCTCGGCGGAATTGGAAAAAAGGCTGGCGTCGGCGACGAAGAGGCCGGGATGGCCGTGGACGCGGCCGCGCGAATCCGTGACGGAGTCCTGCGGCGAGCGGCCCATGGCGCAGCCTCCTTGCAGGTGCGCGGCGGAGACGGCCGTCTTGCCGGGAACAAAGCGGCAATCGGCGGCGATGGCATCGAGCCGCGAAGCATCGGCGGCGGTGAGCGTGGGCGATGGCGCAACCGGAAGATGCACGCGCGCGGCGCCCGCAGCGAAAAAGATTTTAGCGGAAGCGATCGCGCCGCGAATGAGCGATTGGGCGGCTTCGGGCGTGAAGTGGTAGTGCACGACAGGGCGGCCGGCGGAGTCGATGGCGACGCGGTTGTGCTCGTCAACGTGATCGCAGGCGAGGACGAGAATCATCTGCAGGCGTGGGAAGGCGCGCAGGAAGGAACTGTGCTCGGAGCCGAAGCCGGCCAGGCTCTTGGCGGTGACGAAGGGAAAATACATGCAGGTTTCGAGGATGAAGCGATCCGATTCGGCGAATTGATCGAGATAGAAACTCTTGGGATGGCCGACGAAATTGGTGATGGGACGCGGATGCTCGGCAACGAGGATGAAGGCGGGATGCGACGTAAAACCGTGGCCGAGGCGGGGGAGGGCGCATTCGAAACCGGAGCGGAGCAGCAGCGCGGGGCTGTGGACGGCTCCGGCGCTGAGCACGGTGGCTTTGGCGTCGATACGATAGTCGCCGGGGGGCCAGGAGGACGGCTCGCCCTTGCCGTCCGCGGGTTTTTCGCAGACGCGCGCAAGGAGCGATTTCCCTTCGATACGCAGAACTTCACAGCGGGTGACGACTTCCACGCCGTTCTGTTCGGCGCGGGGAAGTTGCACGCGGTTGGTGCCCTGCTTGGCCTGGTTGGGGCAGCCGAGATTGCACAGACTCGATCCGCGGCAACCCTTCACGTTGACCGGAAACTGTTCGGCGCGCCAGCCGAGTTTGCGGCAGCCCTCGACAAAGAGTTTATTGTTTTCGTTGATGAGCGGGTCTTCGAGAAGATGGACGTTATTCTGCTGAATGAATTTTTGCGCCCGGCGGGCGATTTCCTCGTGCGCCAGTCCGGGAACATTCCAGTGCTCGATGACGCGCGGCGGCGGAAGCAGCGACGTGCCGGTGTAGACGACGGTCGAGCCGCCATAGCCGCTGCCGAAGGCTAGGGTCATCGCGCCGTCGGCGGTGAGGAAGCCGCCACCGTCTTCATAAACGGCGCGGGACATCTCCAGTTCGCCGCCGGTGAATTCGTCGTCGCGCAGCTTGGGGCCTTTTTCCAGGACGGCGATGCGCAACCCGGCTTCACGGCAGAGCGAGGAAAGTTCCTGCGCGACCGCTCCGCCGCCCGCACCGGAGCCGATGATGACGATGTCGTAGGCGCGCGTATTCATCGCAGCGCATCCCATCCGCGGGCCGTGGCGGCGTAGCCGATTTCGGCGGCGGCTTGCGGCTGCCCGTAGTAGCCGAGCAACGCCAGCGTGCGCAGGCCAAAAAAGCCGGTGCGTACGGTTTGCAGCGGATTGTTTTCAAGGAAAGAGAGAAATCGCGCGCGGCGGCCCGCGTCGAGCGCGGTGAAGGGCCGGGCGTAGCGGAAGAGCGGCAGCCATTGAACGAAATAAAAAGCAAAGCGAACGCGGCGGCGGAGAGCGGCGGGGCGGTCGCGCAGGGCGAGAGCGATCAAGCGGCGAAGTTCACTCCAGCGTTCCTCATCGAGATCGCTGGCCTCCGGAACGACCGTGCAGACAAACGCGCGGAGCACGGGGGCGACGGGATCGCGAGAAGTGAGGGGCGCGGCCATGGTAACGGGGTGAGGATAACACTGGTTTGGAGAGGGACAAGACGAAAGTGGCAGCAGGCGAGACAAGCCCTGCCGGTACAGCATGACTCTTGTGAAAAATGCGAATTACGGCAGCAGCGAAGAAGGCCTCAAACCGGGCGGCGGATTTTGAGTTTGCGCATGCGCGCTTGCAGCGTGGTGCGCTTCATGCCCAGGAGTTTGGCGGCGCCGCGAGGGCCGGCGACGCGCCATTCGGTCTGGCGGAGGGCGCGCAGGATGTGCTGGCGCTCGGCGTCTTCCAGAGTCTGGATGGGAGCGCCTGCGGAAACGGCGGCAGCCGCGCCGGCGGCGGACTTGGAAGTTGCCTTGCCTGCGGAGGCGGGGCGCAATTCAGCGAGCGGGACGCGCAGTTCGGTGCCAGGGGAGAGAAGCACGGCGCGTTCGATGAGATTTTCGAGTTCGCGGATGTTGCCGGGCCAGTCGTAGCGGACCAGCGCGTCCATGATTTCGGCGGGCACGTACTGAACCTTCTTGTTGAACTGGCGGCTGTAGCGCTGCACGAAATAGCGCACCAGGAGCGGCACGTCCTCGGAGCGCTCGCGCAGCGCGGGAAGCTGGATGGGAAAAACGTTGAGGCGGTAATAGAGGTCGCTGCGGAACTGCTTCTCGGCGACGAGTTTTGCCAGGTCGCGGTTGGTGGCGGCGACCACGCGCACGTCCACGCGCAGGGTGCGGGTGCTGCCCAGGCGCTCGAACTCCTGCTCCTGCAGGACGCGCATGAGCTTGGGCTGCAGCTCGAGAGGAATGTCGCCGACTTCGTCGAGGAACAGCGTGCCCTTGTCGGCCAGCTCGAAGCGCCCGATTTTCTGGGCCACGGCGCCGGTAAAGGCGCCGCGTTCGTGGCCGAAGAGTTCGCTTTCCAGCAGTCCCGCGGGAATGGCCGCGCAATTGACTTTGACGAAAGTGCGCTCGCGGCGCGGGCTGAGATTGTGAATGGCGCGGGCGATGAGCTCCTTGCCGGTGCCCGTTTCGCCGAGGATCAGCACGGTGGAACCGGCGGGAGCGACGAGTTCGACCTGGGCGAGAGTGCGCTTGAGGGTCGCGCTTTCGCCGATGATTTCCTCGAAATTAAATTCGCTGCGGATTTCCTCTTCGAGGTAGAGCTTTTCCTCGGCCAATTTATTTTTAAGAGCGTCAATCTCCTTGAAGGCCAAAGCGTTTTCCACGGCGATGGCCACCTGCGCGGCCACCTGCCGAAGAAGTTCAATATCGCTTTCGGCGAACGCGTCGGTGCGGCGGCTGGCCAGATTGAGCGTGCCGAAGGTGCGGCCATGGGAAAAAAGCGGAACGCAGCAGATGGCTTGAACGCCTTCACGTCGCAGGACGGCGATGATCTCGCCGGAGAAACGATCGAGCTCCTCGCCGCGGAGCAAGCAGGGCTGGCCGGTGGTGAAACATTTTCCGGATGGGGAAGCGTCGAGGGGGACGACGGTTTCCGGGCGGAGCAGGCCCTGGCCGAAGCCGGCGACGGCGGGAAAATCGAGAGCATGGATGCGCAGCAGGCCGGTGGAAGGGTCGACGAGCGCGAGGGATGTGTAGTCGTGGCGAATGACGCGGGCCAGCGCCGAGGCGATGCCGCGAAAAAGCTGCTGGAGATCGCGATTGGTGACGAGGAGATTGTTGACCTCGAGCAGCACCTGGAGGCGGTCGCGCTCGCGGCTGAGCTGCTGCTGCGCGGCCTGCGCGCTTTCGAAATTGAGAGCGTTATCCACGGCCACGGCCACCTGGCTGGAGACGCGCTGCATGAAGTGCAATTCGCCCTCGCTGATGCGCTGCGCGGTGCGGCGCCCGAAGCCCAGAGCGCCCAGGCGCCGCTGCGCGGTGGTGAGGGGCAGCACGGCGCAGGATTGAATTCCTTCGGACTTCAGCAGTTGGATGAATTCCGGGTATCTCTGCTCGCTGGCGGTATCCGCAACGACAAAGGGCTGCTGCGTCTGCCAGACGCGCCCCGAAGGAAATTTGTCGAGGGCGGCTTCGGTGCCGACGATATGGCCGGTGGGAACGCTGGCTTCCAGAATGTGCAGGCGCATTACATTGCGCGCCGGGTCATGGAGAATCAAGGCAAGAAAATCGAAAGCGATAACGGAGTGGAGGCGCGCGGAAATCTCGTGAAAGAGGGTCTGCAGATCGCGGTGCTGGGCAATGGCTTCGCTCACTTCCAGCAGCGCCTCCAGATGGCGTCCGGCATCGGCGGGAGAAAATACGGCGGACTCCTGCGGCGGTAAAAAGGGCTCGGCCATACCCCGGAGCATAGCACCGCGTTCGGCGGGGCCTCAACCGGGGACGGAGTTGGCCGTCTCCCGCCGCTCCTTGCGGGAGGAAAGCCAGGGATCGATCCGCAAGAGAAGCAGGACGGCCAGCGCTGCGCCATAGGCCACCGGCTTGCGCACGTCGGATTTGACCAGCCAGTAGTAGTGGATGACGCCGGCAGTCGCGCTGAAGTAGATGCCGCGGTGCAACTGCTGCCAGCGGCGCCCGCCGAGGCGGCAAATCCAGCCGGCGGTGGACGTCACCGCCAGGGGAAGAAGCAGGAGAAAACCGGCGAACCCGACGGTGATGTAGCGGCGCTTCTGGATATCGCGCCACATGTCGTCCCAGGCGAAAAACTGGTCGAGGCCGATCCAGATGCTGAAGTGCAGAAAAGCGTAGAAGAAAGCGAAAAGACCGAGCATGCGCCGATAGCGAATGAGCTGGGGCAAGCTCAGCAGGCGGCGCAGCGGCGTAATGGCGAGAGTGAGGAGGAGAAAGCGGAGGATCCAGTCGCCGGTCGAGTGGGTGACGAATTCGATGGGGTTGGCGGTGAGGCGGTGATGCAGCGCGAGCCAGAGAAGGCGCGCGAGCGGAGCGAGGCACAATAGAAATACAACGGCCTTCGTCCAGCGGCTGAGCAGAATGTGTTCCAGTCGCGTGCGCACGGTCAGAAGTTCTTGCGCAGGTCCATGCCGGAGTAGAGTCCGGCGACCTGATCGGCATAGCCGTTGAACATCAGCGTGGGGCGTTTGAAGAATTCGCCGAGGCGGCGTTCCTTGGCCTGGCTCCAGCGGGGATGGTCCACGGTGGGATTCACGTTCGAGTAGAAGCCGTATTCGCGCGAGTTGGCCAGGTTCCAGGTGACCGGCGGCTGGTCCTTCACGAAACGGATGCGCACCAGGGACTTGATGCTCTTGAAGCCGTACTTCCAGGGAAGGATCATGCGCACGGGCGCGCCGTCCTGATTGGGCAGGGATTCACCGTACATGCCGACGGTGAGCAGCGCCAGCGGATGCATCGCTTCATCGAGGCGCAGGCCATCCACATAGGGAAGCTGTATGCCGGCGCGGCTGCCCAGCGGCATCTGCCGCGGGTCGTAGTAGCTTTCGAAAGCGACGTAGCGGGCCTTGGGCGTGGGCTCGACGAGTTTGGCCAGTTCGCTGAAGGAGTAGCCGATCCACGGCACGATCATGGACCAGCCTTCCACGCAGCGGTGGCGGTAAACCCGCTCTTCGAGCGGGGCCAGCTTCAGAATTTCGTCCATCGAGAATTTGCGCGGCTTTTTGACTTCGCCGTCCACCGTGACGGTCCAGGGCGAAGTGCGGAAGTTCTGCGCATTCTTGGCCGGGTCGCTCTTGTCCGTGCCGAATTCGTAGAAATTGTTGTAGTGCGTGGCGTCTTCGTAAGGCGTCTGGGCTTCGTCAATGCGGTAGGAACTTTTCACCACGCCGGTGAGCTTATTCGAGGCGTGCACGCGCGCAGGCGGCGCCAGCAGATCCCACAAATGTTTTCCCGCCAGGGAGGCGCCCGCGGCGAGCGAGAGCCCGGCGATGAATTTTCTGCGCTGGAGATATATCTGTTTCGGTGTCTGCTCGGAAGGTTTCCATTCCGCGGCGCGCCTGATCAGCATCGATTCTCTCCGTCCATTTCCTGGCCTGCAAACTGTACACAACTCTACGGCCATTAGACGCGGAACCCGGAAAAAGGATGCATCCGGGTTGTCCGAAACGCTAAATCCTCTTATTGCAAGCTGTGTTCGAGCCTGATGGAGAGAGGCGAAGGAAGTTCGTTGTTCTTGCGAAGTCAACCTTCTCGCGCTACTGCCCTTCCGGCTCCTCGCCGCGATAGCCCAGGCTGCGCAGAATTTCCTGGTTGTGTTCGCCCAGCAGCGGAGGCGGGTAGCGGTAGCTGATCGGCGAGTTGGAAAAATGCACGGGATTGGCGATGCTTTTTACGGTGCCCAGCGCGGGGTGTTCCAGTTGCACAATCAGCCCGCGCGCAAGAGTCTGTTCGTCATCGAGGGCTTCGGCGACGGTGTTGATCGGCGCGCCGGGAATTTCCGCGGCGGCCAGGCGCGCCAGCCAGCCGGCGGCCGGAGCTTCGGCAAAACGGAGCTGGAGCTTTTCAATCAGCGCGGCGCGGTTTTCAGTGCGCAGCGCGTTCGTGGAGAAGCGCGCGTCGCCGCCGATTTGTTCTTCCTCGCCAAGCATCTGAAGAAAGCGCTTCCATTGAGCTTCGGTACCCACGCCGGCGACAAAGTGCCGCCCATCGCCGCCGCGAAACACCTGGTAAGGCACGATGCTGGGATGAGCGTTGCCCAGGCGCTGCGGAGACTGCCCGGCATTAAGATAACTGCTGCCGACGTTGGCGAGCCAGGTGAGCTGCGAATCGAACAGAGCCATATCAATAAACTGGCCCTGCCCGGTTTTCTCGCGGGCGAAGAGCGCGCCGAGAATTCCCATCGTGGCATACATGCCGCAGGTCATGTCGGCGATGGCGATGGGAAAACGCATGGGTCCGCCGCCGGGTTCGCCGGTGAAGCTCATGACCCCGGCTTCGGCCTGGGCCAGGATGTCGTAGCCGGGGCGGCCGGCCTTGGGGCCGGAAAAGCCGTAGCCGGTGATGCTGCAATAGACCAGGCGGGGAAATTTCGCGCAAAGAGTTTGCGGAGCGAGCCCGCGCTTTTCAAGCGAGGCCAGCACCGGCTGGTTGATGAGGAAGACGTCGGCGGTCGCCAGCAGGCGCTCGAGAATTTCCCGCCCGCGGGGAACATCGTAGTCGAGCGTGAGCGAACGCTTGTTGCGGTTGGCCGCCAGGTAGTAGGCGGATTCGCCGCCGACGAACGGAGGCCCCCAGCCGCGGGACTGATCGCCTGTGCGCGGGCGCTCGACCTTGATGACATCGGCGCCAAAATCCCCGAGGAGCATGGCGCAGTAAGGCCCCGCTAGAGCTTCGGTCAGCTCGACAACGCGGATGGAATCGAGAATGGCAGCCACGGGAGAGCATTATAGCCGAGGCGGAGAGCGGAGTGCGCGGTGTGGCGGAAATGGTAGGCCCGTGGGGACTCGAACCCCAGACCTCTACCGTGTCAAGGTAGCGCTCTAACCAACTGAGCTACGGGCCTAAACTCAAGCAAGTTTACCACGACTCCTCTTACGTTGCGGAATCACAACAGCGCGGAAAGTGGGAATTTGGAGCTAGTACTGAGTGAAATAACGCACGAAAAATCCCAAATCCGTCCAGTTTTAGGTACTAAGCCCTGAAATGGGAATGAAAACCCCGGCAAAGCTAGTCGCTACCTGAATAGGATAATCCGAATTTAACACATTTATTATCTGTAAGTTATAAATAATCCGAATTGCGCCTCGCGTGCAATTGGCGGCCATTCTCCATCCCCAACCTTAATCCGGAGAGAATCTAGCCCTGGCAGCAGGATTGCTTTGACCAATAGCAGGTGGGAACGGTCCAGGGAGTATTCTTGAAGTGTGTGTGCGCAGTAGTATGATGCGCGAGTCGTAATGTTTTAGCAGCGGCCAAGGGGCCGAGCAAGGAGTATCTATGGAGCACCGCAAACCATTCAAACTGATGGCTCTCTCGCTCATCTTCATGGGCGCAGCCACGCTGGCGTGGACAGGCGTGATCGCGGCGCAGACGGCCGGCAAGGAAACCAAACCCGCGGTAACTGCACCGGCGGCGTCCCAAGCCGATGGCGATTATGTGGGAATGGAAACCTGCATCACCTGCCATGAAGACCAGCACAAGCGGTTCAAAAACACGGTCATGGGCAAGGTCATGGAACATCCGCGGACGGATCTCGAAAAGCGCGGCTGCGAAGCCTGCCACGGGCCGGGGAAAGCCCACGTGGAGGCCGGAGGCGGCAAGGAGACCATCCCGGTGCGCTTCGGCAAGGATTCCAAGAATTCCGTGGCCGAGCAGAACGCCGCCTGCCTGGATTGCCATTCCAAAGGTAATCGCCTCTTCTGGAAGGGCAGCCAGCATGATTCGCGGGCCATCGCCTGCGTGGACTGCCATCAGGTGAAACAGGAACTGCACCCGGCGCTGTCCTCGGAAGGCCGTTACAGCTCTCCGCTGACGGAGAACCGCGGCCTGAAGAAGTCGCAGCCGGAATTGTGCCTGCAATGCCACCAGATGCGCAAAGCGCAGTTGCAGCGCTCCTCGCACATGCCCTATCGCGAAGGCAAGGTAACCTGCACGAGCTGCCATAATCCGCACGGTTCACCCTACCCCAAACAGCTCCTGCAGAGCACCGTCAACGAGAATTGCCTGAGCTGCCACACCGAGCGCCGCGGCCCCTTCCTCTGGGAGCACCCGCCGGTAATGGAGAATTGCGCCAACTGCCACGATCCGCACGGCACCAGCAACCCGCAACTGCTGAAGGTGCGCATGCCGCGCGTCTGCGATTCCTGCCACGTGGCCACGCGGCACCCCACGCAAGCGCAGCCTCTCGGCTCGATCAAGAATTTCAACCGCGGCTGCACCAACTGCCATTCGGCAATTCACGGGTCCAATCACCCGTCAGGCGACAAGTTCCTGCGCTAGGAAGGGAGAGCGAACGAACATGATAACCATCAAACAGTTAGCAGCTTTCACAGTCTTCGCCATCCTCTGGTTCCCGGCGGGCCTCTTCGCACAGGAGGAGAAGGCCCCCGAGCACGGGACAATTGACTTCGGACTGCGCTTTGCCTCGGGCGATGTGGATGGACGGCCGGACCTGTTCAACGGCCAGTGCCTGGGGTGCGGCAGCCCGTTCGAGCCGTCCCTGAAAACCTCCAAATACAACGAGTACCGGGACATCCGCAACGGCTTTTTCATCCGCCGCCTGGACTTCAAGTTTGAAAACGTCCTGGGCTCGAAGAACAACTACATGACTCTGCAATCGCAGAAGTCGCTCTATAAGGACCAGAGCTATCTGGCCACGTACGGAAGCTACGGCAAGTTCAAAATCCAGTTCCGCTACGACGAAATTCCGCACACCTACAGCAACACCGCCCGCACCCTGTTCACCGAAATCTCTCCGGGCGTGTGGAGCTTTCCAACGCTGATCCGGCAGACTTTACAGGCCACCACCGCAGCGAATATCCCTTCGGTCATCAACGGCCAGGTGGTCACGGACTTCAACTACATCACCCCTTCCATTCTTCGCCGCGCCGGTAGCCTGCTGTTTTCCTACAATCCCACGGCGGAATGGACCCTGACCGCCTCCTTCTGGCGCGAAAGCGAAAAGGGCAACCGGCCCATCGGGCTGATCATGAACTCCAGCCCCAGCGCCAGTGCCACCGCCGGTTACGGCGTGGAACTGCCCGAACCCATCAACTACTTCAACAACCGCGTGCAGTTTGGAACCGAATACGGCAGGCAAAGCTGGGCTTTCCAGGCCGGTTACCTCGGCTCCTTCTTCCAGAACAACGTCGGATCGCTCACTTGGGACAATCCTTTCCGCCTCACCGGGGAAAGCGCGGGCAATCCGCTCACTGGGCGCATGGACCTCTACCCGGACAATCATGCGCAGTACCTGAGCTTTGCCGCCGGCGCTGACGTGGGCAAATATCTGCGCGTGACGGGCAGCGTCACCCCCGGCTGGCTGCGGCAGAACGACCTGTTCCTGCCGTACAGCACCAATACGGCGCTTACCTGTGGTGACACGCCACAGCCCTGCACCTCGCTGGCGGCCCTGCCCGTGGCCAGCCTAGGCGGGAGCAAACAGACCCTGGCCATGAACCTCTCCGGCGTAACCACCATGTGGAAGAACGTCCAAGCCAAGGCCTCCTACCGCCACTACGACTACAACAACAACACTCCGGTGCATGACTTCACCCCCGCGCAGGGAGACGCCGCGCAGACGGCGCGGGACCCAATCACGAACTTGCCCTTGACCGTGACGGAAAACACTCCGTTCGGCTACAACCGCAAAAACCTCGAACTGAGCGGCAACTGGTATTTCTCCAAGCGCAGCGCCTTCAAGATCGGCTACGAGAAGGAATGGATGGATCGTGTGCATCGCGACGCGGAACATTCCGTGGACAATTCCATCTTCACCACCGTGGACCTCAGCCCGAACAAGGACCTGCTCTTCCGCCTGTCCTACCGGCACTCCGACCGCAAGCCGGAACTCTATCTGGATGACGTTTCTCTGGAGATCTCCGGAAACATCCCGGTGGACAGCCCCTTGGCCCGCCGCTTCGATCAGGCGGCCCGGCTGGAACATCGCGGCGACGGACTGGTGCAATACAATTTCACTGACAAGCTCACCGCTTCGGCCTTCGCCGGCACTCTGCAGGACGACTACAACCGCGCCGGGGAGTCCAACAGCGCCACAGCGCTGAACTTCCTGACCGGCGCCGCCGCCACCACCAATCCGTATTACCTTTACGGCTTGTTGAAGGACATCTCCTACAACTACGGCGTCAATCTGGATTACGCGCTCAGCACGAAGGTGACCCTGTTCGCCGAGTACTCGCGCGAGCAGTACCACAAGCGCATGGTGACCCGCTATCGCGCCCCGGAAAGCACTTCCGGCTCAAACGGCTGCGGTCCGAACAGCGTGCTGACCGCCAACCAGGGCGCTTGCGACACTGCCAATAACGACTGGCAGAGCGTCGCCAACGAACGCGTGGACATCCTGGCCGTGGGCGCCGACACCTATTTCAGCAAGAAAGCCTATCTGACCACCTACTACACGCTGTCGGCGGCGAAAGGAAATGTCAACTCGATGTACTTGGGCGACCCCATTAACCATCCCAACCTGCCGGTGGCCAACGATCCGGACCGCTTCATGCTGGTGGGCACCAACTCCGCCACGGACTATCCCGAGACGGTTAACCGCTCGCATGAATTCACCGTGATGTTCCGATACAAGCTGACCGACCGGCTCACGCCGAAGTTCGAGTACCGCTACCAGCAATGGGACTACAAGGACTATCAGACTTCCGCCATGACCCAGTACATGGGCTGCGTAAGTCCGATTCCCAACGGGCCTCCCGTGACCAACTCCGTGGCCGGCTGCGCGACCCCGATTCTGGACAGCAACACGCCCAGCCCCTCGGGCATCGCCAGCCCCTACTACCCCTACTTCGTGGTGGGCGACACCTCGGCGGCGCGCTATCTGTTCCTGGGCGTGGACCAGCCTTCGTACAAGGCCCATTATGTATCTTTCACTCTGGAATACCGCTTCTAGAAGTATTGCAAGACCGGGGGCAGGTGGAATACCCTGTCCCCGTTTACATCTTCGGGAGGATATAACGATGAACTCAGCACTCAGCAGGGGGTTGGTGATCGCAGCGGCAGGGATGGCTCTGCTTGTCTGGCCGGCGTCTTCGCGCGCCGATGGGAGCGCCGATCTGTTCAAGGCCAAGTGCGCCATGTGCCACGGCGCGGATGGCGCCGGAAAGCCGGCCATGAAGACGCGCGATTTTAGTTCCGCCGATGTGCAGAAGCAAACCGACGCGGAATTGACCGCCATCATCACCAAGGGCAAGAACAAGATGCCCGCCTATGAGACCAAGCTCACCAAGGAACAGATTGCCGGGCTGGTGGCGCACATTCGGACATTCGCTAAAAAAAACTAAATAAGCGCGCGAAAAAGTCCGGAGGGAAACGCGAAGCTCATGCCCACTAACGATACGTCCAGCGTAAAGCCGGAACGCCGCCGCCTGATGGAAATTCTCCTGGGCGGCGGCTTGATCGCCTCGGTCATCTCTTTCGTTTACCCCGTCCTGCGTTACCTGGTTCCCCCGCCGGTTGCCGATTTGGGCGGCGATGAAGTCGTCGCCTGCAAAAAAGGCGATCTCAAGCCCAACAGCTCGAAGATCTTCCGCTTTGGAAACCGCCCGGCTGTGCTGCTGCTGACGGCGGAAGGCGAATACCACGCTCTCTCGGCCACCTGCACGCATCTGAGCTGCACGGTGCAATACCGCAACGACCTGCACCAGATCTGGTGCGCCTGCCACAACGGCCTCTACGACCTGAATGGGCGCAACGTGGCCGGGCCGCCCCCGCGTCCGCTGGAAGTCTTCCAGGTGAACCTGCGCGGAGATGACGTGGTGGTCCGCCGGAAACAGGGAGCCTAGCGTGAAGCTTCTGCAACAGGCCTACGACTGGCTGGACGAGCGCTTCGACTTCAAGGACCTGGTGGCCCCGCTCGCCAAGAAAACGGTGCCCATCCACGACCACTCCTACTGGTATTTCCTCGGCGGCATCACCCTCTTTCTCTTCCTCTTGCAGGTATGCACGGGAATCCTCCTGCTTCTCTATTACCGCCCCAGCGCCGGCGAAGCTTTCGAAAGCGTGCAGTACATCATGACCCGCGTGCAGTTCGGCTGGCTCATCCGCTCCATCCATTCCTGGGCCGCCAATCTGATGATCTTCACCGCTTTCGCGCACATGTTCAGCGTGCTCTTCCTCAAGGCCTACCGCAAACCCCGCGAGCTGACCTGGGTGACCGGCATGCTCCTGCTCTTCCTGGCCATGGGCTTCGGCTTCAGCGGCTACCTCCTGCCCTGGAACACGCTGGCTTTCTTCGCCACCAAGGTGGGAACGGACATTCCCGGACAGATACCGGTCATCGGGAAGTGGATCACGATTTTTCTGCGCGGCGGCGAGGAAGTGACCGGAGCGACCCTGACGCGCTTCTTCGGCTTTCATGTGGCCGTGCTCCCCGGCATCGCCACGGTTCTCATTGGCGTGCATCTGTTCCTGGTGCAGCGTTTCGGGATCAGCGTTTCGCCGGAGGTGGAAGAACGGTGGAAGAAGGCGCCCGCGGAAGTGCGCGAAATGAAATTTTTCCCCAGTTTTTTCCTGCGCGAGATGATGGCCTGGTATATCGCCCTGGCCGTGCTGGGCGTGCTGGCCGCGCTGCTCCCCTGGGAGCTGGGCACCAAGGCGGATCCCTTCGCGCCGGCGCCCATCGGCATCAAGCCCGAATGGTATTTCCTGTTCATGTTTCAGTCGCTGAAAATGATCCCCGCCAAAGTGTGGTTCGTGGATGGCGAACTGCTCGGAATTCTCACCTTCGGCGCGGCCGGCGGTTTGTGGGTTCTCCTGCCCTTCTTCGACGGCGCGGCCCGCGGGCGCGGCCGCAGAATGATTCTGGGCGCGGGCATCTTCGCGCTGGCGTTTATTCTGGCGATGACGGTCTATGGCTATGTGGCAAAATAAAACGATCTGGCGGTACGCTTGGCCCAGCCTGCTGCTTTGGCTCGCGGCCGTTCCCGCGTTCGCGCAAACCACGAGCACCTGTCTGGATTGCCACGCCTCGCTCGACCCGCCGCTGCAAGTGACCGCGGAGCACTTCGCCGCGGACATTCACGCGCAGAAAGGACTGACCTGCGCAAGCTGCCATGGCGGCGACCCCACCCGCGCGGACATGGACGCCATGAGCAAGAAGGCCGGCTTCCGCGGCAAAATCGAAAAGAAACAGATTCCCGAATTGTGCGGCCAATGCCATTCCGACGGCGCCTACATGCGGCAATACAACCCCTCGCTGCGCACCGATCAGCTCGCCCAGTATAAAACCAGCGTGCACGGAAAGCTGCTGGCCAAAGGCGACATGAAAGTCGCCGTCTGCACCGACTGCCACGGGCTGCACGGATTGCGCCCGGCCAGCGACACCCGCTCGCAAGTCCATCCCCTGAATGTGGCCAAGACCTGCTCGCGCTGCCATGCCGACGCCGCCTACATGAAGGACCACCACATCCCCACCGACCAGTTCGCCAAGTACACCACCAGCGTCCATTTCGAAGCGCTCACCGTGCGCGGAGACTTGAGCGCTCCCACCTGCACCACCTGCCACGGGAATCACGGCGCCGCGCCTCCGGGCGTGGATTCCGTGCAGAACGTCTGCTCCAACTGCCATGTCTTCCAGTCCCAGCTTTATGAAAAGAGCACTCACAAACCCGCTTTCCAGCGCTCCGCTCTCCCCGGATGCATGGTTTGCCACGGCAAGCACGATATCAGCCATCCCACTGACGCCAATCTGGGCACCGGCCCCAAGGCCGTGTGCATGCAGTGCCACAAGCCCGGAGATGTCTGCGACCAAGCCCGCGTGAAAATACTGGGCAGCCTGACGCAACTCGAGGAAGGCATCCACAACGCCGACACGCTTCTGGCGGTTGCCGAAGCTTCCGGCATGGAGGTCAGCGAAGCGCGGCTCGAGCAGGATCAGGCCCGCGATGCGCTGACCAAGGCGCGCGTTTCCATCCACCGCTTTCAACTCGAGCCCGTCAATCAGGACGTGCAGACGGGCATGAAGATCGTGGCCAAAAACCTGCAAGCGGGAAAGGATGCGCTGCGCGAACGCGATTACCGCCGCATGGGCCTGGCCGCGGCCCTCCTGAGCATCTTCATGGTGCTGGCGGGACTGCGCCTGTACATCGGAAAGATGGAGCAGAAATCGCGCTAGGGGAATTCCGCGGGGCCCTCAACGAACCCCGCGCGAAGGCAAGAGGGAGGTAATCATGACAATGCGAACCAACTGGGCGGTAAAATTCGGCGGGTGTCTTCTGGCCCTCGCCGTAATGCTCCTTGTGAGCGTGCCGGCGCAGGCCCAGAGCGCGGGCGAAAAGCTGTACAAGGCGAAGTGCGCGGGGTGCCACGGTCCGGACGGAACCGCGTCCACTGCCGCGGGAAAGGCCACCAAGACGCCCAGCATCTGCACCGAGGACGCCGCCAAGGCCACCGACGCGGAATGGACGGAAATCATCACCAAGGGCAAGAACAAGATGCCCGCCTATGACAAGAAGCTGACGGAAACTGAAATCAAGGACGTCATCGCCTACATGAGGAGCCTGTGCAAAAAATAGCGGCGCCCTCCTAACGCGGGTCAGACAGCCTGGTTCAGTCTGCGGTCCCCGGCGCCTCCCCGCCAGGGACCGCAAATTATTGCGGCCGGGAAACGAAAGGGAATGAGCAGCGGCGGTAAACCATGATCCAGCAGCACACCATCCGCGAATGGGTCCGGCTGTTCTATTACCTGGGGCAGAATTTTACTTCCCTGGCCGGCGTGGTTCTCACCACCAGCAGCGCCTTTACCATGATCGGCTTCTGGGTTCTCGAGTCCCTGCACCGCGGATCCGTCCATCCTTACATCGGCATCCTCATCTTTCTGATTCTTCCCGGACTCTTCATTCTGGGATTGCTGCTGATCCCTCTGGGCATCTGGCAGCGCCAGAGTTCGCTGCGCAAGCGCCAGGCACTGCCGCTCACCTATCCCGCTGTGGATTTCAGCATTCCCGCGGCGCGCCGCGCCTTCCTGCTGGTCAGCGGCGCCACGCTGCTCAATGCCGCCATCGTCTCCATGGCTTCCTATCGCGGCGTGGAATACATGGACACCACGCAATTCTGCGGGCAGACCTGCCACACGGTCATGATTCCCGAATTCACCGCCTATCAGAATTCCCCCCATTCCAACGTTTCCTGCGTGGCCTGCCACATCGGGCCCGGCGCCGGCTGGTTTGTGCGCTCCAAGCTTTCCGGCGTGCGCCAGGTCTTTGCCGTGACCTTCCGCACGTATTCCCGGCCCATTCCCGCTCCGGTCAAATACCTCCGCCCCGCGCGGGAAACCTGCGAGCAATGCCACTGGCCGCAGCGCTTCACTGGCGATAAATTCCTGGTGAAAACGAAATACAAGGATGACGAGAAAAATACCGTCCTGAAGACCGTCCTGCTGATGAAAATTGGCGGGCGCACCTGGCAGGGCGCCGCGGGCATTCACGGACGGCACCTGGACGCCGGTTCTCGCATCCGCTATATCTCCATTGACGAACAGCGCCAGGTCATCCCCGTGGTCTACTACACCGACGACGCCGGAAAAAACGTGGAATACGTTTCCAGCGACGCCAAAGCCACCCCGCAGCAACTGGCCGCCGGCGAAACCCGCACCATGGATTGCGTGGACTGCCACAACCGCCCCACGCATGCCTTTGAAATGCCCGATGCGGCCCTGGACAAGCGCATGAGCGAAGGCCTGGTCAGCCCCGAATTGCCCTTTATCAAGAAGAAGGGCCTGGAGCTGCTCAAAGCCGAATATCCCGATCGCGACGAAGCCCGCCGCCGCATCGTCACCGAACTCAACGAGTTCTACCGCACTTCCTACCCGCAGATTTATCGGGCGCGGCGCACCGTCGTGCAGCAATCGGCCGAGCAGGTGGCCGCCATTTACGAGCGCAATATCTTTCCGGACATGAAGCTGTTCTGGGGCACGCATCCCAACAATCTGGGGCACAACGATTTTCCCGGCTGCTTCCGCTGCCATGACGGCAGCCACACCAGCGCGGACGGAAAAACGATCGACAACGATTGCTCCGCCTGCCACGCCCTGCTGGCCATGGAAGAAGAGAATCCCAAGGTGCTGACCGACTTGGGACTGAAATAGCCGCCGGCAGAGTTTGCAGGAAAGTCTGGGAGCCGTGAAGGCCAGGGTTCGGCAAAGTTCGCGATCCGCGGGCGGAAACGCCTTCCGCGGACTTCTCTTGCTGCTTCTCCTGCACGCCGCCGCTTCCTCTCCGTGCCGCGGCGCTCCCCCCGCCACAAACGAAGAATGTCTCGCATGCCACGGCGAGAAAAGCATGTCCGTGGAGCGTTCCGGGCGAACCGTATCCTTATACGTTGACGGGAAAAAGCTGGCCGCCTCGGCGCATGCCGGTCTGGGCTGCACCGCCTGCCACGCCAGCCTCGAAGGCCAGGAGATTCCTCATGGCGCTCCGGTCGAGCGCGTGGACTGCGGCCTGTGCCACGCTCCCGAACAGGAGCAGCATGCCCGCTCGCTGCACGGAAAAGCGGTGGCTCGCGGCGACCCTCTGGCGCCGCGCTGTAAGGACTGCCACGGCAAACACGACATCCTTCCCGTCAAAGATCCCCGCTCCGCGGTGGCCCCCCTGAAAGTGCCCTTCGTCTGCGGCCGCTGCCATCGCGAAGGCACTCCGGTGCAGCGCAACCGCGCCATCCCCCAAAGCAATATTCTGGAAAACTATTCGGAAAGCATTCACGGCGAAGGTTTGCTGAAAAAGGGCCTGATCGTGGCCCCCACCTGCGCCACTTGCCACACGGCGCACCTGATCCTGCCGCATACCGACCCGGACTCCAGCATCGCCAGGAAAAACATCGCCGCGACCTGCACGCGCTGCCACGCGCAGATCGAGGAGGTGCACCGCAAAACCATCAAGGGCGAATTGTGGGAGAAGCAATCGCACGTTCTCCCGGCGTGCGTCGATTGCCACCAGCCCCACAAAATCCGCAATGTCTTCTATGAACAGGGCATGGCCGACGCCGACTGCCTGCGCTGCCATGCAAATCCGCGCCTGCGCCGCGCCCGCGACTCCCGCTCGATGTTCGTCCCGGCGGCGGAACTGGCTGCGTCCCGCCACTCCCGAATCGCCTGCAGCCAGTGCCACTCGGAAGTCAACGCTTCGCGCCTGCGCCCCTGCGAAACCATCACCCGCCCGGTGGACTGCACCGCCTGCCACGAAGAAATCGGCAGACAATACCAGAGCAGCACGCATGGGCGGCTCTTGGCCGCAAAAAATTCGGTGGCCCCGGATTGCCGCGAATGTCACGGAACTCACGCCGTGCTGGGCAAGAGCAACCCTGCCTCGCCCTCCTTCCCCACGAATATTCCCGCGCTCTGCGCGCGCTGCCATCGCGAGGGACAAAAGGCCGCGGCTCGTTACACCGGGACGCAGCACGAAATTATCGAGCATTACACCGAAAGCATTCACGGCAAGGGCCTGCTCAAGAGCGGCCTGACCGTCACGGCCACCTGCACCAATTGCCACACCGCGCACCGCGTCTTGCCCCGCAGCGATCCGCTATCGAGCGTCAACCCCGCCAACGTGCCCGCAACCTGCGGCCAATGCCATCACGGCATTCAGGAACAGTTCGACCGCAGCGTTCACGCCCGCGGAAACGGCAGGAACGGCCACCCCCTGCCGGTCTGCAACGACTGCCACACGGCGCACTCCATCCGCCGCGCCGACGAGGACGCCTTCAAGCTGGACATCATGACCAAGTGCGGGCGCTGCCACGAGCAGATTGCTAAAACTTATTTCGACACCTATCACGGAAAAGTCTCGCGCCTGGGCTACACCAAGACCGCCAAGTGCTATGACTGCCACGGCGCGCATGACGTTCTTGCGGTGACCGACCCCAACTCGCGCCTGAGCCGCGCCAACGTCGTGGCCACCTGCCAAAAGTGCCACCCCGGAGCCACTCGCCGCTTTGCCGGCTATCTCACCCATGCCACGCACCACGATCCCCGCAAGTATCCCTTCCTGTTCGCCGCGTTTTGGGGAATGACCGTGCTGCTGGCCGGCACCTTCCTGGTCAGCGGCCTGCACACCCTGTTGTGGATTCCCCGCGCCTTCCAGATGCGCGGCGAACTGCGCGCCGCCGCGGTCCCGCCCGCGGGCGAGCGCCAGTTCGTGCGCTTCACGCGCCTGCACCGCGTCCTGCACACCGGCATGATTCTCAGCTTCATGAGCCTGGCGCTGACCGGCTTGACCCTGAAGTTCTCCTACACCGGATGGGCGGTCATGCTCTCCCGCCTGCTGGGCGGTTTCCAAACCGCCGGTTACATTCACCGCGCCGCCGCCGTGGTCATGTTCTCCGTCTTCGTGATCCACCTGCTGGACCTGCTGCGCCTGAAGCGCCACGAGTACCACTCCTGGAAAGCCCTGCTCCTCGGACCCGATTCCATGCTGCCCGGACGCCGCGATCTGTCCGAATTCATCGCCACCGTGAAATGGTTCGTGGGCCGCGGGCCGCGCCCCTCCTACGGCCGCTGGACCTACTGGGAAAAATTCGACTACTTCGCGGTCTTCTGGGGCATCGCCATCATCGGCGCCACCGGCCTGACCCTGTGGTTCCCGGTTTTCTTCACCCGCGCGCTGCCCGGAATGTTTCTCAACGTGGCCACCATCATTCACAGCGACGAGGCCCTGCTGGCCACCGGCTTCATTTTTACCGTGCACTTCTTCAACACCCACCTGCGACCGGAAAAATTTCCCATGGACATCGCCATCTTTACCGGACGCGTGGCCCTCGAGGAAATGAAGCGCGATAAGCCGCGCGAAGTGCAGGCCCTGGCCGCCGCCGGCAAGCTCGAGGAAAAAATGGATGTCGCCTATCCCCCCATCGTCACCCGGACCATCCGCGCCTTCGCCTGGTCCGCCCTGGCCGTGGGCTTCAGCATTGTCCTGTGGATTTTGTACGCCATGCTTTTTGCGTACCGCTAGAGAGATGGGAAGGGCCGGCGAAGGAGGATGCGCATATGCGCGTACTGAAGATTGCGGCGCTGATTCTGGCCATCGTGCTGGCGCTGCTGATGGCGCTGACCCTGCTGGCGCCCACCGCCGCGGCCGCAAGCAAGGAAAATGCGGCTTGCCTCGACTGTCACGGCCAGCCGGGCATGAAAAGCGAAAGCGGCAAAAACATCTCCCTTCATCCGGATAAGTTTCAGGCCAGCATTCACGGCATTCTGGCCTGCCGCGACTGCCACGCCGCTCTGCGCGGCTTCCCCCATCCCGCGAAAGTCCCGCGCGTGAAGTGCGCATCCTGCCACGCCGAACCCTCCGCGGACGTTCCTCATAGCGTCCACGCCGCGCTGGGCGCGGACGCCTGCCGCTCCTGCCATGGCGACCTGCACGAACTCTCTTCGGAAAATAAAGTAGCGCCGGAGAAATGCGCGGCCTGCCACGCGCAGCAAGTCAAGGAACTGGGAGAAAGCGCGCACGGAAAAGCCCGGAAGGCCGGTGATACCGACGCTCCCGGATGCGCCAATTGCCACGGCCCGGCCCACCGCATCATGGCTTCGAGCGAAGCGGCCTCGCCCGTGGCCAAAAAGAATCTCCTGGATACCTGCTCGGCGTGTCACGCCAACAAGGAGTTTCTCTCGCGCCATCGCATTCCCCTGGCCCATCCGGTGGAAAGCTACCGCCGGAGCGTGCACGCGCAAGCCGTCGCCGCTGGAAAAAATGCCGCCACCTGCTCGGACTGCCACGGCAGTCACGCCATCGCCGTGGGGCGCGAAGCGCGCTCGCCCATCAATCACTGGAACGTGGCGGAAACCTGCGGCCGCTGCCACGGCGGAATCGCCAAAAAATATCTCGCCGGCGTGCACGGCCAGGCCATGCTGGCCGGCGTGCGCGACGCTCCCGTATGCACCGATTGCCACGGCGAACACGGCATTCTTTCCCCCTCCGACGCCGGCTCCCGCGTCAATGCCGCGCGCGTTTCCATGGACACCTGCGCCCGCTGTCACAGCGACGAGCGCCTGGCCGAGCGTTACAACCTGCCCACCGACCGCGTGCCCTCCTACGCCGACAGCTTTCACGGCCTTTCCATCAGCGAGGGCTCGCTGACCGTGGCCAACTGCTCCTCCTGCCACGGCGTGCATGACATCTTCCGCTCCAGCGACCCGCGCTCCATGGTCCATCCCGCCAATCTGCCGAAAACCTGCGGCCATTGCCATAACGGCGCTGGAGAAAAATTCGCCATCGGCGCCGTGCACGTGCGCACCGCCAGCGGCCCAGCGCATCCCGCGGTGCGGTGGATCCGCTGGATTTACTGGGTGCTGATCCCGTTGACGCTGCTCTTCATGGTCGCGCACAACGCCCTGGATCTGCTCTCCAAACTGGTGCGTCCGCGCCCCCGGCCGGAAAGCACGCAACAGGCCGTGCGCATGAATTTCCATTTCCGGCTGGCCCACTGGGGCGTCATGCTCAGCTTCCCCACCCTGGTTTTCACCGGCTTTGCCCTCAAATATCCGGCCAAGTGGTGGGCCCAGCCCCTGCTGCTTTGGGAAAGCCACATCGCGTTTCGCGGCACGCTGCACCGCATCGCCGCCGTGGTGCTGCTGGCGGCAACCATTTATCACTTCGCGCACCTGGCGGTGAACAAACGCGACCGCTCCATCCTGCGGGCCCTGCTCCCCCGCTGGCGCGATTTCACCGATTTACTCCGCGCCCTCCGCTATAACCTCGGCTTCTCCCGCGAAGCGCCGCAATTCGCCAAATTCAGCTACGCCGAAAAAATAGAATACTGGGCCTTTCTCTGGGGCACCGCGGTCATGGCCCTCTCCGGCTTCCTGCTGTGGTTCAATAATTTCACCCTGCATTACTTCCCCAAGTGGCTGACCGACGCGGCCACCGCCGTGCACTTCTACGAAGCCCTCCTGGCCACCTTCTCCATCCTGCTCTGGCATTTCTATCTGGCGATTTTCGATCCGCTCGTCTATCCCATGGACCTCGCCTGGCTGCACGGCAGGGTTCCCGCCGAGCATTACCGCCACACCCGCCCGGGCTATTACCGCGCGCTCGAAAAAACGGGACTGCTGCGCGATCCCGCCGCGGAATCTGAGAAGCAGAACGAAGAAGAACAGGAGCCGGACGCTTGAGCGCGGGGGAAATTCCGCCCTTGCGAATTGAGTACGCGAGTGACCTGCTTGGATGCAGATGATATAGTCTTCGATTCTCGCGCAAACGCAGAAAGGCGGCCATGCCCATGCGTACCATCATCGAGCCCTTCCGCATCAAGAGTGTCGAGCGCATCCGCGAAACCACCCGCGAAGAACGCCAACTCCTGATCGCCGCCGCGGGCTATAACCTCTTCCTCGTTCCCGCCGACGCCATCCTCATTGACCTGCTCACCGATTCCGGCACTTCGGCCATGTCCACCGAGCAATGGGCCGCCATGATGCGCGGCGATGAAAGTTACGCCGGCTCTTCCAGCTTCGACCGTTTCCGCCACTCCGTGCAGGATATTTTCGGCTTCCGCCATGTGATTCCCACGCACCAGGGCCGCGCCGCCGAACGCATTCTCTTCACCGTAATGTGCAAAAAAGGCGACGTGGTTCCCAATAACACGCATTTCGACACCACCCGCGCCAACTGCGAATTTGTCGGCGCCGAAGCTCTCGACCTGCCTATCGCCGAGGCCCGCGAACCCGCCGCCCTGCATCCCTTCAAGGGCAATATGGACACGGCGCGCCTCGCGGAAACCATCGAGCGCGTGGGCGCCCAGCGCATTCCCCTGGTGATGCTGACCGTAACCAACAATTCCGGCGGCGGCCAGCCCGTCTCCCTGGCCAACATCCGCGCCGTCAAGGCCATCTGCTCGAAACACAAAATCCCGCTCTATATCGACGCCTGCCGCTTCGCCGAAAACTCCTGGTTCATCAAACTCCGCGAGCCGGGCTACGCTGATAAGACTCCCCGCGCCATCGCCCAGGAAATGTTCTCCCTCGCCGACGGCTGCACCATGTCCGCCAAGAAAGACGGCCTCGCCAATATCGGCGGCTTCCTCTGCACCAATGACGATCTTCTCGCCCAGCAGGAAAAAGACCTCCTGATCCTCACCGAAGGGTTTCCCACCTACGGCGGTCTCGCCGGGCGCGACCTCGAAGCCATCGCCGTGGGTCTCAACGAAGCCCTCGAAGAGGACTACCTGAAATACCGCATCGCCTCCACCGCGTTTCTCGGCAACCACATTGCCGCCGAAGGCGTGCCCATCGTTCAGCCTCCCGGCGGCCACGCCATCTATCTCGACGCTCGCGCCTTCCTCCCGCAGATTCCTCCGGCGCAATTTCCCGGCGTGGCTCTGGCCATCGAGCTGTATCTGGCCGGCGGCATCCGCTCGGTTGAAATCGGCACGCTCATGTTTGGCGAGCACGCCCGTATGGATCTCGTGCGCCTGGCCATTCCCCGCCGCGTCTATACCCAGAGCCACATCGAGTACGTCGTCGAAGTCATCCTGGACGTCTGGAAGCGCCGCGAATCCCTTCGCGGCTACGATCTGACCTACCAGGCCCCTTTTCTCCGCCATTTCACCGCCCGCCTGCAGCCCCGCGCCGGATAATCGCGGACAGCCTCGGTCCGCTTTGCGCGCCAGCCGGCCCTTTTTCTGGCATTTGCCTTGCTCCGTATCAACACGAGGATGAGTGCAGATTTTCCCTTTCTTGCATCGGTTGCGGCCCGGGAAGATACAGCCGATAGCTTCCCTGCCGCAACCACTTGCAATACAAGGAGTTGGGTTGATCCAACCCACCGCACAGAAACTCCCCACGAGGGCCTGCACTCATTCCTTTGCAAGCGCCAAGAGCCAATCGGCGCAACGGGTGCGTTTTCTCCCCCATTCGCCGCCTGACGCATTCCGACTCTTGCAGCCTGCTTCACGCCCTGGAGAAAATGAAAAGAATGAAAAAATTTAGTCCGAGGAGACTCTCCATGACGCCGCCAGCAAAAAAATCCGGGCCGCACCTGAACATCGCCGAACTACAAGCCGCCGCCGCGGAAATGCGCGCCATCAATCTGCTCAGCATCCACGCCGCCGGTTCCGGCCATCCCGGCGGCACTCTTTCCGTCATGGACATCGCCGCCGCTCTCTACCTGAACGTCCTGAACCACGACCCCGCCAATCCCCACTGGCCCCAGCGTGACCGCGTCTTCTGGTCCGCCGGGCACAAAGCCCCGGCTCTCTACGTGGCTCTGGGCCAGGCCGGCTATTTTCCCCTAGACGACGTGGTTCTCCTGCGCCAACTCGGCTCCGGCTTCGAGGGCCACCCCAACTGGCGCAAAGTTCCCGGCGTGGAAATCTCCAGTGGCTCTCTCGGACAAGGCCTCGGCGCGGCCGTGGGCAGCGCTCTCGCCGCCCGCTTAAGCCGCGCGGCGCACCGCATCTACGTCCTGATGGGCGATGGCGAGCAGCAGGAAGGCAGCGTCTGGGAAGCGGCCATGGCCGCGGCGCATCACGGCCTCGATAACCTCTGCGCCATCGTGGACTGCAACCGCCTGCAAATCGACGGCTGGGTGAAAAACGTAATGAACGTCGAGCCGCTGGCCGCCAAATACGCCGCCTTCGGCTGGCACGTGATCGAAACGGACGGCCACGACATGGCCCGGCTCCTCGAAGCCTTCGAGCGCGCCCGCTCCTGCAAAGGAAAACCAACCGTCCTCCTCGCCGCCACGGTGAAGGGCAAAGGCGTCTCCTTCATGGAAAACCAAGCCGCCTGGCACGGCGCCGCGCCCAGCCGCGAGCAGCTCGAAAAAGCCCTGGCCGAGCTGCACTCCCCCGCCGTTCCGCCCGAACGCGTCGAGCGCCTGCTTGCGCACGCCGCGGAAAACGCCGCGCGCGTCTCTCGCGCCACCCGCGAGGCCATTCCCCGCTACGCCGGCGACTACTGGTGGAACTCCGGCGAGCGCATGAAAGTCGAAATGGACCCCACTCGCATGGGCTTCGGCCGCGGCCTCGAACGCGCCGGCGAAGACCCCCGCGTGGTCACGCTGCACGCCGATATTTCCAGCTCCATCCGCATCACCGATTTTGAGGAAAAACATCCCGAAAGAAAAAATCGCATCTTCAGCGTGGGCATCGCCGAACAGAACATGATGAGCGTCGCCGCCGGCCTCGCCCGCGAAGGCCTCATCCCTGTAGCCGGAACCTACGGCGTCTTCGCCTCCGGCCGTGCCTGGGACCAGATCCGCACCACCATCTGCTATTCCAATCTCAACGTCAAAATCGCCGGCGCCCACGGCGGCATTTCCGTCGGCCCGGATGGCGCCACTCACCAGGCCCTCGAGGAAATCTCCCTCATGAGCATCCTGCCCAACATGCGCGTGGCCGTGCCCTGCGACGCCATCGAAACCCAAAAGGCCACCGAGCATTGCCTGCTGCAAATCGAAGGCCCCTGCTACCTGCGCTTCGCCCGCGAAGCCACTCCCGTCGTCACCTCCGCCGACTCTCCCTACCGCTTCGGCATCGCCAATGTCATCCGCTTCCGCGGCGCGCGCGCCCGCTTCGCCGACGCTTTCGAAACCCACCTCGGCCCGCTCTATGAAAACGAAGGCGAGGACGCCTCCATCGTGGCCTGCGGTCCCATGGTTCCCGAAGCCATGCGCGCCGCCTGGCTGCTCAAGGAGGAGTACGGCATCGAAATGCGCGTCATCAATGTGCACACGGTGAAGCCTCTGGACACTTTCACGCTAGCCCGCGCCGCCGAGGAAACTCAGGTGATCGTCACCGCCGAAGAGCACCAGACCGGCGGCTTCGGCAACCTCGTCGCCGGCGCCGTCCTCCGCCAGCGCGAGGATTTCCGCCAGCCCCTGCAATTTTCCATGGTCGGCGTCGCCGACCGCTTCGGCGTTTCCGGCAAGCCCTGGGAACTCGTGCAGTCCTTCGGCCTCACCGCCGAGCACATCGCCGCCCGCGTCCTCCAGTTGATGGAGCAGATGCAGTCCTCGCTCGCCGCCGCCCCTGCCGCCGCCGATGACCTCTTCCATTGCGCCCGCTGCGGCTCCGGCGTCGCCCTTCACGAATTGGCCGCGGACTTCACCGAACCCGCCGGCGAAGACTGCGCCGACTGCCTGCGCCGCGATCCCCAATTCTGCCTCGAATGCCGCGCCCAGTGGGCCCGCCTCAACGAACACTTCGCCTGCCTCTGCCGCGAATGCCGCGAAACCACCGTCCTCTGCTGAAACCTGCTCAAAAAAAGATCTGTCATTCTGAAGCCATCCGATGAGGATGGCCGAAGAATCTCAACTAAACCTGATCACCGAAATTGAACCGTCCTCGAAAATAACATGTCCCGTATTTACAGTCGCTTAGGTCCTGAAAGATCAACTTCGACGAAGTTGGATTTCCCCCAGTTATCCACAAAGCAGATTTGTCATTCCGACCGGAGGGGCGGCGATTCTTGCCGTCCCGGAGCGGAGGAATCTCTCTTCAACTTCGGATTTCAGGTTAAAAGTATTCCCACAACATATCGTTACGTCACCCCCGCCGCCAACCCACTGCAAACCTACCCGCCCCGCTCCATCTCTTCGCGAATCATCTCCTCAATCGCCTCCCGCGTCGCCAGCCCGCGAATCACCCGGCTCCCAATGACAATCATCGGCACCGCCTCCACCCGCGCCTTGCGCACAGCCATCATTAGCGCGTTTTCGTGGGCCTCCTTGTACCGCCGCGTCTCCAGCGCCCGCCGGAACTCCTCCCGATCCAGCCCCACGCTCCCCGCGATGCCCGCCAGCACCTCAATCTCCCCGATATCCTGCTCCTCCTGAAAAAACGCGGCAAAGACCGCGTGATTGTATTCCCCCGCCTTGCCGTGCTCTTTCGCATATTGAAAACCCTCGAAGGCCAGATGCGTGTGCGGCTGCGGAGAAACGCGCGGGAGCACCATCTTCAGCCCCATGCGCTCCGCCAGCGGCAGTATCCGCTCGGCCCACGCCCGCCGCAGATATTCCCCCTCCGGCCGCAGCGTCTCTTCCGGATACGGCCGCAACTCAAACGGCATCCACTCGATCTTCGCCCCCGTCGCCCGCGCGGCCTCTTCCAGCGGACCCTCCGCCAGAAAACAGTACGGTCAAACGTAGTCGGAATAGACTTTAACGATTAAACTCATGGCAGCCTCCGGGACAGTATATCTGCCCGCGAACAAGATGAAGCGGAAGACGAATGGCCCGATCCTATTGCGCGCTGAGGAATCGCGGGGCACCCTCGATTCTATAAGTCAGCGTATTTTACAACAGTGGTATCCTCTCACCCATGGACCCCGTCAAGAGAAATGAACGAGAAGGAACCCGGGCCTTCCTGTTTCGCATGCTCAAGGACTCAATCCAATTCTGCGGCGGCCACAATGAGTAATCTAACCCCTGAAAAGGCCTTGATCTTTCGAATTATCCACGTTGCTAACATTCCCTGGATTCTTTCCAATGGACTTCACTGCAGCAACAGTACTCATTCCGACCCCAATTATGTCCAAATCGGAAACGGTGAACTTGTTGCTCGCCGGGCTGCGCGAATCGTGCCAATTCCTCCCGGAGGCACACTGGCTGACTACGTGCCGTTCTATTTCACTCCATATTCACCAATGCTCTTGAACATCAAAACCGGTCGCAGCGGCGTCGTGCAGCGCCCGCTGCACGAAATCGCCATTTTGGTCTCATCTCTTCCTGAAATGCGTAAACAAGCCATTCCTTTCGTCTTCACCGACCGGCATGCAGTTCTTGAAGCCGCCGAGTTTCATAGCGACATCGAAAGGCTCGATCATATCGATTGGCAAAGATTGCAGGCCCGCGATTTTCGGCGTGACCCCGACGACCCGGGGAAGTTTGAACGATACCAAGCAGAAGCTCTCATCTATCGACACATGCCCATGACCGGCATTCTCGGGATTATTTGTTATCGGCAAGAAGAGCAAACAAAAATCGAAACCACTTGTGGTACTCTAAACCTGTCGACACAGGTCTTGTGTAAACCGGGTTGGTATCTCTGATGATCAAATACGTTGAAGGCAATCTACTCCAAGCCCCAACCGAAGCGTTGGTCAATACTGTCAACGAAGTAGGAATTATGGGGAAGGGTGTCGCTCTGATGTTCAGTGAGGCGTTTCCCGAAAACACAAAAGCATATAAAGAAGCTTGCCAAGACGAGAAAGTCCGCGTCGGCCTCATGTTTGTGACCGAGAACAAAGGACTGATCCAGCCTCGATGGATTATCAATTTTCCAACCAAGAAGCACTGGCGCGGCGATTCTCAAATTGAGTGGATACACGACGGACTTCAAGATCTTCTCCAAGTCATCAGACAGAAGAAGATTCATTCGATCGCGCTGCCTCCTCTTGGATGTGGCAATGGTGGCTTGGACTGGCCGGAAGTACGTCAGGAAATCGAAGCCGCTTTGGGAGAACTGGCGGACGTCGAAGTCCTAGTCTACACCCCAACCCGGACGTATCAGAACGTTTCAAAGAAGGAAGGGTTGGAGAAATTGACGCCGGCGCGAGCACTCATTGCCGAACTCTGCAGGCGCTACGCGGTCCTAGGTCTGGAATGTACGAACCTCGAGATTCAAAAACTTGCTTGGTTTCTTCAATCCTCCATCCTTGCGATGCGTATGAAGGACCCTCTCGATCTGCGGTTCACTCCGAACAAATACGGTCCATACGCCGAGAGGTTGCGACACTTATTGGATGGTTTGGACGGAAGCTATCTGCACTCCGCAAAGCGTCTGAGTGATGCCAGCCCCTTCGATCTAATTTGGTTCAATGATTCGCGGCGCACTATAATTGAAGAATATCTTCACAGCGAAAAAGCAAGGACCTACCTGCCGGCGCTAGAAGCAACTGCAAAACTCATCGACGGGTACGAATCGCCCCTGGGAATGGAACTGCTCGCTACGGTTGATTGGCTCATTCACGAGGGTGGCTATCCGGCCGATCT
Source organism: Terriglobia bacterium (assembly GCA_041500985.1). Taxonomy (GTDB): domain Bacteria; phylum Acidobacteriota; class Terriglobia; order Acidiferrales; family UBA7541; genus Acidiferrum. The sequence goes on along the minus strand of JBGQNE010000005.1, from coordinate 77,411 downwards.
CCGTTCAATTCGTGAAGGTATTGCCAGATGGCCTGGAGGCAAGAAGTCCGTCCAGCGCAAGCAGCATCTATTCGACGATCGACTCCTGCAGTTGGCCCTCAACCGGTTGAAGATGGCGCCTTCCATCCGTGAAACAACTCCCCTTACAGTTTGAATTTTCATCCCAGAGTCTCAACAAATAGAAGTAACTCCATTGCAATCAATATCTTAGTCCGCGCATACGGACTAAGATCACTGAAATGATATTCTTGCAAAAACATGGGGGTGGAACGTCCAATTCAATTTCTGATTTCAGGTTAAACTCAGGCGAGTCTCCCGCACATCATAACGCCCACGGACGCGACAAAGAGGACGCCCGAATGAATACCGCTCCACTAACAACAGTCACCATCGACCCCGAACTGAAGAAAAAATGCCCGCGCGCCGCTCTTGCCTGCGTCACCGCTCAACTCACCGCCGGCGATTCTCCCGCCGCCCTGCTCGAGGAACTCCGCGCCATTGAAGAAAAAATCGCCGCCTTGCCCGAGCCTCGCGCCGTCCTCGAAGCAGCGCCGATCATCGCCACGCGCGTCGGCTACAAGGCCCTCGGCAAGGACCCCGCCCGCTATCGCGGCTCCGCCGAAGCCCTGCTGCGCCGCGTGATCGCCGCCAAAGGACTGCCGCGCATTCACGCCGTCGTGGACATCATTAATCTTGTCTCCGTGGAAAGCCGCTACTCCATCGGCCTTTATGATCTCGCGCACGTCGAAGGCCCCATCGTCTTCCGCGCCGGCCGCCCCGGCGAAACCTACAAAGGCATCGGCAAGTACGACCTCAACCTGGAAAACCTTCCGCTCTTTGCCGACGCGCAAGGCCCCCACGGCAGCCCCACCAGCGATTCCGAGCGCACCATGGTCACCGCGCAAACCACCAGGGTCCTCGCCGTCATCATCTCCTTCGGCGGTCCCGACGGCCTCGACCGCTGGGCCCAGCGCATGACCGAACTTTTTGAAAAATACGCCGCCGCCCGCGATTGCCGGACGGAAATCGTCACTTGAGCAGACTACTGAAGAAGTAAGCCTTGTCATTCTGAGTCCCGGTGTCTTTTACCGGGATGAAGAATCTCAACTTCATGTGTTGCCGACACTTCCAGTCGAGATGCTTCGGCGAACCTCATCGGTTCGCCTCGGCATGACACCCGTAATTGAGTTTTTCCCTAGCTTGCTACGGCTTTGCCGTTTTCCTTCCGTCCAGCAATCCCCGCGCGGCCAGCAACTCCGCATTGAGCAGCGCCGCTCCTGCCGCTCCCCGCACCAGATTGTGCGAGAGCACGGTGAACTTGAAATCCAGCAGCGGGCAGGCGCGCACCCGCCCCACCACAGCCGCCATTCCCGCTCCCGCATCCGCATCGCGCCGCGGCTGCGGCCGGTCGGCTTCCTCGGCCACCACAATCGGCCGCCGCAGCGCCGTGGGCAGCCCGGCCAGTTCGTCCGACACTTCGAACGTGCGCAGCGCCTCGCGCACCTCTTCCACCGAAGCTTTCTTCTTCAGCTTCACCGAAACGCTTTCCATGTGCCCGTCGAGCACCTGCACGCGATTGCAATGCGCGCTCAGCCGCACGTCCAGGTCCACGAAGCGTTTCCCGTCCCAGCGCCCCAGCAGCTTCCGCGGCTCCGTCTCCATTTTTTCCTCTTCGCCGCTGATAAAGGGAATCACGTTGCCCAGAATATCCATCGAGGGCACGCCGGGATAGCCCGCTCCGGAAACCGCCTGCATCGTCACCACGTGTACTTGCTCGATCCCGAATGTATCGGCCAGCGGCTTCAGCGCCAGCACCAATCCCGCCGTCGAACAGTTGGGATTGGTCACGATGAATCCGCTCCGGTAGCCGTGGTTCTTTTTCTGCGCCGCGATGCACTCCAGATGCCCCGCGTTCACTTCCGGGATCAGCAGCGGCACGTCCGGCTCCATGCGGTGATTCTTCGAATTGCTCACCACCGGATAGCCCGCCGCGGCAAACGCCGCTTCCACCCGCCCCGCCACCGAGGAGTCCAGCCCGGAGAAAACGAAATCGCAATCCAGCGGCGGCGCCACGTCCTTCACCACCAGCGTGCGGGCCGCTTCCGGCATCGGCTCATTCAGGTGCCAGCACACCGCATCCGCGTAGCGTTTTCCCGCCGAGCGCTCCGAAGCGGCCACCGCCGTCAATTCAAACCACGGATGCCGCGCCAGCATCTGCACGATCCGCTGCCCCACCATCCCCGTCGCGCCCAGCACTCCGGCGCGCCAGCGCTTCTTTCCTTTCTTGTTTGCGCCGCTCATGCCACTCCTCCTGTTTGCTCCGCTGCGCCGGAGGCGGGCGGTCCAATTCGCGTGCCATTCAATTCCGGACGAAACGTGTTGCGCACCCACACGGTCATTTGCGTTTCCGCCGCCAGGGGCAGCACCCGCGGGTGCAGGACCTTCGCTCCGCCTTCCGCCAGCGCGTGCGCTTCCGCGTAACTCAATTCGTACAGCAGCTTCGCTTCGGCCACTTCGCTGGGATTTTCCGTGTAAATTCCGTCCACGTCCGTCCAGATCACCAGTTCGTCCGCGTCCACCACGTGCGCCACCAGCGCTCCCGAATAGTCCGAACTGTTCCGCCCCAGCGTGGTGATCCTCCCGTCCGCCGTCGCTCCGATAAATCCGGTCACCACCGGCGCCACTCCGGCGTCCAGCAGCGGCAGCAGAAGCTCCCGGCCGCGCCGCCGCGTCTCTTCCAGGTGCGGCCGCGCATCCCGAAACGTGTCGCAGGTCAGAACGAAATCCGATGACGCCACGGGCACCGCCCGCACGCCCGCCGCTTCCAGTGCCGCGGCAAACAGCCGCACGCTGAAGCGCTCCCCGAACGACGCCAGGCGGTCGGCCCGCTCGGCCTCGCCTCCTCCGTTCCGCGCAACTTCGTGCAGCAGATCGCGGCCCAGCAGCTGAATATCGTGCGCCACGCGTTCGTTCTCCTCTCGCGGCAGCCGCAATTCCTCCAGCACGTCCCGGTGAAGCTGCAAGAGCGTATCGGCTTCCCGCGCGGCCCGCGCGAATTCTCCGCCCTGGCGCAGACGGTCCAATCGCAGGAGCTGGTCCGTGACTCCTTTCATCGCCGAAACAACCACGGCCACCCCGGCCTCCTCCGCCGCGTCGCGCACCAGTTGCGCGGCGTGGCGCAAGCGCTCCGCTCCCGCCAGCGACGTGCCTCCGAACTTGAAAACGATCACCTCGCCCAATTCCGTCCCGGCCCGCAGGCCCGTCCGGCTGGCTCCATAGTGAATGTGCGCAACCCCGCGCCGGACTTCGTCCGGAAATTCCCGGCGCCCCGGCGCGGGGCTTCGTTCCGCCACCTCTGCTTGCTCCGCTCTTTCCCGTTGCATGACTGCCGCTCCTTTTTCCCTCTGTGGGTATCCGCCGGAGCGACTCTGGAGGGGGGGGGTAAACGAAAAACCCGCCGCCAGATTCGCTTCCGGCGGCGGGTTCGAAACTTTTTTGGCTAGTTGGCTAGCTGTTTCTCCCCGCGCCGAAAGCGAAAATAGTGCACATCCACGTAGTCGACGTCTTCGACGTCGTCGTGGCGGTGGTAATTCGCTTGGCCGAGGTAGAAATCATACTGGAGCTAACTCTACCACGGGCCCGCGCGGGCTTCAACACGGGAATGTGCACCGCTGTCACTTGTGCTGCCAATGCGTCAACAGCCCTATTCTTGCACCTGTACTTGGCTCCCTTCGCCCCTGTACGTCCGGCCAGTTGCCGCAGAGCGCACGCTTCACGCAATATCCGTTCACGACCTGCGGTCCCCCGGTAAGATTAGTCCACGAAAGAAAAAGAGCTGTGCTTCGGTTTCGCAAGCTGCCCGTCGGAGTCTTCGATCCTCCGGAATGCTGAAGCAAGACTTGGGATAGGACCATGACGAAAAACAATCGTAGTTCCCGTTCACGCGGTTTTTGGCTGAAAGGCGCTCTTTTGGTGGGCCTCGGACTTGCCGTCACGACCCTTTCGGCCCAGGAAGGCCGCCACGCCATCAGCAAGCCTTCGCCGGAATACCCCGATTTGGCCCGCCGCATGCGCCTGGCCGGCACGGTTAAGGTGGAAGTGACTATCACAGCGAGCGGCGCGGTGAAAAGCGCTACCGTGGTTGGCGGGCACCCGGTGCTGGCCCAGGCCGCCGTTGATGCCGTCAAGCGCTGGAAGTTTTCTCCCTCCGGCGGCGAATCCACGCAGATTCTCGAATTCGATTTTCACCCGTAGAAACCTGGCGGGGCCAGCCTGCGGAGGGAAGCGAAAAGCGCCCCGGTTCTTTCTTTCCTGGCTTCTTGCAGCATAGGCGCCCTATCTTTGCCTTAGCGCGCCGCGTGCGCACGGCTTGCGGCGGAAAAAACCGCCGCAGGGTTGACCCGCATTTCTCACAAGAGTCAGGCTGTGGGGCGGGGCTTGCCCCGCACGCTGCTCCATTTGCACGCTTTCCTGTTTCGCCGTGCGCGTAACACGGCGATCTTTCTCCCAGCGGTAAAATTGGCGCGCACTCTGTAGCCGCCCTCTTCAGAGGGCGGGCTTTTCCACTCCACCCACCCATGCCCACTCCTCCTGGTGAGAAATGCGGGTTAGGAAGAGAGTCCTTCCTTCTTTCGATACTCGCGATAGCACTCCTGACAAAAGCCGTGACTGAACTGCGCATTGGAGTGCCGCGCCACGTACTCATCCAGCGGAACCCACTCTCCTTCGCCTCGCTCCGCGCTGCTCTCGTCGCGAATTTTTCCGCACACGCAGCACACCGGCAAAATCTTTTCGTATAATTCCAGGCGCTGCCGCTCGGTCAGGTCGCGGATCGCCACCAGCCCGGCGGGCGCCCCGCCATGCATGATCCGCTCGACGGAAGCTTCCACGGGAACGAGGCTTCCATCGCGGCGCCGCGCGCGGGTTTCATGCCAGCGGGGCGCTTCTTCCCCCGCCTCGCGCGCCCGCGCAAAACCCAAAATCCGGTCCTTCTCTTCTTCGGCTAAAAACCGGGAAATTTCCGCGCCGATTTCCTCCTCCGGTCTTTCGTAACCGTGCAGGCGCGCGTCGGCGGGATTGGCAAATACGACCTTTCCCCCTTGGACGATGCGCACGGCCACGGGAAGCGTATCCAGGATGCGGCGGAGCTGCTTCTCGCTCTCCCGCAGAACCTCCTCGGCATGCTTGCGCACGGTGATATCGCGGATGATGACGATAAACTGGGCTTCCCGTCCGGTCCAGACGTCATCCACCGAGATTTCGACCTGAATGCGCTGGCCGTCCTTGCGCACGCCCGCGAATTCCATCGGACCCTTGCCGATCACCTTATCTTTCCCGATGAGTTGAAATTGCCTCAATCCCGCCCGGAAGAGCCCCGCCACCTCCTGGGGCATCAGGCACTCCACGGGCTGGCCGAGCAGGGCCCCGGCTTCATACCCATGTATTTTCTCCATCGCGGGATTGGCGAATTGGATCACGCGATCCAGGCCAAAAACCAGGATGCCGTCCTGCGCCCTCCAGGCAACGGCCTTCAGGCGCGAATTCGCCGCGGCTGCCGCCTGCCCGGCTGCCAGCACCGCCACCGGCCGCAGGACCACATGGTAGAGTACCGGCAGCGCGATGGCGGAAAGGACCAGGGCGTCGAGGAGATCCAGCCACAACCCGAACGGAATTCCTGTCCAATAGCACACCAGGATCATTACCAGAAACTCCGCGGCAAACACTACCGTCAGGCTGCGCCACACGATGGTTAGGGCGGAAGAATGGATGGCTTGCCGCGCCTTCGCCTCATGTTCCGCAGGAAATCCGGAGAGATTGTCCATCATTATCCCCTCTCAAGGATCGGATTCCGGCGGGCAGGAGGGGGCCGCGGATTTCCGTCCGTGCGTCCCCACGCTGAGAATCAGTATATGCTTCCCGTGCCGCTCGGGGAACAAGGCAACAAGATCGTGTGGGACGCTCCCGGCATCAGCTCCCGGCGGCGGCGTCAAACAGCAGACTCGAGCAGGTCAGCCCGGATTCCGCCTTCTGTAATTCTCCAATGTCCAAGGGCGCAACGGAAAATCCCGCCGCTTCGATGCGCTCCCGCGTGCGCGGAAACGAAGCTGGAAAAATCACCTTGCCCCCAATCGCCAGCGCGTTGCCCGCATGCGCTTCGCCGGGGTCCACGTCCACCCACTCATAGCCGGAAAATTTCCCGGTTTCGAACCACCCCCGGTTGCCCAGCAGCGTCTTCCCTCCCAGCAGCGTCACCGCCGATTTCAGGTGCAGGCAACCCGTCACCGCCACCCCGCTCACTTCATATCCATAAGGAGCCAGCAGCGCCCGCAACTGCCGCACTCCTTCTTCATTGGTGCGGCTCGATAGCCCCGCGAATATCTTCCGTCCCACGCGCAGCAGGTCGCCGCCTTCCATGCTCCCAGGCGGTTGGACATACACGAGCTTGCGATATTTTCCCAATGCCGCGGCCAGGGAAACCGCTTCCGGCCGCCGCGATTCCGTCCCCAGCGGAAAAATTACGGCCAGTTCATCGAGCGCCAGCGCCGGGTCCTCGACGAACATGGAATCGGGCAACTCCGGTTCGGGCGGCAGGGAAATAACCCGCGCTCCCAGCTTTTCCAGCAATTCTTCGTAGGCGCGGTGCTGCGCGCGCGCTTTTTCCAGGTTAATCGGACGGCGCTCGACAAACGTCAATTCGCACTTGGTCAGCGCCGGACTCACTTGCCGTGTGATGGCGGTCAGCATAATGCCTGCTACTTTAGCAGATGCTGCAAGCTCCAGCCTTCCCCTGCGTTTCCGCGCATTGCCCGCCGCGAAAATCAAATGTAGACTGCCTGCTTGGATTGGAAAGCGGTTCGCACGAAATGATTCCGGGCATTGCCGGGTATTTTCGGGCCAGAGATACGGGAGGTGAGGAAATCATGACCAACACCGCACGCAGGACGACGGCGATTCTCCTGTTGCTGGGCGCCGCGCTGTTCTGGGCGGCGGCCCGCAACTCGAACGAGTCCGCCGCTCCCGCCGCTCAGGATTCCCTCCGCGCCACCCTGGCCTCGGCCCGCGCCCGTTCCGCGGCCGGCGATCCGCGCCTGGCGGGCAGCTACCGCTTCGAGGAAGGCGGCTGGATCTACGTGCATCTCGAGGGCCAGCCCGGCGCCATCGGCTTCCAGCATGGCTATCTGCTGGCTCCGGAGATCGAGGAAGCTTTTCCCTCGGTGCAGAAGCGCATGACTCATTCCACCAAGCGCGATTGGGAGTTTTTCCGCAAGGCCGCGCGCGAAATGCTCTGGCCCAGGATTGACCCCGAATACCAGCAGGAGCTTCAGGGCATCGTCGAAGGGCTGCGCGCTCGAAGCGAATCCAAGCTGGACATTGACGACATCGTCGCTTTCAACGCCTTCGAGGAATTGCCCGACTATTACGTTCCCTGGCTCGATAAGCAGCAGAAAAATCCCGCTCCGCCCGTCTTGAAGAGTCCCGGCAATTGCAGCGCTTTCATCGCCACCGGAAAATCCACCAGGGACCACGGCATCGTCATCGCCCACAACAACTGGACCAGCTACATGGCCGGGGAACGCTGGCGCATCGTTTTTGATATCGCGCCCGCAAAGGGTTACCGCATGCTTATGGACGGCTTTCCCGGAGTGATCGCCAGCGACGACGATTTCGGCATCACCAGCAGCGGCATGGTAGCCACCGAAACCACCATCACGCAGTTCGAAGGCTGGGACCCCAACGGCAAAGCCGAATTCGTCCGCGCCCGCAAGGCCCTGCAATATTCCAATTCCATTGACGACTACATCCGCATTATGCTCGAGGGCAACAACGGCGGCTACGCCAACGACTGGCTCATCGGCGACAACAAAACAGGAGAAATCGCGCAACTCGAGCTGGGCTTGAAAGCCTTCCACGTCTGGCGCACCAGGGACGGCGTCCTCTCCGGCTCGAACTGGGCGCGCGACCCCCAAGTCATCAAGCTGGACGCTCCCGAATTTGACCCCAAGGACCTCTCCAGCTCGCCGAACGCCCGCCGCGTCCGCTGGGAAGAACTCTTGCGGCAGAACTGGGGCAAGATTGACGTTCCCCTGGCGCAGGCCATGCTCGCCGACCATACCGACAGCTTCGAGAAAAAGGAACAGGCCAACGAGCGCACCCTCTGCGGCCATGTGGACGCGTCCCGCAGCGGCATTCGCATCTGGGACTGGGCTCCGTTCTATCCGGGCGGCGCCGTGCAGGCCAAAGCCGCGGACAGTTCCATGGTTTCGCGCATGGAACTCTCCGCGCGCATGGGCCATCCCTGCGGAGAGGATTTCCTCGCCGCGCCCTTCCTCGCGGCCCACCCGGAATATTCCTGGATGGCGCCGTACTTGCGGGACATGAAAGCGGGGCCGTGGACTTCCTTCCGCGCGGGGCAGCCTCCCCGGAATTAAAATAAGTATTGTTTATACTAAATTCGCTCCGCATTTATGATTTCGCTGACGGGGGTACCCCTTAGCTCATTCCCCGCAGCGGATTATTTGCCTGCTTCCCCCGCCGGTGCTAGTCTCCCTCATGGATGGCGGATGAACGTTTTCGCAGTTTTCATCCGCCTGCATTTTGCACCTACACTGTTCGCAGAGGAGCGTCCATGAAGAAGTTGCTTGGCAGTCTGATTTTGATCGCCTTCCTTGGCACTTCCGTCGCTGCTGTTGCGCAGGAAACCAAGAAGGAAGAAACCAAGAAGGAAGAAACCAAGAAGGAAGAAACCAAGAAGGAAGAAGGAGCGGCGCCGGAAACAGCCAAGAAAAAGGCCGGCAAAAAGGCCGGGAAGAAGGCTGGTAAAAAGACCGGCAAAAAAACCGGCAAAAAAGCCGGGAAAAAGAAGGCTGCTGCCGCCGAAGAAAAGAAAGACGGCAAGCAGTAGTTTCGCGAGTCCGGTCCAGCCGGACTCTTTTTTTTGCGGCTTCGGGCAGTTTCGGCGCCTCCATCAGGCCGCCGAAACTGCCCGCGCTGTTTTCCCGCTCTTACGGCCGTCCGGGCGCCGTCGCTTGCTGCGCCTCCGCGGGCAGCACGGAGATCTCCACGTGGGAAGGATATTCCCGGGAGCGGAAAATTCGCTGGGTGGCCCGCTGGTAGTCCGATTCGCGCGCCGCGAAAATATTGGGCACGAATTTCTGCGGGTTGCGGTCAATCAGCGGAAACCACGTGCTCTGCACCTGCACCATGATGCGGTGCCCCTTCTTGAAGGCGTGATTGGCCGTGTGCAGATCCACCGTGTAGGGCGTCACCTGCCCGGGCACGATGGCCTCGGGATTTTCAAAGGAGTTGCGGAAGCGTCCGCGCAGCACGTCGCCCGCAATCATCAGTTCGAAACCGGCCAGCTTCCAATCCTGCGGATAGTTTTCCGGATAGACGTCAATCAGCTTCACGATCCAGTCCGCATCGCTTCCCGTCGTCGCGGCATAGAGATGCGCCTTAACTCTCCCGGCCACCACCACGTCCTCTTTCAATTCCTCCGTCTCCCATCTCTGCACCCCCGGGTGGCGATCCACAAAGCGCTGGTCCTCCAGCAGCCACACCGGCCACCCGCTCTTGTATTCCGGCGGGTAGGTCATCTCCACCGGCCGGTGGCGGTAGGGCACGGGATGTGCCGGGTCGGAGACGTAGCTGTCCGCGGCCTGCGCCGAGTCGCTCCTGGGCGCCTCGAAATCCAGCTTCCCGTTTTCCCGGAAATAAAGTTTTTTCGCCCGCGCCTGCTTGGGCGGCCAGGAATCAAACGTCGTCCATTTGTCGCTTCCCGTCTGGAACAGGATGGCCTCCTGCAACGGAAGCTTTCCTTTGTTCTTCAGCCAGTAGGCGAACCATTCCGCCTCGATCTTCCGCCGAAAATAAACGCCCGTGTCGCTTCCGAAGGGAATCGCCCCCAGCGACGAGCCCGGCCCGCGCGCCCAGCCCCCGTGATTCCACGGACCCACCGCCAGGTAGTTGAGATGATCGGGGTCATGCTCTTCCATCAGCTCGTAGATCCTCATCGGCCCGTAGAAATCTTCCTGGTCCCACCACCCCGCCACGTTCAGGTTGGGCACCGTGGGCCGCTTCAAAATGTAAGTCATGGACTGCTTTTTCCAGAACGCATCGTAATTGGGGTGTGCCGCGAAATCGTTCCAGGTGGGCAGCTTGCCGTGCACATAATTCTTGTTAGCGTTGGAAAGAGCGCCCAGCCGCAGATACCAGTCATAGGTGTCGTAGCGGTCGAAGGGAAACGCGTAGTTTTCCTTGTCCGTCTCCATCATGGTGGCGTATTCGAATCCGTAGCTCAGCCGGAAGGCCCCTTGGTGATGAAAATCGTCGCCCAGAAACATATCCGCCGGAGAAGCCTGCTCGGAAACGGCCTTCAGCGCCGGGTGCGGCTCGAGCATGCCCATCACCGTCAGCCATCCCCCATAGGAGATGCCCACGAGGCCGGCGCGCCCATTGTTGTTGGGCGCGTTTTTCACCAGCCATTCGATCGTGTCGTAGGTGTCCGTGCCCTCGTCAATCGCCTTCGCGTCGCCGGCAGCGCGCACCGGCCGCTGCATCACGAATTTTCCCTCCGACCCGAAGCGCCCGCGAATATCCTGAAAAACAAAAATATATCCCTCGGGAATCATCTCCTCGTAGCGGCCGAGCTTGCGGCTGAATCCCTTTTCGTCGTCGTTGAGCCCATAGGGCGTGCGCTCGATCAGCAGCGGCAGCGGCCCGGCGGCGTTTTTGGGCGTGTAGATTTCGGTGTGCAGTTTCACGCCGTCCCGCGCCGTGATCATCACCTCGGTCTTGTCGAAGAGCTGCGAGTAGTCCGCCGGAGCCGGTTGCTGCCCCGCCGCCGGTCCCGCCGTAGAGAGGATCGCCGCCAGAAGAATGGAAAGGGAAAGGGGAATGCGCTGCAGGGAATGGGACATCGCTCGCCTCGAGGCCGCCGTCGCGGCGGTTTACTTGCGCGGACCCAGCGAGCATACCAGAGTTAAAGAAAAAAAAGGGCCTCTCCCGGAAACAGGAGAAGCCCTATTATAAAAGAGCCTGACGATCAAGCCAGAGAGGCTACCCGATACCCTCAGGCCTCAGCGAGCGTCCTTGGGGGACAGAGGATACTCGCTTCAGATTTCACGCCCTCTTGCGGCGAGACAGAAACAGACCAACCAACCCGGCGCCCAGCAGCGTCAGGGAAGCCGGCTCGGGCACGTGGGTGCCAGTGATCCTTGCCGAGAAGCCGTTGGCCGATGCCGGTTCTTCCAGGCTGAACCATGCGGTTCCGCCGTGGGCCAGGCCGTTGGTGAAGTTCACCGTACCGTTGTTGTAGTCGGCGATGGTGAAGCTCGTGTTCGGTCCCTCATAACCAGAACCGCCAAAGTCGTAGTCGTAAGGGCAGCCGTAAGTCGATCCGCCACCCAGGTCGCAATCAAGGCTCGACGCGCCGTCGTAATCGAAGCCAAAGATGTACGACCCATTCAGCGTGAGTCCCGTAACGGTCCCGCCATAGTTGTTGATCACGCCCACCAATTGATCCTCGATCCCATCATAGGGATTCGGATCGCCAAGGTTGGTTGTAATCGTTCCATCGGCATTGATTGTCAGAACCAAGTTGCATCCATTCGCAAATCCAATTTGCGGACAGGGTGCTACTGTGCCTGCTGACGCAGGTGCAACGCTAAAGACCAGAAATGCCAGAGCGAACAGTACCAGTACACTAACTTTGCGCATTTTACTTTCCCCCTTTGTAAATCGTAGACTTTTTCTCTCCAAACTGTGCATTAGGATTCCTTCAGGTTAAAATCCGATCCGCCCTAAAACTCCTTCTTTTCGGACATCTCAGCCACTACTGTGAACCCCCATCGTCATCAATTCAAACCACTTACAAGCTTTGATCGGTCCCGCCTCGGTTTTACTTTGATCCTGATTTTGGGTTCTGTCCCAATAACAGCTATGCATTTACTCGCAATCTGAATGCCACGAGCACAGAGACCTCATCTTGAAGAATCTTTATGCCAAGCCGCCAGGGTGCCTTGAATCCCCGCTGGGCCGCACGCCGCAAGCCCCGAGTGGCTGGGAAGGCGCAGGTCTGCTAGAATAGAACTTGTTCGCCTGCGGTAAATCGACAAACAGACGGGAGTTCCTTTCGGGCTGCTCGTTGGTGAAGCAGCCCTTTTTGCTTGGAAACTGAAGATTAAGACATGAGCCAGAACATCCGCAATATCGCCATTATCGCCCACGTCGACCACGGTAAAACCACCCTCGTCGACGCCATGCTCCGCCAGAGCGGCATCTTCCGCGCCAATCAGGAAGTCATCGAACGGGTCATGGACTCGAACGACCTCGAACGCGAACGCGGCATCACCATTCTCGCCAAGAACACCGCTCTCTTTTTCCACGACACCAAGATCAACATCGTGGACACCCCCGGCCACAGCGATTTCGGCGGCGAAGTCGAGCGCGCCCTGCGCATGGTGGATGGCGTGGTCATGCTCGTGGACGCCAGCGAAGGCCCCCTCCCGCAGACCCGTTACGTCCTGCAGAAGGCTCTGGCCTCCAACCTGCCCCCCATCGTCGTGCTCAATAAAATTGACCGCCCCGACGCGCGCCCCAAGGAAGTCCTCGACGAAATCTACGACCTGTTCATCGATCTTGACGCCACGGAGGACCAGCTCGATTTTCCCGTCGTCTATACCAACGCCCGCGAAGGCATCGCCCACCGCACCCCCGGCGATTCCTCGAAGGACCTGCTTCCGCTCTTCGAAGCCATCGTGAACAAGATCGCCGCTCCGAAAGGGGACCCCGCGGGAAACCTGAAAATCCAGGTCATGAACCTCGACTACAGCGAATTCCTTGGGCGCATCGCCATCGGCCGCGTCTTTAACGGCACTCTGCGCCGCGGCGATGACGTCAGCATCCGCAAGCTTGACGGCAAGCTCGTTTCCACGCGCATCACCAAGCTCTACACCTTCCGCGGCCTCGAGCGCGACGAAGCCGATGCCGTCGCCGCGGGCGACCTCGTGGCCATTGCCGGCGTCGAGGGTATTCAAATCGGCGAAGGCATCACCAGCACCGCCAATCCCTGCGAATTCGATCCCCTCCTGATTGACGAGCCGACCCTGGCCATGATCTTCACCGTCAACAGCAGCCCCCTCTCCGGCCGCGAAGGCAGCTACCTTACCTCGCGCGATCTGCGCGACCGCCTCGCCAAGGAACTCCTTACCAACGTTTCCATCCGCGTCGAGGACACCGACACGCCGGAATCCTTCCGCGTCCTGGGCCGCGGCGAACTGCAGCTGGCCATCCTCATCGAAACCATGCGCCGTGAAGGCTTCGAGCTGATGGTCGGCAAGCCCGAAATCGTCGTGCGCACCGAAAACGGCAAGCGCCTCGAGCCCCTCGAGCGCCTGGTTATTGACGTCCCCGAAAGTTTCATCGGCATCATTCTCGAAACCGTGGGCGGCCGCCGCGGCGAAATGCTCAAAATGTCCAATCACGGCTCCGGCCGCGTGCGCATGGACTTCAAAATCCCTTCCCGCGGTCTCATCGGCCTGCGCAGCCAGCTGCTCACGGACACCCGCGGCACCGCCCTGATTCATTCCATCTTCGAAGGCTGGGTGGACTACGGCGGCGAAATGGCCCTGCGTCCCACCGGCGCTCTCGTCGCCGACCGCTCCGGCCCCTCCACCGCCTTCGCCCTCTGGAATACGCAGGAGCGCGGCGAACTCTTCATCGGCCCCGCCGTGGAAGTCTATGAAGGCATGATCGTGGGCGAAAACTCGCGCGAGCAGGACATGGACGTCAACGTCACCAAGGAAAAGAAGCAGACCAACATGCGCTCCTCCAGCGCCGACGAAGCCATTCGCCTGATTCCGCACCGCGAACTCAGCCTCGAACAGGCCATTGAATTCATTGCCGACGACGAATTTGTCGAGATCACGCCCAAGTCCATCCGCCTGCGCAAGAAAGTTTTGCAGGCCAACCGGCGCCCCCGCCGCTGGCAGGAAATTCGCGCCAGCAACACAGCCCCCGGAAAAGGGTAGAATAAGGGGTAGGTGATAGAAGATCTTAGTGGGAGAATAAAAGAATGGCGGAACTTCCTATATTGATTCAGGGCGGCATGGGCGCCGCCGTTTCCAACTGGCGCCTGGCCAACGCCGTCTCCCGCCTCGGCCAACTGGGCGTTGTCTCCGGCACCGCTCTCGACCAGATTCTCGTTCGCCGTTTGCAGGACGGCGACCCCGGCGGCAACCTCCGCCGCGCTCTCGATTGCTTTCCTTTTCCCGCCATGGCCGAGCGCATCTGGCGCAAGTTTTACGTTCCCGGCGGCAAATCCCCGGCCGTTTCCTATCCGCGCCTGCCGCAGGCCGAAAAGGATAATCCCCGCGAACTGCAGGAACTGTGCATCGCCGCCAATTTCACCGAAGTCTTTCTGGCGCGCGAAGGCCATGCCCATCCGGTGGGCATCAACTACCTCGAAAAAATTCAGATCCCCCATCTTCCTTCGCTCTACGGCGCCATGCTCGCCGGGGTCGCCTTCGTGCTCATGGGCGCGGGCGTGCCCCTGAAGATCCCCGGTGCCATGGATCTCCTGGCCAATCACCAGCCGGCCTCTTATCCCCTGCACGTCACCGGCGCGCAGGAGGGCGATGACACGCTGATGCGATTCGTGCCGCGCGACTACATGGAGCGGGATCTTCCGCCGCTCGAGCGCCCCAAATTCCTGGCCATCATCGCCTCCAACACCCTGGCCACCACCATGATCAAGCGCGCCAATGGCCGCGTGGACGGCTTCATCATCGAAGGCCCCACCGCCGGCGGCCACAACGCTCCTCCGCGCGGCGCGCTGAAATTTGACGCCGAGGGCGAAGCTATCTACGGCGGGCGCGATACCGTCGACCTCGAAAAAATCCGCCTGCTGGGCCTGCCCTTTTGGCTCGCCGGAGGCTACGGCACTCCCGAAAAACTGCGCGCAGCCCTGGCCGCGGGCGCCGCCGGCATTCAGGTGGGAACCGCTTTTGCTTTCTGCGAAGAGTCCGGCCTGCGCCCCGATTACAAGCAGGCCCTCATTGCCAAAGCCGCTGCCGGTCAGGTTCGCGTGGTCACCGATTGTGTCGCTTCCCCCACCGGCTTTCCTTTCAAAGTCGCTCAACTGGAAGGAACCATCGCCGACGAAAAGGTTTACGCCGCGCGCCCGCGCATCTGCGACCTGGGTTATTTGCGCGAGCCCTACAGAACCCCCGAAGGAAAAATCGGTTTCCGCTGCGCCGCCGAGCCTCTCAGCCTGTACGTCTCCAAGGGCGGCGCCGTCGAGGAAACCGCCGGCAAGAAATGCCTGTGCAACGCTCTGGTCGCCACCATCGGCCATCCCCAGGTCCGCGCCGGGAAGTACACCGAAGCCGGCATCGTCACCAGCGGCAACGATCTTACCGAAATCGCCCGTTTTCTCCGCCCCGGCGCTTCCACCTACACCGCCGCCGACGTCGTCGCCGCTCTCACCGCCGGCGTCCTCTCTTCCGCCTAAGCCCGCCCTCTATCGGCCAGGCATAATTTTTCCTGAAACTATGCTAAAAAGAAGATTCTTTATGGCTGCGTCTGGAGGAAAAATGCACAAGAAACAATTGATTGCCGCGGTCGCCCTGCTCGTACTTCTCACCTCCGCCGCCTTGTTCGCCCAGGATCCGCCGTGCGCCAGCCCCGTGAATTTCGCCGGCATCCGCACCTTCCTCAGCGCGCCCTACGTCCCGCGCATTGAAGATCTCAAAGCGGATATCGCCGTGGTCGGCGTGCCCTTCGATGAAGGCACCTGGAACGCTCCAGGCACGCGCTACGGCCCCCGCGAACTCCGCGAAGGCACCGCCATGTACAAGATGTGCGACCTCAGCCAGGGCTTCTACTACATTGACGGCGATCGCGTCGTCCTCTTGGGCAAGCATTGGGCCGACGTTGGCGACGTGGAAACCTGGCCCACCGTGCCCGCGCAGACCAATGACAGCATCACCCGCTCGATTCGCGCCATCCTGGCCAAAAAAGCTTTTCCCGTGGTCCTCGGCGGAGATCACAGCATCACCTTTCCCGTCCTGCGCGCCTTCGACGCTCCCGTAACCCTGATCCACTTCGACGCTCACTTGGACACCTGGACCGGCGCGCCCGGCAATCTCGATCACGCCTCCTGGGTCAATCGCGCCGCCCAGCTTCCGCAGGTCAAAAAGATCGTGCAAATCGGGATGCGCGGCCTGGCCAACGATACCGAGGCCATGGCCAACTTCCGCAAGATTCACAGCACGCTGATTACTTCCGAGCAGATTCATCGCCGCGGCGTCGAATGGGCCCTCTCCCAGATCCCCGCCAGCGAAAATTTTTACGTTTCCCTCGATGTGGACGTTCTGGATCCGGCCGTGGCCCCGGGAACCGGCACTCTCGAACCCGGCGGCCTCAGTTTCTTCCAGCTCGACGATCTCCTCACCGGATTGAAGGACAAAGGCCGCCTCGTCGGCGTGGACCTGGTCGAAGTGGATGACCGCGACCACAGCGGCAGAACCGCGCAGACCGCCGTGCGCCTGCTCATCGACCTGCTCGGTTCTTCGCTTCGCTGATCGCCCGCGCGGCTCCCTTGCGTCGTCACTGGCCCATCTGCCTGCACGGCCTTTTCTCTTCCGCGCCGGAATGCGGTAAAGTTTAGCCCAGCCATGACGCGCCACGCCCCTCCCCAATCCCCCGGCTCCCCGCGCTTCCGCGGCATCGGCACTTACTCCCGCCTCCCCCAACTCGGCCCCCAGGACCGCGCCGACTTCGCCATCATCGGTGTGCCCTTCGATCTCGGCGCCAGCTTCCGCACCGGGCAGCGCTTCGGCCCGCAAGCCGTGCGCGAAGCCTCCCGCCTTGTCCGTCAATCCAATCCCTTCCATCGCATTGACGTCTATGAGCATCTCTCCGGCGGCGATTTCGGCGACACGCCCGTCTTTCCCGCCGACCTCGAAAAAAGTATCGCCTCCATCGAAGAGTTTGTCCGCCCCATCGTCGCCGCCGGCGCCGTTCCCGTCTCCCTCGGCGGCGACCACACCGTTTCCCTTCCTCTTCTTCGCGCCGTCGCCGCCACCCACGGCAAGCTTGCCCTGGTTCATTTCGATTCTCATTCGGACACCGACGACACCCTCTTCGGCTCGAAAATTTCTCACGGCACTCCCTTCCGCCGCGCCCTCGACGAGGGTCTCCTCGACCCTCATCACTCCATCCAGATCGGCATCCGCGGCTCCACCGTCACCGCCACCGAAGCCGACGGCCCCCGCTCTCTCGGCTTTGAAGTCATCGAAGCCCACCAGATGTTTGCCCTCGGCATTCCCAAGCTCATCGAACGCATCCTCGGCCGCGTCGGCGCCCGCAAAGCCTATCTCACCTTCGACGTGGACTTCCTCGACCCCGCCTACGCCCCCGGCACCGGCACGCCCGAAGTCGGCGGCCCCGCAACCCGCGAAGCCCTGGAAATCCTCCGCGGCCTCGCCGCTATTCACTTCGTTGGCTTCGACGTCGTCGAGGTTCTCCCCTCCTTCGACCACGGCCAAATCACCGCGCTCGCCGCCGCCAATGTCGCTTTCGAATGTATCTCCCTCCTCGCCGTCCGCCGCCGCTCCGGCGGAGCAATCTAGTTCTTTTAATATTCTTCGAACTGAAGACCAATTTCTCCGCAATCTTCTATTTATTGGAGAATTTCCATAACCTATTGTTTTTGGAATGCTTATTCTGCTCATTCCATCCGCAGTTGAGTAAACAACTATTTTTATTTACAGTCAGTTAGGAGTATGAACTTGTTTTGATTGAATGGCCGTTCGCGTGCTTCCTTCACGAACTCATCCACGATGAATTGCAATCTGCAAATCACTGGGTGCGCCGCGCGCTCTTGGAAACTGCTTATTAAAACCGAGCGGCGCGGCAGTACAAGTTTATGGAAATTAGTCCCAAAGGAGATACAAAACTAATGTCACGAATCAAAATGGGATCGCTCACCGCGATTCTTTTCATGGGCCTGACCTTGCTCTTTGTTGGTCAGCCTGTTGCCTTGGCCCAATCCACGGCCACTTTTCAGGGCTCCGTGCTCGACGCACAAGGCGCGGTGATCGCCGGAGCGAAAGTCACGGTAAAGAATCTTGCCACCAATCTGGAACGTGAAGCGGAATCAGATGCTACAGGAAACTTTTCCATTCCGGCTCTTCCCGCGGGCAACTACCGCGTGGAACTCCGCAAAGACGGCTTTCAGGTTTCCGTGATTCCCTCCTACACGCTTTCTGTCGGCTCGATCGCCGCCCAGAATTTCACGCTGACCGTTGGTCAAGTCAGCCAGACCGTCGAGGTTTCCAGCGAGGCCCCCTTGGTCGAATCCTCCACCATGTCCGTGGGGCAGGTAATCAGCCAAAAGACCGTGCAGGAAATTCCCCTCAACGGCCGCCACTTCGTGGACCTCGGCCTGCTCATTCCCGGCTCGGTCACTCCGCCGCAGAATGGATTCCTCACCGCGCCGCTGCGCGGCCAGGGCTCTTTCGCCTTCAACACCGCCGGCAACCGCGAGGACACCGTCAACTTCATGGTGAACGGCATAAACCTGAACGACATGGTGCAGAACCAGATCACCTTCCAGCCCTCCATCAGCACCGTCTCCGAGTTCAAGGTGGATAACTCCACCTACAGCGCGGAATACGGCCGCAACTCCGGCGCCATCGTCAATATCGCCACGCGCTCGGGCAGCAACAATTTTCACGGCGAAGCTTTTGAATTCCTGCGCAATCATGTGATGGACGCGCGCAACTATTTCAACCCCATCACCACCTCGACCGGAGCCTTTAATCCTCAGTCTCCCTTGAAGCGCAACCAGTTTGGCGGCGCCCTCGGCGGGCCCATTTTCAAGGACCACACCTTTTTCTTTTTCAGCTACGAAGGCCTGCGCCAGCGCCAGGGTCTCTCGCTCTCCAGCGGCGTTCTCAGCGACAGCAACTTCCTACGCGGCGGCGTGGACGAGCGCGCTCTCGCTCTGGCTAACGGCGACCCGGCCGTGGTCAAGCTTCTGGCCCTGATTCCCGCGCCCAATTCCGCCGATGGCAATGGCAATCCCATTTTCCTGGGCAGCGCCGTGGCTCCCGTGAACATTGACCAGTGGACCATCGACCTCAGCCACACCCTGAACAAGGACGACCGCCTGCACGGCTATTACGCCTTCCAGCGCGACATCCGCCAGGAGCCCGTCATCCAGGGTGATAGCATTCCCGGCTTCGGCGATACGCGCCAGTCGCGCCGCCAAATCATGACCTTGAACGAAACACATATTTTCAACTCCGTCATGGTCAACGAGGCTCGTCTCGGTTTCAATCGTATCCACATCACCTTCGTCCCCAATGCCCAGCTGAATCCAACGGATTTCTCCATCAGCGATGGTATCTCCACCGCCATCGGTATTCCCCAGATCTCCATTGTTGGCATTGGACTTAACTTCGGCGGCCCCAGTGGCATGCCCTCCGGCCGCGGCGACACCACCGTGGCTTTCTCGGACACCTTGAGCTGGCAGAAGGGCCGCCACTCCCTTAAGTTTGGCGGGGAAGTGCGCCGCTTCTATAACAATAACTTCAACCTGGATACCGGCTCTTTCTCTTTCCCCAGCGTCTCCAATTTCATTAATGACGCGTTCACCAGCTTCAGCATTAATCTCAGCAATGGCGCCAGCCGTATCCTTCAGCCCGCCTGGGGCATCTTCGCCATGGACACTTACAAGCTGCGGCCGAATCTGACCCTCGAACTCGGTGTCCGTTACGACTGGAACAGCTCCCCCACCGAAGCCATGAACCGCTTCGTGCTCTTTGACCCCGCTACCCGCACGCTCAACCAGGTTGGCACGCCCGGCTTTGACAATGTTTACGCCACCAGCAAGAAGAACTTTGAGCCGCGCATCGGCTTCTCCTGGGACCCCTTTAATGACGGCAAGACCTCTGTCCGCGGCGGCTACGCCATTCAAACCGACCAGCCGGTCACCAATGCCGTTACCAGCCTCACCGTGAATCCGCCCTTCGGTGACCCCCTGTCCGCTAGCTCTGGATCCATGCTGACTGCCGCCACCGTCGCAGCAGGACTCACTATCTCCCCCACCTACATCAACCCCAACTTCAAGAACCCCTATGTCCAATCGTGGAACTTTAACATTCAGCGCGCGGTCACGGGGTCGCTCGGCATCAATGCGGGCTATTTTGCTTCCAAGGGCACGCATCTCCGTATTGCCGAAAATCTTAACCAGAAAATCAACGGGGGTGTCCGGCCCTACCCCACTATGGTCAGTAACAGCACTTATACTTGCCCGGTCTCTCCGGCCCTCGCTTGCCCGAACCTGCTCAACATTCCGGAGGTCAGTAGCGATTCCAACTCCAGCTATAACGCCCTGTGGGTTTCGGCCAACCAGCGCCTTCACCGCAACCTCCAGTTCAACGCCTCCTACACCTACTCTCATTCCATTGACGAAAACTCGCTGAGCAGCAACGCTCTGGTCCTCCAAGACAGCACCAACGTCAGAGGTGACCGCGGCTCTTCGGATTTCGACGCTCGCAACCGCTTTGTCATCAGCTGGATTTACGAACTGCCCTTCAAGGGCCATCGCTGGAATGAAGGCTGGCAGATGTCCGCCATCTCCCAGTGGCAGAGCGGCAACCCAATCAACATCCTGATCGCGAGCAATGCCTTTACAGGCGTTGCTTCCATGCGTCCTGATCTTCTGGGCCCGGTCCAGATCATTGGCACTCCATCGCAATGGTTCACCAACACCGTCTGCAGCACTTCGCCCTGTGCCTCCGGCACGGCTGCCTTCGGCCTTCCCGTGACTGGCGGCTTTACTCACTTCGGCAACCTCGGCCGCAACGTCATCACCGGCCCGCGCTTCTCGAATACGGATTTCTCCGTAATCAAGAACACCAAAATCAACGAGCGGCTCAACCTTCAGTTCCGCGCCGAGCTCTTCGATATGTTCAACCACCCCAACTTCGGCCAGCCTGGCCGCGTCGCCTCCGTGGGTAGTTCCAGTTTTGGCGTGATTACCAACACGCGCTTCCCCACCGGCGATTTCGGCAGCGCCCGGCAGATCCAGTTCGCGCTGAAGCTGCTCTTCTAGGCGCACTGCGAGTCTCTGCTTCCAGCAGGCGGCGCCGGAAATTTCCCGGCGCCGCCTGCTGTTTTTTAAGCCTGGCATCTTCGCCGGACGCAGCGGCATCCAACTCGACTCCCCCGCGTGCGGGAAGAATTTATTGTATAGTAACGGAACCTTACTTCTTATTCTCTCTGACCCGAAAGGCGGCCCTCGTGACCACGGCACTCCCCTCCACGGTCCCTTCTTCCCTCGTGACCATCGCCGCCACGGCCACCGCCGTGCCCCCCAACACCATCACCCGCGAAGACGTTAAGTTCTATCTCGGCCGGGTCTTCGAAATTCCCGAGCGCCGCCTCGAAGCCATGATGAGCGTCGTGGATAACGCCCAGGTTTCCAAGCGCCATTCCCTTTTTCCCGTCGAGTACACCGTCGAGCCGCGCTCCCTCACCAAAACCAATCAGGAATATTGCGAGCACGCCGTGGCTCTTGGCCGCAAAGCCGCCGAAGACTGCCTCGCCCGCGCCGGCCTTCGCCCGGACGAAGTGGACCTGCTCATCACCACCTCCTGCACCGGCTTCATGATCCCTTCGCTCGATGCCCACCTCATCCAGCAGATGGGCTTCCGGCGGAATGTCCGCCGCATGCCTTTCACCGAACTGGGCTGCGCCGCCGGGGCCATGGCCATGAGTTGCGCCGCGGATTTCCTACGTGCGCATCCCCGCGGCAACGCCCTCATCATTGCCGTCGAGTTGCCCACTCTGACCCTGCAGCGCAAGGACGTTTCCCAGGCCAATCTCATCTCCGCCACGCTCTTCGGCGATGGCGCCGCCGCCGTCCTGCTCAGCGGCACCCTGCAGAGCGGCCCGCGCGTTCTCGCCACGGAAACCTACACCTTTCCGAACTCGCTCGCGGCCATGGGCTTCGATCTGCGCGATTCCGGCTTTCATATTCAGCTTTCCAAGGACGTTCCGCAGATGATTGGCGGCGAGATTCGCGCCCTCGTGGATGGCTTCCTCGCCCGCCAGGGGCTCGTCCGCGATCAGATCAAAGGCTGGATCCTGCATCCCGGCGGCGCGCGCCTGCTTCGCAATATCGAGGAACAACTTGCGCTGACCCAGGCGGACACGCAGTTCTCCTGGGACGTGCTGCGCGAATTCGGCAACCTTTCGAGCGCCACCATCCTCTTCATTCTCCAGGAGTGGCTCGAGAAAAAACCTTTGGCTCCGGGTGATTATGCGCTGGCCGCCGCCTTCGGCCCCGGCTTCAGCGCGGAGTTTTTGCTGCTCCAATGGAATTGAGCGCCACACTCTATTGCGGTCTCGTCGCAGGCGTCGCGTTGCTCCGCCTTGCCGAGTTGCGCCTTTCCCGCCGCCATCAGGAGCGCCTGGCCGCCCGCGGCGCATTGAAAATCGGCAACCCCGGTTTTCGCTGGATGGTTCTGGTGCATGCGGCCATCCTGCTGGGCTCGCCCGCCGAGGTGGTTTTTCTGCGGCGTCCGCTGCTTCCCCGCCTGGCCATCTCCATGCTCCTGCTTTTCCTCGCGGCCAACGCCGTCCGCTGGTGGGTCATCGCCACGCTCGGCGAGCACTGGAACGTGCAGGTGGTGGATTCCACCCGTCTGGGCGTGATCACCACCGGGCCGTTCCGCTTCGTCCGCCATCCGAACTATGCCGCCGTCTTTGCCGAGATGCTGGCCTTGCCCCTGATTCATACGGCCTGGCTCACGGCTCTTCTGGGCGCCCTCGCGCACCTCGTCGTCCTCGCCCAGCGCCTCGCCCTGGAAGACCCCGTCCTCCTCGCCCATCCTGAATACCGCGCGGCCATGGCCTCCAAGCCCCGCTTCTTGCCGGGGCTTTTCTGAAAATGTGCGACGTCGCCATTTCCGGAGCGGGCCCCGCCGGTGCAGTCCTGCTGCGTTTCCCTCTCGCCTGCGCTTTGCTTCTCGCCGCGGCCGCCGGCGCTGCCGCGCAATCCGTTGCGCCGCAAATCCCCGATGAGCAGCCCGCGTTTCTCCCCGTGCCCGCTATCGAGGCCGGCTTTCGCCTCCTGTACGAACAAAAATTCCCGCAAGCCCGCGAGTCCTTCCTCTCCTGGGAGAAGCAGCATCCCTCCGAGCCCTTTGGCCATATTGCCCTCGCCGCCAGCTACCTCTTCGAGGAGTTCTACCTCCAGGGCGTCCTCTCCGGCGATTTCTTCCTCGACGACAGGAAATTTCTCCACGGCATCGCCGGCAAGCCCGATCCCGCGCGCATGCTCCAGTTTCGTCTTTCCCGCGAACGCGCCATGGCCCTCTCCCGCGATAAGCTCCGCGCCAATCCCCATGACCCCGAAGCTCTCTACGCCCTCACTCTCGCCGCCGGCATGCAGGCCGACGCCCTCAGCATCCTCGAAAGGAAGCAGTTCGACAGTTTGCGCCTGATCAAGGACGCCGAAGCCTCCGCCAAACTCCTCCTTGCCGAACGCCCCACCTCCGCCGATGCCTGGCTCGCTCTCGGCGCCGCCAACTACATCATCGGCTCTCTATCCGGCGCCACCCGCTTCGTCCTCTGGTTCGACGGCGTCCACGGAGACCGCAAACTCGGCATGGAACAGCTCGCAAAAACCGCCTCCACCGGTCTTTACCTTCGCCCCTTTGCCAAAATCCTTTTGGCCCTCGCCGCCCTCCGCGAAAAACAGATCCCCCTGGCCCGCCGCCTCCTTCTGGAACTGACCCTGGAGTTTCCCGCCAGCCCCCTCTTTGCTGCCGAATTCGCCCGCGTTGCCTCCATCCCTCTCCCTGCGGAAATAAGACGCTGAGCCCCTGCTTTCGAAAACCTGCCCCGCCAGCGTCCTTTGACGCGCATCTTTGCGTAATCTCGCCCAATCCGCCGCGTTCACCTTCCCCGACTCTATTGCAACGTCTGTGATTTCAATGTCTTACACAAACACCCCCATCCCCTCTGTTTGGCCTTTCGCCTGCTTTTTCTCTCCTCGTCAGCCTTTTGCGCTGGTTCATCTTCGGATGAGGAACGATCATGGCCACCAAGGAAGCCTATCTCGAGCAGGTCCTCAGCGAAGTCGAGGAGTTCGCCGAAAAAGTCGCCGTGCTCAAGGCCCGCCTGGCTCACGAGAAGCCGGGTTCCAAGCTGCGCTACTACTGGGAGCTGGAATACCTGCGCAACCGCTTCGCCGACTTTCGCAAGCAGATCGAGCAACTGGAAGAAGCGGACGCGGTCCACATCGAGCGCGTCCGCGAGTCCACCGAATCCGCCTGGCAGAGCCTCAAGCAGGCCATCGAAACGCTTCTCCATGAGCTTCCTTGAGACGCGACGGCCCGCTGCAATCGAGGCTGGGAAGGAAAACGCCATGAAAGTAATGGGAAAAGCCGGAACCGAAAAACGCCTGAAACTCGAAAAGCAGCACCACAAATTGCTGGCCGCGCATGCGCGCCCGGAAATGCGCCCGCATATTCACCCCAGGAAAAAACCACGCCCTTGATCTGGCTGACCGCAACGCAGCCACCCCCGGGGAGGCGGGATCCAATCGACCGGATCCCGCTTCCCTTTTTAAATTCTCCTTTGCCCCCCGCTTCAATGACGCTGCTTCAATGACCAAAGACACTCCGCCGCAATACTCCAGCAGCCTCTTCTGCTTTTGTAGATTCTCTCTTCGTTTTCAAGCACTTTTTTCGGTGAGCGCCAGTGATGACAGGGTAGGGCGGGCCGGGCTTCAGAGTGTGTGGGGTAACTCTTGTATTATAGGGGGTCGGAGCTTTAGCTCCGACAAAAATGCTTTCTTTTCAATGCGGCTTTAGCCGCTGAGGAACTGATTTTCGCGTTGCCACACAGGCTCTTCAGCCCGGCTCTTGTTTTCAGCCCTTGTTTTCAGTCCTTGTTCCGCAACCTGCTAGAATCTTCTCCACAGCCGCCGGTGCCCGCAGCGCGCCCGCGGCAATCTCTTGCCAAGGCGGTGGCGTATGTTCAAGGAAGACATGATGAAGGGCCGGGCCATTTTCATCACCGGCGGCGGCACCGGACTGGGCCGTTCCATGGCCTTGCGCCTCGCCGGCCTCGGCGCGCGCCTCTTTCTCGTCGGACGCCGCGAGGAGCCTCTCCGCGATGTCTGCGCCGAAATCAAAAACGCCGGCGGCACGGCCTCCTCTGCCACCTGCGATGTCCGCGACTATGCCGCCGTCGAAGCTGCCGCCTCCGCCGCCGAAAAGGAGTTTGGCCGCATCGATTCCCTCATCAACAACGCCGCGGGAAACTTCATCGCCCGCACCGAAAAACTTTCCCCCAACGCCTTCAATGCCGTCATCAGCATCGTCCTCAACGGCACTTTCCATTGCACGCAGGCCTTCGGTCGCCGCTGGATCGCCGCCCAACAACCCGGCAACATCCTCAATATCTCCACCACCTATGCCGCCGCCAACTGCGGCTCCGGCTTCATCGTTCCTTCCGCCTGCGCCAAAGCCGGCGTCCTGGCCATGACCACTTCCCTCGCCGTCGAATGGGCCAAATACCGCATCCGCGTCAACGCCATCGCCCCCGGCCCCTTTCCCACCGAAGGCGCCTGGTCCCGCCTGATGCCCTCCAAACAATTCGAACAGCACGCCCTCGACTCCCATCCCATGAAACGCTTCGGCCGCCACGAGGAACTGGCCAATCTCGCGGCCTTCCTCCTCAGCGACATGGCCGAATACATCAACGGCGAATGCGTCGTCATCGACGGCGCGCAGTGGCTCCGCGGCGCCGGCGAATTCAACGACCTCGTGGAAATTCCCGAAAGCGCCTGGCAACAGCTGGAATCCGCCCGCGCCAAAAAATAATCCCGCGGCCTTCTAGCAGGCTGCTGAAAAAGCGCCATTTAACAGGGGTCGGAGCTTTAGCTCCGGCATAAACCATTTGTTCTCAATCTGGCTTTAGCCACTGAGGAATTGCCTTTTCCCTATTTCAGCAGCCTGCTACACATCCAAGAACACCCGCGCGCTCCATCCCTCCGCCGTCTTCTCCATCTTCATCTGGTGAAACGTGATGGCCTTGATGTTCGTCCCCATCTCGTGCCGCGCCGCATCGTAGGCTTCCCCGTACGCCGTCCCGCGCACGCTCTCCGTCCCCAGCGCCGTCACGTCCACCCGCCGGAAGACCAGATGCTCCGTCTCCGCCACCGCCAGCAGTTCCGCCAGCCAGCCGTATAGCAGCGTCTCCGCGTCCTTCCCCGTCGCCGCGATCTCCCGCGATTCCCGTTCCTCCACCGCGGACATTCCGCAGGTCAGGTAAAACAGCGCCGCCGCTGCATTTTCAAACAACTTCTCGCGCGTCCGCCCAAAGGCGCGAAAACCGATGTCTGCCGGGTGCTCCAGAATCTCAAACTCTTTGCCGCTCATTTGTACGTTCACCCTTTGGCGGCGTCCTGAGCCCGCCCATCCAGGATACGCCTCACCGTCCCGCACAGCGTCTCCGCCGTGAACGGCTTCGCCAAAAATCCCGCCAGATTCCCCAGCTCCCGCGCCGCTCCCCGCAGCCTTCGCGCCCCGGCGAACACCGCCCCGCCCGCCAGCGCCACAAACAATGCAGCGCGGTTCCCCAAGGTCACGCGAATGTTCCCCTTCCCATCCGAAACACCAGTGTATGCTCCGCTATTTCTTCAAACAAGTAGCCTTCCCTGCGCTTGTGCGCATCCGGTCCGCTCGGCAATCGGCCCGCGAACCCGGCATCATTGGACTGGTTGGGCCTTTGAACACTTTGGCCTGACAACAACTCCCACACGGAAATTCTTCGCTGTAAAATCACACCAGGAAGAAGCAAAACTTGGCTTCGCTTGCGCACGCCGCCTGGCGGAGTCCGTCATCTTCGGGGGAGCGGAAGCAAGTACCAGGAACTGACCATGGCCAAAAACATCCGCCGTTCCTTTGCCCGCGTGTGCCTTCTCCCAGGAACCCTTCTTCTGGGCCTCGCTCTGGCCTCTTCGCCCCTCTCCGCGCAGGAGGAAAGACGCGCGCTATCCAAATCCGTGCCGGAATACCCGGAATTGGCGCGCCGCATGAAGCTTGCGGGCATCGTCAAAGTGGAAATCACCATCGCACCCAACGGCACGGTCCTGAAGGCCGTTGTGAAAGGCGGTCATCCCCTCCTGGGCGAGTCCGCCGTCGCCGCCGCCAAACGGTGGAAGTTCTCCCCCTCGAACGCGGAATCCACGCAAATTCTCACTTTCAAATTCAACCCATAAGAGGCGCATAGCGCAGCCGTAAAGCGGCGAGATGAATTTCGGGTCCCGCAGGCTTAACAGTCTGCGGAAAAACTCACTTTATATGTCATTCCGAGGAGCGAAGCGACGAGGAATCTCTCTTTTGCTGGCCTTTTTCAAAGAGAGATTTCTCGCTGCGCTCGAAATGACAGAGCCAGGGGCTTTTTTCCGCAACCTGTTAAAGTCCGGAGATGAATTGAGGTGCCCCACACGTCGGGTTTACGTGTGGGGGTTTAGAGTCAACCTTATGTTCAACTTACAGAAAATTCGCAACGCACCTTCCCCCTCGCACCTCGAAACCACCCCATATTACTATCGCGCCAGATGCTACGGTCCCTCCCCATCCTTCCTCCCCGCGCACCCCCGCCTCCTTTTTTCCATAGCATCCTCACCGCTTTAATAATCGTAACGGTTGACAATTATGTACTTTTAAGGTAACATCTCAAACTGAGATGCGGCGAACCGAATCGCCCCAATTTCAGCCCGCTGTCCCCCCGCAAATCCCCCTCGGCCCGAACCAAAATTCCCCTAATCCCTGTGGATTCTGCAGTTCCAAAAAACACGCCTCT
Source organism: Terriglobia bacterium (assembly GCA_041500985.1). GTDB lineage: Bacteria > Acidobacteriota > Terriglobia > Acidiferrales > UBA7541 > Acidiferrum. The sequence continues at coordinate 49,520 of JBGQNE010000005.1, read as the reverse complement.
AACCCCTTTATCATCTGCAGTTCCAAAACAAAGAACTTAAAACCCCGCAGAATCAGCAGTTACAAAAAACACCGGGGGGTGGAGGTCATATTGTTAACCAGATACCCGACGAAGGGTATCTGTCCTGAGCGACCAACGGGAGCGAAGGATCTCTCCTCCTCCATCTCCCGCCCCCTCTGCGGTACACTGGCGGTCACCCTATGAACATCCTTGGCCTCAACGCCTACCACGGTAACGCCTCCGCGGCCATCGTCTGCGAGGGAAAACTCATCGCCGCTGTCGAAGAGGAGCGATTCAACCGCGTCAAGTACGCCGCCGGCTTTCCCGCCGCCGCCGTGCGCTATTGCCTCGAAGCCGCCGGCCTCAAGCTCTCGGACATCGACCACGTCGCCGTCCCCCGCGACCCTTACGCCCGCCTCGCCACCAAGCTTTTCTACGCCGTGCGCATGCCCTCCTTTGCCCGCGAACGCGCCAAGGTCATGGTCAAGTTCACCGGCGTCCCCGAAGCCCTGGCGCAGTCCCAGGACGCCGCTCCCGGCGCGCTGCGCGCCAAATTCCACCGCATCGAGCACCACCAGGCGCACCTCGCCAGCGCCTTCTTTGTCTCTCCCTTCGAACAGGCCGCCCTGCTCTCCGCCGACGGCCTCGGCGATTTTGCCAGCACCATGTGGGGCGCGGGCTCCGGCCCGCGCATGGAAATTCACGGCTCCGTGGCCTTTCCCCATTCCCTCGGCCTGTATTACACCGCCCTCACCCAGTATCTCGGTTTCCTCAAGTTCGGCGACGAATACAAGGTCATGGGCCTGGCCGCCTACGGCCAGCCCGAATCCATGGACGTCTTCCGCGAAATCGTTCTCGCTCACGGCGACGCTTTCCGCCTCGGCCTCGATTTCTTCGTGCACCACCGCACCGGCCCGGAAATGAGCTGGGCCAATTCCGATCAGACCCCCGTCCTCAGCCGTCTCTTTTCCGACGAACTCGCCCGCCGCCTCGGTCCCGCCCGCGATCCGCAAGCGCCCCTCGAACAGCGCCACCACAACCTCGCCGCTTCCCTGCAAGCCCGCCTCGAGGAAATCTACCTGGGCATGCTCCGCGGACTCGCCGAACGCACCGGCCTCAAGTCCGTCTGCCTCGCCGGCGGCGTGGCCTTCAACTGCGTGGCCAACGGAAAAATCTTCGACCAGACCCCCTTTGAAAACGTCTACGTGCACCCCGCCGCGGGCGACGCCGGCCTCGCCGTGGGCGCCGCTTTTCACGTCTGGCACCAGAAGCTGGGAAAGCCGCGCTCTTTCGTCATGGACCACGCCTACTGGGGGCCGGACTATTCCAGGGAAAAAATCCGCGCCGCCATCGCCAAAAGCGATCTCCTCTCCGGCGGCTACGCCCTCGCCGAACTTCCCGAAGAGGAATTGACCCGCCGCGCCGCGCAACTCGTCGCCGACGGCAAAATCCTCGGCTGGTATCAGGGACGCGCCGAATGGGGCCCTCGCGCCCTGGGCAACCGCAGCATCGTCGCCGACCCGCGCCGCCCCGATATGAAGGACATTCTCAACCGCCGCATCAAGCACCGCGAAATCTTCCGCCCCTTCGCTCCCTCCATCCTCAAGGAAGAAACCGGAAAATGGTTTGCGCGCACGCACCCCTCGCCCTTCATGAACCTGGCCTATTCCGTGCGCCCGGAAATGCGCGACAAGATTCCCGCCCCCACGCACGTCGACGGCACCGCCCGCCTGCAAACCGTCACCCAGGACGCCAACCCGCGCTACTGGCAGCTCATTCACGCTTTCGGCCGCCTCACCGGCGTCCCCATCGTCCTCAACACCTCCTTCAACGACAACGAACCCATCGTCTGCCGCCCCGAAGAAGCGATTGATTGCTTTCTGCGCACAAGAATGGACGCCCTGGCCCTCGGCGATATTCTGATCGTGAAGGAATCTTCGGAAGGAGAGAGCCGATGACGGCGAGCGCGCCTGCGAAAACGGTTCTCATCACCGGCGGAACCGACGGCCTGGGAAAAGCCGCTGCGCTCCTGCTGGCCGCGCGCGGCTGGCGCGTGTTCGCCGCCGGACGTTCTGCGGAAAGACGCGCGCAGATGGATGTGCTGGCGCGCGAACGGAAACTTTCCATCGAAACCGTGGAGATGGACGTTTGCAGCGACGCTTCGGTGGCTGCGGCCGTGCGCACGGTGATCGAGCGAGCGGGCGCGCTCGATGCGCTCATCAACAACGCCGGCGTCGGCTACGTGGCCACGGTGGAAGACCTGCGCCTTGCGGACCTGCGCGCGCAGTTTGAAACCAATTTCTTCGGCGCCGTCCGCGTCACCCAGGCCGTGCTTCCGCACATGCGCGAAAACCGCCGCGGGCGCATCCTGATGATCAGTTCCGTGGCGGGGCTGATCGTTCCGCCGACCTACGGCGCTTACAGCGGCAGCAAATTCGCCCTCGAAGGACTCAGCAACGCGCTGCGCCTCGAGGTTGCTCCCTTCGGCATAAAAGTCGTCCTGATCGAGCCGGGCTACATCATTACCAGTTTTCAGCAGACTGCCGCGGACCTGACCCAGCCCTACGCCGAAAAAATCAAGAGCGGACCTTACGCCAAGATCTACGAAGGCGCTTGGGCCGGGTCGAAAAGCGGCCGGGCCAAATCAAAAGCCACGCCGGAGGATTTCGCTCGCGTCGTGCTTCGCGCCTTGGAATCGCCCCGGCCCAGCGCCCGCTACGGCGTGACGCCGCTTGCCATTTTCGCCGCCTTCGCCCGCCGCTTTTTTCCTGATTGGGCCCTCGACGCGTTTCTCCGCCGCCGCTTTCATATTCCGGACAAGGTCTAGCCCTATGGATTCGTCGCTTGAAACGAAAAACTGCTCTGCCGCAGCTCCAGCCAGCGCTTCGACCACGCTTCGTGCACCGGGCTTTCCGCATAGTCCGCCGCCGCCTCCGCGCTGGCGAACTCCATGGCAAAGACCCCGTCCATGTCCTGCAGCTGGCTGCGCTGCGTTTTCAGCCAGACATTTTTTATCCCCGGAATCTTTCGCCCCATTTCCGCGATCCCCGCGAGAACTTTTTGCTTGTCCGCTTCGGAAACGCCGTCCTTCCATTTGTAAACCACCACGTGAATCACCGTTTTCGGCTGCCCCGCTTTTCTCGCGGAGTGTTTTGTTTGCGCGGAGACCCGCGCCGTGCGCCACACGCCAGCGGCGCAGAGCCAAAGCGCGGCGCTCAGAATCAGGAGGCCGGCGCGTTTTGTGAAGATGTTCATTTTATTTTTCCTTTCGCTGGGAGAAAATGTTCCGGCGCCAGTGTAAAGCGGCGAGCGGCGGGAGACAATCGGCTGTAACCTGGATTTGGAGACGAAGCGGACAAAGGAGAACGGAATGCGGCGAATGATGATCTGGTTGGCGCTGGCGAACCTGCTGGGCGGCGCGGCGGCGGCCCCCGCGCAGGAACAGAGCGCAACGCGGCAACTGGCGCGGGAGATTTTCAAGCAACTGATCGAAATCAATACCACGGATACCAGCCGGGGCAACGTGACCACCGCGGCGGAAGCCATGGCCAAGCGGCTGCGCGACGCGGGGTTCCCGGAAAAAGACATCATCGTGGACGGACCCAACGCGCGTAAGAAGAACATGGTCGCGCGCATTCACGGGACGGGGAAGCGCAAGCCGGTGCTCTTCATCGGCCATCTGGACGTGGTCGAAGCGCTGCGCGAGGATTGGACCACCGATCCGTTTCAGTTCATCGAAAAGGACGGCTATTTCTACGGCCGCGGCGCCACGGACATGAAGAACGGCGACGCCATCCTGATGGCCAATTTCATCCGCCTGAAGCAGGAAGGATACCAGCCGGATCGCGACCTGATTCTGGCCCTGACCGCCGATGAAGAAGGCGGCGACTGGAATGGCGTGGATTGGCTGGTGAAGAAGCACCGCGATTGGATCGATTCGGACTACTGCATCAACCTGGACGGCGGGGATTTCACCAGCGACAAGGGCAAAAAACTATTCGGAGCGGTGCAAGCGGCGGAAAAAGTGTACGTGGATATTGCTCTGGAAACGCGCAATCCCGGCGGACACAGTTCGCGTCCCACGCGCGATAACGCCATCTATCATCTCTCTGAAGGACTGGCGCGCCTCTCGCAGTATTCCTTTCCCACGGAACTCAACGAAATTACCAGGGCCGTAATGGAGAAGGGCGCGGCGCTGCGCTCCGGCCAGGAAGCCGCGGACATGAAGGCGGCGGCCAAGACTCCGCCGGATGCGGAAGCGATTGCGCGCCTTTCGGAGAATGCCACCTACAATGCGTTGCTGCGCACCACCTGCGTGGCCACCATGGTCGAGGGAGGCCATGCGCGCAACGCCCTGCCGCAGCGCGCCCGCGCCAACGTGAATTGCCGCCTGCTGCCGGGAACCGACCCGCGGCAGGTGCTCGAGACAATTGAGCGCGTGGTGGCCGATCCGCAAATCCACGTCAGCTTCGTCGAACAGAAGGATGCCGACGGAAAAGTGGTGACGCCGGTGAGCGTTCCTCCTTCGCCGTTGCGCCCGGACCTAATGGCGGCCATCGAGAAGACCACGCATTCATTCTGGCCGGGCCTGCCCATCCTGCCGGAAATGTCCACGGGCGCCTCCGACGGAAAATTCCTGCGCATGAACGGGATTCCCACCTACGGAATTTCCGCCGTGTTTCTGGACATGAACGAGCACCGCGCGCACGGGCAGGACGAACGCGTGCCCGTGGAAAGTTTTTACGATGCCGTGGAATTCAACTACCGCCTGGTGAAGGAAATCAGCTCGGCAAAATAGCCGCCGCGCGTCCGCGAATCAGCGGCTCGGGGGCGGCGGGTCTTTGGGTTTTTCGGCAGGCGCTGGCGTGCTGCCCGGTGCGGACGGCGGCTGCTCCGCCGGTTTTTCGGCGGCCGGGGGCGCGGCGGCGGCGGCTTGCGCTGGAGGCTGTTTCGAAACAACGCTGCCGTAGCGAACCAGGTAGGGCATGAAGGGAGTGACTTCGAGGGGCATTTTTTCGCGTTCGGCGAGCGTGCCCAGGGGCTTGGATTTGATGAGCGAGAGTTTGTCGTCCCAGGGATCGATTTTGACGCGGCCGCCGATGGGCAAGGCGGTGATCTGCTTGGATTTGTCGGAGCCTTCCGCGGGGGAAGCGGTGTTCAGATCGGCGATGAGAGGAACGCGGTCACCGAGATGGGGGCTGACCAGATTGGGGATTTCCTTGGCGCGTTTTTCGATGGCGGCGAGGAAAAGGCCGGCGTTGCCGAGATGGTCCTTATAGGGAGAATTCTTGAGGAGTTCGAGGCCTTTTTTGCTGGCGTCGAGTTCCTCGGCGGGCGTGCGCGCGAAATAGAAATGGCGGAAGGTGTCCTTGTCGGGGATGAGCAGCTGGTCGAAGAAAGCATAATTGGAATCGAGGCGGTGGCCGAGGATGACGTGGCCGAGTTCGTGGGCGAGGATGGTGGCCAGGCTGGCCTCGTCGGGAAGGACGTCAATGAGGCCGCGGCTGAGGACGATGGTGTGGCCCATGGTGTAGGACTCGAGGGTGGTGGTCATCAGGACGCGGCAGATGATTTCCGGCTGGATGTCCAGATTGTTGGTGACTTCCAGGTTGTTCACCACGGTTTCCAGAACTTTATCCACCTCGCCGCGGGGGGCCAGCACGCCGATGCGTTCGAGGCGGTCGGCGACGTTTTGTTCGGCCTGGCGGTCCCACTGGCGCTGGGCCTGAATGGGAGAGAGGTCGTTGGCGCTCTGGGACTCGTCATTGACGGCGGTTTCCACGAGGATGCGGTTCAACTCCTGCTCCTGGGAGGCATGGCCGACGTTGTAGCCCCACAGGCGGGTCTGCGCGCGGAAGTCGAGGCGCTTGGAGACGGCGAAGCGCAGGTTGCGTTCCTCGCTGTAGACGAAGGTGGGCATCCACAGGCCGGGCTGGACATTGGTGCGCCAGCTGTCGAAGTGAAAATATTCGGTGGACTTGCCTCCTTCGTAGCCCCCGTTAAAGCGGACGATGTTGAAGCCCTGGTCCTCGACCCAAACGCGCCCGCGGAAGAGGCCCTTGCCGGCTTTTTTCTGCGGGGTGAGGTCAAACACGAGGCAGCGGACTTCCCCGAGGAACTCGCGCTTCACGAAATCGAACTGATAGTGTTCGCGGTCGAAGGAAGTGTTATCGAGGAAGATCATCTGCAGGAAGCCGTCGGGGAGAAATTCCAGGGCGAAGGAAAAGAAGTTGCCGATGCCGCCGAGGAATTTCTTGTTCTTCCCGGAGTTTTCAGTGAGGGGGATCAGGCTGACGCCCTTGGAAAAATCGGCGCGGCCGATAAAGTATTTGTCGCCCGCGGGAACGAAGCCGAGTTCCTTGTCCGGCTTGAGATTCTGGATATAGGTTTCCACCAGGGGCTGATGGCTGGTGATTTCCTTCATGGTGCGGGCCTCGTTCTGGACGATGCGCTGGATGACTTCATCCATGGTGCGCGGAGCGGCCTGGGGGCCCTGCTGGGCCGCGGCGGCGGCCGGATCGGAATGTTTTTGCTTGGTCCATTGGGCGCGCGCGGGAAGTCCGGCGCAGGCGAGCGCAAACACGAGGATTGCCGCAACTCTGATTCCGTTCATTTTCTTTCCCCCCACGACTAGTAAGCCAGCTGAAAGATGATGCGTACGCGCGCGGGAAAATCGACGGTTTCCCCGTCGCGCTTGGCCGGTTTGAACTTGATCTCCCGCGCGGCCTCCATGGCCGCCTCATCCAAGCCATGCCCCAGGCCCTTGGCCACGCGCAGCACTTGCACCTTGCCGCTGGCCAGGAAAACAAGATCAATAACCACTTCGCCTTCGATCTTGAGATTGCGCCCCTCGGCGGTATAGACGGGCTGAGGCTTGGAGAGAATGCTAACTTGAACATCGGGATTCTGGCTAACGGTTTTCTTTCTGGGCGCTTCGGCGGGCGCCGCGGTATCGCCAAAACCGGAAGATTGCACGGAGCCCTTGCGCGTGGCCGGCGGGGGAACGGCGACATCGTTTCCAAAGCCGGTGCTGGCGACCGTGCCGCGCACGCCCTTGGCGCCGCCGGTGCCGTTGCCGTAGCCCGCACCGGGAGGGAGCAGGGCGTCGCCCTGCAAATTCACGTTTTGGCGCTTATTGGCGTTGGGCGAAGGAACGCCGTTGGTGTCGCCGAAGCCGCCGGTTTGAACCTTATTCAAGGGCTGATTGACGGTGGCCGGAGCGGAGCTGCCCGAGGAAAGATTGCCGATTTTCACTTCCTCGCGGGGCTTTTTGGGCATGCTGCGGTCGAACTCCAGCTTGGCTTCCTCGATCACGGGCTTCAGCTCGAGCTGCTTGACCTCTTCGATTTTATGAACCACGGGCTTGGGGGCGAAAAGCTTGACGGGCTTGAGGATGGGCTTAGGAGGAGGCTGGACGGCAGCGGGTTCCGGGGTGGTCTTGACGACCGGAGGGGCGGGCGGAGGAACCTCGGTGATGGGAGTGGCCAGGGGCATGATGCCGTAGTTCAGGACGGTTTTGATGCGCTCGGGGAAAAAGAGCGGGAGAGAAGCCAGAAAGACAAAGAACAGGACTTGCAGCAGGGCCATCACGCCGAAGATGTCCCAGCGCTTTTTCTCCTCGGGGAGCAGTTCGAAACGGGCGGTGACCCGGGTGTTCGTGCCCAGGGAGCGCTTCCAGGCATCGGAGGGAGCGCCGGCCGCGGGCGGACGCAGGCCAATGCCCATGCGCAGCGAATCTTTTTCGGGAGCAAGCAGTATCGGGCTCATAAGTCTGTTGTGTTACTGATTCATTTCCGCAAGAAAAGGATGCATCAAAGTGAATCCGACTCCCCCAAGCCAGCCGGACCGCCGGGCGGCCCAGATTAATTCTCCATAAGACTACTAGCAAAAATTGTTTATGCGAAATAGGACTTTGGGACAGCGTGGCTTATCGGGCAATTTGCCCGTCGGTACAGGGAGGAAACTGCACCGGTTAACGCTGAAGCGCCGGGGGTCCGAGGAAGCAACGCGGGGCCGGCGGGAGGGGTCTATGCTAGAGGGCGGAAGCGGCCAGCGAGGATCTTGAGCAGGACGATGACCGAGAGCGGCAAAGCGCAGACGGGAGACGCCGGGGCGGAAACGAGCCTGGGCGGGGAATGGCTGGCGGGGTGCGAGCCGCTGGTCAGCCGGCTCTACGCGCGCTCGCGGGCGGCTAACTGGAAGCTTGGGAGGGAAAGCTTTGCCGAGGCGCTGGAGAGGAGCGCGCGCTGGAGATTTCCGCAAGGGCCGCCGGGACCGCGCGAGGCCGAGGAGTACCTGGGAGCGCTGCATGTGGAGGAACTGGCGCTGGCCTGTGCCTGCGCGGAGGGCTGCGAGGAGGCTTGGGAAACTTTCCTGGCGGCGCATCGCGGTTCGCTGCGGCGGGCGGCCGCGGCCATGCTGCGCTGCGGGGCGGATTCGGCGGACGCCATCGAGCTGGGCGATTCGATCCTTGCGGATTTGTACGGCTGGCGGGAATCAAAGGGCGGAAGGCAGCCACTATTTCGCTGGTACAACGGGAGAAGCAAACTTTCCACGTGGCTGCGCACGGTCCTGGCGCAGCGGCATGTGGACTCGATCCGGCGCAGCCGGCGGTTTGATTCGCTGGACGAGGAGGGAGCGGAGGAAGTTGTGGAGCGGGGCCGGGAGGGAGGGATTGGCGGAGCGCCCGGGGCGTTTGATCCGCCCGATCCCGGACGGCAGCGCTATCTCGATCTGCTTTCGCGCGGGTTGAACGGAGCCATCCGGGCGCTGGCGCCGGGGGATCGCGCGCGGCTGCTGGATTATTACCTTTCCGGGCGCACGCTGGCGGAGATGGCCGTGGAGCGCAACGAACACGAGGCCACGGCGTCGCGCAAACTCGAACGCATTCGCCGGGAGTTGCGCACCGTGGTGGTGCGGGCGCTGCGCGAGCCTCCGGCCAGCCTGGATGAAGCGCAGATCGCTCTGTGTTTCGAATACGCGCTGGAGGACTGGCCGTTCGATTTGCGGAAGGTGCTGGAGGAGAAAAGCGGGCCTTAGCGGGTTGCGGAAAAAAGACGGGAGGCAGGAGCCGGGCTAAAGCCCGGCCTCTACAGAAACAGGATAAGGAAGAAAGCGTGCAAGGGAACGGGTTGAGAAACGTTCTCAGGAAGGAGTGAAGCGCGATGAGCGCGGCTGATAAACAAAAAGAGTTCGACGAACTGCTGGCCCGGCACGTGCGCCGCGCCGTGCGCGGGGATGAAGGCGGAGCCTGCCCGGACGCCAATCTCCTGGCGGCCTATCAGGAGCATGCGCTGAGCTTGGAAGAGGCGGCCGCGTGCCGCGAGCATTTTGCGGGCTGCGCACGCTGCCGGGAGATTCTGGCCGCGCTGGAGGCCAGCGAAGGGATTCCCGCCGAGGAGCCCGCGCGGGTGGCCGCGCCCGCGCCTGGCTGCGAAAAAGAGAAGAAAGCGGGACGACCGCTATGGTGGATGGCGCCCGCCGGGGTGCTGGCGGCGGCCATGATTTTGTGGATTGTGACGCGCGAGGAGAAAGGGGCGGTCAGGACGGGGACGGCGGACGTGCAGGTGGCGGAGAATCGTCCGCAGGCCGCTCCTGTGCCCGCTGCGGCTCCGGCGGCGCCCGCGGAGAAGAGTGCAGCGGACAGGCTGGACGTGACTCGCGGTTCGGCCCAGGCGCAGCCCGGGGCCAAGAGTCTGGATAAGAAATTGGGAGCGGCAGGGTTTGCTTCCGGGAACGCCGCGGCGCCGCTCGAGCTGCAAAAGAATGTGATTGTTGCCGCGAAAAAGAAAACCGAAGGGCTAGAAAAGAGTGCGGCCGGGGAGTTGAGCGGCAAAAGTGAAACGCTCGCGGATGCGAATGCATTCCGTTCTCGGCAGGAAGAAAAAAGAGCGGCGAAACCGGAAGCGGCGCCGGCTGCCGAGACGCTCGGCATGGTGAGTTCCGTGGCCGCGCCCGCGCCCGCCGCGCCTGTAGCAAAGGAGCAAGAGAAACTCGCCGTTGCTGGCGCTGAAAATGAGGTGCGCCTGAAAGAGTCGGCCGCTGCGCGGGCGGCGGTCGTGCAACGAAAGAAAGCCGGGAAGGATGACGTGGGGGAAATGGCCGGCGCGCTGGAGCAAAAAATGCTTCCGTCGATGACGCTCATCACCGCGCCGGGCGGGCGCGTGCAGTGGAGCGCGGGGCCGATGGGCCGGATCGAGCGCTCGACGGACGGCGGGCGGAGTTGGGAGCCGCAGACGAGCGGGGTCAGTGCGGAATTGCTGGCGGGATCCGCGCCGGGCGAGCAGGTGTGCTGGGCCGTGGGCAGGCAGGGCACGGTCCTGCTGACCACCGACGGGCGCAACTGGAGAAAAATTCCCGCGCCGGCGGCGGTGGATTTCATCGGGATCACCGCGAACGATGCGCGGAAGGCCACCATCTGGGGCGTGGGGGCGGGCGAACGCTACAGCACCGAGGATGGCGGAGCGCATTGGGCGCGCGAGGCGAAGGAATAGGAGTCTTGCTTTGGAAGCGCGGGGATTGTTTCTTTTGGGATCAAAAATAGCTGTATCTCATTGAACAAGAAGGCGTTACGGAATTGTGCAAGAAATCTTAGCAGCCCCGTTCTAAGCAGTGAAGGCAATTCAAATACGAGGTGACTCCGATGATTTTCCGCAATCGCAACAAACGAAATTTGGGACTATTGCTGGCGCTTTCCATCTTGCTGGCAGGAGGAGCGGCACTCTTACAAGGCGCGCCGCACCGGCAGGGAGCGGGCGAGGCGCAGGAGAAAAGCGCGTCGCGCGCGGCGGGAGAGCAGACGACGACGCTGGGGGACCAGACGGATCTGGCGGTCACGGTCTACAACTCGAACATTGCGCTGGTGCGCGACGTGCGCAAACTGAATCTTTCTTCGGGGACGTTTCAGCTGAAGTTCATGGACATCGCCGCAACGGTAAATCCCGCCACGGTGCATTTTCGTTCACTGAGCGAGCCGGAGAAGCTGAGCGTGATTGAGCAGAACTACGAATACGATTTGCTGGAGCCGGCCAAGCTGCTGAACAAGTACGTGGGCAAGGAAGTGACGCTGGTGCGCAGCTACCAGGAAAACGGGACGACGAAGCGCGAGGAGATCAAGGCCACGCTGCTGGCGAACAACAACGGGCCGGTTTGGAAGATCGGCAACGACATCGTGACGGGACTGTTTGCGGAGAGCTACCGGTTTCCGGAGGTTCCGGCGAATCTGTTTGAGCGGCCGACGCTGCTGATGACGCTGGAGAATTCCGGCGGTCGGAAGCAGCAGATCGAGGCGTCGTATCTGGCGGGGAATTTATCGTGGAATTCGGATTATGTGCTGACGGTGGGGAGGGACGACAAGGCGGCGGATTTGGATGGCTGGGTGACGGTGGTGAACAACAGCGGGACGGCGTTTCGCAACGCGCGGCTGCAGCTGGTGGCGGGGGATTTGCACCGCATCCAGGCGGGGGCGCTCCGCGAGCGTGCCATGGAAGACTATAACGTGGCGGCGAAGATGGCCGCGGCGCCGCAGTTTGCGCAGGAGAATTTTTCGGAATATCACCTGTACTCGCTGGGGCGGCGGACGTCGGTCGAGGACAAGGAAACGAAACAGATCAGCCTGCTGAATGCGAGCGGCGTGCCCGTGGAGAAGATTTTCGTGGTGAACGGGCAGAGTTTTTACTATCACAACTACCAGAATCCCGGTGCGCCGCTGAAGGACCCGGTGAAGGTCTATTACAAGTTTAAGAATGACGAGAAGTCGGGCTTGGGAATTCCCATGCCAGCCGGGAATCTCCGGGTTTATCAGAAGGATTCGAAAGGCGGGATGCTGTTCGTGGGGGAGGACCGCATCGAGCACACGCCCAAGGATGAAACGCTGAACATCGAGATCGGCAGCGCGTTCGACGTGGTGGCCGAGCATAAGCAGACCGATTACCGAAGCGTTTCGAAAAACACCTGGGAGATGGAATTCGAAGTGACGCTGCGCAATCACAAGGACGCGCCGATTACCGTGCAGGTGAACGAGCCGATCGGCGGGGACTGGCAGATGCTGTCTTCCACGCACAAGTACACGAAGACGGCGGCATTCGCGGCGCAATTCATGGTGCCGGTGGCGGCCAACGGAACGTCAGTGCTGAAATACCGCGTGCGCGCGAAGTGGTAGGAGGAGCGTGACTCGTGAGTCGTGACGGGTGACTCGTGGAAGTGGGACAGGCATTCGTGCCTGTCCTCTTCCGTTTATGCTTCCACAATCGCGTCGGCTTCGATTTCCACGAGCATGTCCGGAGAAATCAATTTGCTGACTTCCACCATGGATGTCGCCGGGCGAATCTCTCCAAAAAATGACCCGTGCGCTTTGCCGGCTTTTTCCCATTCGGCGATGTTGGTCAGGTAGATGCGCGTGCGCACCACGTCTCTCAGTGAGGCGCCGGCTTTGATCAGCGCGGCTTCGATGTTCTTGATGGTTTGCACGGTTTGCGCGTGCAGGTCGCCGATGCCCACGATCTTACCGTCGGGGCCGGTGGCCGTCGTGCCGGATACGAGGATGCGGTTGCCGACGCGCACGGCGCGCGAATAGCCGACAATCGGCTCCCAGGGTGTTCCGGTGGAAATGTTCTGTCGCATGTGAGTCTCCTTGGGGCGCGCATGGCCTTGACTCCAGGCGTTCCCGCCAAACGTGCTAAACTTTTCAGCATTATGACATGAGGACAAGCGGGAGCGCGAAGACCCGTTGTCCGAGGCGAATCGAAATGCGTTGCAATAATATTCTGGAAGCAGTGGGCCGCACGCCGCTGGTGCGGCTGAACCGCATCACTCAAGGATTGAAGCCGCAGATTTACGTGAAGGCGGATTACATGAATCCCGGCGGGTCGGTGAAGGACCGCATCGGCATCAGCATGATTGACGACGCCGAGAAGAAGGGACTGCTCAAGCCCGGCGGGACGATTATCGAAGGCACTTCCGGCAACACCGGGATGGGCCTGGCGCTGGTGGCGGCGGTGCGCGGCTACAAGATGGTTTTCACCATCACGGACAAGCAGTCCAAGGAAAAGGTGGACCTGCTGAAGGCGCTGGGCGCGGAGGTCATCGTCTGCCCCACGGCGGTCGAGCCGGACGACCCGCGCAGCTACTATTCGGTGGCGAAAAAGCTGGCGCGGGATATTCCCAATTCCTATTATCCCAACCAGTATGACAACCCGATGAATCCCGAGGCGCACTACCTCACCACCGGCCCGGAAATCTGGGAGGACAGCGAAGGAAAGATCACGCATTTTGTGTGCGGCGCGGGAACGGGAGGCACAATCAGCGGCGTGGGAAAGTATCTGAAGGAAAAAAATCCCAAGATCCAGCTGATCGCCGTGGACCCTTACGGTTCGCTCTTTTACGACTACGTGAAGCACGGCAAGACGGTGCAGGCCAAGACCTACGTCGTCGAGGGCATTGGCGAGGATTTTTTCCCCAGCACGATGAACCTGAAGATTCTGGACGACGTCATGCAGGTGAACGACGAGGAGTGCTTCGTGGTGGCGCGGCGGCTGGTGAAGCAGGAGGGAATTTTCACGGGCGGCTCCGGGGGAGGATGCATTTCGGCCACGCTGAAGCTGGCCAAAACGCTGGGCCCGGAAGCGTTCCTCGTGGCGTTCCTGCCGGACACGGGCATGCGTTATTTAAGCAAGGTGTACAACGACGAGTGGATGCGCGAGCGCGGCTACGTGGACGCGGAAGTGGCGCTGAGCGCGGCGGACGTGGTGGCGGCCAAGCAGAAGGCGGGCAAGGCGCGCGAGGTGGTGTTCGCGCGGCCGGAACAGACCGTTTTTCATGCGCTGAAAACCATGCAGGAGCAGGACATTTCGCAGATTCCCATTCTCGAAGAAAGCGCGATGATCGGGACGATCTACGAGGACCAGATTCTGAACATGGCCCTGCAGGGCAAGGACCTGCGCAAGCTGGTGGTGCGCGAGGTGATGGCCAAGCCACTGCCCATCGTTCCCAAGACGGCTCCCGTCGAGCGCATCACGCACATCCTCAGCCATGACAGTCCGGCGGTGTTCGTGGAGATGAGCGAAGGGAAATACGAGATTCTGACCAAGTATGATTTGATGAGCACGGTGGCTGCGCTGATGGAGCAGAAGCGCTAGGTAAGGAGCACCCATGGGTGGAGCTGTTCCAGGAGTTTTGGGAATCGCCATATTCGGGGCCATCAAGTTTGGCGGTTATTCGGCCGGCGCGTGGCGCCTGAAGAAGATCGAGCCGGTCATCGCGGCGGGCGCCGCCAAAATCGCGGCGGTGCGGACGGGATTGGGATTTATTCTGGGACCATTGGCAACGGCTCTCGGCCTGGTTCTGGCCGACCATCTTTTTTCTCCGGCCAGTAATTTGTCCTACGCGGCGAAATCCCATATTCAGGAAGCCGCCATCTACGGTCTTTTATTTATTTCCCGGATCTTTGTATGGGCGCTGGTTCTTTTTCTTTTTACCAGAAAGACGCCGCTTGCCAAGCGGAGATTCTGGCTCTATGCGTTCCTCGGCGCGGTTCTCTCCAGCTTGCTGGACTGGCCGGGCTACGCCCTGGCCATCGCCGCGCCAGGGAAAATCACATTTTGCTGATTGCAGGATGGACCAGAGTGTCGAATGAAAATTTCCGAATTTAACGAGCGGCTGAAGAACGCCGTGCTCATGGCCGACGGGGCCATGGGCTCGATGCTGCACGAAGCGGTGGGGGCGCAGCGCTGCTTCGACGAGTTGAACGCCACGCACCCCGAAGACGTCTTTCGCGTGCATCAGGCCTACATCGAAGCCGGGGCGCAGATCATCGAGACGAACACGTTTGGAGCCAACCGCTTCAAGCTGGCCCCGCTGGGCCTTGCCGGCGAGGCCGCGCGGTTCAACAGCCGGGGCGTGAAGATTGCCCGCGAGGCGCGCGAATCGGCCGCGCGCGAAGTGCTCATCGCCGGCTCGATCGGCCCGCTGGGGCTGGGCGTGCAGGCGCGCCACCCCGCGCCCGAGGAAATCCGCGAAGTTTTTCGCGAGCAGGCCCAGGCGCTGGAAGAGCGCGGCGTGGATCTTTTCTGCCTGGAAACGTTTTCGAATCTGGACGAACTGCTGCTGGCCATTGACGCCATCCGCTCGTTTTCCAGCTTGCCGGTGATTGCCCAGCTTACCTATTCCGAGGAAGGCACCACGCACGGCGACATTCGCCCGCGCGAAGCGGCGCGGCGGCTGCAAGCGAAGGACGTGCAGGTCGTCGGCGCGAACTGCACGCTCGGTCCGCAAACGCTTCTGCCCATCCTGCAGGAACTGGCCTCGGTGGAAGGTTTGCTGGTCAGCGGCATGCCTAACGCCGGATTTCCCAAGCGCGAAGGCGGGCGCATCGTCTACCCGAAATCCTCGCCGGAATATTTCGCGCAGTTCGCGCGCGAAGCGGCCGCCGCCGGGGTGAGCATCCTGGGCGGCTGCTGCGGCACCACGCCGGCGCACATCCGCGCCATGGCCGATGCGGTCAAGTCGCTGCGGCCCGCGGCGCACGCGAGCGTGGCCGCCGCCGCTCCCTCCTCGGCCGCACTGCCCGCGCCGGTGAAGCAGCGCAATCCGGAGAGCAAGCTCTGGAAGAAATTGCAGGCGGGCGAGTTCGCCATATCCGTGGAGATCGATCCGCCCAAGGGTATTTCTCTCGAACGAATTTTCGAGCAGGTGGACAAGGTCGTGGCTTCCGGCCGCGTGGACGTGATTGACGTCAACAGCGGCGCCATGGCCCGCGTGGGCATGGACGCGCTGATGGTTTCCGGGGCGATCGAAGCGCGCGGGATCGAGACCGTGCCGCACCTGACCACGCGCGACTACAACCTCATCGGCCTGCAGGCCATGCTGCTGGGCGCGTGGACCGTTGGCGGCGTGCGCAATATTCTGGCGGTCACCGGCGATCCGCCGTCGGTCGGCGATTATCCGGAATCGAGCGGAGTCTACGAAGTGGATTCCATCGGGCTGGTCAGCGTGCTCAAGCGGCTGAATCAGGGGCAGGACTGGGCCGGAAAAACCCTGGGCGGCGCGACGAATTTCACCATCGGCGTGGCGCTGAATCCCGTCGCTGACGACATTGACCACGAAATCGAGCGTTTTCACGCGAAAATAGAAGCCGGCGCGCATTTTGCCATGACCCAGCCGCTCTTCGACCCCGGGCACTGGCACGGATTCCTCAAGCGCTTCGGCGGCAAACCGCCCATTCCGGTGATGGTGGGAATCTGGCCGCTGAACAGTTACAAGCAGGCGCTGCGGCTCAACAACGAAGTGCCGGGAATTGTGATTCCGGAAAGCGTGCTGAAGTCGCTCGAATCCGCTGGAGCAAACGCGCGCGAGCGCGGATTTGCAGCGGCGCGGGAGATGCTGGCCTGGGCGCGCACGGAACTGGCCGGGGCGTATCTGATTCCGCCCTTCAAGCGTTACGAGGAAATTCTGGAAATTTTGTAGCGCCGCGTACGCTTATTTCCGGTGCTGGAGCATTCCCGGCAAATCGCCCAGCCGGTCGAGATACACATCCGCGGGATGCGCCGCGCGGTCGTGCACGCCGAAGCCATAATTCACGGACACCGCCAGCATTCCCGCGTTGCGCGCGGTGAGCACGTCCACTTCGGAATCGCCCACCAGCAGCGCCTCTTCCGGCGCCGCCGCGAATTCCTGCAAAATGGCGCGGGCTCCCTGCGGGTCCGGTTTTTTGGTTTCGAAACTGTTTCCGCCGACGATGGTCCGAAAATATTCCGCCAGCCCCATCGCCTCCAGAATTCGCCGGCTGATCTTGTGCGGCTTGTTGGTGAGGATGGCCATGGGAAAGGGGCGCATCTCCTCGAGGGCCTCGGCCACGCCGGGATAGGCGCGGGTGTGGTCCATTTTGTGTTCCTCGTAGTAGGCCAGGAAGAATTCGAGTCCGCGCTTGCGCTCGTCGTCGCTGGCCGCTTCGCCCAGGGCCCGCGCGATTAATAGCGGCGCGCCGGCGCCGATGTAGCTGGCGATGCGCGGTTCGGGCAGCTCCGCCCGTCCCATCTCGCGCAGCATGGCGTTCACGGAGAGGATCAGATCCTTCTTGGAGTCGATCAGCGTTCCGTCCAGGTCGAAGAGCAGCGCGCGCACGCGCCCAAGTTTTCCGTTTGTTTGCATCTTTACCTATTCTAGCTCATTGGCGCCGTTCGTCCCCTGCCACAAGCGGTATTGTCCGTCCTGGCGTTCGAGGCGCACGCTCGCTTCAAAGACTTCGCTCAGGCGCTCGCTGGTCAGCACGCTTTCCTTGGGCCCGTCCGCCAGGACGCGCCCGCCGCGCAGCAGCACCACGCGCTCGATTTCCGGAAAGAGTTCCTCGACGTGATGGGTCACCAGGACGATGCCCAGTCCGCGGCGCGCCAGTCGCCGCATGGTCTCGCGCAACTGCATCTGAGCGGCGATATCCAGCGCGCCGGCGGCTTCATCGAAGAGCAGCGCGCGCGGCTGGTGGATCAGCGCGCGGGCGATCAGCGTGCGCTGGGCCTCGCCGGAGGAAAGTTCCGCGACGGGGCGCTCGGCGAGGCGGGCGATGCCCATGCGCTCGAGCGCCTGCTTTGTTTTTTCCAGATGCTCCGCGGAAGGGGCATGATGCGGGAAAATTCGCGTGCTGCTGAAAAAACCGGAGAGCACCACGTCGCGGCACAGCGCATCGGTCGCGCAGCGGGCCACCAGGTCCGGCGAGACGATTCCCAGCAGCGCGCGGAGTTCGAAAATGTCCCAGCGCTCCCGGCCGAAGACGCGCATCGAGGAACCTTCCCGCGCCAGGGGGTAGCATTCCCGCGCAATCGTCTTGATCAGCGTGGATTTGCCGCTGCCGTTGGGCCCCAGGATGCACACGCGCTCGCCCGCCGCGATGCGCAGCGTCACCTCGTCGAGCGCCGCGCGTTCCCCGCGCAGCACCGTCACCCGCCGCATCTCCAGCAGCGCCGCTTCCGGCTGTTTTTCTCCCATGGTCATCCCGCTCCCCTCACTTCCGGCTGCGCCGGGCCAGCATCCACGATACAATAAATGGATGCGCGGACTCCTTCGCAGCTTTCTTTGCCTGTTCCTTCTGGCCGCGCCCGGCGTTGCGCGGGCGGCGCAAGGCTCCGCGCCGGCGGGAAACGGCGAAGAGCGCAAGCCGGTCATCCGGTTGGCGCGCGACCCGGAGCCGGCCCCGGCTTTTTCCGTTGCGGGCCTGGACGGGCAGCCCGTCGCGCTGAAGGCGCAGGGCGGAAAAGTGGTGCTCCTGAATTTCTGGGCCACCTGGTGCAAACCCTGCCGCGCGGAAATTCCCGATCTGATCGCCCTGCAAAACGCTTACGCCGGCAAGCTCCAGATTATCGGGCTGTCCCTCGATGACGAATCTCCCGACGTTGTCCGGGAATTCGTGCGCGATAAGGGCATCAACTACCCGGTGGCCATGGCCACCGACGAGATTCGCGCGCTCTATGGGGGCGTGCCCGCGCTGCCCACTTCCTTCGTGGTGGATACGCAGGGCCGCGTGGTGCAGAAGCATACGGGATTGCGCGACCCCGCACTCTACGAAACGGAAATTCGCGCGCTGCTGGGTCTTCCCATTGATGCCAGGATCGAAACGTTCGAGGACAAAGGCGAAATATTTCTGCGCAACGCCAGCCGCGCCACGGAACTGCCCGGCGTGGACCTTTCCCGTCTTACCCCCGGGCAGAAACAGGCCGCGCTGCGCCGCTTCAACGCGGAAAGCTGCACCTGTGCCTGCGGGCTCACGCTGGCGCAGTGCCGCGTGAACGATTCGGAATGTCCCGTCAGCGCGGAGATCACCGCCAAAATCGTCTCGCAAATCCTGCGCAAAGCCGCTCCCGCGGCCAAGCCCGCCCCGGGGCACGCCGCACGGAAGACGAAAACGTAAATTGAATCCCGCACCCCATTTCCCGGAGAGCGAATGACCCTTACGAATCCCAGAACTCTTTTTTTTCTCGGATTGATTCTTTCCGCCAGCGGATTTGTTTCCCCTCCGCTGGCCCTGGCCATCGGGATCGCCTTCGGCCTCTCCTTTGCGCATCCCTACGGCGCGGACTCGCGCGGACTGGCAAAAATACTGCTGCAAGCCTCGGTGGTCGCGCTGGGCTTCGGCATGAATCTCCACGAAGTGCTGCGCGCGGGACGCAGCGGTTTTATCTACACCGCCGCGGGAATCGCCTTCGCGCTGACCGCGGGCTATCTGCTGGGAAAAGTTCTTCTGGTGCGCGGCAACGCTTCCTTCCTGATCAGCGCGGGAACCGCCATCTGCGGCGGCAGCGCCATCGCCGCCGTGGGCCCGGTGGTGGGAGCCAGCGAGGAGGAAATGGCCGTATCGCTGGGCACCGTGTTCATCCTGAACTCCGTGGCGCTGCTGATTTTTCCGCCCATCGGCTGGGCGCTGCATCTCTCGCAAACGCAATTCGGACTGTGGGCCGCACTGGCCATTCACGACACCAGTTCCGTGGTGGGCGCCGCGGCGCGCTACGGCGCGGCCGCGCTGGTAGTGGGCACCACGGTCAAGCTGGCGCGGGCGTTGTGGATTGCTCCGCTGGCGCTAGCCACCGCCGCGCTGAAGAAGCATCGCTCCGGCGTGGTGCTGCCCTGGTTCATTGTGTTCTTTTGCCTCGCCGCCGTGGTCAATACCTATGTTCCGTTCTTCGCCGTTCCCGCAAAATCGCTTTTTGGCCTCGGACGCCTCGGCCTTACCGCCACTCTCTTTCTGATCGGCACGGGCCTCTCGCGTCAGACGGTGCGCCAGGTAGGCTGGCGCCCGCTTCTACAGGGAGTTCTGTTGTGGGTGATTGTCGGTTCGGGATCGCTGTGGCTGATCCGCGCGGGATGGATCGGGCTCTAGCAGGTTGCGGAAAAAAGCCCCTGGCTCTGTCATTTCGAGCGAAGCGAGAAATCGCTCTTTGAAAAAGGCCAGCAAAAGAGAGATTCCGCATCGCTTCGCTCCTCGAAATGACACCTAACGGGCTGCTGAAAAAGTGCCTTTTGACAGGGGGTCGGAGCTTCAGCTCCGACATAAACCCTTGGCTCTCAATCGGGCTTTAGCCCCTGAGGAATTGTATTTCCACTATTTCAGCAACCTGCTAAAGCGAGTTTTTCGCAGACTGCTAGGAGACCGCGAAAAAAATCTTGCGCGGCTCAATCGGCGGCTGCGCTGTTGCCGCCATCCAGAATGCCGCGAATTTTCTGCGCCAGGTCCGCCAGGCGGTAGGGCTTCTGCAAGAATTCCAGCCCCGGACTGAGGTTGCCGTCCTGCACGATGGCGTCCCGCGTATAGCCGGAAACGAACAGGGCCTTCACTGCCGGGCGCATGGCGGCCAATTTATCCACCAGCGCCGGACCGCTCATCCCCGGCATGATCACGTCGGTGAGCACCATGTGAATAGGGCTCTTGTGGCTGGCCGCGAGCGAAAGCGCTTCCGCTCCGTTGCCGGCGCTGAGCACCTGGTAACCCTTGGACGCCAGAAATTCCGTGGTCAGCTCTTGCAGCGTTTCGTCGTCCTCGACGAGGAGAATCGTCTCCGTGGCCCTGGTCTCTTTTAGTTTGCCGGATTCCGCCGCGGGAAGTTCGGGCGACTGTTCGGTTTCCTTGGCGCGCGGCAGGAAGATGCAGAACGTGGCGCCTTTGCCCGGCTCGCTTTCCACGGTCACGTAGCCGCCGCTCTGTTTCACGATCCCGTACACCGTGGAAAGCCCCAGGCCGGTGCCTTTGCCCGGCTCCTTGGTGGTGAAAAATGGCTCGAAGATGCGCGCCTGCGTGGCCGCGTCCATTCCCGTTCCCGTGTCGCTCACGCACAGTTCGACGTAGTCTCCGGGTTCGGAAGGATATTGGGTTTGCGCCGAGATGGCATCCTGGATCACGTTGAAGGTGGACAGTGTGAGCGTGCCGCCATCGGGCATGGCGTCGCGCGCGTTGATCACCAGATTCAGAATGACCTGTTCCATCTGCGAAGGATCGACCTTGGTCAGATGCAGCCCGGCAGTGGATTTCGTCTGCAGCTCGATGTTTTCGGTGATCAGCCGGGGCAGCAGGTGGCTCATGGCGTGCAAGATGTCGTTCAGATTGACGATGCGCGGTTCCAGCACCTGCTTGCGGCTGAAGGCCAGCAGTTGGCGCGTCAACGCCGCGGCGCGCTGTCCGGAAGAGCGGATGTGCTCGACGCGCGTGCGCTGGGGGTCCGCCGAAGGCATCCCGTCGATCACCAGATCGCAATAACCCAGAATCACATTGAGAAGGTTGTTGAAGTCGTGGGCCACGCCCCCGGCCAGTTGCCCCACTGCCTCCATGCGCTGCGACTGGCGAAGCTGCTCTTCGAGCTGGCGGTATTCGCTGATGTCGCTGGCCAGCGAGGCCACCCCGATGACCTTCCCGACCTTGTCCACCAGCGGCGTGTTATACCACTCGCACAGGATGGTTCGCCCGTCCTTGGTTGTGTTTTCGTTGGTGCTGCGCGTGCCACCGCTGCGCGCCTTTAGTTGCCGCAGCACGCCCTCGGTATGCGGGCGCACCACCGCGGGCACGATAAAATTCGCGTGCTGTCCCAGGGCCTCCGCCCGCGTGTAGCCAAACACCTTCTCCGCCGCCGGATTCCATTCCACCACTTCATAATTCAGGTTCCATTCGATGGCCGCCAGCGGCGTCTGCTCGATGTGCAGCGAAAGCTTCTGCTGGGATTCGCGCAGAGCCTCCAGATTCCGGCGGTTTTCCTGCATCTGCCGCACCATGTCCAGATTGGCTTCGTGCAGTTCCGACGTGCGTTCGGCCACGCGCTGCTCCAGCCGCTCCTTCGAGCGCAGCAACTCCTCTTCCATCATCTTCCGTTCGGTGATGTCCTCGGAGACACCGAGAAGATACGCGGGCCGTCCGTCCGGGCCCGCGATGGGAACCTTTTTTGTGTGCATGTAACGCAAACCCTGGTCCCGCGTGTGCATTGGCTCATCGGGAATTTCCACAAGAGCGCCGCTCTCGAGGGCTTTCCGGTCGCTTTCGAGAAATAGTTCTTCGTCCTGGGCGGAGATAATGTCGTGGGTAGTTTTGCCCACGATGTCCGTCCTGGAAAGACTGGTCTGCTGTTCCACGGTTCGGTTGACCAGCACAAACTTCAGGCTGTGCGCATCCTTCAGGTACACCGCCGCGGGAATATTCTCGACGATGGAGTCCAGCACCGCATTGGTGTGCATCAGTTCGGTCTGCATTCTCTTGCTTTCGGTGACGTCCTCGAGGATGGCGATGATCATCCGCCCGCCCTCGGTCTGCACCGTGCTCAGCCCAATCTCCACCGGAAATTCGCTGCCGTCCCTGCGCCTGGCCAGCAGCAGCCGCCCCGCGCCCATCGCCCGCGTTATCGGATGCGCCGCGTAGGCCTCGCGCTGCCCCATATGCCGGCCGCGCATTTGTTCGGGCAGCAGCAGATCCACCGAAGCGCCCAGCAACTCCCCGCGCGCATAGCCAAAAATGGTTTCCGCGTGTTCATTGGCGAGCAGTATCCGCCCCTGCGTGTCCACCCCCATCACTCCTACCGGCGCCGCCTCCAGCACGGCGCGCAGTTGCCCCTCGCTCTCCTGCAACTGCTCGCGGACACGGAGGCGCTCCTCCAGGTCGCGGTGCAACATGTAATACATGGTGCCCAGCAGAACGATCAGCGCCAGGACGATGCCGGAGACCAGCCCAAAAGTTTTGCCGGTGTAATGCTTATATTCCGCTTCCCCTTCCAGCAGCCGGGCTTCCTCTACCTGGCGCATCTCTCCGGCCGTTTTGTAAATCTGCTCCATCAGAGTCTTTTCGGCGCCGGCCCCCATGAAATCCGCCGAAGCTTTCATTCCCTTCGCGCGGTTCAGTTCAAGGGCCTTCCCAAAGAGGGTGATCTGCGCCAGAACGCTGCGTTCCAGTTCCCCCAGGCGGGCTTGCTGGCGCGGATGGTCTGCCGTGAGCTTCCTGATATTTTCGATGTGCACGACGGCATCGGAAAGAGCGTTTTGCGAATGCTCGGTATAGAAGCCATCGCCGGTCAGGATGTAACCGCGAAGCGCTCCCTGGGCATCCTCCATGTTGAGAAGGGTTCCCTGGATTTCCTCCAGGATCTGATGGGTGTGCCAGACTTGCTGGCTGACTTTCAGGAACGCGCGTGCGCTAAAATAGGTGAAAAATCCCAGGCAGGCAATCACCACGCCAGCCAGGGTCAGGCCCGCTGCGAATCTCAATCGTATCGATACCATCTTCTTGCTGTGTCTCCGCCTGTTTCCACCAGCGCCAATCAAAAAGTTCCAATAGAGAAAGCTGTGCTGACCCATTCACTTATCGGCAATTTTATTACAATTTGCAGTTCCAGTTTGGAACATTCCATGCCTCTGCGCTTTATCCACCACTTGCCGTGTTCATACCGTGGATTCAGGATAAACCGACCTCGCTCTATTGTAGCGCGGTGCTAGAAGCTTACTCAATGAATCCCCGCCACCGGTCACATATCTTGCTGATTATATGGATATTAAAATATTATTGGCGTTCGCCTGCCTCGCGGCAAGGAAAGCCCTCTTGGCGGAGGGGAAGTTCTCGGAAGATCATTGCGGTGGTTCTCAGGCCCGGCTGCGCACGAGGATTTCCCGTATTTTCCCCGCCAAATCCGCCATCTTGCAGGGCTTGTTGAGGAACTCGACGCCGGTGCAGGGCAAGCACCTGGAGTTGGCGGAAAAGAGAAAATGAGTGAGAGAATTGCAATACGCAAGGACGCGGAAGCCTTGATGGGAGCCCGGAAAATGCCCATATACGGTCTTTATCTTTATGTTCGCATTAGGGCATAGGCCCAAATAAGGGCATTTACATAAATATCAATTTCCACGATTCTTCTATCTGCCTTTGAATCAATCAATTAGAAATATTCCAATTCGCTCGAAATGGCCCAGGAACTGCTCCTATCCTCACGGCAGGTTCACCTTTATGCTGAAGATCACAACGGAACAACTCGCCGGTAGACTCATCCTGAGCGTGGAAGGCCGCCTCGCCGGCCCGGCGGTCACCACCTTGAGCCATTGCTGGAGGGAATTGCGCTCCACTTCCCCGCAGCAAAAATTCTCCCTCAATCTTTGCGGCGTGAGTTTTATTGACGCCACCGGAAAGGCCTTGCTGAAAGAGATTTACGAGCAGGGCGTCCAGTTGCTCGCCGAAGGGTGCCTCAATCAATCCATCGTCGAGGAAATCGCCGGTAAAGGACGCCGCAATGGCTCCTGCGGCAAGCGCAACGGAGGCGGCGGCGCCGCTCTCATCTTTTTTGCGTTCCTGCTGCTGGCTTTCGCGCCCGCGAAAATTCTCGCGCAGACCGCTCCCCCCAGCGCGACGCTTCCCGCCCCCCTGCGCCTCACGCTCGATCAGGCCGTGACCCTCGCGCTCAAGCAGAACACCCTGGCCCGCGTCGCGGCCATCGAAGCGGCCGAATCCGCGCAGGATAAAGACATCGCTCGCGCGGCGCTCCTGCCGCGCGCCGATCTCGACGTCAACGATACCGCCCGGCGCATAAATCTCGAGACCGGCTTCGGACGGCGTTTTCCCGGTTTGCCCCAGCACGCCGGCCCCTTCCAGATCTTCAATGCCGGAGCTTCTTTCAGCGCCCCCCTGCTGGACCTCACGCTCTGGCGCCGCTATCAGGCGGCGCGCAACGGCGCCGAAGCCGGGCGCCAGTCCGCGCTAGCCGCGCGCGAGCAGGTGACCCTTCTGGTGGTCTCGCAGTACATCGGCACGCTGCGCAGCATTGCCAATGTGCAGGCCTGCGAATCGCGCGTGGCCCTGGCTCAGGCGCTGTACGAGCAGGCCGCGGACATGCTGAAGTCGGGCGTGGGCACGAGCCTGGACGCCCTGCGCGCCAACGTGGAATTGCAGAACGAGAAGCAGCGGCTGATCCTGGCGCAAGCCGAGCGCCTGCTCTCTCTCTTCGGTCTCAGCCGCCTGCTCAATATCGACTCCCGCCAGGAGCTCGTCCTGGACGACGCGCTGCAGTTCTTCGACATGCCGCAGCCGGACCCGCAGGCCAGCGTCGCTTTGGCCCTGGCGTCCCGCCCCGAATGGAAAGCGATGGACGCGCAATTGCGCGCGGCGCGCAATTTGCACCACGCGGCGGTGGAGCAGCGCCTGCCTTCTCTGCGCTTCGAAGGCTCCTGGGACTATTCCGGGGTCTCCTCCGCAAGCGGCATTCCCGTCTATAACTACCAGGCCAGTCTCACGCTTCCCCTGTTTGCCGGAGGGCGCATCCATGCGGAAGCAGTGCGCGCCGGTCTCGAAGTGGAAAAAATCGAGCAGCGCCAGGCCGATCTGCGATACCAGCTCGCCCTCGAAGTGGATACCGCGCTGGTCGCCCTGACGGCCTCGCGCAGCGAAGTCGAAGTGGCCAATCTCGGCGTCAAGCTGGCCACCGAAGAGGTCCAGCAGGCCCGCGACCGCTTCCAGGCCGGCGTGGCCGGCAACATCGAAGTGATTTCCGCGCAGGACGCCCTGGCCCGTGCCAGCGACAACCAGATCGGCGCGCTCTACCGCTTCAACCAGTCCCGCGCCGATTTCGCCCGCGCCACCGGCCAGATGGAAAAACTTTACGGAAAATGAGGAAGACCATGAGCGTCGAGCTGGATATGGAATTGGAAAGAGAAGTGAATGGCGCCGCCGGGGAAAAGCCTCCGGCCGCGCGCGGACTCAGCCTGGACGACCCGCGCGTCCGCCGCGGCCTGCAAGCCGCCGCAGCCGCTCTCGTGCTTCTGGTGACCGGGCTGTTTCTCTATTATCACTGGCGCGAAGGCACCGACGATGCCCAGGTGGATGGCCGCATCACGCCCATGGCCTCGAAGGTCTATGGCCGCGTGGAACGCGTGCTGGTGGAAGACAATCAGGCGGTAAAGGCGGGCGACCCGCTGGTGCGCATTGATCCGCGGGGGTATCAGGCGGCGGTGGACCAGGCCAGCGCCATGGTTTCTCTGGCCGAAAGCGAAGCGCGCGCCGCGGGCATTGAAGTGCCGCGCATCCGCGAGAACCTGGCTAGCGGCACATCGAGCGCCGATGCCCAACTGGCCGCCGCCGAAGCGGACCTGCTGCGCGCCCAGGCGGCCTATGATCAGGCGCGCACCGCCGATCTGGCCGTGGCCCAGGCCAATGTGGAACGCTCGAGCGCCGGCGCTAAGCTGGCCCAGTCCGATCTCGAACGCTTCCAGCCGCTCGCCGCCAAGGGTGAAATCTCCAAACAGCAGATGGACGCTGCACGCGCCAATGCCGACGCCAGCGCCAGCGCCCTGCGCGCCGATGAGCAGCGCCTGGCCCAGGCCCGGCAATACGTCGAAGTCAGCCGCGCCGCCTTTCTCGCCGCGCAGGCGCGCGTCGAACAAGCCAAAGCCGCCGTGCGCAGCGCCAAATCCGACCTTCGCCAGGTCTCCATTCGCGGCGCCGACGCGCAGGCCAAGCTCGCCCGCGTCGAACAGGCCCGCGCCGCCCTGCGCGCCGCCGAACTGCAATTGGCCGATACCACGGTTCTTGCGCCGCTCGATGGCGTGGTCACTCGCAAGCAGGTGGAAGCCGGCCAGATCGTTCAGCCTGGCCAGGGCCTCCTGGTCATCGTCCCCCTGCGCGACGTCTGGGTCACCGCCAACTTCAAGGAGACGCAACTTCGCAATATGCGCCCGGGGCAGAAGGCCTACATCGAAGTGGATATGTACGGAAAAACCTTCACCGGCCGCGTGGACTCCATCGCCGGCGCCACCGGAGCGCGTCTGAGCCTCCTGCCGCCCGAAAACGCCACCGGCAACTACGTCAAGGTCGTCCAGCGCATCCCGGTCAAAATTTTGCTCGACCCCATACCGCAGGAAGAGGCTATCTTGCGCCCGGGAATGAACGTGTATGCGACCGTGGTGACCAAGTAAGCATGGGAAGAGAAGCAAGAGCAGCAAGCGAAGTTCAAGAAAGGGAAGTGCACGGCAAGCGCGATGCGTAATCGGATCCTGGCCCGGCTGCGGATGCCTGACGGCTCGATCAACCCCTGGGTGATCGCCGTCACGGTGACCATGGCCACGTTCATGGAAGTATTGGACACGTCCATCGCCAACGTGGCCCTGCGGCACATCGCCGGGAGCTTGTCGGCCGGGGTGGACGAATCAACCTGGGTTCTGACGTCTTATCTGGTTTCCAACGCCGTCGTGCTGCCCCTCTCCGGCTGGTTTTCATCGCTGATCGGCAGAAAGCGCTTTTACATGTCGTGCGTGGCCATATTCACGGTCAGCTCGTTTCTCTGCGGCCTGGCGCCCAGCCTGGGCATGCTGGTCTTCTTCCGCATTCTCCAGGGCGTTGGCGGCGGCGGACTCCAGCCCAGCGAGCAGGCCATCTTGAGCGATACCTTTCCGCCGGAGAAAAAAGGCATGGCCTTCGCCGTTTACGGCATCGCCGTCGTCGTGGCTCCTACGCTGGGCCCCTGGCTGGGCGGCTGGATTACCGACAACTTCTCTTGGCGCTGGATTTTCTATATCAACGTTCCCGTGGGCGTCGTTTCGCTTCTGCTGACCTCCCTCATCGTCAGCGACCCTCCGTTTATGAAGCGTATCAGCCTGAAGAAAGGTTTTCGTCTCGATTACATCGGTATCGGCCTGCTCAGCCTGGGACTCGGCAGCCTGCAGTTCATCCTGGACAAGGGCCAGCGCGAGGACTGGTTCCATTCCGACCTGATCCGCTTCTTCTTCGTGATCATGGTCGTCGGCTTGCTCTCCGCCGTCCTCTGGGAACTTCGCCAGAAAGAGCCGGTGGTCGATTTCCGCATGCTTAAGGATCGCAACTTCGCAGTAGCCACCTCCGCCATGTTCCTGCTGGGCTTCGTCCTTTATGCCAGCACCGTGCTGATTCCCCAGATGGTTCAGCAACTGCTCGGCTACAGCGCGGAGCTGGCCGGCCTGGCCCTTTCTCCCGGCGGCCTGGTCATCATGTGCATGATGCCCATCGTCGGCCTGCTGGTTTCTAAATTCGAAGCCCGCTGGCTGGTCATGATCGGCTGTATCGTCTGTTCGGGTTCGCTGTTCGTAATGTCCGGCTGGAACCTGGACGTTTCCTTCGGGATGGTGGTGCGCGGACGCATGCTGCAGAGCCTGGGCATGGCCTTCCTGTTCATTCCCATCAACGTCGCGGCCTTTTCCTTCATCGCCCGCGATAGGACCAACATGGGCACCGGCATCATCAACCTCGCGCGCAACATCGGCGCCAGCGTCGGCGTGGCCACCGTCACCACCATGCTCGAGCGCCGCGCCCAAATTCACAACGTCCAACTCAACAGCCACATTGTGGCCGGCAGCCCAGCGTACGAGAGCATGATCGCCGGTTCCCAGGCTCATTTCCTGGCCGTCGGCGCCGACCCCGTGCAGGCCGTCCAGCAAGCCCACGGCCTGCTCTACTGGATGGTCCAGCGCCAGGCCGCCATGATGGCCTTCGTGGATAATTTCTGGCTTCTCGGCGTGATCTTTTTGCTCATGATTCCGCTGCTTTTCCTCATGAAAAAAACCCTGCCGCCGAAGGGGCCCTTAGCGGTGCACTAAGCGGGAGCGATGCGCAAAACGCGGTTTTTGATTTGCGGTAGTTAAGGAAAGAACAGGAAAACAATATGGCGACTCCAGTGATCGAAGCAACGCAAGCAAGCGAACACACTCTGATTCGCGCCGGCCAGCGCGGCGACCGCGAAGCCATCGAACATCTCTTCGCGCGCTACCAGCGGCCCCTCTATCAGACCGCTCTGCGCGTCATGGGCAATCCCGAGGATGCCGAAGATGCCCTGCAGGACGGCCTGCTCTCCGCCTGGCGCAATCTCCACCGCTTCGAGGGCCGCTCCCAGTTTTCCACCTGGCTCACGCGCATCGTCATCAACGCCGCGCTCATGCGCCGCCGCAGCCAGAAGGCCCGCCCGGCCGTCTCGCTCGACGACACCGCCTTCGACGACGAACTGCCCCTGGCCGAGCGCTTTGCCGACGACGGCCCCGACCCCGAGCAGCTGCACGCCGGAACGGAAATCCGCGAGATGATCGAGAAAAATCTCGGCGAACTTTCTCCGCTCCTGCGCACCGCTTTTGTGCTTCGGGAAATGGAAGGCTATTCGACCGGAGAAGCCGCGCGCAAACTCGGGGTCACGGAAAACACCCTCAAAGCCCGCCTGTGGCGCGCCCGGAGGGAACTGGCCGAGCGTCTTAGCCTGCGCCTGCGCCGCATGAGCGACGAAGTCGCAGGCGGCTCGATGGGCGACGAAGCCTGCAGCTACTGCTGAGCAGCCTGGCCCGCGGCATGCCCCGCGCGGTAATGCCCCAGCACGCGCGCTTCCTGCGTCACCCCGCGCACTTCGCCGAGCGCCGCCTCGAGCCGCGCCGGCTCCTGCGCCTCGACCTCCAGAAAAAACTGATACTCCCACGGCCGCCCGTGAATCGGCCGGCTCTCGATCTTCTGCAGGTTCACTCCGTGCCGCGCAAAAGCCACCAGCGCCGCCACCAGCGCCCCCGGCTTGTGCGCCAGCCGCATGACGATGCTCATCTTGTCCGCGCCGGGAACTTCCAGCCGCTGTCCTTCCTTCGCGGGGACCAGCAGCACGAAGCGCGTGAAATTTTCCGCGTTGTCCTGAATCGCTTCCGCCAGGATCACCCCGCCATAGCGCTCCGCCGCGCGCCGGCTGGCGATTCCCGCTCGCGATTTGTCCCCCTGTTCAAGCACTTCGCGCACGCTCGCCGCGGTGTCCTCCGCGGGCACGCGCTTGAATTCCGGATGCGCCGCGAAAAACCGCTCGCACTGCGCCAGCGCCATGGGATGCGAGGCCACCTCGCGAATCCCCGCCAGCGTGGCCCCCGGGCAGCCGATCAATTGATGCTCGATGGGAAGAATCGTCTCCGCCACGATGGTCAGCGGGCTTTCCACCAGCAGGTCATACACGCGCACCACCGACCCCGCCAGGCTGTTTTCCAGAGGCGCCAGCAACGCATCCGCCGCCCCCTCGTCAATCGCCGAAAACAGCAGCTCGAACGTGGCCCGCGGCACCGTGACGATTCCCGGCCCCAGCAGCCGGATCGCCGCCTCTTCGCTGAACGCTCCCGGCGCGCCCTGAAAGGCGACGCGGGCGCCGTCCTTGAGTAGTGGAAATTTGTTCATTCTCGCAATTCTCTCGGCGCGATTTCTCGCCCCCAGGATTCTATCCGATTTTCGGTCGTTTAATCGCCGTCCAGGCGATTAAGCCGCTTCTACGGTGAGCCGCAACCCGATGGCTTTGGTAACCGCAACCAACGTCGAATAACGCGGGTTGCCGCGCGACGACAAGGCCCGGTACAGACTCTCGCGCTCAATCCCCGCAGCTTTGGCCACTTTGGCGATGCCCTGAGCCTGCGCCAGATGCCTCAAGGCAATGAGCAGTACGCCGGGTTCATCCCCATCTTCCAGCGCCGCCTTGAGGTATTCGGCGGCAAAGCTAGAATCTTTCCGCAGCCGCCGCACGATAGCTTCGTCGTGGTAAATACTGGTTTTTCGTTTCATGACGTTCTACTTTTCTCTTTTTAGTCCTTGAAATAGCCGAGTGCTACGCATTCGTGCGCATAAAACAATCTTTGGCATGGTTGTTTTTGTTAGTATTTTCCATCTCTTTGTTGGCTATACATCTCCAAACGATTCTGGCAGTTGTTCTTCGGCAGGAAAATCGAACTCTCTGAGACCAAATGTATTTGGAGCCGTCTTTGTAAAGATTTCCTGCTTACGGGCATAATTAGACAAAGAACCTGCCAATGAGACCTTGCTTTTCTTATCCAGAGTTTTTCCAGTTGCAGTGAGTAAGTCATTTATATGCAACGGCTTGCCTGCTTTTTTTATAGCGTCTCTCGCTTTCGAGAGCGCGCTTCCGGGTCTTAGTCCAGCACCAGTAAAAGAATCATTGCTGGATGCATCTCGCGGAATGAATTTCAGGGAATCTTGAAGGGCTTGGAGATACGATTTTGCATCCCTAAGCTGCAATTCCAACTCAGTGATCTCTTGCTGTTTTTTTGCAATTCTTCGTTCAAAATCTTGTCTAATTGACATAATTCGACGCTTCCTTTTCCGTTAGTCACGGAACAATGAAAATATAGCACAAAATGGAAAACATGGAAATGAAATATGTTATGATGTGCCCTTGGGAGAGGCTTGGAAGGAGGGACGATGGATAGCGTAAACAACCAACTGGATAGCCTAAAGAAAATCCACTCCAATCAGAGTGAATTTTGGATAGCGCGCGAAATAATGCCTGTTTTGGGCTATTCGAGATGGGAGAATTTCCACGCCGTAATAAATAGGGCAAAGATGGCGTGCGAGAGCACCGGAATAGATCCGGCAAACCATTTTCTTGATACCACGAAAATGGTTCAGATCGGGAGTGGTGCGATGGCTGAAAGAGCGGATTGTTATCTGTCTCGCTATGCGTGCTACTTGGTTGCGATGAACGGTGAGACTTCCAAGCCGCAGATAGGCATGGCACAAACATATTTTGTCGTCCAGACGAGAAGGCAAGAAGTTCTTGATGAACTGACCGAAGCAGAAAGAAGGATCGAGCTTCGAGATCGTGTTAAGCAACATAATAAGCAACTTAACGCCGCTGCTAAAAAGGCTGGGGTGGCCAGCAAAATGTTCGGTATTTTTCACGATGAGGGATACCGTGGATTGTATGGTATGAGCCTTGCCGAGATTAAGAAGAAGAAAAATATACCTGAATCCGAGACGCTACTCGATTGTGCCGGTCGTGTGGAATTGGCAGCGAACGATTTCAGAATCACGCAAGCAGAACAGAAACTGACCGTTGACAAAATTCAAGGCCAACAGGCTGCCATTAATGTGCACCGAACGGTAGGCCGTGAAGTTCGGGAAACCATAAGGAAAATAGGAGGGCCGATGCCGGAAAATCTTCCAGCTGAGCCCCATATCAAGCAGCTGAAAGCGTCACGAAAAAAACAAAAGAAACTCACCGAGTAAGGTGTTTATTCCACCGTTGCTCCGCCGCCTGCCTCTCAACTTGCTTTCGTTAAGTGGCGAACAATTCGCTGGTCTAGCCTTCCACCGTGAGGCCGTTCTTTCATTCGAATGACAGCCGCATCGCGCACTGATTTTCATTCTGTGGCAAAATTATAGTTTATGGTTAGGAGCTCTGCCATCCCCGTGAAACCCGCCCTCAACCCCGACCGCGAGCGCGTCTTCGACGCTTTCCGCCGCTGGGGCTATACCCAGGCCCAGCTCGACCCTCTCGGCATGTTCCTGCCCCTTGAGCATCCCGGCCTCGCCCTCGACGGCCCGGACGCCGACGCTGCCCGCCGCGTCTATTGCGGCACCATCGGCGCCGACTTCATGCACCTGGAAGACCCCGCGCAGCGCCAGTGGATCGCCGAGCGCCTCGAAGCCGAGGCCGCCGCGGTGGACCAGAAGAAAATTCTCGAGCGCCTCATCCGCGCCGATCTTTTCGAGCAGGTCTTGCAGGCCCGCTACCTCGGCACCAAGCGCTTCTCCCTCGAAGGCGTCACCGCCCTCATTCCCCTTCTCGACTCCATCCTGGACGCCGCGGCGGAACACGGCGCGGTTGAAAGCGTCATGGCCTTGAGCCATCGCGGCCGCCTCAACGTCATGGTCCATGCCGCCTGCAAATCGCCTCACGAAGTCGTCGCCGGCTTCGAGGACGTGGACCCGCGCAGCGTTCTCGGCGCGGGGGACGTGAAATATCACGTCGGCGCCACGGGCACCTACATAACTTCCAGCGGCGCGCAACTCCGCGTGCACCTGGCCTCCAACCCCAGCCATCTCGATGCCGTGGACCCGGTGGCCATGGGCCGCGCCCGCGCCAAGCTCACCCGCCATGCGGGGAGCGCGGAAGAGCAGGCCCGCGCATCCGTGCGCAATAAAGTCGTGCCCATCACCATGCATGGCGACGCCGCCTTTGCCGGGCAGGGTGTCGTCGCGGAAACGCTCAATCTTGCCGCCCTCAAGGCCTACACCGTCGGCGGCACCATCCACATCATCGTCAACAATCTCATCGGTTTCACCACCCGCTACACTCAGGAGCACTCCTCGCGCTTCGCCTCGGACGTCTCCAAGCGTCAGTCCATCCCTGTCTTCCACGTGAATGGCGAAGACCCCGGCGCCGTCGTGCGCATTGGCCGCCTGGCCGCGGACTTCCGCGCCGCTTTTGGCGCCGAAGTCGTCGTGGACATCATCGGCTACCGCCGCCACGGCCACAGCGAAGTGGACGACCCCACGATCACCCAGCCCATCCTCTACGACCGCATCAAGAACCATCCCCCGCTGTGGAAAATTTACGCCGGAAGAACCGGCCTCGATGCCGCGTCCATCGCCGAAAAAATCCGCGCCGAATACGAAGCCGAGCAGACCCAGGCCAGCAAGCTCAAAAAAATTCCCAAGATGCGCCAGTTGCCGCCCTACTGGTCGCCCTACCGCTGGGGCCGCCATGACGCTTCCTATGAAGTGGACACCGGCGTCTCCCGCGAGCGCCTCGCGGAAATCACCGAAAAACTCGTGCGCGCCCCCGAGGGCTTCCACGTCCATCCCAAAATCGCCAAGCTGCTCGAACAGCGCGCCGAAATGGGCCGCGGCAAGCGTCCCGCCGATTACGGTTTCGCCGAATCGCTGGCTTTCGGCTCGCTCCTTCTCGAAGGCACTCCGCTGCGCCTGGCCGGCCAGGATTCCCAGCGCGGCACCTTCAACCAGCGCCATGCCGTGCTCATCGACACCAAAACCGAGCGGGAGTATCTTTCTCTCGCGCATCTCGATCCCGCCCAGCCCTTCTGCGAAATTCACAACTCCTCGCTCTCCGAAGCCGCCTGCCTCGGTTTCGAATACGGCTTCAGCCGCGACTATCCCGAAGCCCTGGTCCTGTGGGAGGCGCAATTCGGCGATTTCGCCAACAGCGCCCAGATCATCATCGACCAGTTCATCAGCGCCGGCGAGGACAAGTGGAATCTCCCCTCCGGCATCGTTCTCCTTCTGCCCCACGGCTTCGAGGGACAAGGCCCCGAACATTCCAGCGCGCGCATCGAACGCTTTCTCCAGCTCTGCGGCGAACACAACATGCAGATCTGCCAGCCTTCCTCCGCCGCACAGTATTTCCACCTGCTGCGCCGCCAGGCCCGCCGCCTCTGGCGCAAGCCCCTGGTCGTCTTCACTCCCAAGAGCATGCTGCGCCATCCCGACGCCTGCTCGCCCCTCGAGGATTTCGAACGCCCGCGCTTTTTCCCGGTCGTCCCCGATTCCGGCGTCTCCCAGGCCAAGCGCATTCTCTTCGCCAGCGGCAAGGTCGGCCACGAGTTGAAAGCCGAACGCCGCCGCCGCAAGGACACCCATACCGTCATCTATTCTCTCGACCAGCTCTATCCTTTCCCGCGCACCGAAATCGCCGCGGCTCTCGACGAGCATCCCGAAGCCCGCGAAATCCTCTGGGTCCAGGAAGAGCCCGCCAACATGGGCCCGCTCTTCTTCATTCTTCCGCGCATCGAAAGCCTGGCCCGCGCCCGCAATCTTCCCGTGCGCTCGGTCAAGCGCTCCGCCAGCGCCAGCCCGGCCACCGGGTCCGCCAAAGCCCACGAGATGGAGCAGAAGACCCTTCTCGAACTGGCCTTCACCACCCACGTCCGCTCCTGAACCGGCCCGCCCGCTCTCTCGGCGTTTATCAAACGTTCATAATAGTGTTACGGGCGCGTGACGTTTCCCGCCCCCGTTCCTGCCACAATGGCCCCCACAATGATTCCTCCATCTCAACACGGGAGTTCGCATGCCGGCTGTCACAATGAGAACCAGTGCGGTAAACTTCCCTCGGTTCAGCCCGCGGCGGAGCCGGCCAGCATGAAGCGCATCTTGATCATCGAGGACGACCGGGACATCGTGGAACTCGTCCGCTACAACCTGGCCAAGGAAGGCTTTCAGGTTGCCTCTGCCCAGGACGGCGCCAGCGGCCTCGCCGCCGTCAAAAAATCCCCCCCCGATCTCCTGCTCCTCGATCTCATGCTTCCCAAGCTCTCCGGCCTGGACATCTGCCGCGAAATCCGCCGCGATGAGTCCCTCAACCGCCTGCCCATTCTCATGCTCACCGCGCGCGGCGACGAAGCCGACCGCGTCGTGGGTCTCGAAATGGGCGCCGACGATTACGTCACCAAGCCCTTCAGCCCCCGCGAACTCGTCGCCCGCGTCAAAGCTCTCCTCCGCCGCGCCGAACCCGCTTCCGACGCTCCCCGCCTCCTGGAAATTGGAAAGCTTTCCATCGACCCCGGCTCCTACCGCGTCACCGTCGCCGGCAAGCCTGCCGCGCTCAGCACGCTGGAATTCAAGCTGCTCTTTTACCTGGCCTCCCGCCCCAACCGCGTTTTTTCCCGTGACCAGTTGCTCGACGCCGTCTGGGGCACCGAACGTTTTGTCACTCCGCGCAGCGTGGATGTCTATATGCGCCGCCTGCGCGAGAAAGTCGAACCCGATCCGGAGAATCCCGCCCACTTGAAAACCGTTCGCGGCGCGGGATATCTTTTCGAAACCCGTGCGTCTTAACCTCTTCTGGAAACTCGGCTTCGCCTTCTTCGGCCTTCTCGTGGCCGTTTTGCTCCCCATGGATTTTTATCTCGAGCGCACCCTGCGCCAGGATTACGAAAACGCCGGCTTCGAGCAGCTCGCCTCCATCGCGCGCATCGCTCAATCCGCCGCCCCGCAGCTTCTCGCTTCCGCCACGGGGCAACCCGCGCGCCTGCGCGCCTGGGTGGACCAGATCGCTTCCAGCCGCACGCGCCTCACCATTATTGCTTCTTCCGGCGAAGTCCTGGCCGATTCCGGCGCCGACCCCCGCAGCATGGAAAATCATGCCACGCGACCCGAGGTGCTTCAGGCTTTTGCCTCCGGCGAAGGACGCTCCATCCGTCACAGCGTCACCATCCGCCGTGACCTCCTCTACCTTGCCGTTCGCCAGCCCGTCCCCGGCGCCTCTCCCGTCGTTCTGCGCTTCGCCCTCCCCGTGCAGACCGTGGACGAGGAAATGTGGTCCTTCCGCCAGGGGCTCTGGCTTGCTTCCCTGGCCATGCTCTTCGTCACCGGCCTGGCCTCCCTGATGATCTCCCGCCGCTTCGCCGGCCGCGTCGAACGTCTCCGCTCTTTCTCCCGCCGCGTCGCCGCCGGTAATTTCCAGCCCATCGAAGCCGACCGTTCCGGTGACGCCCTGGAAACTCTGGCCCTCTCCATGAACGACACCGCCGCGCAGCTTGACTCCAACATCCGCTCGCTCACCGCCGAGCGCAATCTCTCCTCCGCCATTCTCGGCAGCATGGCCGAAGGCGTCGCCGTGGTCAGCGCCGAAGAGCGTCTCCTCTTCTCCAACCCCGCCTTCGCCTCGATTCTCTCCCTGGACGCTTCTCCCGCCGCGGGCAGCGCCCTGCTCGAAACCGTCCGCCAGATGGAGTTGATCGAAGCGGTTCGCACGGTCCTTCGCGGCGAGCCCGCCGTCCATTCCGAAATCGTTACCGGCACTCTCCGCCAGCGCTTCTTTTCCGCCACGGTCGCCCCCGTACGGGAAGGCGCCGGCGCCGTCATCGTTCTCCATGACATCACCGACCTGCGCAAACTCGAACGCGTCCGCCGCGATTTCGTCGCCAACGTTTCCCACGAGTTCAAGACTCCCCTCACCGCCATTCAGGGTTTTGCCGAAACGCTCCTCGGCGGCGCCGCCGAAGAGCCCGAAAACCGCGAACGCTTCCTGCGCATCATCCTCGAACATGCCCGCCGCCTCACCCGCCTCACCGACGACCTCCTCAAGCTCTCGCAGATCGAAGCCGACCGCATGGAACTGGAAACCCAGCTCCTCCGCCCCGAGGATCTCGTCCGCGCCTGTCTCGATACCACGCGCCTCCGCGCCGCCTCGAAGAATATCTCCGTCAACGTCGAGCTTCCCCCGGACCTTCCCCCCGTGCTCGGCGACCCCCGCAGGCTCAATGAAATCCTCCAGAATCTTCTCGATAACGCCGTGCAGTACACTCCCGCCGGCGGGCAAATTTCCATCCGCGCCGAAAAGGCCGCGAAATCTGTCATCTTTACCGTCGCCGACACCGGCCTGGGCATTCCCGAATCCGACCAGCTGCGCATCTTCGAGCGCTTCTACCGCGTGGACGACGCCCGCTCCCGCGAAGTCGGCGGCACCGGCCTGGGCCTGGCCATCGCCAAGCATCTTGTCGAAGCCCATGGCGGACGCATCTGGGTCGAAAGCGAAGTCGGCCG
Organism: Terriglobia bacterium; assembly: GCA_041500985.1. GTDB lineage: Bacteria > Acidobacteriota > Terriglobia > Acidiferrales > UBA7541 > Acidiferrum. The sequence continues at coordinate 12,259 of JBGQNE010000005.1, read as the reverse complement.
CGGCTCCCGCTTCCATTTCTCCGTCCCCGCCGGCAAGACGCCCCGCGCCGTCTCCTGATTCGCCCCGCCGCGTGTTAACGAAAATTCATCTCCGCGAGAAACCACTGTAATCATCCCCGGCCATACTGTGCCCGGCGGCAATATTCAGCGCCGGCCAGCGGATGCTGGCGCGCCGGAAGCCGCCGGGAGGACCCCATGTCCAGCACGCCCAATCTCACGGAAACGATTCTCTACGACACTCTGGTCAACTACCTCGTCTCCATGGCCCGCACCGTTGAAGTCGCCATGAATCGCGCCCTCGACGCCATCGTCGAAAGAAACAGCCCCAGCGCGGCCGAATTTCCCGGCCAGGTCTTCCTCATGGAGCCGCGCATCAACGAAATGGAAATCCGCATTGATGAACACGCCATCCGCCTCCTCCGCCGCGCCTCCTTCTCCGAGGAAGACCTGCGCCTTATCGTCGCCACCCTCAAAGTCACCAACGACCTCGAACGCATCGGCGATCTCGCCGTCAATCTCGCCCAGTGCGTCATCTCTCTCCGCGATATGCCCCGCGCCGAAACTCCCGAAGACCTCCTGCCCATGGCCTCCGCCGTCCGCGCCATGGTCCAAAAGAGCCTCGGCGCCCTGATCTTCCGCAATGTCGAACTGGCCATACAGGTCCTCGAAAGCGATGACGCCGTGGACCGCTACCGCGACACCATTTTCGAAAACCTCCTCGCGCGCATGACCGAGCAGCCCGGCCACGTCAGCCCCGGCCTCCAGTTTGTCCTGGCCACCCGCCACCTCGAGCGCATCGCCGACCACGCCACCAATATCGCCGAGGACATCATCTTCTGGGTTCGCGGCTTCGACGTCCGCCACGGCCGCGCCCTGGCCATTCCCGAATCCCAGCCCGATGCTCCTCCCACCCCGGATATTGCCGAACATTCACAGCTCATTCATCCCGGCGCAACATCCGCCCGGTAAGCTCTCCACCAACGCAACACCCCTGACCACCCTGGGAACCGGCGCACCCTCGCCGGTTCCTTTTTTTGCAAGCACTGCACAAGCTTTCATCCATTGGGTTGTCCTTTGGCTACATCCGCGACATCTCCGCCACCCTCCCCTTTCCCCTTGTTACACAATGTTAACGGGCGCTTTAACCGATGTTGATTTGATCTCGCTATCTTAAGCCTGCGAAACAGACGCAAGCGCCCCGGTGGACACGGCTCGATCCCGGCAAGCGCGCTCAAATTAACGGGAAATTCGAAAAGGGAGAACTCTATGTTTGGAAAATGGACCATAACAGTCTTATCCGCTTTGCTGGCGGTTTCACCGCTGCTCGCCGATGAACGCAATGGCCAGGCCGTCTCGCAGCAGGAAGCGCCGGCCTCCGCCGCAAAGCCCGCGCCGCAAGCCGCGGAGAAGCCTGCCGCACCGGATATCGCCGCACAGATCGAACAGCTCCGCCTGATGGTCCTGGAACAGGCCCGCCAGATGGAAGCCCAGCAGAAGCTCATGCAGTCACAGCAGGAAAAACTCAACGCCCTTACCGAGGAACTTCGCGCCGCACGCGCTGCTGCCTCCGCGGCTTCCGCTCCCGCGCCGCAGGCCGCCACTCTCGACGCCCGCGTCGCCAAGGTGGAAGCCGACGTCGCCGCCAACAAGAAGAGTTCCGAAGAGGGCATCAAGTCTCTCGGCTCCCTCAAACTTTCCGGCGACATTCGCGCCCGCTACGAGCCCTTCTTCGGCGGCGGCGCCGCATCGGCCGCCGCTCCTCCCAGCCGCCACCGCGAACGCTACCGCCTCCGCATCAATGGCAATACCAAGCTCGGCGAGGACTTCAACGCCGGCTTCGCCTTCGCCTCCGGCGACACGGGCGATCCCATCTCCACCAACTCCACCGAAACCGGCTTCTTCACCCGCAAGCCCATCTCCGTGGACCGCGCCTTCATCACCTATCACCCGCACGCCTTCAAGGCCCTGAGCATCACCGGCGGTAAATTTGCCTACACCTGGCAGAAGACCGAGCTCACCTGGGACGTGGACCTCAACCCCGAGGGCGCGAGCGAGCAGCTGATGTGGGATTGGAAGGACAAAATTCTCACGCACTTCGGCGTCGTGGCCTTCCAGCTCCCCATGTGGGAAGTTTCCGGCGGCCCCGATAGCGGCGTCTTCGGCGGCCAGATCCAGACCGGTTTCAAAGCCGGCTCCCGCGTCAAGCTCGGCGCCAACCTGGCCTTCTACAACTACCGCAATGCCGACCGCATCGCCCAGAACCTCAACGGCGGCGCCGGCTTTTCCACCAACGGCACGGCCACCGGCTTCGGCGGAACCTACGGCTTCGGCGGCAGCGGCATCTCCAACAACTTCGGGACCATCGGCGCCGTCAACGGCACGCGCTATTACGCCTCGCAATTCGGCATCGCCGACGTGCTCCTCCGCGCCGACATTGACACCGGCCATGCCAAATGGCCCGTGGCTCTCATAGCCGACTACGTGCAGAACACCCGCGCCTGCTCCAATCTCCAGGTCTTCTACGATGCCCAGGTCATCAACCCGGCTCAGGTCATCCCGGCCTGCGACAAGCACCAGCGCTACGGCCACTGGCTCGAAGCTCAGTTTGGCCAGACCAAGAACCCCCACGACATGCGCATCGGCTACACCTTCATGCGCATTGACCGCGACGCCGTCGTCTCCGCCTTCAACTTCAGCGACATCCGTCAGGCCACCAACGACGCCAACCACCGCCTGGAGTTCTACTACCAGGCCTACAAGAACATCACCGTGGGCGTCACCGGCCTCTTCGGCCGCCAGTTGGTGAACGCCCAGAGCCCCACGCCGGAACGCTACGTCAAGCGCTTCCAGTTCGACGTCGTCTACGCCTTCTAACCCCAGCCGTTCATCCCGCCCCGGAGGCCGCTGCCATCAGCGGCCTCCGGGGCTTTTCATTTTGAAGCGGCCGTATCCAAAACATAAGCAATGACTTATCTTCTTTCCGGACCGTCGCGTTCTTTCCCGAATTCTAATCCCCCTGTAATCCCCCTGTAACACTCCTCCGTCATCCTGTTCCCGCGACGACATCTCAGCGAAGCGAGGAACATACATGAAACGCTTTACCGGATTTGCTCTGGCTCTCCTGGCCCTCGGCGCGATTGCCCTGGCACAGAACGCCCTGCTCATCAACGGCGCGGGCGCCACCTTCCCCTACCCCGCCTATTCCAAGTGGTTCGACGTGTATCACAAGCAGAAGCCGGCCATTCAGATCAACTACCAGTCCGTCGGCTCCGGCGCGGGCATTCGCCAGGTCACCGAAGGCACCGTGGATTTCGGCGCCAGCGACGGTCCCATGACCGACGAACAGCTGAAGGCTTTCACCGCCAAGCGCGGCACGGAAATTCTTCACTTTCCCACCGTCCTCGGCGCGGACGTTCCCACCTACAACATCCCCGGCGTCTCCGCCGAATTGAATTTCACCCCCGATGCCCTCGCCGGTATCTTCCTCGGCTCCATCACCAAGTGGAATGATCCGGCCATCGCCTCCGCCAACAAGGACGTCAATCTTCCTGCCGCCGACATCCTCGTCGTGCACCGCTCCGACGGCAGCGGCACCACCTACATCTGGACCGACTATCTTTCGAAAGTCAGCGATACCTGGAAGACCAAGGTCGGCACGGGCACTTCCGTGAATTGGCCCGTGGGCCTCGGCGGCAAGGGCAACGAAGGCGTCGCCGGTCTCGTCAAGCAGACTCCCTATGCCATCGGCTACGTCGAACTCATCTACGCCATCCAGAACAAAATGCCCTACGGCAAAATCAAGAACTCCTCCGGCGTCTTCGTTAAGGCCGACCTCGCCGGCGTCAGCGCCGCCGCCGCGGGCGCCGCCAAGACCATGCCCGAGGATTTCCGCGTCTCCATCACCAACGCCCCGGGCAAAACCGCCTATCCCGTTTCCAGCTTCACCTGGCTGCTGATCCCGGCCCGCATTCAGGATGCCGCCAAGCGCGACGCCATCAAGGGTTTTCTCCACTGGATGCTCACCGACGGCCAGAACTACGCCGAAGGACTGGCTTACGCTAAACTGCCCAAGGAAGTGGTCGCCAGGGAGTTGAAGGCCCTTTCCAAGATTCAGTAACGTGCCAGAGAACAACAATCCGGTGCGCGGCGCGGGCTCTTCCTCGGGCCCGCGCTCGCTCTTTTCCCGTCTTCGCCAGGGCGATGAAATCGCGCGCCTGATTACCCTGCTCTTCGCCGCTTCCGTCGTCCTCATCGCTCTTGCCATCGTCTATCAGCTCTGGGCCGATTCCGCTCTCTCCCGCCACCGCTTCGGTTTGCACTTCCTTGTCACCAGCGTCTGGGACCCCGTCTTCGAGCAGTTTGGCGCTCTTCCCTTCATCTACGGCACCCTGCTCACTTCCGCCGTGGCCCTGCTCCTTGCCGTTCCCCTCGGTATTGGCGCCGCCATCTTCCTCGCCGAACTCGCTCCCCAGCGCATCTCCGCGGTTTGCACCTTCTTCATCGAACTCCTCGCTGCGGTCCCCAGCGTCATCTACGGCCTCCTCGGCGTTTTCGTCCTCGTCCCCCTCATGCGCCAGGACGTCCAGCCTTTCCTCAAATCCACTCTCGGCTTTCTCCCGCTCTTTACCGGCCCCGCCTACGGCGTCGGTTTTCTCACCGCCGGCATTGTCCTGGCCCTCATGATTCTCCCCTTCATCATTTCCGTTTCCCGCGAAGTGCTTCTCTCCGTCCCCCGCGATCAGCGCGAAGCCGCCCTGGCTCTCGGCTCCACGCGCTGGGAATCCACCTGGAAAGTTGTCGTGCCCTTCGCCCGCACCGGCATCTTCGGCTCCATCTTTCTCGCTCTCGCCCGCGCCCTCGGCGAAACCATGGCCGTTACCATGGTCATCGGCAACACGCCCCAGATCGCCGCCTCGCTCTTCGCTCCTGGCTATACCATCGCCGCCGTCATCGCCAACGAATTCACCGAAGCCACCAGCGACCTTTATCTCCACGCCCTCATCGAACTTGGGCTGGTTCTCTTCCTGCTCACCTTCATCCTCAACGGCCTCGCCCGCCTGCTCATCCTCCTCACCGAGCGCAAGGGCGCCGAGGTGCGCGCATGACCGCCCGCATGACCCCGCGCGTTCTTTGGCGCAAATCGCTCAGCGCCGTCATGCTTTCGCTCACCGGCGTCTGCGCCGTCGTTGCTGTCTCCGTTCTTTTCCTCATCCTCGGCTATCTCGTCATTCACGGCGGCCGCTCCGTCAACTGGGACTTCTTCACCAAGCTTCCCGCGCCCGTCGGCGAACTCGGCGGCGGCATGGCCAACGCCATCCTCGGCAGCGCCAAGCTCCTCGCTCTCGCTTCCCTCATCGGCGTTCCCATCGGCCTCTTCGGCGGTATCTATCTCGCCGAATTCGGCGGCCACGGCGCGGGTTTCGTCGTGCGCTATGCCGCCGACCTTCTCAACGGCACTCCCTCCATCGTCATCGGTATCTTTGCCTATGCTCTCCTGGTCCTCCCCTTTAAGCATTTTTCCACCTTCTCCGGCGCTTTCGCCCTGGGCATCATGATGATTCCCATCACCCTGCGCAGCACCGAGGAGTTTCTCCGCGCCGTCCCTCTGGCCCTTCGCGAAGGCGCGCTGGCCCTTGGCGCCAACAAGTCGCGCGCCATCCTTACCGTTGTCCTTCCCGCCGCCTACCGCGGGATTCTCACCGCCGTTCTCCTGGCCCTCGCCCGAGTCGCCGGCGAAACCGCCCCTCTTCTCTTCACCGCTTTCAGCAATCGTTTCTGGAGCCCCGGCTGGAATCAGCCCACGGCCTCGCTCCCGGTTATGATTTATACCTACGCCGTTTCGCCGTATGATGACTGGCACCGCCAGGCCTGGGCCGCCGGCCTGCTCCTGCTCGGTCTTGTGCTGGTGATCAATCTGGTGGCGCGAGTGGTTCTTTTGCGCGGCGCCGCCGCGCGGAGGTCTTAGAGCGATGAGTGCCGCTGCCCGGCTCTCATTCTCCGTTCCCACCGGTCCTTTGCCCGGTGCGATAGGTCGTGACATGTCGAGCGAACAACCCATGCGCATGAACATTTCGAAACTCAACTTCTATTACGGCGAGAAGCAGGTCCTCTTCGATATCAGCCTGGGCGTCGCCGCCGCGCGTCTCACCGCGCTCATCGGCCCTTCCGGCTGCGGAAAATCCACTCTCCTGCGCACCCTCAACCGCATGCATGAGACCGTCCGCAACGCCCGCCTCGACGGCGAAATCACCCTCGACGGCCAGAGCATTTTCCTCCAGGACGTCACCCAATTCCGCCGCCGCATTGGCATGGTCTTTCAGAAACCCAACCCCTTCCCCAAATCTATTTTTGACAACGTGGCCTACGGCCCGCGCATCAACGGAACCCATCGCCCTCTCTCCGACGTGGTCGAAGCCAGCCTGCGCCGCGCCGCCCTCTGGGACGAAGTCAAGGACCAGCTGCACAAATCCGCCTACGAACTTTCCGGCGGACAGCAGCAGCGCCTGTGCATCGCCCGCGCCCTGGCCGTCGAACCCGAAGTCCTGCTGCTCGACGAACCCTGCTCCGCTCTCGACCCCATCAGCACCGCCAAGATCGAAGAGCTGCTCGTTCAGTTGAAAGAGAGTTGTACCATCGTGATTGTCACTCACAACATGCAGCAGGCCGCCCGCGTCAGCGACTTCACCGCTTTCCTGCTCAACGGTTCGCTCATCGAATTCAGTCCCACTCCGCAGCTCTTCACCACGCCCGCGGATTCCCGCACGGAGGCCTACATCACCGGACGCTTTGGATGAGCGCATCGCGGAGAGGCCGCGCGCGAGTGACAGGAAGAAATTGCAGGCCGGAGGAAACGAAACGATGGAACGTCATTTCGAAAAAGACCTGAACGAATTAAAAGAGCGCCTGCTGTGGATGGGCGGGCTCGCCGAACGCGCCGTGCATGAGTCCGTCCAGGCCGTGCTGAACGCGGACGAAAAGATCGCTCAGCGGGTTCTCGAGGAAGAAACCGCCATCAACGAAATGCAGATCGAAATTGACGACCGCGTCGTCCACGTCCTCGCCTTGCACCAGCTCATGGCTGTGGACTTGCGCTTCGTCCTGGCTGTCTCCCGCATCAACAACGACCTCGAACGCATCGGCGATCAGGCCGTGAATATCGCGGAAGGCGCCCAGCGCATCCTGCGCCACCCGCGCGTCAAGCCCTACGTGGACCTTCCCAAAATGTGCGAAATCGTAGAGGGCATGATGCGCGACGCCCTCAACGCCGTCGTCCGCCGCGACGTCGTTCTCGCCCAGTCCGTTCTCACCCGTGACGACCAGGTCGACAACCTCCGCGACCAGATCTTCCGCGAACTCCTCACCTACATGATGGGCGATTCCAGCGTGGTCTATCCCGCCTTCGACCTTATCCTTATGGCCAAGAATCTCGAACGTATCGGCGACCACGCCACCAACATCGCCGAGGACGTCATCTACTTCGTCCAGGGCCGCGACGTCCGCCACCCCGCCGTCGACCGCCGCTAACCCTTCAAGGTAAATTGGAAATTGTCATTCTGAGTCCCGGCGCCTTTTACCGGGACCAAGAATCTCAGCGTTGTGCCCGCCCGGACTTCCAGTTCCAACTCTTCCGTGTGTCCCACTCGCCCTACCTCTTCTCCAACTCCCGGCAAATATAAATCATCTGCCCCACGTGATGATAGGCATGCCCCGCGCAGCGCAGCACGATCGTAAATCGGTTCCTGGCCTCCGGCTCGCGCTCCGCCGAATACTCCCGCATCCAATCCTCTTCGCTCTGGTTGCGAATCGCCGTTTTCACCATCGTGATCGCCCGGTCGAACGCCTCCAGCACTTCGTCTTTCGAACGCCGGCTGGCGTCCGTGAACTCCAGATCCCGGTTTCGAACGTAGCCTGTCCCCGCCAGCCGCGCCCCGATGTAATAGTTGAGGTTTCCGGTGATATGCAGAACCAGATGCCCCGCGCTGTTTCCGTAGCCGTAGGGATTGCGCCAGAACTGCTCCTGCGTCAGCGGATCGATCCACTTGTGCACCTGCGCGCCGATGAATTCGTAATATCCCGCCAGGCTTTCCGCCATGGCCTCCGAAAACGCCGCCATCCGCCCCTCCGTCGGACCCGCGCCGCGCGCCTATTTCGCGCGGTCGTTCCGGTAAATCACGCCTTCCTTCATCACGAAAAAGACTTTTTCCGTCTGCCGGATGTTTTCCGTGGGATCGCCCGGCACAGCCACCACGTCCGCCAGTTTCCCCGCTTCGAGCGTGCCGATTTTGTCGGCGATGCCCAGCAGCTCCGCGTCATTGGACGTTCCCGCCTTCAGCGCGTCCACCGGCTTCATCCCCAGGTCCACCATCTGGTGGAACTCTTCGTTGTTGCGCCCGTGCGGATACACCGCCGCGTCGGTTCCCAGTCCGATCTTCACTCCCTTGGCCAGGGCTTTTTGAAACGTGGCGTGCAGCGCGGCCATGGCTGCGCGGGCTTTCGACGCAATGGCCGGGGGCATATAAACCCCGGCGTCGAATTTTTCCTGAAGCCCCTGAACGGCCATCAGCGTGGGCACAAAGTAGGTTCCGCGCTGCTTCATCATGTCCAGAGCCTCGTCGTCCAGAAACGTGCCATGTTCGATCGAATCAATTCCCGCCCGGATGGCCCGCTTGGCCCCTTCCGCTCCGTGCGCATGCGCCGCCGTCTTCAGCCGCAGCGCGTGCGCTTCGTCCACGACCGCGTTCAGCTCTTCCTGCGTGAGCTGCGGCGTGTCCACCGCGTCGTTCGGGGAAAGCACTCCTCCGGTCGCGCACACCTTGATCATGTCCGCGCCGTACTTATGATCCAGCCGCACCGCTTCCCGCGCCTGATCCGCTCCGTTGATCACGCCGTCCATCGGTCCGCTCTCGCGTCCGAACAGCCCGGCGCGATAGCCGGAGAGATGGTCGCAATGCCCGCCGGTGGCGCTGATCGCGTGCACCGTGACGAGCATGCGCGGTCCCGGCACCTTCCCGTTGCGGATGGCGTTGCGCAGGCCCACGTCCAGGTAATCGTTCGAGCCGACGTCGCGGACGGTGGTGAATCCGATCAGCAGCGTTTTGCGCGCGTTCACGCTGGCATCCAGGGCCATCTCCGCCACGGTCTTTTGCAGGCTGTCCAGCCGGTCCTGTTTCCAATCCTCGGTGGGGCTCGCCGTGAGATGCGTGTGCGCGTCAATAAATCCCGGCAGCAGCGTCGCATCGCCGAAATCCAGCACTTCCGCCCCCGGGGGTACCGCCGCCCCGGCCCCCGCGGCAACGATTTTTCCATCGCTTACAACCACCAGGCCCGGCTTCACGATGCCCTCGCTCTTGCCGTCGAACATGCGCGCCGCCTTCAGCACGATGCTCTTGCCGGCCGGCTTGGCCGCCTGGGCGCATGCGAAATTCGAAAACAGCAAACTCAGGACCAGCGTCACGATTGTCTTGCGCCGCATTTGTTTCTCCTTTTCCGCCAAAAAGTTGCCGGAAGAGGGACAATAGCGCGGCGGCGGAAAAAGTCAAGACGCCGCGGCGATCCCCCGTTTTTGCCGGCGTTTTTCCTCGTTTCCGCGGCTGCATTTCAATTTCGCGGCCGGCCAAAAGTATTTCGGAGTGCCAAGTGCACAATGCAATAACCGCCCCGGAAGCCGCTTTATCCGCGGAAATCGGGGGAAAGCGCCTCTTTTCCTCATTCTCCACAGAGTTCCACAGGATACCTACCGTCGTACCATTGACTGGTACCTTGGTTCGCCGCACTCTGGTTCCAACATGGCCGAATACGCCGCACATATCGGGAGCCGCGTCGAGGTGCACTACCGCGCCGGGGAAATGAGCTTGAGCGCCACGGGCGTCCTGGCGGCGGATTCGGGCCGCTCCATCTTTCTCGAAGAGCGCCTCGAGCAGGATGGGCGCAAAAAACAGTTTCGCTGGGAGATTCCGTATTCTTCGATTCTGCGCATCGTCGTGAATATGCCGGGGTCCACTCCGCCGCCGGTGAGCGCGCCGCAGACCGCGGCCTTGCACGATGAGGATGCGGAATTGGAGGCGGAAACGAAAGCGGAGAAGAAGCCCGATTCCGCTGAGAATTCCTCCACGAAACCGCGCATCTTGTCGCCCGGACGCCGCCCGCAAGAAAGCTGATCTTCTTTTTCGCCGCGTGGCGCGGACTGCGCGCCCGCTTTTCCGCTACAATTCATGCGTTGCACGTGAGCAGCGGCGGAGCTTTGCGCCGCGCGAGGAGGAGTCCGGTGAATACGGCGGCAGGGACGAAAGCAAAAGTTGGATTGATCGGTCTGGGGCTGATGGGCCGGCCGATGGGGCTGAATCTGCTGAAGGCCGGGCATGCGCTGACGGTGTGGAACCGCACGGCGGCGCGGGCGGAGGCTCTGGTGGCCGCGGGCGCGCGCCTCGCTGCTTCGCCGCGCGCGGCGGCGGAGGCTTGCGATGTTCTGATTACCATCGTGAGCGATCCTCCGGCGCTCGAAGAGGTGCTGTGGGGCGCGAACGGCGCGATGGGCGGGCTGCGGCGCGGGGGAATCTATATTGATTCGAGCACGGTGTCTCCCGCTTTGGCGAGGAAAATTGCCGCGGCCTGCACCGAGCGCGGCGCACGCTTTCTGGATGCTCCGGTGACCGGCGGAACCTGGGGCGCGGAAAAGGGCGAGCTGGTTTTCATGGTAGGCGGGGAAGCCGCCACGCTGGCGGAGGCCGAGGTAGTGCTGGGGGTGCTCGGGAAAAAATGGTTTCACCTGGGGCCGAATGGGGCGGGGCAGACGATCAAGCTGGCGATGAATTTGATTCTCGCGTTGCAGGTGGATGCTCTGGCGGAGGCTCTGGCGTTGGTCGGCGGCGCGGGAATTGCCGGGGAGAAGCTGGTGGAGGTGTTGCAGTCGAGCATGGCCCGCGCCGCCGTGCTGGACGTGAAGGCCCCGCTGCTGCTCAAGGGCGAATACCCGCCAAGCTTTCCGCTGCGCCTGATGCACAAGGACCTGGGGCTGGCGCTGGACCTGGCGAATCAACTGGGCGTGCCGCTGCCGGCGACGGCCGCGGCGCGGGAGATTTACAGCAGCGTGAAGGGCGCGGCCAGGGAAGATTTGGATTATGCCGCGGTGATGAAGTTCTGGAAGAGGTGAAGGGCCGGGTTTGTATTTGTGATATGAGGTTGCGGAAATGTTTAGCGGCGATGTGTTTGGGGTGGGAAGATTCAGTGCAGCCAGAAAGATCCATCCCCCCGGCCCGCTTCGATTCGTGGCCATGTGGGGGAGAGTTATGAAGGAGAAGGACACGCGCGGCTATCGAAAGGGGAGATCATGAGGCCATTGCGGAATAACGGAAGGGCGCTGGCCGCCGCGCTGGCCGGGGTCCTGGCGCTGATGGGCGCGAGCGTCGCCGAGGCGCAGGCGACCAGGCCGTTCACGCGCTTTGCCGAGGAGGTGCAGCGGAAAGTTCCGCCGATCAACATGCCTGCGCCGAGCAATACGGAACTTGAAGCAGCGCGTACGCCGAAAGCGGTCGCGATGGAGATCGAGGAGGCCAGAAAGATGATGGGGGTGGATGCGCTGGGCCCGAACCTCGCGGCGCTGATTCCGGGTGGAAAAGTGGGCATCGTTGATTTGGGTTTTCGAGGAATTAAAGAATGGCTCGCGGCGCATCCTGAAGAAGCCAGGCTGGTCACCTACCATCCGCTGGACCCGAGCAAGGGAGACCCGGAATTGACGGACCCGAAAACATTCGATCACGGTTATTGGGTGTATCGCGTGACACGAGCGGTCTTGCCAGGCGTCCCGATTCATCTCTATGCCACCAGTGGCGATAATGTTGCCAGTGCGCTGGACCCGGTGGTGAACGGCAGTGCGGTGGACGGAGTCCGCGTGTTCAACATGAGCCTTGGATTAAATAGCGCTTGCCAGCTGGACGAGGTAAAAGAGGACGAATTCAGCCAGGACCTGCGCCTCGCCCTGGTGCAGCGCGAGGCCTTCCTGTTCATCTCGGCGGGAAATTCGCGATCGAGCACACATACCTGGGTATCGGCGGACAACAACGGCAACGGCTACGTTGATTTCCGGACGGCCGGCGAAGCCGCACGCAACGCGGGGAGCGACATGGACGGCGCCCGGGTGATGTTCAGTCCCGGGGACAACCAATTTTATTTCAGCTGGGACGCGCATCGCCATCCGCAGGACGACTACGAGTTTGAACTCGAGGGAAGCGACGGGAAGTTGCTGGCCACGGCGCGGCGCGAG
>JBGQNE010000004.1:0-154513 GCA_041500985.1 Terriglobia bacterium | reverse complement strand
CTTGCCGCCATTCCGGCGATTCCGTAGTAATTGGTGAGGGCGCAGCAGCGGTATTAAACCGCTCGCTCTGGAAGGACGCCGTAAAGAACAGCTTGTCCTTCATGATCGGCCCGGTCAGTGTGCCGCCGAACTGATTGAAGCGCAGTTTCGAGGGCTTGTCGGCGAGCACCGGATCCCCCGATGATTTGCGGAAGAAATCGTTGGCGTCAAACTTGTCGTTGCGCACGAACTCATACGCGCTGCCGTGCACATCGTTGCCGCCCGACTTGGTCACTACGTTGACCACCGCCGCCGCGCTGTTCCCGTACTGCGCGGACATGTTCAGCGTCAGTTCCTGGAACTCCTGCACGATATCCGCGTTCGGCGTGGTGGTGATGCCGCCGCTCAGGCCCTTGTCCGACGAGCCGTTGATCAGGAAGCCGTTGAAGTTCGGGCGCAGTCCGTTGACCACCGTGCTGTGGCCATTTTCAAAAGATACGCCGCTCGCATCAATTGCTCCGGGGGCCAACTGCATCAGGTCGAACACGTTGCGGCCGTTCAGCGGCATGCTGGCAACCTGGCTCGCATCAATCGTGCTCGTCAGCCGCGAGTCGTCGGTCTGCACCGCCACCGTGCCGGCCTCCACCGTCACCGTCTCCGCCTGCTGCCCAATCGCCATGCTGATGTCCACGCGCTGGATGACGCCCGCGCCGAGGTACACATCACTCTTGATGGCCTTCTTGAAGCCCGTCGCGCTGACCGTAATCTTGTAGTTGCCCACCGGCAACTCCGTGATGCGGTAGGCTCCTTCCGCATTGGTCTTCGCGGTCGTTGAAACGTTGGTTGCCATGTTGGTGGCCACCACTTCGGCATTAACCACGGCCGCGCCCTGCGGGTCCATGATCGTGCCGGTCAAAATCGCGTTCTGCACCTGCGCGCTGGCAGGCACAACGGCAACGGCAAAAATGGCGGCCAGCAAGCAAACGCAAGCCACCAAGCTGCGGTTTGAAAATTTCATCTCTCACCCCCGTAAAAGTTGTGTTTCCAAAAAACGGGTATTGGAACCAAACTGGCCGAACGAACAGGGTACCCCTACCCTGCAGTGCAGGTATCTTCTACAACTCAAATCCCCGTGTCAACCTTTTTTTAATAATTTTTATGGGTATCTGGAATCATATAGATACCCATATCTGCTATTCGGGTATCTTTATTTGATATTTGCGTCTCAGCGCCTATCCCAACCCCACCCACTGTTCATGGCCTGGATTGCCCATTTTCTCCCGCCAAGGGGGCCACAACCTGGCCCACCCCCTCCCGAATCACCACTTCTTTATCCACATCCAGCCCTGTCCACTTCTCCACCAACCCCGAAGGCCACCGCACCACCAACTCCTCCACCCGCGTCGCCGCCCCCAGGCCAAAATGAACCCGCGCGTCGCTGGCGGAAAGAAAGCTGCTGTTCGCGCGCACCTCATCCACCTGCTTCAGTCCTCCCGCTACAATCTCCACCCGCGCCCCATAGCCGTCCCGGTTCGAGCGCGTCCCCACCGGCTTCACCCGCAGCCAATGCCCGCGCGCCCGGGCCGTATTGCGCAGCAACACAGGCGAGCCGTCCAGATTGGTCAGCAGCACGCCCAGCGCGCCATCGTTCCAGAAATCCCCCACCGCCAGCCCTCGGCTGACCCGCCGCTCGCGCAGCGCCGGCCCCGCTTTCAACCCAATCTCCTCGAACTTGCCATTGCGCAAATTATGAAACAGCAGCGGCCGCTGCGCGTAGGTAATCCCCAGGGGATGCTCATCCACCTGCGGGTTCACGTGCCCGTTGGCCACGAAAATGTCCTTCCAGCCGTCGTTGTCGTAATCCAGAAAGCGCACGCCAAAGGCCAGGAAGGGGATGCTCACGGCCCCAAACCCGGCCGCCCCGGCGCGGTCGTCAAACGTGCCGTCGCCGTTGTTGTGATAGAGGTTGTTGGCGTCGTCGGAAAAATTGGTTTTCACCAGGTCCGCCCAGCCGTCGTTGTCGTAGTCGCCGAAGTCCACACCCATGCCGGCCTGCTCGCGTCCGTCGCCGCTCACGGCCACGCCCGCGGCCAGGCCCGTCTCGGTGAACGATTTCCCCTCATTATTGTGATAGAGCAGGCTCGGCGAAGAATCGTTGGCCACATAGACGTCCGGCCAGCCGTCGCCATCGTAGTCCGCCCAGATGACGCCCAGGCCGTAGTACGAATCGGCGTCAATGCCCATCTTCTCGGTCACGTCGGTGAAGGTTCCGTCGCCGTTGTTGTGGTAGAGCCGGTCGCGCGAGCCAGTGAGTCCGCGCGGGCCGCAGGAAACCGGAATGCCGCGATACTGGCAGAAAGGCGTGCTCCCGAACGCCGGCAGATTGTTCAAGTCCAGGTCCACGTAGTTGGCCACGTACAAATCGAGATGGCCGTCGCGGTCGTAATCGCCAAAGGCCGCACTGGTGCCCCAGCGCCCGCCATTGCCCACCCCGGCCTTTTCGGTCACGTCGGTAAACGTCCCATCGCCATTGTTGTGATAGAGGTGCGCCCCGGTGAGGCAGGTGATATAGAGATCGTCCCAGCCGTCGTTATCGTAATCGCCTACGGCCGCGCCAAAGCACCAGCCGGGCCGCCCCAGTCCGGACTTCTCGGTGACGTCGGTGAAGGTGCCGTCATGATTGTTATGGTAGAGCTTGCCCGCTCCGCCCTGGCCCGCCTTGAACTCCTCGAGCGTCGCTCCGTTCACGAAATAGATGTCCGGCCAGCCGTCGTTATCGTAGTCGAAGACAGCCACGCCGCCGCACATGGCGTCCATGATGTAAAGCTTTTTCTTGCTGCCGCAGGTGAGATGAAAATTGATTCCCGCCTGGCTGGTCACGTCGGTGAAGAGTGCTGATGCGGCATCCGGCCTTCGCGGCACGGATTTTTTTTGCTTCTGCGCTGCCGCCGGGGGCACCGCCGCGCACAGCAGCAGCGCGCCCGCCACGGCGGCCTCCGCGATTGCGCGCATCCGCCGCCTAGTTCGGCCGGTATGCCATCCCACCCTTGGCCCCCTGACGCTTCTTGAGTTCCGCGAACTGCCGCATGGCCTGCGCGGCTTCTTCTTTCTTTTGCAGCTTCCCGTAAGCGCGCGCCAGCAGAAAATAGGGCCGCGGGTCTTCCGGCATCAGCGCCGCCGCTTTCCGCAGTGCTTCCACGGCTTCCGCGGTGCGGCCCAGGTCCAGCAGAGCGTTTCCCAGCGTCACTTGCGCGTCCGCGTTTTCCGGCGCCAGGCGCATCGCCTCGCGCAACTCCGCCAGCGCTTCCCGCGCTTGGCCGCTGTCCAGCAGCGCCCGCCCCAGACGGTAATACACCTCGCTCTGGCCCTTGTGCAGGGAAAGTTCCTTGCGAAATTCGGCGATGGCTTCCGCGTTGCGCCCCAGGCTCTCGTAGGCGTAGCCGAGATGATAGTGCCCCAGCGGAATTCGCGGGTCGAGCGCCAGGGCCTTTTCGAATTCGCGGATGCCCAGCAGCGTGCGGTTGCTGTTCTGATAGACCCGCCCCAGCAGAATATGCGGCAGCGGCAGCTCCGGCTTCAGCCGGATCACTTCCTCCAGCGCATCGCCCGCGGGCTTGTACTGCTCGGTGCTGAGATAGGCCATGGCCAGGTCCAGGCGCGGCTCGTGGCGGCCCGGCAGCAATTCCGCCGCGCGGGAAAGTTCGGCGATAGCCGGGGCGGCCTGCCCGGTCTGAAAATAGAGGAATCCCAGGACGTGGCGCGCCTCGCCATCCTGCGGCCAGCGCTGCGCGGCTTCCCGCGCCAGTTCCAGTGCCCTCCGGCGGTCTCCCAGACGAAACGCGCACAGCGCCAGATTGCGCCAGGCTTCCCGCGTTTCCGGAGCGGCGCGGCGGACCTCCTCGTAGGCGCGCGCCGCCGTGGCGCAATCGCCTTCGTCAAACGCCTGGCGCGCGCGCCGCAGCTCCAGGTCCGCCCCGGCGGGGACCGTCTGCGCCTGCGCGACGGCGCAAAACGCCGCGGCCAGCGCCCCCGCCGCCAGCAGCGCCGCCCGGCACATTTTTCTTGCAGCGGGAAATCTCATCCGCAAACCCTCGTGACACTGTATAGCATTCCGCTCCGCGCTTTTCCACCGCGCTCCGTTTGTTTTTTTTAGCGCGATTCCCCGGCAATTTTTCCCGCGCCCTTTGCTATACTGGCCGGGCTCCCTTCAGAGTTTGCGCAGGAGAACGCCGCGCGCGGCGCCGCGCGCCAGAAAAGCGGGAATCGATGCAACGGCACTCTCCCTGGAAAATCGCTCTCGCCGCGGCAGCACTGCTCGCCGCGGCCTTGGCCGTTTCCTGTTCGCGCTCGCAAGGAGTCGCTTCCGAAGCCGCGCATAAAAAACTGATCGTCCTGGGCATTGACGGCATGGATCCCCTGCTGCTCCGCCAGTTCATGGACGCCGGAAAAATGCCCCATTTCGCCGCCCTCGCCTCCACCGGCGGCTTCCTGCCCCTCGCCACCAGCATCCCTCCGCAAAGCCCCGTGGCCTGGGCCAGCATCATCACCGGAACCGGCCCCGGCTCCCACGGCATCTTCGATTTCATTCATCGCGATCCCGCCACGCTCACTCCCTTCTTTTCCGCCTCCCAGGTGAAAGCTCCCGAGCACAATCTCCGCCTGGGCAACTGGGTCATTCCCATTTCCGCGGGCAAGGTGGAACTGCTCCGCCACGGCAAGGCCTTCTGGGAATTTCTCGACGAACGCAAAATTCCCGTCACCGTCTTTCGCATCCCTTCCAATTTCCCTCCCGTCCCCGGCCACGGCCAGACCCTCGCCGGCATGGGCACGCCCGACCTGCTGGGCGGCTACGGCACGTTTTCCTTCTACACCGACGACCCCATTTTCACTCCCGGCCCCGTCAGCGGCGGCGTCATCTATCCCGTGCGGCTCTCCGGCGACCGCATCACCGCCGTCCTCCACGGCCCGCCCAATTCCCTGCGCAAGGACGCTCCCGAAATCACCGTCCCCTTCACCGTCGACCGCGACCCCACCGAGCCCGCCGCGCGCTTCACCCTCCCGGATAGCCAGTTCATTCTCCGCGTGGGCGAATGGAGCGCCTGGCAGCCCGTCAAATTCACCTTCATTCCCGGCCTGCAAAGCATCTCCGGAATCTGCCGCTTCTATCTAAAACAAACTCATCCGCAATTCGAACTCTACGTTTCGCCCATCAACATCGACCCGCTCGCTCCCGCGCTGCCCATTTCCACGCCCGAACATTATTCCCGCGACCTGGCCCGCGACACCGGCTATTTCCATACCCAGGGCATCGCCGAGGACACCAAGGCGCTTTCCAGCGGCCTGCTCAACGACGACGAATATCTTCAGCAGGCCCGCACCGTTTTCGAAGAGCAGCGCCGCCTCTTTCGCCACGAACTGGCCCGCTTCCGCTCCGGCCTGTTCTTCTACTACTTCTCGAGCCTCGATCAGAACGGGCACATGTTCTGGCGCGCGAACGACCCGCAATTCGCGGCGTTCGACGCCGCACTGGCCGCCAAGCACGGCGGCGTCATCGAAGGCTATTACCGCGAGATGGACACGCTGCTGGGCGAAGCCCTGCAAGCCGCCGGATCGGACACGACCGTGCTGGTGATTTCCGATCACGGCTTCGCGCCCTTTCACCGCTCCTTCAACCTGAACACCTGGCTCGTGGAAAACGGCTACCTGGTTCTTCGCCCCGGCGCCGCGCCCGGCCCGGGCCGCGACATCTTCAAGGACGCCGACTGGACCAAAACGCGCGCCTACGGACTCGGCCTCAACGGCCTGTACATAAATCTGAGCGGCCGCGAGAAAAACGGTATCGTCAAATCCGGCGCGGAAGCCGAAGCGCTGGCCCGCGAAATCGCCGCCAAACTCCTGGCCGTCCGCGACCCGCGCGACAAGCAGCAGGTCATCACCCGCATGGACCTCGCCGCGGAAGCCTACTCCGGCCCCGCCGCCGCGCAAGCCCCCGACCTGATCGTCGGCTACAACCGCGGCTTCCGCGTCGGCTGGGACAGCGTCCTCGGCGGCATTCCCGCACCCACCATGGAAGACAACACCGAGCCCTGGAGCGGCGACCACTGCATGGACTACACCAAAGTTCCCGGCGTGGTCCTCAGCAACCGCAAAATCCTGGCCACGCATCCCGCGCTGACCGACGTCGCGCCCACCGTCCTTTCCGTCTTCGGCATCGCTCCTTCCTCCACCATGACCGGCCACAGCATTTTCGAATCCTCCCCGCCGGCAAAGCCTTCCGCCGCGGCCGCGCCCTCCGCGAGTTCTCGCCCATGAGCCTCCTGCTCATGGCCGCCATCGGCGTGGCCGTGGGCCTGCTGCTGGGCCTGACGGGAGTGGGCAGCGGCTCCGTGCTCACCCCCGTGCTGATTCTTTTTTGCGGCTTCGCTCCCGCCAAAGCCGTGGGCACCAGCCTGGCTTTCGCCTTCGTCACCAAAATCCTGGCCAGCGCCAGTTTCTACCGCCGCGGCTTCGTGGATTTCTCCATCCTCCGCAAACTCGCTCCCGGCGCCGCCGCCGGCCTGGCCACCGCCTTCGTCCTGCTGAAAGTCCTCGGCTACCGCTCTCCGGAAACAGAAAATATTTTTCTCCAGCGCTCCATCGGCGCCGCTCTGCTGCTCGTCTTTGTGCTGATGTGCACGCATTTTCTGCCCGGCGCCGCCGGAGAAACCATCGCCCGCCACCGCCTCCGCTTCGCCGAACGCCATGAACTTCCTCTGACTCTGGCCACCGGCTACATCGTGGGCTTGAGCGTCAGCCTCACCTCGGTCGGCGGCGGCGCCGCCCTCGTCCCCCTCCTCTATCTTCTCTACCACCCCGAATCCGGCCGCCTCGTCGGCACCAGCCTCTTCTTCAGCACCGCCCTCAGCGCCGCCGCCGGTCTCCTCCACGCCACCGGAGGCCACATCGACCCGCTGGCGCTCGCGGCTCTCCTGCTCGGTTCGCTGCCAGCCATCTGGCTGGCCAGCCACATGCACGGCCGCATCCCCCGCATCCTCTCCGAAGCCGTCATCGCCGTCGTCATGCTCCTTCTCGGCGTGCGCCTCGCCTTCCTCTAAAAGCCGCCTCCAAATTCAATTGGATGTCATCCCGAGCGCAACGAGGGATCTGCTTTTGCCGAACAACCAGGAAAACATTTGCACGCGTCAGGCGTGCGCCTCGCCTTTCTCTGAAAGCCGCCGCTAAATTCAATTGGTTGTCATCCCGAGCGCAGCGAG
Source organism: Terriglobia bacterium (assembly GCA_041500985.1). Taxonomy (GTDB): domain Bacteria; phylum Acidobacteriota; class Terriglobia; order Acidiferrales; family UBA7541; genus Acidiferrum. The sequence goes on along the minus strand of JBGQNE010000004.1, from coordinate 147,281 downwards.
GGATCTGCTTTTTGCCGAACAACCAGGAAAACATTTGCACGCGTCACCAGTCACTCTTCACTCTGCATTCCAGGTTGAGCCAATCTTCTTCCGGTGCTATCTTTGCCTCCACCCAGGAGAACCCAGTGCGCGTCGCCTATCTCGACATCGAAACCAATTACGTCGGCAGCTTCACCCCCGACGACCAGCGCTTCTTCCGCGACTCGGCCAACCATCAAATCACCGTCCTCGGCGTGCGCCTCATGGACGCCGCCAGCGACGAACTGATCCAGCTCTTCGACAAGGAAGTCACCCGCGCGCGTCTGGCCGAGGTTCTCGCCGGAACGAAAAAAATCGTCACCTACAATGGCCGCTCCGTTCCCGACGCCATCAAAAACCGCGTGGGCTTCGATTTTCCCGTGATCGCCGCGCAACTCGGCATCGTCCTGGACAAGGAGTTTCCTCACCTGGACCTCTGCCCCGAATGCTGGAAGAAGAATTTGTACGGCGGCCAAAAAAAAGTCGAACAGACATTGGGCCTGAAACGCCAATTCCCCGGCCGCGAAGGCGCCTGGGCCATGGAAGCCTATCGCGCCTACCTCAAAAGCGGCGAAGAGCGCCTGCGCAGCGAACTCCTGGCCTACAACAAGGAAGATATTTTCATGCTGCACGAACTGGAGAAGAAGCTGACTGTGCTCTAGCGGGCACGCGGGTGACGTGGAAACCGCTCACGGCAACCTGCCCTCCATTCCTTGCATCTTTGGAACTGTGGAAGGAAGGCGGCTGAACACATGCGCTCAAATCGTTCATTCCGGAACTTGCGATCGGCGCTTGCGCTGACCGGCATCACTCTCTTCTTCGGTCTGACTTCGAGCGCGGCGCCGCAAGAAAATGCAGCGAATAACGAATCCGGCCCGGCATTCCGCATTGCCTACCACCGGGTGAAGACGATCCCGCTTCCAAGAATATTTTCACAGTCCGCAGCGATGGCGGCGAAGAACAGTTGACGGAAGACAATCACAGCTTCCATCCCGTGCTGTCGCCCGACGGGATGAAGATCGCCTATCTGCACATCAAAGCGGAAACCTGCGAAGGCTGCCTCTTGCCCGCGGAGTACGAGATTTATGTGATGCATGCGGACGGGACGTCCGCGCACCTCGTGGCGGGCGAAGCGTGGGCCCGCACGGAAATGCGCTGGTCGCCAGATGGGAAAACGCTGGCCTACTCGGGAGTCCCGTCTGCAACGGAATCCTCGCTTTATCTTGTGGGGCCGGACAACACAGACTCGCCACGACTCGTACGCCGCATAAGCGGAAGCGCATTCGAGTGGTCTCCCGACGGCAAGCGGATCGCGCACGGCTGCCCGGCCTCGGACAAAGAGTCCCGGGTGCGCATCCGTCTGTGCCTCTCAGAAACGAGCGCAGGGGGACACTCCAAAGTAATGCCCGAAGGCGCGCTTCCCTCTACCTTTTCTTGGTCGCCGGATGGCAGTCGGGTGGCGTTTGTGGTCGCGTACAAGAAGAGTTCGGCGCTATTCGTTGCCGGAACGGATGGCTCCCCGCCCAAATCCCTGACGGAGCTGAACTCCGTCTCGATCGCCCCACAATGGTCCTCGGATGGAAAGCGAATCGTTTTCGCGGATGCGGACCATGGCAAGGGAGCGGTATACGTGGTGAATGCGGATGGAGGGGCTCGCCAGCGGCTCACCGACCCGCAACTTAGAGCGTCGAATCCGATGTGGTCGCCCGACGAAAAGCAGATCGCGTTTACCGGCGTTGTGCATGAAAGTATGCAGATCTATTTGGTGAATGCCGATAGATCGAAACTACGCGCGGTCATGCAGGACGAGAAGATGGGATGCAACCACATCGCGTGGTCTGGGGACAGTAAGCTCCTGCTGCTGCGGTGTGGACACCCACAACTATCTCCACCCATTGGGGCGGAAGGCTCAAGCGAGAATCTTTACGTCGTAGCTGTGAATGATGCTGCGAGCCGACCGCGTCAATTAACGAAGGACGGCATCAGTGACATTTCCTTTGCGCCGGTTAAGCCGGGACCCTACAAAGGTCGGGAGTAAAGACGGCGCGGTCGCCTGACGGACCTCCAGTGTAAGTCAACACGCGAAAAAACGGAGAGTCCAGCGTGGCGCTACGGCGTGGCGCTCGGAGGCGCCTCCACAACCGTCTGCTGCCCAAAAGCGATCTGCCAGTGCCCGGAAGTTTTCACGAACACGCGGGTGACGTGCAGAACCCGGCCCTTGAGCGGCTTGTGCTCGGAGCGCATCACCGCGGAATCGCCCAAGGCCCAAACCTGCATGGACACCACTTGGGGAGGAATGAGCGTCTTGGATGTTCGCTTCAGCTCCTTGATCATGGCGATGCGGTCGGATTTATTCATGGGCGGCGCGCCGTCCGGTGTCACGAAAATAAAGTCCTCCGTAAATCCGGGAATCCATGCGTCCACGTCGTTGGCCAGGACGCTGCGCTCCACGCCTTGCCACATGGCCACCACTTCCTGTTCGGACTTCCCTTCCGGGTGGTAGGGCACGGTCTTGCACGGATTTTCGCAATCCACCGGCGCGCCGCCGCTGGGAGAGCCGAAGCCCAGCCGATGTTCGGGCAATTTTTCCGCGAAGATGGTTTCCTGAAAGGCCAGGGCGCGCCAGCCCGCCGCACGCTGCACCCAGGCGCGCACAAAGCGCACGCGCACATTTTGCGCGGGCAGGCGGTGAAGGCCGGTGACCAGAACCACCTGCCGGTAGTTCCGCACCACCACCTGCTCTTCGTTCTCCGCGGCGAGCGCGGCGAGGTTCTGGAGCGTTTCCTGCCGGCTGAAAGTTTTTCCCGCGCGGTCGGTGCGGGTAAAGTCGGCGTCGAGGAGGGCCTCGGCGGCGGGCTGGTCGGCTTTGGCGATGGCTTCGAGCAAATCGTGGTCGGATTGCAGAACGGCCTGGTTCTCGGCAACGGCGGCCGGCGCCGCAACCGCCATGATGGCAAATAGCACAAAGCAGGCCATTGCGGCGGCGAGCGCGTGGGTGCGGAAACGGTTCATGCGAGCCTCCTTCGAGTGGGAACAGATGGAAGGCGGATTCTAGACCGGCAACCTGGCACAAACAACAGGTTTGTTAGGCGGCGGGGATACAAGCAGGAGGAAATACCCCTACCCGGCAGCCGGAATCCCAATATTACCCATTGACAAAACTGTACTTCTAAGGTAACCTACTTTTCAGAATGTGGCGAGACCGATCACCCAAGTTACAGCGCGCATTTCCCCCAAAAAACTTCCCTGGCCCGATCAAAAAATCCCCTAACCCCTGTGGAATCTGCACTTCCAAGATTTCGCCTTGTAACCCCTTTATCATCTGCACTTCCAAAACAAAGGACTTAAAACCCCGCAGAATCAACACTTACAGAAAACAGTGGGGGGTGGGGGTCATATTGTTAACCAGATACCCGATGAAGGGTATCTGTCCTGAGCGACCAACGGGAGCGAAGGATCTCTCTTCCTGCTCCGCCCCCTTCAGGAACGCTTCCATCCTCGTTTCAGGGGCGTGTGCGCAACGAGCGCCCCTGCATGGCCGGCGGAATATCGTACCCGGCGAGGTCCAGCAGCGTCGGCGAAATGTCCAGCAACTGCATGCCCTGGCACTCCCCGCGCGGCGCCATCCCCGGCGCGGAGACGATAAAAGCGCCGAACTGGGCGTGGTTGCAGGCGTCCGGCCCGGTGTCGTTTTCCTCCACGTGGATGCGCCCGTGGCCCACGCTGCCGATCGAGCGCCAATAGAGCCCGCCAAAGTGCACGATCAGGTCGGGAGCCACGTTGCGCACCTGGCGGTAGATTTCCTCGGGCTTGAAAACCAGCGAGCCGAGCGGCTTCCCTGCCGGGTCCGTAAGGGCTTCGAGTTTTTTCTTCATTTCGTCGCGAAACGCTTCGTACTGCTTCGCGGGAATCACCCCGCGCGGCTCGCGGTCCTCGACGTTGAAGAAAACCCGGGCGTAGTAGCCCCCTTCGCTCCACACCTTGGTCTTGGCCCAGTTGACCTTGAGCTTGGCGAAGGGCGTGATTTCTTTCGGCATTTCGTCCACAACCAGCAAACCCTCGCGGATCAGCCACTCGTTCACCGCGAAGCCGCCGTCGAGCCGCTGCGCGCCGTGGTCGGAGACAACCAGGACGACGGCTTTGCCTTCGAGCATTTCCAGGACCGCGCCAATCTGCTCGTCGAGCCAGAGGTAGTAGTCGGGGATGACGCTCTGGAAAGCGTTTCCCGGCTTGTGATGAATGTGTTTCGGATCAAACGAATCCCAAAACCCGTGGTGCACGCGGTCCAGCCCGATGTCCACGTAGTGGAAATAATCCCACTCCTTTTCCGCCAGCAGCCAGCGCACCACCTGCCAGTGCTTGCGGCTCATCTTGAAGATTTCCTCGCGCAGCCAGGCTTTGTCGTCGGTGCGAAAGCCGGGAACGTCCACGGCGTACTCGCCGACCAGGGCGCGGATCTCCTGGCCGATTTCGGGGGGATAGGTGAATTCGTTTTGCGCGGGATCGGGATTGAGGAAGCAGCCGATGCGGATGCCATTGAGCGGGCGCGGCGGATAGCCCGGCGGAAGTCCCATGACGATGGAGCGCTTGCCGTGCGTGGCCAGATGGTCCCAGATGGCCGGCGCGGTGATGGAGCGCGAGTCCACGAAGCCGAGACCGCCGTAGGTGCGGTTGGCGCGGTTGCGGAAGCCGTAAACGCCCAGCGAGCCGGGGTCCTGGCTGGTGGCCATGCACATCCACGCCGGAACGGTGATCGGAGGAATGACGCTTTCCAGGCGGCCCCAGGCGCCCTGGCTCATGAGCTTGCGCAGATTTTTCAGCCGCGGATCGTTGAAAACGATATCGGGCGCGGCGCAATCGAGCCCCAGAACGCAGATTTTCGGATGCGCAGTGCTGGCCATGGGAATCGTCTCCGCAGCACAGCCATTCCTGGCTGTGCGCATTTTGCTATTTCTAAAAGCTTCCGCAAACTTCTCCAGAACGAGCGCAGGCAAAAATGCCCGCGCCACTCTGCCAAAACGAAACTGAACTTTGCAGGCTTTACGATGCAGGCCTCGTTGACCGGCCCGCGCCGCTGTATTATAAACGTAGGTCTGCGTTTGCGGCGAACTTTGCGTGAGTGGCCGCTCGCCAGCAGGAACGGAGCGCGACCCCAACTTCATGATACCCAACCAGCCGCACGGCGGCAGACTGATCAATCGAATTGCCGAAGGACAGGAACGGGAAAAATGGCTCGCGCGTGCGGCGAAGCTTCCCCGGGTGCGCCTGAATTTGCGGCAGATTTCCGACGTGGAGATGATCGCGACGGGAGCGTTTTCCCCTCTGGAAGGCTTCATGGGGCGCGCGGATTACGAGCGCGTGCTGGCCGAAGAGCGCCTGGCGAACGGAACCGTGTGGACGATCCCGGTGACGCTGGCGGTGGACGAAGCGACCAAGCGGGCGGTGGGGGGAAGCGAGGCCGTGGCGCTGACGGACGAGAACGACCGGGTGGTGGCGGTGCTGGAGCTGCGGGAGACGTTTTCCTACGACCGCGAGAAGGAGGCCCAGGCGGTGCTGCGCACGACGGATGCCTCGCATCCGGGAGTGCAGTATCTGCGCGGCGCCGGGGAGTATTGCCTGGCGGGGCCCATTCATGTGCTCGAGCGGCGGCAGAATCCGGTGACGGAAAATTACCGGCTGGAGCCGCGGGAGACGCGGTATCTATTCGCGCAGCGCGGGTGGAAGACGATCGTGGCGTTTCAGACCCGCAATCCGGTGCACCGCGCGCACGAATATATTCTGAAGTGCGCGCTGGAGACGGTGGACGGGCTGCTGCTGCATCCCCTGGTGGGCGAGACGCGCGACGAGGATATTCCCGCGGACGTGCGCATCGAATGCTATCTGGCCCTGCTGGGCAATACCCTGCCGGCGGCGCGGACGATTTTCAGCGTTTATCCCGCGGCCATGCGCTACGCCGGTCCGCGCGAGGCCATTTTTCACGCCATTGCGCGGAAAAATTACGGCTGCACGCATTTCATCGTGGGGCGGGACCACGCCGGAGTGGGCAATTTCTACGGGCCGTTCGACGCGCAGAAGAAGTTTTTCGATTTCGCGCCGCACGAACTGGGAATCACGCCGTACTGCTTCGACGCCACCTTTTATTGCAGGAAATGCGCGCAGGTGGCCTCGGAGAAGACCTGCTCGCACGGGCCGGAAAACCGCCTGACGCTGAGCGGGACGAAAGTGCGGGAAATGCTGCGCAACGGCGAAGGATTGCCGCTGGAATTCACCCGGCCGGAAGTGGCCAAAATCCTGGAAAAGGCGTACCGCGACAAATGAGCAATTCCAAGGGATTCACCGTTTGGTTCACCGGGCTGCCCTCGGCGGGCAAGTCCACGCTGGCCGAGCTGCTGGCCCCGGAACTGCGGCGGCGCGGGCACGGCGTGGAGGTCTTCGACGGGGACGTGGTGCGCATGCACCTGTGCAAGGGCCTGGGCTTCAGCAAGGAAGACCGCGACGAAAATATCCGGCGCATCGGATTCGTCTGCGCCATGGTGACGCGCCACGGGGGAGCGGCCATCGCCGCGGCGATCTCGCCGTACCGCGCGATCCGCGAGGAAGTGCGCGGCAAGGTGGAGAATTTCGTGGAAGTGTACGTGAAGACGGCGGTGGAGACCTGCATCCAGCGCGACGTCAAGGGACTCTACAAAAAAGCGCTGGCCGGAGAGATCAAGGGTTTCACCGGGGTGGATGATCCCTACGAGGCCCCGGCCAATCCCGAGCTGATCATCGTCACCGAAGAAGAGACGCCGCGGGAGTCGGCGGCACGAATCGTGCGCAAGCTGGAAGAGCTGGGCTACCTCGCGGCCGAGCCCGCGCAACCGCTCTCCGCGGAAGAAGAGAAGCGCATGCGCCAGCGGCTGGTCCGGCTGGGCTATCTTCCCTCCTGAACAAAATCAGGCAAGAGGAAAGCTTCTATTGTTGCTCATTTGCCGGGGCCATTTCCACGCGCCGATTGAGTGCCTTGCCGTTGGCAGTGGCGTTGCCGGCGACCGACTGGCTGGCCCTGCCGCGCTGAATACCGCAAAGACAATCGAGTGCCCGGCTTGTTTCGAAAATGACGAGCGCTTGGCCAAGGCAGTTTTGGACCCCATCGGACCCAAGTTGAAGAAACTGATCTGGGGTGAACCCCTAAGCCGGCACAATTTTGTTTGGACACGGATTCCAATTTGAAGAAATGTTTTTGCATCTCCTAGCGGGCCCGCTGGCGCCACTGATGAGCAGCAACAAGGGCCTGCCCCAAGCTCAGTCCGCCATCGTTGGAAGGAACCTGGGAATGGGAGAAAACGCGCAAACCATGCCCAGCCAAGCGGGCTTCGAAGCGCTCGAGGAGAACCGTATTTTGAAGGCTGCCCCCGCTCAGGCAGACGCGGTCGAGGCCTGTGCGCTGGCGAGCCAGCAGCACGGCGCGCACGAAGGCTTCCACCAAACCGTTATGGAAGCGCCGGCTGATGATGGCGATGGAGACTCCGTCTTGCAGGTCCTTCACAATGGCCTCAAATAGTCCGCGCGTTCCAATCACCCAAGGCGTTCCTTGCTGAAGAATCGTGAAGGGATAAGCCGGTTCGCACTCTCCCTGACCGAGCGCCATTTCGAGTTCGATGGCGGCCTGGGCTTCGTAGTTTACGCGGTGGCGCAGGCCCGCGAGCGCGGCCACGGCATCGAATAGGCGGCCACAGCTTGAGGTAAGGGGGGAATTTACACCGCGCTCGATCATCCGCAAAAGAACGTTCGTTTGGCGGCGATCGAGAGCGCGGACGAAAGGGATCGGAAAATCGAGAAAGGCGCGCCCGAAGTGGGCCGCGAGATAGCTGACGGCCATGCGCCAGGGTTCATGGATCGCGGCAGCTCCGCCGGGCATGCGCACCTCATCGAGATGCGCCAGGCGTTCAAAGCTTTCGTAGCCCGCCGCCAGAAGTTCGCCGCCCCAGATGTGGCCGTCGGTGCCATAGCCGGCGCCGTCGAGGGCGATACCGAGCACGCGGCCGTCGAGCTGGTTTTCCGCCATGCAGGCGGCGATATGCGCATGGTGGTGCTGCACGGGGATGCATTCCAACGGCTTTTTCCGCAAGGCCCAGCGAGTGGAAAAATAATCCGGATGGAGGTCGCAGGCCACGATTTGCGGGGTGATTTCAAGCACGCGTTCGAGGTGCTCGGCCGCTTCTTCAAAGAAGCGAAAAGCCTCGGGGTTCTCCAGATCGCCAATGTGCTGGCTTAAGAAGGCCTGGCGGCCTTGCGCGAGACAGACGGTGTTTTTCAGTTCGCCGCCGACGGCCAGGACCGGAGGCAACTCTTGGTTCAGGAAGATGGGCACCGGTACGTAGCCGCGGCTGCGGCGCAACTGGCGGAGGCGGCCGGAAGTGATGCGCACGACGGAGTCATCGCAGCGGCGGAGGATTTCGCGGTCATGCACGAGGAAAAAATCGGCGAGACCGCCGAGGCGCTGAACAGCTTCGAGGTTGGCAATGGCGATCGGTTCTTCGCTGAGATTGCCGCTGGTCATAACCAGGGCCGAAAAAGAACCTGCCGCGAATAGCAAATGATGCAGAGGAGTGTAGGCGACGAAGATGCCGAGGTCGCGATGGCCCGGGGCCACGGCTTCGGCAATGGGGTGAGGCCGGCGTTTGGGAAGGAGGACAATGGGACGGCGCGGGCTTTCCAGGAGGGCAAACGAATCGGCGCCGCACTCGCAGAATACTCGAGCGATCTCCGCGGAGGCGACCATGACGGCAAATGGTTTTTCGACGCGGCGCTTGAGCCGGCGAAGCCGGGCGACGGCTTCCTCATTGGCGGCATCCACCGCCAGATGAAATCCGCCGAGTCCTTTGACGGCCACGATGGCGCCGGCCGCCAGGTGGCGTACGGCCTCGGCGAGGGGATCGGGGGTGGCGATGGGGTCGCCCCGGCTGGTCCAGAGTTGCAGGGAGGGGCCGCAGTTCCAGCAGGCGTTGGGCTGCGCGTGAAAACGCCGGTCGCGGGGAGCATCGTATTCACGCTGGCAGGCGGAACACATGGAAAAGGGGGCCATGGAAGTGCGCGGGCGATCGTAGGGGATGTCCTGAATAATGGTGAAGCGCGGGCCGCAGTTGGTGCAATTGATGAAGGGATAGAGGTAGCGGCGGTCGCGGGGATCGAAGAGTTCGCGGAGGCAATCGGGGCAGGTGGCAATGTCCGGGGAAACCAGCGCGCGCGCGGGCTCATTCGAACGGCTGGGATGAATTTCGAATCCGCGGGCCTCGCAGGCGGCCAGTTCGCGAACAGAAAAGCGGGTGATTTGCGCCAGCGGCGGGGCTTCCGCGGGAAGACGCCTTAAGAAGCTGGCGACGGCTTCCGGCAGGCCTTCGACTTCAATGCTGACGCCGGCGGAAGTGTTGGCAACGAGGCCCGCCAGGCCGCAATCGCCGGCCAGGCGGTAAACAAAGGGGCGGAAACCGACGCCCTGCACGATTCCCTGGACTTCGATTTCGCGGCGAATGAGCATGGCGTGGGCTAGGTTCCGTGCGCGGCCGCTTGCGCCACGCGGCCTTCCGTATTTCCGCGGACGGCACGCAGACGATCTTGCAGCCAGCCCATCCACGCCTCCATGCCCGCTCCGGTTCGCGCGGAAAGCTCGATGATTTCGATCGCCGGATTGGCGCGGCGCGCATTTTCGCGAGCGAGGGCAAGATCAAACTGCAAATGCGGCAGCAAGTCCACTTTGGTGAGCAGAAGGAGCGCGGACTTATAGAAGATGGAGGGATATTTGAGGGGCTTATCTTCGCCTTCGGTCACGCTCATCAGGACAATTTTTGCGTCTTCGCCAAGGTCATAGCTGGAGGGACAGACCAGATTGCCGACGTTTTCGATCAGGAGCAACTCCCATTCCTCGGACCAGGGGGCTCCTTCCGCGGGAGCAACCGAGAACTTGGCCGGGGTGACGGCAGGGGAGACAGGATTCCTGAGATGGAGGGCGCGTTCAATCATGCGGGCATCCAGATGGCAGGTTCCGCCGGTGGTGATTTGGCGCACCGGAAAGCCGTAACGGCGGAGGCGGTTGGCGTCATTCTGCGTTTCGATGTCACCGGTGAGAACCGCGGCGCGCATTGCGGGAGGAAGGCGTTCGAGGGTGCGTTCGAGAAGAAAAGTCTTGCCGGAGCCCGGGGCGCTGATGAGATTCACGCACAGGGTGCCGTGCGCCTGAAATCTAGTGCGCAGCTCGGAGGCGAGGCGATCGTTTTCGCCAAGCACTTTCTGTTCGAACGGCAGACGGTTCATCGGTCTTCGACCTCCAAATAGGCCAAGTGCAGATCATCGCCGCCAACCAGGAGAATTTCCGGCGAGGCGCACAGCGGGCAGCGGGGAATATCGTCTTGCGCGGAGAAAAGGTGCGCGCAGACGGAACAGCGATAGCGGAGGGGAACCTGCTCGATTTCGAGGGCGAGGGGATCGAGGTGCGTTCCTTTCACCATGGCCTCGAAACCAAATTGCAACGCTTCGGCGTTGACGCCGGACAACTCGCCGATCCTCACGCCGACCTTGACGACGCGCATGGCGGGCCGGCGCGCGGCCTCGGCTTCGACGGTTTCGAGGATGGTTCCGGCGATGCTCAGTTCGTGCACGGGCGCTCCCTCAGCAGATGCGCGGCAACTGATCACCCGCAAGCATGTCCACGATGCGGCTGGTGCCCAGCGTGGTGCGCAAGGTCACGAGGCCCGGTTGCGCATCGGTGACCCGTCCGATGATCTGCGCGTTGCGGCCAAGCGGATGCGCGCGCATGGCGGCGAGAACGGGCTGCGCCGCTTCCGGAGCGGCGATGGCGATGAGTTTGCCCTCGTTGGCCACGTACAGCGGATCAAGACCGAGCAGTTCGCAAGCGCCGCGCACTTCTTCGCGGATGGGAATGGACGCTTCTTCGAGCTCCATGCCCACGCCCGAAGAAGCGGCGATTTCATTGAGCGCGCTGGAGAGTCCGCCGCGGGTCGGGTCGCGCAGGCAGCGAAGGGCCTGGCTGGGCAGGCTGGGGGCGCTGGCCGCGCGCAGCATGGCGCTGACGAGGGTGTGCAGCGCGGCCGAATCGCTTTCGATGGAGGATTCAAAGAGGAGGCCTTCGCGGAGCGCGAGAATGGCGATGCCGTGATCGCCGAGCGTGCCGCTGGCAAGGATGAAGTCGCCGGGCCGGGCGCGGTTGGCGGAGAGAAGCACGCCCTCCGGCACGAGGCCGATGCCCGTGGTGTTGATGAAGAGGCCGTCGCCGCTGCCCTTTTCAACGACCTTGGTGTCTCCGGTGACGATCTCGACTCCAGCTTCCTCCGCGGCGCGGCGCATGGATTCAATCACGCGCGCCAGAGTTTCCATGGGCAAACCTTCCTCGAGGATGAAGGCGACGCTCAAGAAAAGCGGCTGCGCGCCGCCCATGGCCAAATCGTTCACCGTACCGTGAACGGCGAGTGAGCCAATGCTGCCTCCGGGAAAGAAGAGAGGCTTTACTACGAACGAATCGGTGGTGAAGGCCAGGCGGACGCCGTTGATGCGGACAATGGCCTGGTCATCGAGGCGCGCGAGCGCGGGGCTGCGGAAGGCGGGGAGAAAGAGCTGGCGAACGAGATCGCCGCTGAGCCTTCCGCCGCTGCCGTGGCCGAGGAGAATCGTCTTTCCCGCGGGAAGCGGCAGCGGGCAGGAGAGCGCGTCAAGCGAGGGAACGGCCGGCGCGTCTTCCTGCTCCCGGGGAACTTCCTGCACGCATTCCAGTTTTTTAGCGTTCATGTGGATTAGCCCTTGCCCGCGGCGGCGCCCAGGGGCGCGGAATTGAGGGAACGCGGGCGCTGGTAGCGGTAATAGGCGGCGCAGGCGCCTTCCGAGGAGACCATCGGCGCACCCATGGGATTCTCCGGCGTGCAGCCCAGGCCGAAGGCGCTGCAATCGGGAGGCTTTTTCCATCCCTGCAGGACTTCCGCGGCGATGCACTCGGGCGGCTCCGGCGCGGAAATCTCTTCCAGAGCGAAAAGGCGCTCGGCATCGTGCGCGGCGTATTTTTCGCGGAGGCGCAGGCCGCTTTGCGGGATGGAGCCGATGCCGCGCCATTTGCGGTCGCAAATCTCGAAGACGTCGCGGACCAGGGTCTGCGCGGACAGGTTGCCGGTCTCGCGCACCGAGCGCGAGTATTGGATTTCCACGGCGGCGCGGCCGCGCTCGAGCTGGGTCACGAGCAATTCGATGGCTTCGAGTAAATCAACGGGTTCGAACCCTCCCACCACGATGGGCATGTGAAATTCGGTGCACAGGGCCTCATAGTCCCGCACACCGGTGACGGTACAGACGTGGCCTGGAGCGATGAGTCCTTGTACGCGGTTGCGCGGCGAGAGCAGGAGGGCGCGCATCGCCGGAGGCACGAGAACATGGGAAACGAGCAAGGCGAAATTTGCGAGTCCCTCGCGATGCGCCTGGCAGACGGCCATGGCGTGCGGCGGAGCGGTGGTTTCGAATCCGATGGCGAAAAAGACGACCTGGCGCGCGGGTTCGCGCCGCGCGATTTCCAGAGCGTCCAGCGGCGAGTACACCACGCGGACGTCTCCTCCAGCGGCCTTGGCATGCCAGAGATCGGTGGCTGAGCCAGGCACGCGCAGCATGTCGCCATAGGAAACCAGCGTGACATCCGGGCGAGAGGCGAGCGCAATGGCTTTATCGACCATTTCGAGAGGGGTGACGCAAACCGGACAACCGGGCCCGTGAACCAGTTCGATTTCCGGGGGCAGCAGGCTGGCGATGCCGTAGCGCATCAGGGTATGCGTCTGCCCGCCACAGATTTCCATGAGCACCCAGGGACGCGTGACAAATCGCGCGATCTTCGCGGCGAGAGCCCGGGCGATGCGCGCATCGCGATATTCGTCGAGGTATTTCATGACGGCTCCGCGCTCCCTTCGGGAACCAGCCCTTCGTCCGCCAGGGCGCCCATCTGCTCGAGCACTTCATAGGTGCGTCCGGCTTCCTCGGCGTCCACCGTGCTGATGGCGAAGCCGACGTGGACCAGCACGTAATCCCCGACGCGGGCCTCGGGCACCCAATCCAAGCAAACGTTCCGAACGATGCCGCCGAACTGCACGCGGCCGGAGCGCACACCGTTCTCTTGCACGCTATCCAGAATTTTTCCTGGTATGGCCAGACACATGAAACATCCTCCGCATCAACAGTCTCGGAACATCCCTGCCATCAGGACTCAGTGCTGCGCGGCCCGGAACGCCGGAATCGCGGCCGGAACATCCGGGCGGGCAGTCTTCCCGATGCGCTCCTGCCGAAGATCGCCCTGCGCCCACGCATTGAGCAGGGCCAGGGCCGTTTCCACCAGTTGTGGCAGAGCCTTTTCCACGGGAGGGGAGAGAGTGGCGCCCAAGGCGATGCATCCGGGCTGAACTCCAAGCAGCACGGTTTCGGGAGGATCTTCTCCGAGCAGGTGAAGCGCCGCGGCCAGATCGCTGAGCCCTGCTTCGTGCGCGCTGGCGCCGCGCGGCAGTGCGCGCAGTTCCTCGCCGGCAAGTTGTACGATGGTTCCGGGCGAAGCAGCGACATCCACGGCATCCAGAACGAGCCAGCGGGTGGCGCCGGAAACGTAGGGAAGCAAGGCCAACCCCAGCGTTCCTCCTTCGATCAGAGTCACCCCTTCGGGGATGATCGAGCTTTTCTCCAAGAGTTGGACGGCAAAGACACCCACAGCGTCATCGGAATAGATCCGATTGCCAAGTCCCAGGACGACTGTTTTTGTTTGTCCCATGTCCCCGTGAACCGCTCCCCCCTCCCGGCACCGAGCACCGTGTACCGCAAGGTATACCCCCATCTATTTCGGCGGCTTTACGCCCACAGAAGCCTCCAGCTCTTCGCGCGGAACAAATTTGTAGCCCGTGAAGATGCTCTCGATGAGTCCGTTGTGTTCCACCGAAGAGACCAGCAAAGCGCTGTAGACGTGGTGGGTCACGAAGATGAAAAAGACGAAAATCATTCCGAAATGGAACATGCGCAGGTATTGAATGTCGAGGAACCAGGGGAGCCATCCGACAAGAACTCCCAGCAGCTTAAACTTCACAATGGCGTTGTAGAGAGCCAGGCCGGTGAGAATTTCCAGGAACATCAGGAAAAACATGAATGTGTAGATGACGCCCGCGAGAGCATTGTGGCCAACGTAGTGGTCCAGATTCTTCTGAAAGAAACTGTAGTACTTGACCATGCGGCCCATGCCGCGCCACTTCTCGCGAGAGAGCGGAACAAAGGCGTGCCAATCGGCCCATTGGTTTCCGACATGGAACCAGTAAATGCGCAGCAGATAGGAAAGGATGAAAAGGAAAGCGGCGCACAGATGGATGAAGCGCATGGTGCCCATCACGAAGGGATGCCTGCCGGTGGCGACGAGGAAGGGGTTGTGCATGTAATAGCCGGTGAAGGAGAGAGCGGTCACGGAAAGCACGATCAGCCAATGAGAAATGCGCACGGGGGCTTCCCAGACATAGGTGCGGACGAGCCCCGCGGGGTGAGCGGACTCGTGTGTGCTCAAAGTTGTGTGCGGCATCATCGCATCCATGTTTGCCCTCCGCTCAGGCCGCATGCACCTTGGCAAACTTTCGTCCGCGCGCGTCCGCCACGTGAACGGCGCAGGCGAGGCAGGGGTCGAAGGAATGAATCGTGCGCAGAATTTCCACGGGCCTTTCGGGGTCGGCCATGGGGGTATTCAGGAGCGCAGCTTCGTAGGCGCCGCGTTGTCCTTTGGAGTCGCGCGGCCCGGCGTTCCACGTGCTGGGCACGACGCACTGATAGTTCTTGATGGTGCGGTTTTCGATTTCCACCCAGTGGCCCAGAGCGCCGCGCGGCGCTTCATGCGCGCCGAAGCCGCTGGCCGACTTGGGCCAGCTTGCCGGGTCCCACTTTTCGCCGTTGTGGGTGCGCAGGTCTCCGTGGGCCAGATTTTCGTGCAATTCCGCGGTCCACTTGGGAAGCTGCCGGGCCATCAACTGGGTTTCGATCGCACGCGCGGCGATGCGCCCGAGCGTCGAGAAGAGCGCCGTGGCCGGTGCATTCAGCTTGGTGAGGACAGCGGTGACCAGTTCGCGGACCTCCGCGTGCCCCGAAGCAAAGGCCACCAGCATGCGGGCCAGCGGCCCGACTTCCATCGGCTGATTGTCGTAGCGAGGCGCTTTCAGCCAGGAATATTTTCCTTCGACGTTCAAATGCTCGAAGGGGGGCTGGGGTCCGGTGTATTTCGGCCGCGTCTCTCCGGCGGAGGGATGTTTGGCGGCCTGGTCCCCGTCGGAATACTCGTACCAGGAGTGAGTCACCTGCTCGGTCACTTTGGCGGGGTCAAACGGATGGACTTTGCTGAGGTCGCGGTCCTTGATGATGCCGCGCGGCAGATAGAAGCTCGCGGGATCGTTGATGCTCTGCAGGGGGTATTCCCCGTAGGCCAGGAAATTGCCGAGACCCTCGCCGCGGCCAAACCAATCACGATAGAAGCCGGCCACCGCCAGAACGTCGGGGATGTACACCTGCTCGACAAAGGTTTGTGCGCTGCGCACCAGGTCCGCGATGAAATCAATGCGCTCGGGATTGAGGGGCGCCTTGGCCTCGGACGGATCCATGGCCGTGGACATGCCCCCAACCAGGAACGACTGCAAGTGAGGATTCTTGCCGCCCAGCACGGCGTGCACACGGATGAATTCGCGCTGAAACTCGAGCGCTTCGAGGTAGTGCGCGACGGCCAGCAAGTTGGCCTCCGGCGGCAAATGGTAGGCGGGATGCCCCCAATAGCCGCTGGAGAACAGGCTCAATTGACGGCTTTCCACCAGCGCCTTCACGCGGTCCTGGACGGCCTTGAAATAGGTGGTGCTGGACTTGGGCCAATTGGAGATGGATTGCGCCAGCTGGGAGGTTTTCGCCGGGTCCGCCTTCAGCGCGAGGGTGACGTCCACCCAATCCAGGGCATGCAGGTGATAGAAATGAATGACGTGGTCCTGCACGAGCTGCGCTCCGGCGATGATGTTGCGGAGGATGCGCGCGTTCTGGGGAACCTCGATGCCCAGGGCATTTTCCACGGCGCGGATGGAGGTCAGCGCATGCACCGTCGTGCACACGCCGCAGATGCGCTGCGTCCAGATCCACGCTTCGCGCGGGTCGCGCCCGCGCAGGATCAGCTCGATGCCGCGGAACATCGTTCCGGAACTCCAGGCATCGCGCACGGAGCCGCCCTCCACTTGCGCTTCGATGCGCAGATGTCCTTCAATGCGCGTTACGGGATCTATCACGATCCGGGCCATGAATGCCTCCTAGGCTTGCGGCGCAGCGCCGCTGGACTTTTGGGAACCCTGGGACGATTTCACCTGCTGGCGTTTGCGGACTCCACTGGCGATGGCGTGCACCGCCGTGGCGCCGGCGACGGCAATCGTGGCGGCCATCCCGATCTCTCCGATGGTCACATCCACGCCGAAACCGGGAACCTGGGGCAAGCGCTCATAAAAGGGCGAGCGCGTATCCCAGAAGCGCGGGGAAGCGCAGGCGATGCAGCCGTGGCCGGACTTGACCGGCCAACTGGTTTGATCGTTCCAGCGCACCGTCGGGCAGTTGTAGGTCGCTTCCGGTCCCTTGCATCCCATCTTGTACAGGCACCATCCCTTGCGGGCGCCTTCATCTCCCCATTCCTGCACGTACTGGCCGGCGTCATAATGCGCGCGGCGCTCGCATTGGTCGTGAATGATGCTTCCATAGGCGAAAAGCGGGCGGCGATATTGGTCCATGGCCGGCAGGGTGCCGAAGGTCAGGTAGTGGACGAGGACAGCCACCGTATTGGCGGCATTGTGCGGGCAGCCGGAGAGATTCATCAAATTCAACCCCGGCACGGCTTCGCCGACCCCGAGGGCGCCTGTGGGGTTGGGGTTGGCGCGAACGAGACCGCCATCCCAGGCGCAGGCGCCCACGGCAATCGTCGCCGCAGCGTTGGGGCAAACGTGCCGCGCGATCTCCAGTGCGGTCTTGCCGCCGATGGTGCAGTACACCCCGCCATCCGCCGTCGGAATGGCTCCTTCCACCACCGCCAGGAACTTACCCTTCTCCTCTTTCACCACGCGTTCGAGCGCCGCTTCGGCCTGATGGCCCGCCCCGGCCATGATAATTTCATGGTATTCCCAGGAGAGCAGCTCGAGCACGACGTCGGCTACGGTGGGATGCGAAGCCCTAAGAATCGATTCGGAGTTTCCGGCACAGTCCTGAAACTGCAGCCATACCAGCGTGGGACGCCTGGCCTTGGACAGGGCGCTGGCCACCTGGCCGACCATGCGTCCGGGAAGCGCCAGCGTGCCCACCATCAAGCTGCAGAATTCGAGGAATTGGCGGCGGGAAACACCGCGGCGTTTGAGAGCGCCTGCCAAAGTCTCTCCGTTTGAGAGCATAGTTCACCTCGCCGAGGGCATGTCCTGCACGGAAGGGCCCGAACCATCAAGGAATGATTCTTATGTATGACGGGCTTGTATCATTTCAATGGGACCGAATCTGTGACCTACATCATTCAATAAAGTGATCTGCGTCACATCGGCCATCGGAAACTTTCCCTGGCAGGCTGCGGACAAAAGTGCCGCGAATTGCAACGAAGCACGGGTTGAGGCGTGTCTGTTGCGGTAAGGGGGAAATCGGCGGGGGGGCCGCAGGACATAGTTCTAATAACTGCCGTTAGACTCAAATTGCCTCGGCCGAGGAGAGGATGCCGGGCAATCCAAGCTACGGCAACCAGCGTGACATTGTTTTGGGCTATTCGATTTGAATTTATCCGGTGTTAAATATACATAAACATTCATCATTTCGCCGGAGGTTGTAGACCAAGCGCCTCTTCAACCCGTAGTTCTTAAGATCATCCTAGCTGTACGCCGGCTAAAAACGAGTTACACTGACATTGGCAGTAGAACTATTCACGGAAGGCCGCGAGCCGCTGTTTCATTCCCCCCTTTCCCCGCGCTCCTTTTCGCAAAGGCGCAGTTTGCCCGAAAGCGGGACCAATGAAAAAAAAGAATTCCGGGCGCACCGGCGCGGGCGCGCGCAAGCGGGCTGCCGAACTGGTCCGGCTGCAGATCGCCGCACTGGAGGCCGCCCCGAATGCGATCGTTATCACCGACCGCAAGGGCGTGATTACCTGGGTCAATGGGGCCTTCCATCGGCTCACCGGTTACACGGGGGAAGAAGCCATCGGACAAACCCCGCGCATCCTAAAGTCCGGCCAGCAGTCTTGCGCCTTCTACACCGAAATGTGGAAGACGATTCTATCGGGACAGAGATGGCAGGGAGAACTCATCAATCGGCGCAAGGACGGGAGTCTCTACCGGGAAGAAATGACCCTGACGGCGGTACACGGCCGGGGCGGGGAAATCACCCACTTTATCGCCATCAAACAAGACATCACGCAACGCAAACAAGCCGAGGAGCGCGCCGCCTGGCTGGCTCAGGTAGTGGAAAACAGCTCGGAAATGATCGCCATGGGCGACAGCGATCTGCGCATCACCTTTGCGAACCGAGCCTATCTGCAGGCCTTGGGGTATTCGGAAAAGGAGGTCCTGGGGAAACTTCTGCCCAGCTTCCAATCTCCTTGCAATCACCCCTCGCTCACCGCGGAGATCGAGACCGCAACCGTCGAGCAGGGAGGATGGAAAGGGGAGGTGCTGCACCGGCGGCGCGACGGAGCGGATTTTCCGACGCTATTGAGCACGGGCCTGCTCAAGGATAGCGAAGGACATATACTCGGTGTCTTTGGCAGTGCGCTGGATATCAGCAAGCGAAAGCGAGCGGAGGAAGAGTTGCGGGAAAGCTCGGAACGCACGCGGCTGCTGCTGGATTCCCTGGCAAAAGCGGTCTATGGATTGAATCCCGAGGGAGAATGCACTTTCTGCAATGCAACCTGCCTCAAGCTGCTCGGCTACCGGGATTCCAGCGAGCTGCTGGGAAAGAATATGCATGAGCTTATCCACTATAAACGGCCGGATGGGACTCCGTATCCTCTGAAGGAGTGCAAGGTCTATCAGGCACATCGGGATGGGGTGAACACTCACGTCCGGGACGAGGTTTTCTGGCGGGCCGACGGCACAAGCTTTCCCGCGGAGTATTGGAGTTACCCGATGCGCCAGAAAGGTGAACTGGCGGGCGCGGTGGTAACGTTTGTGGACATTACCGAGCGCAAAGCGGCCGAGGAGGAGCTGCGCAGGACTCACGAAGAACTAAATATCGCCTTGGAAGAGTCGCGGCAGCGGGCGCACGAGAACGAGAAACTCACGGAACTGGTGGACGTCCTGCAATCTTGCCAGGCCGTTGAAGAAGCCTACACGTTCATCGGGAAAACGCTGCAAACGATCCTGCTATGCCGGGCAGGCGCCTTGTTCATGACCAATCCATCGCGCGATGCGGTGGAAGAAGTGGCCGTCTGGGGCGAGCCTTTATCCACGGAGAAGGTATTCCGTCCGGTTGACTGCTGGGCGTTGCGGCGGGGCAAAACCCACCGCGTCGAGGATTCCAGTTCCCCCCCCCCGGTGCGCGCACGTTTGCGAGTCTCCAGCAGGAGGATATCTATGCGTTCCGCTGGCCGCGCAAGGTGAAACGCTTGGGGTACTTTACCTGGAGGGGCAAGCCGAATCTTCCGGTCCATACCCAGAATCGCCGGAGAAGCAAAAAGAGGCGCTGAAACGGCAGGCTGCGGCGGCCGGGGAACGCATCTCCCTGGCGCTGGCGAACCTGAAACTGCGAGAGGTCCTTCGCAATCAATCCATTCGAGATCCGCTGACGGGCCTTTTCAACCGGCGATATATGAAAGAGTCGCTGAACCGGGAGTTGAGCCGGGCGCTGCGAGAGAATCAGCCGGTCGTGGTGATTATGCTGGATCTGGATCATTTCAAGCACTTCAACGACGCCTTTGGCCATGAAGCCGGCGACCTGGTGCTGCGGGAGGCCGGCAAGATTTTGCAATTGCACATGCGCGGCAGCGATATCGCGAGCCGGTTTGGCGGGGAGGAGTTTGTGCTGATCTTTCCCGGGATGTCTTGCGATGCGGCGCACGATCGCGCCGAGTTGATCCGTGAGGAACTCAAGGCGCTGGCTCTCCAGTACCGGGGGCAGCCGCTCGGTCAAGTGACCATCTCCGCAGGCGTAGCTGTATATCCCGCGGACGGAGCGGACGCGGAGGCGTTACTGCATGCGGCCGATCAGGCTCTCTATCGCGCGAAAGCAGAAGGACGCGACAGAGTGGTTCTGAAATAAGAGCAGGCAAAGCTCCTATCACGCCAAACTAAATCGCTATGTCTTGCCCTGGTTGCCGGGCCGGCGGTTGGCATCAAAGAAGTTCACGACGAACTCTGGCTTGTCAGTTTTATGGAGTACGATCCAGGATACTTCGATCTCGAAACTCGGGTGCTCGAACCTCTCGACAACCCGTTCGGCCCGAGGTTGTTACCTCTGTAGCCGGCACATTCAGTAACCCATGTGTCCGGGCTGGACCCGTGGGCTATGGTGGACCCGGTGAGATTCGAACTCACGACCTCGTGCTTCGGAGGCACGCGCTCTATCCATCTGAGCTACGGGTCCAAATCATCCGACAGCCAACCCGGTGGCATTGAACCACACTTCTAACTGTTCCATCGCACGGCGGGTTTGTGTGTCGGGCACTTGAACGTACCATTTCAGTGTAGACGCTATGCCGCCGTGGCGCAAGATGGAGAGCGCGAGAGCGGCGAGAAGAGTTCAGCCCCTGGCGCGATTGCGAATCTGGCGGGCCAGCTTTTCAATCTCTTCGGCTTTGCGCAGAAGGCTCACGGACAGGATGGCGGTGGAATCGGTCTTTTCCACTTCTCTCTTGAGGTCCGAAGCGAGCTGGAAAAGGCGCTCCACGTTTTTGCGGATGTCCTTCTGATTTTCCTCGAGAGCGGCCTTGGCGGCCTTGGCGGCGAGGCCAGGGTCTGGCGGTTCATCCGGGTCGGCGGGCCGTTGCACGGGATTCTGCGCGGCCAGGAATGGCGAGACGGCCAGCATCGCCGCGCTGGCGGCCGATAAGGCTTGCAAAAAACGTCTGCGATCACTGGCCATCGCCAAACTCCCCCAAAGGGCCATCGCCGGGGAATTCCGGGGGCCCTTGCCGCTTTTCATGGTATACAATTCCTGCCGGTGAATACCATGATGTCCCAACAATTTCTATCCTGGGCGGAATTCAAGCTGGCCAATGGGCTGCACCTGGCGGGCGTTGTCCTGGTGGCGGTGATCCTGAACCGCCTGCTGCGGATCACGACGAATCTGATCATCAAGCCGGCTGGTTCCGCGGCGCGCAGCGCGCAATTGCGGGAGCAGCAGACGCGCACGCTGGCGGCGGTGGCCTACAGCACGGGGAGCAAGCTGGTGTGGGCGGCGGCGCTGCTGATGGGCTTGCCGGAGTTCGGCATCAACGTGACGCCGGTGGCGGCGATTGCGGGGCTGGCCAGCCTGGCGCTGGGATTCGGGGCGCAGAACACGGTGCGGGATATCATCAGCGGATTCACGATCGTGATGGAGGACCAGTTTATCGTCGGGGATACCATCCAGTTCGGGACGATTGTGGGGCGCGTGGAGCATCTGACGCTGCGGCGAACGGTCCTGCGGGATCTTTCCGGAGGGCTGGTCACGATTTCAAATGGGGAGTTGCGGGTGGTCTGCAATTTGAACCGGGACTGGTCGCAGGCATTCGTGGACGTGGCGCTGGCCGCGGAATATCCGGTTGAAAAGGCGCTGGCGGCATTCGAAACGGCGGCGGGAGGGCTGCGCACGGACCCCGCGTGGGCGCCGGCGCTGATGGACGGGCCGCGCGTGCTGGGGGTGCAGTCCTACGAACGCACGGGCTGCACGGTGCGCTTGCAGGTGCGCACGGCGCCGATGCGGCAGGACGAAGTGGCGCGGGAACTGCGGCGGCGGATACAGATGGAATTCCAGAAGCAGGCGATTCCCCTGGCGGACGTGCAGCGCGTGGAATGGAAGACGGGAGCCGGACCGGGAGACTGAGCCCGCGGGGAGCCTTTCCCTTGTGTGCGGCCGCGCTGGATTTTTCCTAATTTACATTTACGGAATCGGAGGAAGCAGCGGCAGCCTGCTCGGCGGGCGCGGCGGAGGGACGCGTGGCGAATACCGCGATCATCATGCCGAGGAAGAGGAGAAGTCCGGAAAGGATGAAGGGAGCGCCGGGAAGATGAACGGAGAGCTTTGGAGCGATGGAGAAAGCGAAAACCTGGGTAAAGAGAATCGGACCCACCAGGCCGGTGATGGCGCGGAGGCTGCTGATGGCGCCCTGGAGTTTGCCCTGGGCGGAAGCATCCACGCGGCGGGACATGAGGGATTGCAAGGCGGGACCGGAAACGGCCCACAGGGCGATGAGCGGAGCGGCCAGGAAAAGCATGCTGCCGCGAGAAGCGGCGGCAAAACCTAAGAAGCCGAGCAATCCAAAGGAGAGGCCATAGAGCAAACCGCGGCGCTCGCCGAGGCGTTTGATGATCACGCCGACGAGTCCTCCGGAAACAACGGCGGTAAAGACGCCGATGACGGCGAGGGCCAGACCGACGGTGCGGGCGTCCCAGCCATAGCGATAGTCGGTATAGAGAACAAAGACGCTGGGGAGCGACTGGTGCGCGAGATTATGGAGAAAAATCACCAGGGCCAGGCTGCCCAGTTCGGGATGGGAGCGCAGGAGAGCGAGCGAACCGAGGGGATTGGCCAGATGCCAGGCGCTCTTGGCGCGCTTTTCCGCGGGCAGGGATTCCGGAAGGATGAAAAATCCGTAGAGGGCGTTGGCCAGGCTGAGCCCCGCGGCGGCCCAGAAGGGATAGCGGAGATTGTGCGCGCCGAGGAGGCCGCCGAGCGCCGGGCCGATCACGAATCCGACGCCGAAAGCGGCGCCCAGCAGGCCAAATTTTTTGGCGCGGCCTTCCGGGGGAGTGACGTCGGTGATATAGGCGTAAGCCGTGGAAACATTGGAGGTGGTGATACCGGAGATGAGGCGGCCGACGAAGAGCCAGCGCAGCGAAGGCGCCAGGGCCATGAAGACGTAATCAATGCCGAGGCCGGCGCAGGAAAGCAGGATGATGGGGCGGCGGCCGAAGCGGTCCGACCATGCGCCGATCAGCGGAGAGAACAGGAACTGCATGGCGGCCCAGGCAAAGCCGAAATAACCCACGATGGAAGCGGCGCTGGCGATGCGGCCGCCTTCAAACTGCACAACCAGCTTGGGAAGCACCGGGGCAATGATGCCGAAGGCCAGAAAATCCAGCGCGACGGTAACAATAATGAAGAAAAAAGCGGCGTGGCCGTGCTGGCGATCCGTGGATGCGGGAGAAGTTTCGCCCCCTGGGGAAGTCTGCTGAAAGGACAATGCACGCTCCTGATGCTCCCTGATAGTAACGCATGAGCGCGAAAGTCTCCAAGGCCCGGCCGGAATTGCGGTGGAAAGCGGAGGGAGGCGGGGGGCGATTTATCGCGGGAACCTTTCGGCGAGTTTTGAGGAAGTACCTGAAGCGGGGCGGCTGGCGCGGGAGCGGCTGCTGATTAGGGTAACTTTGGCGCGGCGGTTACGTCTGAGTGAAATGGGCAGCTGGATGGAGAAAGGAAGTTCAGGGATGCGCACAAGACAAGTCTTATCGTTCAGCATCGTGCTCTTGTTCGCGGGAACGGCCGCGCAGGCGCAGGCTCCGGCGGCCGCAACGGCACAGAGCCCGGAACAAGGGGCGGCTGCGGCGGGCCAACAGCGGGAACGAATGGGCCGAGGCGAGGAACGAGGGCAGCCCCTCTTCGGAAAGATCGCGGCGATCAGCGGCGAATCGCTGGAGTTGAGCAAGCCGGACGGAACGAGCGCTTCCGTGAAGATCACCGGGAAGACGGAATTTCGCAAGGACCGGCAGCCCGCCCAATTGGCCGATTTCAAGGCGGGAGACATGGTCTTCGTGCGCGCCGAGGAAGACGCGACGCACAATCTGACCGCCGTGCTGATCGGCGGGCGCAGCAGCGGCGGCGGTGGCGGGCCGGAGCGAGGCGGCCGGGGATTCGGCGGCGGCGGGATGTTCGGGGAGATGGGCAAGGACTTTGTGGCCGGCGAAGTGAAGTCGGTGGACGCGCCGAAGATCACGGTGCTGCGGCCGGACGGCGTGACGCAGACGCTGGAGCTGAGCGAAGAAACATCGCTGCGCCGGGGGAGAGAAAGCATCACGATGGCCGACATTCAGCCGGGCGACCACCTGATGGCGCGCGGGGCGGTCCAGAAGAATGCGTTTGCGCCAAAGAACGTTGTGGTCTTTTCCGCGGAGGAATGGAAGCGCATGCAGGAGATGCGCCGGGGGAGAGATTTCCCCGGGAAAGTTTTTTCCGGGAAAGAGCCTTCCGCGCCCGCGCAGAGCAGTCCACCGAAGCAATAGTTCACTCACGGAGCCGATGACTTGAAGCCCATCTTTTATGGCGCTCTCTTGCTTTCTCTTGGCGCGATTCCGCCGGGCACGAGCGCGCGGGCGCAGGAAGCGCCCCGGCCGGCGGTTGCGGCCGCTGCGGACGCCGCCGCAAGCTACGAAATCAGCGGGGCGGCGCATAGCGGGAAAACGCCGCTGCCCGGAGCGGCGGTCAGCGCGGCCAATACCCTGACCGGGAAAAAATTCGCGGCGGTCACCAACGCCGAGGGCCGGTTTGATTTGCGAGGCATGGCGCGAGGGCGCTACGTGGTGCGCATCGAGTTCATGGGATTCGCCGCGTTCACGCAGGAAGTGGCGCTCAACCCGGAAAATCTTTCCGCGAAAGTGGATGCCGAACTGATCTTGGCTTCCCGCCAGCAGCAACAGTCCGCCGGCGGGAACGCCGCGTTGGCGGCGATGGGGCGCGGCTTCCAGAGCCTGGCGCTGGACGGTTCGCTCTCCTCGATGGCCGCTGGAGGAACAAGCAATGGCGACCTGGCGAATTTGCCCTTGAATGGAGCGGGAGTGGATGCGCCCACGGAATCGGTCAGCGTCAGCGGGGCGCAGGGACAGGCGCAGGACTTTGGCGGCGGCAGCGAGGAAGAGATGCAGGAGCGCATGCGGGAGTTTCGCGAGCGCATGCAGAGGGAGGGCGGAGGCCAGTTTGGCGGCGGGCCGGGAGGCGGGGGCCGCGGGGGAGGCCCCGGAATGATCGGTATGGGACGCATGGCACGCGGCTTCAACATCAATCAGCCGCACGGCGTGCTCTATTTTTCCAACGACAACGCGGCACTGGATGCGCGCTCCTATTCGCTCACGGGAATTCCCGCGGGGAAGCCGGGATACAATCAGGCGCGCTTCGGCGCGAACGTGGGCGGCCCGCTGAAGATTCCCGGCATTTTTGACGGCGGCGGCAAGTGGTTTTTCTTCGCGGGATGGAACGGGCAGCGCGGCGGCGCGCCCTACGACACTTTCTCCGCGGTGCCAACGCTCGACGAACGCGCGGGAAATTTTTCCAATGCCACCTCCCGCAACGGACTGCCCATCCAGATTTTTGATCCACAAACCGGCCTGCCCTATCAATTCAACGGCGTGCTCAATCAGATTGATCCTGCACTGATCAGTCCGACAGCGAACGCTCTCCTCCTATACATTCCCCTGCCGAACATGGCCGCCACCGCTTCCGGCCAAAATTTTCACTACGTCACGTCGTCAGCCAGCAGTTCGGACGCGCTCAACCTGCGCATCGTGCGCAATTTTGGCGCGGGCGGCGGCCCCGTTTTTGGTCCCTTCGGAGGAGGCGGCGGTGCAGGCGGCAGGCGGGGTTCGCGCAACAACATCAATATGGGGATGAACTGGTCGCGCAATTCGAGCGACATCGTCAATCCATTTCCTTCGCTGGCCGGCGGCAGCGGCACGCAGGGGCTCAACGCCAGCGCCGGATGGGTCTACGGCAAGGGACGCGCGACGAATATGTTCCGCGTTAATTACAATCACTATCACGTTTCCACCACGAATCTTTATTCCAACACCACCGATGCCGCCGGCCCCGGCGGCGCGGGCCTCACCGGCATTTCCAGCGCTCCCTTCGACTGGGGCCTGCCAGGAATCAGCTTCACTTCCTTTGCCGGCTTGAGCGATCCCACGCCGCGCCGCGAACTGGACCAGACCTACACGCTCTCCGACACCGTTTCCTGGAATCGCGGAAAACACAACCTGCGTTTCGGCGGAGACTACCGGCGCATCCTGCAAAGTTTCCGCTCGTCCAGAAACGCCGAGGGCAAATTTGTTTTCACGGGCTTCGCCACGTCGCAATACGCGCCGGGGGGCACGCAGCCCCTGCCCGGCACGGGCAGTGACTTCGCCGACTTCCTGCTGGGCTATCCGCAGCAGACTTCGCTGCAGTTTGGCGCGAGTTCCTACAATTTCCGCGCCAACGCCTTCAACCTTTTCGCGCAGGACGACTGGCGCTTCCGCTCCAATCTCTCCTTCAATCTCGGCTTGCGTTATGAATTCACCGGTCCCTACACCGAAGCCCAGAATCGCATCGCCAATCTGGACGTGGCGGCGGGCTTCAGCGCGGCCGCTCCCGTGCTGCCCGGGCAAACCGGCCCCTACAGCGGAGCGTTTCCGGCTTCCCTGGTGCGGCCCGACCGCAACAATTTCGAGCCGCGCGCGGGGATCGCCTGGCGCGCGGACAAGAAGACCGTGGTGCGCGCCGGATACGGGATCAACTACAACCTTGCGCAATACGGCGCGCTGATTCAGAACTTCGCCTTCCAGCCGCCCTTCGCCAATACCGCCACGAACGTCACGGACGTAAGCGGGCTCACCGGGGGGACGCCGCTGACGCTGGGGAACGGATTTCCCGCGGCGGCGGGCAGCACGGTCACGAATAATTTTTCCGCGGCTCCCAACTACCGCCTGGGTTACGTCCAGATATGGAATCTGGATGTGCAGCGGGAATTGCGCGGCGGCGTGGTGCTGAGCGCGGGCTACAACGGAGCGAAAGGAACGCGCCTGGACACGCAGCGCGCGCTGGCCATCGCCGGCGGCCAGCCCTTTCTCTACGAATCCTCCGAAGGCAATTCGATTTTGCACGCCGCGACCGTCCGCGTGCGCAAGCGCATGGCGCACGGGATCGGACTGAGCGCGCAGTACGTCTTTTCGAAATCGCTGGACAACGCCGCCTCGATCGGCGGCGGGGGAAGCGTCGTGGCGCAGGACCCCTTCAACATCTCCGCCGACCGCGGGCATTCGAGTTTCGATCAGGCGCACAAGTTCACCGGAAACTGGAGCTACGAGCTTCCGCTGGGCGAAACCCACCGCTTCGCGCAGAAAGGTTTTCAACGCAAGCTGCTTTCCGGCTGGCAATGGAACGGGGATTTCAGCGCGAACTCGGGCGCCTATTTCACTCCGCGCGTTCTCGGAGGCGCCGCCGACATTTCCCGCGGCACGAGCGGTTCGCTGCGCGCCAACCTCGTGCCCGGCCAGCCCGTCTATAGCGCCAATCCCACGACGCTGCAATGGTTCAACACGGCGGCGTTTTGCGCTCCGAGCGCCACGTGCGTGAACCCCGGCGGTTCCAGCTACGGGGACGCCG
Organism: Terriglobia bacterium; assembly: GCA_041500985.1. Lineage (GTDB taxonomy): Bacteria > Acidobacteriota > Terriglobia > Acidiferrales > UBA7541 > Acidiferrum. The sequence goes on along the minus strand of JBGQNE010000004.1, from coordinate 119,693 downwards.
CGCGCAATAGCCTGGAAGGCCCCGGCCAGTGGGTCATCGACATGAGCATGAACCGGACGATTCCCATCAAGGAAACGCGCGCGCTCGAAGTGCGGGCCTCCGCCAACAACGTTTTTAACGCCGTGCGTTTCACTTCGCTCAATACGGCCGTAAATTCCCTCACGTTCGGCGAAGTTACGGGCACGGGTGACATGCGCCGCATCACGATGCAGGCGCGCTTGCGCTTCTGAGGACCCATGAACACCCGCACACTGAGAAAACTGATTTCGCTGTGCGCCGCGGGCGTCCTGCTTCCGCAGGCGGCGCCGCACGCCGCTGCGCAACAGGCGGAGCAGCCGTATGCCAGCCAGGTCCGGCTGAGGGCCACCACGGAATTTGTGCTGGTCAACGTGCTGGCGCGCGACAAGAACGGAAATCTGGTGCGCGATTTAAAGAAGGAGGACTTCACGCTCCTGGAAGACGGCAGGAAGCAGGAGATTTCCTCTTTCGATTTCGAAAATGTCGAGACGCTCGCCGCCGGCCCGGCCGAGCCGGTTATTTCCGGGGCCGCGGAGACGGGAACGGGAGCGCTGCTGCACGCGGGGAAATCGGCGGCGCCCGCGCTCGATGCGCGCAGCCGCCGCCTGATCCTGCTCTTTTTCGATTTTTCGGGCATGGAGCCGGAGCAGATCGAAAGGTCGGTGGAAGCCGCGCGCAAATTCGTGCAGACCAAAATGCAGCCGGCGGATCTGGTGGCCATGGTCTCCCTGGCCACCAATCTGCGTATTGATCTGGACTTCACCGGCGACCGCGGCAAACTTCTGGCGGCGCTGTCCGCGTACGGTTCGGGGCAGGGCCAGGGTCTGGGCGACGGCGGCACGGGAAGCGCGGAAGGCGCGGCGGACACCAGCGGAGCGTTCACGGCGGACGACACGGACTTCAACGCCTTCAACGCCGACCGCAAGCTGCTGGCCCTGCAATCGCTGATGCAAACGCTGGGCAAACTGCCGCAGAAAAAGAGCGTCATCTATTTCAGCAACGGCATCAGCCAGTCCGGCGCGGACAATCAATCGGCCCTGCGCGCCGCCACGGCCGCCGCGGTCAAAGCCAACGTCTCCATCTACTCGCTGGACATCGGCGGCTTGCGGGCATTTCCGCCGGGCGGAGAAGCGCAGTCCGCCAGCTTGCGCGGGCAATCGGCCTACTCCGGCGCGGCCGTGCTGGGCGATCTCAACGGCAGCGCCGCCGCGCAGGACACGCTGGCGACGCTTTCCTCGGACACCGGCGGCAAGGCGTTTTTCGATTCCAACGATTTCAGCGGCGTCTTTTCCCAGGTGCAAAAAGACAGCTCCGCCTATTACGTTCTCGGCTTCAGCAGCAGCAACCGGCTCAAGGACGGACGCTTCCGCCGCCTGAAGGTCCAAGTCAGCCGCCCCGGCCTCAAGCTCGATTTCCGTTCCGGCTATTACGCCGGGCGCGACTTTGAACATTTGAACCGCGCCGACCGCGAGCAGCAACTCGAGGACGAACTGGCCACGCCATCGCCGCGCGTGGACGTCCCGCTCTATGCCGGGTTCGCGCACTTCCGCCAGGACGAGGCGCATTATTATCTGGCGGTCTCGCTGGTGGTTCCCGGATCGCAAATTCCCTTCGTCACGGAAAAGGAGAAGGACAACGCGACGATCGACATCATCGGGGAGGTTCTGGAGAGCGGAAAAGTTCCCGCCGGGCGCCTGCGCGACACCGTCAAGCTGGCGGTGGAAAGCAGCCGCCAGGTGCGCAGCAAAAACGTGCAGTACAACTCGGGTTTCGTGCTGGCGCCCGGCAGCTACCGCCTCAAATTCGTGGTGCGTGAAAATCAGAGCGGGCGCATGGGCACGTTCGAAAGCGACGTGCGTATTCCCGACCTGCGCAAGGCGCCGCTGAAGATGAGCTCGATCGTGCTGGGAAGCCTGCGCACCCCCGCCATTGCGAAGAAATCCGGCGGCAGCCCGCTGGTGCGCGACCACATGGAACTGGTCCCCAACATCACCCACGTCTTCGCATCCGACCAGCATCTCTACCTGCAATACGAAGTCTATGACGCCGCCAGGGAAAAGCATTCCGCGGCGGAACCGGCGGGCGGCGCAGCGGCGCGACGCGGCGGCGTCCGCGTCCTCAGCAGCATCGAGTTTTTGCAGGGCGCCGCGAAGGTCTATGAATCGAAACCCGTGGTGGGCGGCGAAGTCACCGCGCCCGAGCGCAAGGCCGTCATCTTCCAGATGGATCTGCCGCTGCAGGCGCTCAAGCCGGGGCTGTACCTCTGCCAGGTCAACGTCATAGACGATGTCGCGGGGACTTTTTCCTTCCCCCGCTTCCCGCTGCTGATTCGCGCGCCCGCGCCGACGCTCCCGCCGACCGCCACGGGAGCGGGCGCCAGCAACTGAAGGTTCTTGCAGTTTTTTTAAGCCGGGAATATTTCGCGCTGTTTTTTCTTTACCGCGCTATTCGTCGAGCACCAGATTGCGCAGCGTACCCACACCTTCGACGGTCACTTCCACGACATCGCCGGAAACCACCGCTCCCACTCCCTGCGGCGTGCCGGTGGCAATGAGGTCGCCGGGAAGCAGGGTCATCACTTCCGCGGCAAAGCGGATGATGGCATCGAGCGGAAAGATGAGGTCGCGGGTCGTGCCGTCCTGGCGCAGCTCGCCGTTCACGCGCGTCTGCACGCTCACGCCGGCCCAGGGATCGAGATGCTCGGTGACCAGCGGCCCCACCGGGCAGAAGGTATCGAAGCCCTTGGCGCGGGCCCACTGCCCGTCCACGTCCTGCAAATCCCGCGCGCTGAAGTCATTCAGCGCGGTGTAGCCCAGAATATAGGGGCGCACATCTTCATCTTTGCCCAGTTTGCGGCAGCGCTTTCCGATCACCACGCCCAGTTCCCCTTCATAATGCGTGCGCTGCGAACTCTTCGGGCGCAGAATCGTGCCGCCCTGGGCCAGCAGCGAGGAGGGCGGCTTGAAGAAAATCAGCGGCTGCTTGGGAACTTCCTGGTTCATCTCCGCGGCATGCCCGCGATAGTTCCGCCCCACGCAGACAATCTTCGATGGACGCACCGGAACGAGCAGCTTCGCTTCACTGAGCGGCAGAGCGGTCATGCTCTTCGTGGGGATCTCTTCCACGCCTCCGTGCTCCTCCGGAGCGGCCAGCAGCAGGCGCGTGATCACCTCCCGGCCCGCGGCCGATTCCACCAGCCCGTACTGCTCCCGCCCTTCCAGTTCAAACCGGCAATATTTCATCGTTCGTCCTCGTTTGGTCTAAAGGTCCTGCCGAAAAATACAAATTCGGGCGGCGCCCCCTCGGCTCCCGCCCGAATTTGCCCGAAACAGGCGCTCTAGGCGCTCTGGTAGAGCTTGGTCAGCACGAACTCGCGATGCCCCAGAGCTTCGGCGCAGGTCAGCCGCCCGTTGCAGGTGCGCATCATGACTTCGATGAGCCGGTCGCCGGCTTCCTCGATGGTCATCTCCCGCCGCAGAATTCCGGAAACGTCCAGGTCAATGTGCTCGCTCATGGTGCGGGCGGTCATGGGATTGGCCGTCAGCTTAATCACCGGTTCGATGGGGTTGCCGATGACGTTACCCTGCCCGGTGGGGAACAGATGCACCACGAACCCGGCGGCCGACTGTAGCGTTATGCACTCCGCCGCCGCCGACGATGTATCCATGTAATACAGCCCATGGCCCTTGGCCGGCGACTCCGCCGGCTTCAGCACGTCGATATATTTCGTCTTCCTGCCGATTTTCGCCAGATTGCCGAAGGCCTTCTCTTCGATGGTGGTCAGCCCGCCGGCGATGTTTCCCCTGGTCGGCTGCGAGTCGGACAGGTCGCTGGTCTTGTGCCGGTTGATCACTTCCTGGTAGGCGTCGAAGACCTGCATGAAGCGCTTGCCCACTTCCGGCGTGGCTGCGCGGCTGGCGCACACCTTCTCGGCTCCGGTCAATTCGGAAGTTTCCCCGAAGCAGGTGGTCGCGCCCAGCGGATCCAGCTTGTCAATGAGGCTGCCCACGGTGGGGCAGGAGGCCAGACCCGAAGTCGTGTCGCTCTCCCCGCACTTCACCGAAATAAAAAGCTCCTCGATGGCGCAGGCTTCGCGCTGCTTCTCCGTGGCCCACTGGACGTACTCCTTGGCCTTGCGCGAAGCCGCGGCGATCGTGCTGATGTCCCCGTGGCCTTCGATGGCAAATCCCGCCACCGGCTTCCCCGTCTTGGCGATGCCATCGACGATGCGGCCTGTCCAGCTGGGCTCGATGCCGATGACCACGCAAGCTGCGACGTTCGGATTGGAACCCATCCCGATCAGCGTGCGAAAGAACAGCTCCAGGTCCTCCCCGAACTGCAGGCGTCCGTAGGCGTGCGGAAGCGCCAGGGCGCCCTTGATGTTGCTGGCCACCGCTTCCGCGGCGGCATTGGAAAGGTCATCCAGCGGCAGGATGACCACGTGATTGCGAATCCCTACACGGCCGTTTTCACGGCGATACCCAAAAAATTGATAGCGGCTCATCGTTACCACCTTTTCGTCTTGAGATTATGTACGTGCACGTGCCGTCCCTTGCCTACCTGCGCCACGATCTTGCCCACGTCATGCCCGTATTTCAGGACAGTGTCTCCCGGCTTGAGGTCCTGGAGGGCGATCTTGTGGCCCAGGGGCACGGCATCGAGAGCCTTCATGCTGATGGTCTCGTTGGTCTCCATGATCCAACCGGTAACTTCCTTGCCCGGCTGCACGTCTTCCACAACCACGACTCCGACCGTATCGGCCTTGTCATGGACAATAAAGTGAGTGCTCATCCTTTTCTCCTCGGTACTCCACGAAAATTCATCGCTTCCCTCCGGCTACCGCCCTTCGCCAGACTCGCCCACCAGCCGCATCACTTCCGCTGCGGCGCGGGTCACTTCCTCCCGCGTGGTCTTCTCCGCCAGCGCCGCGTCGCGCTTCTTCACCGCATCCAGCATCGAACGCAAACCCTGGATGCTCTCTTTCCAGCGGTCCTCCGAACGCTTCGGATGCCCCAATCCCAGGGCCCGCCAGCGCCAGATGCGGAAGTGCAGCATGCCGATCATCGAGGACAGCGTCTCGCTTCCCGCCCCCTCGAACAGAACGTCATAAAACCGGTTCTTGCTCTTCAAAATCCGTTCCGCATCCCCGCCCCGGTAGGCTTCCTCGGTCCCGTTCAGAGCTTCTTCCAGCTCCGCGATCTGCGCCTCCGCGGCGTTCTCCGCAAACAGCCGCGCCGCCAGACCCTCCAGCACCGCCCGGATCGAATAAAGATCCTTGGCTTCGCCCAGCGTCAGCTCGCGCACCACCGGCCCCTTATTGGGGATAATTGTGATCAGTCCCTCGGACTCCAGTTGCCGCAGGGCTTCGCGGATGACCGTGCGCGAGACGCCCGTCATGCTGATCAGCTCGCGCTCCACCAGGCGCGAACCGGGCGCCAATCGCCCCGCGATGATAGATTGCCGCAGTTCTTCGAGAACTTGACGGCGCAGAGGTGCGGCAAACTTACGAATAGTAAGCATTTTGGCTTCTACCCCTCGGTTAGCGCTTGACTGTGGCGTCATACGGTATTATGGTATGACGAGTAGCGCGGATTTGCAACCACTATGTGCGACATCTTAATATGCTTCCGGACTCCGGGAAAGAGGCTTGTATGAGCAATAGCCCCATCAAGGTTGGCATCGTTGGACTGGGCCGCTGGGCCAAAGTTTTGACCCGCGCCGCCGGTAAGTCTCAGCAATTGAAGATTGTCGCCGGGTTCAGCCGTTCGGAGGAAAAGCGCCTGGCCTTCCAGAAGGAAATGGGCGTGCCTGCGGCTCCAGACATGAAGACCCTGCTCGCCGACCCGGAGATCAAGGGCGTGATACTTACCGTCCCCAATGAGCAGCACCTCCCCGTGGCCACTGAAGTCGCCAAAGCCGGCAAGCATGTTTACACCGAAAAGCCCATCGCCAGCACGCTCGAAGACGGCCTGGCCATCGAGGCGCTCGAAAAGCAGTACGGAGTCACCGTGACCGTCGGGCATAGCGCGCGGCTCATGGCCGGGATGCGCAAGATTCGCGAAGCCATTGACAGCGGCGAACTGGGCCGGCTGGCTTTCCTCGAAGCCAACTTCTCGAACGAGCGCGCGCTGGAACTCACGCCCAAGACCTGGCGCTGGTACAAGGACCGCGCGCCGGGCGGCCCGCTCTCCCAGCTGGCCATTCATATGTTCGACGTGATGCATTATCTTGGCGGCGAAATTGCCGAGGCCAGTTCGATGGCCTCCAAGCTTTCTCCCGTGGGCGCCGAAGTGGACGACCAGTCCATGACCCTGCTCAAGTTCGCCGACGGCAAGGTCGGCTATGTGGGCTCCTGCTGGACCTCGCCCGGCGTTTTCGCCGTGCGCGCTTTCGGCTCCAAGGGCATGATGCACTACGAAATCGATTTCGGAACCTGGGATACGCCGGACAAGCTGCACGAAACCTCGACGCTCTATATCCAGCGCGGCAAGGACGGCTACGCCAAGCGCGAAGTGCTCAAGGTCCCCGAAAGCGACATGTTCCGCACGGAGCTGGAAATGTTCGCGGAATGCTGCCGCAGCGGGAAGCAGGGCGAGCTGACCGCGCACAACGGCAATGTGGCCGTCGCGGTGGTCAACGCCGCCTTGCGCTCGATCGAGAAGAACGGCCAGGCCGTGCGCATCGCCGACGTCATCGCCGAAGCGCGCAAGAGCCGCTAAGAGGAATCATTCCCATGCCGAGCCGCTACTTTATCGACCTGACGCAGCCCGAGATCGCCGCGCAATTCAAGCGCCACCCGCTGGTGATCCTCCCGGCGGGCAGCGTGGAACAGCACGGTCCGCACCTGCCCACCGGCACGGACACCTATGCCGCGCAGGTGATCGGACATGCCGTGGCCGAACGCATGGATGGCGTGGTGCTGCCCGGCACTCCCCTCGGCGTCACCCCCATGCACATGCCCTACGAGGGCACCATCACGCTCTCGCCGGACACCTACATGCGCGTGGTCACCGAAACCTGCGTCTCCACCGCCAAGCACGGCGCGAAATACCTGCTCATTCTCAACTGGCACGAGGGCAACATCTCCTCGCTGGGCATCGCCGCCGAAGCCCTGCACCGCGAACATGGCATGACCGTGCTCACCGTGCAGGCCTGCTACGTGGCCGCGGAACTCTTCGGCCCCACGTGCAACGGACTGACCCACGGCGGGGAAATCGAAGCCCTGGCCGTGCTGGCCTGCCGCCCCGAACTGGTGCATCTCGACCGCATCGATTATTCCTCCGACGCCCAGCAGGGCAAAAAAATGGACAAGCTGCGCCGCACGCTAGCCTACCAGCCTGTCCTGACCGACATTCGTTGCATCGCCCCGACCGGCTGGTATGGCAGCCCGCAGCACGCCACGGCGGAAAAGGGCGTGCTCATGCTCAATTCCATTGCCGACGCCATCGCCAAGGAAGCCATCGAAATCTTCCGCCATCTCGATCAGGTGCAGGGCGGCGTCGCGGAAATCAAGAAGTTGCGGTAAGGAGAATCATGGCGCGCGTTTTTACACAGGCGGAGGCAAAAAAGCTGGGCCTTCCCGGCCGCAAGTCCCTCGAAATCGTTTCGGGCGAGACCGGCGCGCGCTCCGTGACCCTGCGCCTCGTCGAGATTCCCGTCGCGCAACCGGGCGAAAACACGCGCGGCTGGCATCATCATTCCGACTTCGAGGAATGCATCTTCGTTTTGTCCGGCCAGGGCGTCACCAGCGCCGAAAGCGGCGAGTTCCCTCTCCAGACCGGCGACACCATCCTGATTCCCCCCGGCGAAAAGCACATGACTCGCAACACTGGCGCCACGCCTCTCCTGCTTTTGTGTTTCTTTCCGGTTGCCGATATTCTCGGCGGCACCCACGAACCTCCCATCCCTTCCCCGGCGCCGAAAAAAACATGACCAACGCGAAAATTGACGTCCTCTGCTTGCGACCCAAAGCCGATTTCGAACGCGCCGGAGCTTTGCCCCCGGCATCGCTCCAAGTCGCCTACCGCGCCCTCAACGACGAAGATGTTCCCGCGCTGATGAAGTCCGCCCGCGCACTGGTGATTCCCGCCGTTGGCGCGCCCATTCCCCCGGCTCTTTTCGAAGGCGCCGCCCTCAAACTTGTGCAAGTCACCGGAGCGGGGCTCGACCGCCTCGACCAGCCCACGCTCAAGCGCCTGGGCATTCCGGCAGCCAACGTTCCCGGGGGCAGCAATGGCGCCGTCGCGGAATATGCCGTCACCACCGCTTCCCTGCTGTCGCGGCGTTTTTCGTGGTCCGACGCGGAAATCCGCAACGGGAATTACGTCCCTTACCGCGCACAGCTTCTCGCGGCCAACGTCGCCGGTCTCGACGGTTTGCTCGCCGGCATCGTGGGCTTTGGCATGATCGGTTTGGCCGTCGCCCGGCGCTTTCACGCCATGGGCTCCCGCATCTGCTATTTCGATCCCGCGCCACGCGACCCGCAGGCCGCGCGCGAACTCTCCGCCGAGTCGCTCTCCCTCGATGACCTGCTGAAGACCGCCGACGTCGTCACCCTGCACGTCCCGCTGCTGCCCGCCACCAAGGGCCTTCTCGGCGACAGCCAGTTTGCTTCCATGAAACCCGGCGCCGTGCTCATCCAGGCCTCCCGCGGCGGCATCGTGGACGAAGCCGCCCTCGCCAAGCACCTCCAGTCCGGCCACATCGGCGGCGCCGCCATCGACGTCTACTCAACCGAGCCGCCCGCCATGGACAATCCTTTGCTGGCCCTGCAGGGCGACGCCGCGCGCAGGCTGCTCTTTACGCCGCACATTGCCGGCGTCACGCGCCAGGCCACCACTTTCTTGTGCCGCTCCGCCTGGCGCAACGTCGAGCGCGTGCTCATCGAAAACGAGCCGCCTCTCGACCGCGCCTACTGACCGCGGCAGCGCAACGATTTTAGTTTCTAGAGTGCCCCACACGATCCGTGGGAGAAGGAGGAACCATGCCCAAGCGCCGCCCCTGGTATGCAGCTCTCTATGCGCAGGTTCTCATCGCCATTGTCATCGGCATTCTCATCGGCTGCTTTTTTCCGAAGGCCGGCATCGCCCTCAAGCCCCTCGGCGACGGCTTCGTGGCCCTCATCCGCATGATGATCGCCCCGGTGATCTTCTGCGTGGTGGTGCAGGGCATCGCCTCGATGAGCGACCTGAAAAAAGTCGGCACGGTCGGGGTCAAGGCGCTCATCTATTTCGAAATCGTATCCACGCTCGCGCTCATCGCCGGTATTGTCGTCGCCAAAGTTCTCCATCCCGGCAGCGGGCTCAACATTGACCCCGCCACTCTCGACCCCAAGGCCGCTTCCGCCTTCGCCATCCACGCCGGAGAAAGCGGCTTCATCGCCTTCCTCCTCGGCTTCATCCCCCGCACCTTCGTGGACGCCCTGGCCGGCGGCGCCGTTCCTCAGGTGCTGCTGATTTCCATCCTCACGGGCTTTGCCATTTCCCGCATGGGCGAAGCCGGGCAGCGCGCCACGCGCGCCATCGAGGTCGCCAACAAGGTCGTGTTCGGCATTATCCGCATCATCGTCAAAGCCGCTCCGCTCGGCGCTCTCGGCGGCATGGCCTTCACCGTGGGCAGCTACGGCGTCAATTCCCTTTCCAGCCTGCTCAAGCTGGTCGGCACTTTCTATCTCACCAGCATCCTCTTCATCGTCATCATCTTCGGAGTCATCGCCTGGTGGGTGGGCTTTTCCATCTTCCGTTTCCTCGCCTATATCAAGGACGAACTGCTCATCGTCCTCGGCACCAGCTCCTCCGAAACCGTTCTACCGGACATGATGCGCAAGCTCGAACTCCTGGGCGCTCCTCGCTCCATCGTCGGCCTGGTCTTTCCCACGGGCTACGTCTTCAATACCGATGGCACCAACATCTATCTCACGCTCTCGGTCCTGTTCCTCGCGCAGGCCACCAACATCCATCTCTCCCTCACCCAGGAACTGGCCATTCTGCTCTTCGCCCTGATCGCCTCGAAAGGCGGCTCCGGCGTCACCGGAACCGGCTTTGTCACCCTGGCCGCCATTCTCGCCGCCGTCCCTTCCGTCCCCGTGCAGTCTCTGGCCATCCTGCTGGGCGTGGAAAAATTCATGAGCGAATGCCGGGCCATCACCAACGTCGTGGGCAACGGTGTCGCTACTCTGGTGGTGAGCCGCTGGGAGGGGGAACTGGACGTTCCCAAGATGCGGGGAATCATGGCGCAGCCTGCGTCCAACAATGACGACAGGCAGGACGCGGCCGGGCAATAGCTTGCGCAACTTCAGCTAATCTTCAATCCATTGGGAATCAGGGGCAGCCCGCGCAGGCGCACGCCCGCCGCATCAAATATCGCGTTGCCAATCGCCGGGGCCACGCCCATCAGCGGCGTCTCCCCCGCGCCCATCGAGGGAAGATCCTTGCGCTCGAGCATCACGCTTTCGATCGGCGGAATATCCCGGAAGCGCGGCACGCGGTAGAGCGACATCAGCCCGTTCAAGATGCGCCCGTTTTCGAATTCCACGGCTTCGAACAGCGCCCCGCCCAGCGCCATGATATTCGCGCCCTCGATCTGATTGCGCAGCCCGTCCGGATTCACGATGGCCCCGCATTCGTAGGCCGTCACCACGCGCACGATCTTCACCTCGCCCGTCCCGCGGTCCACCGCCACTTCCACGCACGTGCCCACGTACCCGCCCTTCTCGTATCCCCCGGCCACGCCGAAGCCCTGTCCCGCCGCGCTCTTGGCCCGGCCCCAGCCGAATTTCTTCGCCGCCGCCTCGTACACCGCGCGCAGGCGCTCATCCTTCAAATTCTTCAGCCGGAATTCCAGCGGGTCCATCTTCACCACATGGGCCAGCTCATCCATGTGCGTTTCCCGCGCAAAATGGTTGGCCGTGGCCGCCAGCCCGCGGTAGGAGCCCTGCCGCAGCGGCGCCTTCGTCGCATGAAACGCGATCCGCTGATTGGCTACGTCGTAAGGCGTCTCGAATCCCGAAGCCCCCGAGTTGTAGTTGTGAAACTCCCACGCCGTGATCGTCCCGTCCTTTTGCATCCCGCTGGCCACTTCGATCACTCCGGCCGGACGAAAATACGCCCACGTAAACTCTTCTTCGCGCGTCCACGTCACCTTCACCGGCTTCTTCGCCGCCCGTGCCAGCCGCGCCGCCTCGATCGCCGTTTCCCCCGTGTGCTTCCCGCCATACCCGGACCCTGTGTCCGGCATCAGGACGCGCACGTGGTCCTCCGGCATGCGAAACGCCGCCGCCAGTTCGCTGCGCACTCCGAACGGCCGCTGCGTTCCCGTCCATACCGTCAGATGGTCCCCGTTCCATTCCGCCAGCGCCGCGCGCGGCTCCAGCGGCGTATGCGCGATGTATTCCACCGTGTACGTTGCCGCGAGGCGGTGCTCCGCCGCGGCCATTGCCGGCTCGACCGACCCCGCATCATGATGCGTGGCCAGTCCCACCGGCTCGCCGGCATTGGTCACGTTTTTCTTCAAATACTCGAATACTTCCTTCTGCCCCGGCTGCGGCTCCGCTTTCCATTCCGCCCGGATCACCGCCGCCGCGCGCGCCGCAAGCACGCTGCTCGCCGCCGCCACGCCGATAAAATTTCCGTCATGCACCACGGTCACGCCCGGCATCTTCTCCGCTTCGCTCGTGTCCACTGACGCCAGCGTGGCGTTGAACGCGCTCGGCCGCACAATCTTTCCGTAGAGCATCTCCGGCAGCTTCTGGTCGCTGGGATATTTGTGCCTCCCGGTGACAAAGTCCCGCCCGTCCACCTTGGGCAGCGCCTTTCCCGCCACCTTCCACTGCGCCGCCGGCGCCAGCGCCTCATCCGCCGGAACCGCCTGCGTCAACTGTTGCCCCTTCACCAGCGCCGCGTATTCCACCGAGCGCTTGCCCGCCGCATCGCTGACCCGCCCGTCCGCGGCCACCAGATTCCGCCGCTCCACTTTCCACTGCGCGGCCGCCAGATCCACCAGCAGATTCCGCGCCGCCGCCGCCACTTTCCGCAACTGCCGGTTCATCGTCGGCGTCGTCAGGCTGCCGAACGTTCCCCGGTCATACGGCGTCAACTGCGTATCGCCCATCACCATGCGGATTTTGCCCATGTCCGCGTGCAGCTCTTCCGCCACCGCCTGGCTCAGCGAAGTCCGGATGTTCTGCCCCATCTCCACTTTTCCCGTGTAGACCGTTACGATCCCGTCCTCGCCCAGATGCAGCCACGCCCCGATCTCTTCCGGCAGCGCCTCGCCGGCGGGCTTCTTCGCCCCGCCCGTTTCCTGCGCGGCTTTCACGTTCTTCATCACGCAGACCACCAGCAGCCCCGCGCCCAAAAACTTGAACCAATCGCGGCGGTCGAGTTCAAAGTGATACGCCGGCGGCGCGGACAGTTCATACCGTTCCGGTTCCAGGGGCATTTCCATTTCGCGCTTTTCGTTCATCGCCCGCTCTCCTTCGCCGCATTCGCCGCTCTGCGGATCGCCGCCACAATCCGCGGATGCGTTCCGCAGCGGCAGATGTTCCCGTCCATGTGCCGCACAATCTCCGCTTCCGAGGGATTGGCGTTGCCGCTCAGCAGCGACGCCGCGGACATGATCATCCCGGAAGTGCAATAGGCGCATTGCATGGCGCCCTCCGCCAGAAAGGCCTCCTGCAGCGGGTGCAGATGCTCTCCTTGCGCCAACCCTTCGATCGTCGTGATCTTTTTATTCACCGCCGCCGAAGCCGGCGTCTGGCACGACCGCCGCGCTCTTCCATCAATCAGCACGGTGCAGGCGCCGCACTGCCCTTCGCCGCAGCCGTACTTCGTTCCCGTCAGGTCCAGTTGCTCGCGCAGGACGCTGAGCAGGGTCGCTTCCGCCTCCGCGTCCACCGTGATGCTGCTTCCGTTTACCTGCAATTGAATTTTGGCCATTGCGAAACCTCGCTCGGGGAGATAAACATAGCATCCTGCGCGCCGCCGGGAAACTTTATTTTAGCTTTTTATTTTAGCGCGCGACTGGAAAAACTCCTTGACGAATATTCATACAACTGTATCATTAACTCAGCCGCGCCTCACGCGCGGCCGCTGGACACGCCGCCGGGCGCCGCGGGGACCCTGCCGGACTTTCTGCCCCTCTCCGCCAAGGTCCAACGAATGAGCCAAGAGAAAACCGCCGCCCAAGTCGTCGCCGCCGCCCTCGCCCGCCACGGCGTTAAAATCATCTTCTCCCAAAGTTTGCCCTCCGCCGTTCTTCTCGCCGCGGAAGACCTGGGCATTCCCCAGTTCACCTATCGCACCGAAAACGCCGGCAGCTACATGGCCGACGCCTGCGCGCGACTCTCCGGCCAGGTTTCCGTGGTCACCGCGCAGAACGGCCCCGCGGCCACGCTGCTCGTTCCCGGTCTCGCCGAAGCGATCAAGTCCTCGATTCCCATCGTCGCTCTCGTGCAGGACGTCAATCTCCCCACCACCGACCGCAACGCTTTTCAGGAGTTCGACCACTTCGCTCTCTTCCAGTCCTGCGCCAAATGGATTCGCCGGGTCACCGAACCCGACCGCATCGAAGACTACGTGGATATGGCCTTCACCGCCGCCACCTCCGGCCGCCCCGGCCCCGCCGTCCTGCTGCTCCCCGCGGATGTTCTGAACGAGCGCGTCACTGTTCCCCTGCGCCGCCATGCCAATCTCGGCAGTTTTCCGCTCGACCGCACGCTCGCCGATCCCGCGCTCCTCCGCGCCGCCGCCGCTCTCATCGCCTCCGCCAAGATGCCTCTTCTCGTCGCCGGCGGCGGCATTCATCTCTCTAACGCTTCCGCGGAACTCGCCGCATTGCAGGAAGCCGCGCATCTCCCGGTGATGACCACGGTCATGGGCAAGGGCGCCGTGGACGAGCGCCATCCGCTTTCCCTCGGCGTCGGGGGCTACAATCTCGGGCGCATGTCCCCGGGCCGCCACTTGCGCCCGCTCATCGAAAAGTCCGACCTCATCTTTTTCGTCGGCACGCGCACCGCGCAGAACGGCACCGACTCCTGGTCGCTTTTCCCACCCTCCGCGCGCTACATTCATCTCGACATTGACCCCGTGGAAATCGGCCGCAACTATGAAGGACTGCGCCTCGTCGGCGACGCCAAGCTCACGCTGCCCGCGCTTACCGAACTTCTCCGCGGCCGCTGCAAGCCCCGCCCGGACTACGCCCAGGCCATCGCCGCCGCTCTCGCGCGCAGCGCCGGAGACATCGCTCCGCTGCTCCAGTCCGACGCCAGCCCCATCCGCCCCGAGCGCCTCATGGCCGATCTGCAGCAGGTTCTCACTCCGGATACCATCGTCGTCGCCGACGCCAGCTACTCCACCGTGTGGGTGGCCTGCTATCTCCGCGCGCTCGCTCCCGGCATGCGCTTCATCACTCCGCGCGGCATCGCCGGCCTCGGATGGGGATTTCCCATGGCCCTCGGCGCTCGCGTAGCCCGGCCATCGAGCCCCATTCTCTGCATCAGCGGCGACGGCGGCTTCGCGCACGTCTGGTCCGAACTGGAAACTTCGCTGCGCATGCGCGCGCCCGTCGTTCTCACCGTGCTCAATAACGGCGTCCTCGGCTACCAGAAGGACGCCGAAGACGTGAAATTCGGCCGCCACACCAGCGCCTGCTACTTCAAACCCGTGGATCACGCCCAGATCGCCCGCGCCTGCGGATGCCGCGGCGTCACCATCACCCGACCGGCCGATTATCTTCCCGCCGTCCGCGAGGCCCTCGCCGCCAAGGAGACCACCTTGATTGACGTCATCACCGATCCCGGCGCCTATCCACCCGTCTCTTTCTTCGATGAACGGCTCGAGACGGTTCGGAAATCCTCGGGAAGATGAAGACGGGCCCGGCGCGCGCAACCATGCTCTTGCCGGCAAAGGAATGCTTATGACCACCCGCGGTTTCCATCTCGGCCGGCGCTTCGCCGTTTTTTTTCTCGCTCTGTTCGCGTTGGCCCTGCTGCCGCAGCGCTCCCGCGCTCAGACCGAACTGGTCGTCACCAATTACGGCGGCTCCTTCGAGGAAGGCTGGCGCAAGTCCGTCGTCGAACCCTTCGAGCGCACCCATCCCGATATCAAGATCAAGCTGGTCCAGAAACTCGTTTTCGAAAGCATGGCCCTCATGCGCGCCCAGAAAGACGACGTCAAGATTGACGTGTTCATGATGGACGAAGTCGGCGCGGCGCAGGCCGCCGCCGAAGACCTCGTGCAGCCCATCTCCGTCAAGACCGTGCCGCATCTCGCCGACCTTTATCCCGTCTTCCGCGTCCCCGGCGATTCCTTCGCCAAGTTCATGTTCGACGCCTCCGTGATTGCCTACAACACGCAGCAGGTTTCGCCCGCGCCGCAATCCTACAAGGATTTCTGGGACGCCAAATACAGCGGCCGGATCGCCATCAACAATCTCGATAGCGCCACCGGACTCAGCTTCTTCCTCATGCTTCTCAAGACCGAAGGCGCCACCATGGACAACACCAACCCCGCCTTCGCCGCCATGAAAAAACTCAAGCCCGCCATCGTTACCTTCCCCGAACAGCATGCCCAGCTCGCCCAGCTTTTCACCCAGGGCGATATCGTCATGGCCCCGTGGACTTCCGATCGCACGCTGCTCCTCGCCAGCAAGGGCCTCCCCATCGCCTTTGTCATTCCCAAGGAAGGCGGCATCATTCAGGAGGGCGGACTGGTCATCGCCAAGGGCACGCGCAAACTGCAAGCCGCCCTGCTCTACGTCAATTTCGCCTTGAGCGTCGAAGCCCAGGCCGCCAACGCCAAATTCACATTCCTCTCCCCCACAAACGCGAAGGTCGCGCTCGATCCGCAAACCGCCGCCAAAATTCCCAACGGCCTGAAAGCCATCAAAGCCTTGACCCACCCCGACTGGAAAAAAGCCAACGAGCTTCGCCCCCAGTGGATTGACCGCTGGAACCGCGAAGTCACCCAATAGCTCGATGACCGCTTCTCCCAGCGCGATGCAGTCCTGGCCCGCGAAGCCGCCCCGTTCGCTCGCTCCCTGGGCGCTGCTCGCTCCCAATCTCCTGCTCCTCCTTCTCTGCCTCGCGGGACCGCTCCTGCTCCTCGGCCGCGTCAGTCTGATGGGCTATGAAGCCGGGCACGGCATGATTCCCGTCTGGCAGCTTTCCAACTATTCGAAATTTTTCTTCGATCCCTTCTATCGCGCCATTCTCTGGGGCACTTTCCTGCTCGGCGCGGAAGTCACCGCGCTCTGCCTCCTGCTCGGCTTCCCTCTGGCCTTCGCACTTTCCCGCGCCCGCGGACTCAAACGCGCCATCCTCTATTTCTGCATTCTCATGCCCCTGCTCACCAGCACCGTCGTGCGCACCTTCGGCTGGATGATCCTGCTCGGCAACAACGGCTTCATCAACCACACCCTCCTGCGCTTCCACCTCATCGCCTCTCCCCTGCGCCTCATGTACAACGTCACCGGCGTCATCATCGCCCTCGGGGAAGTCCTCCTTCCCTTCATGGTTCTCTCGATTGACACTTCTCTCCTCAACATCAATCCTTCCTACTACGAAGCCGCACGGAACCTCGGCGCGCGCGGCCCGCGCATCTTTTTCCGCATCACCCTGCCCCACGCTCTCCCCGGCATCGTTTCCGGTTGCGTCCTGGTCTTCACCGGCACGCTCAGCGCCTTCGTCACTCCCACGCTCATCGCCGGCGCGCGCATCAAGGTCATGTCCACCATCATCTATCAGCAGGCCATGGCCCTCCTCGACTGGCCCTTTGGTTCCGCCATCGCCTTCACCCTGCTCCTGGCCATCCTCATCCTCTTCGCCGCCACGCTGCATTTCTCCGAACGGAGGCGCGCCTCCTGATGCGCTTCCTTCTTCGTGTTCTCAACGGCGCGATTCTCCTGTATCTGGCGGCGCCCATTTTCGTCGTCGTGGCCACTGCGTTCGGCTCCAGCGCCTATCCCATTTTTCCTCCGCAGCATTTCACTCTGCAGTGGTTCCACCAGTTCTGGGGCAACCCTGAACTCCGCGATGCCTTGCGCATCAGCGCCCTGCTCGGCTCCGTCAGCACTCTTCTGGCCACCTCCATCGGCACGCTCAGCGCCCTGGCCCTCGTGCGCTACCGCCTTCCCGGCAAGACCGCCATCTCCGCGCTCCTGCTCTCTCCCATCCTTTTTCCCGCCGTCGTCCTGGCGCTTGCCCTGCTCGTCGCCTTTCAGCGCGTTGGCCTCACGCAGACCTTCACCGGCCTCGTCGCCGCGCATACTCTGCTCATCACTCCCTTCGTCATCCGCCTGGTGATGGCCAGCCTCGCCGAGTTCGACCCTTCCCTCGAAGAAGCCGCGCAAAATCTCGGAGCGACCTGGTCGCGCACCTTTTTCCGCGTCACCCTGCCCCTGGCTCTTCCCGGCATCCTCGCCGGCGCGGTCTTCGCCTTCATCATGTCCTTCGATGAACTGGTGGTCACCCTGCTGCTCGCCGGGCCCCAATTGCAGACCTTGCCCATTCGCATTTTCAATTACGTGCAATACTCGAGCGACCCCAGCATCTCGGCCATCTCCACCTGCCTCATCGTCGCTTGGCTGGCCATCGGCATCCCGGTCTACACCCGTTTCTTGTCCGTGAAGCATTTATAAAGAGGATCGACTTTCGCATGGCGTATCTCACTCTTCGCAAACTCAACAAACGCTACGGCGCAACCGTAGCCGTTGAAGACATCGACCTCGAGGTCGCCGCCGGCGAATTCGTCGCTCTGCTCGGCCCCTCCGGCTGCGGCAAGACCACCACGCTGCGCATGATCGCCGGCTTCGTCCCGCCCACTTCCGGCGAGATCCGTCTCGGCGATGCCGACGTCACCCATCTGCCCGCGCACCGCCGCAACGTCGGCCTGGTCTTTCAGAATTACGCGCTCTTCCCGCACATGACCGTGCGCGCCAACATTGAATTCGGCTTGAAAGCTCATCACGTGGATTCCGCGCAAACCCGCGAGCGTGTTCGCTCCGTCCTCGCCCTCGTCGGCCTCTCCTCGCAGGAAGACCGCTACCCCCGCGAACTCTCCGGCGGCCAGCAGCAGCGCGTGGCCCTCGCCCGCGTCCTTGCTCTCAAGCCCGATCTCCTGCTCTTCGATGAGCCGCTTTCCAATCTCGACGCCAAGCTCCGCGTGCAGATGCGCCAGGAGATTCGCCGCCTGCAGCGCGAAGTCGGCGTCACCGCCCTCTTCGTCACCCACGACCAGGAAGAGGCCATGACCATGGCCGACCGCATCGTGGTCCTCGACCGCGGGCGCATCGCGCAGATCGGCAGCCCTGCGGAAATCTACGACCGCCCGCGCACCCGCTTCGTCGCCAATTTCATCGGCACCTCCAATTTCTTCGAAGGCGTTTTTCTCCCCGGCTCTCCTCTCGGCATTTTCCGCTGCGCCAGCGGCCTGGAAATTTCCATCCCTCCCGAAATCGTTGCCGCTTCCGCCTCCGCCGCCACCCTGGCCATCCGCCCGGAAAAAATCGAATTCGTGAACGCCAAAGCCCCCGGCTCTCTCCCCGGCGCCATCCGCCAGGCCACCCAGCTCGGCTCCACCATGGAATACCTTGTCGAACTCGGCAGCGGAGACCGCGTCATCGTCCACGAGCAAAAGCGTCCCCGCGTCCCGGTTCGCGCCGCTGGCGAACACGTCCGCATCGCCTGGCATCCCGCCGACTGCGTTTTTCTACAATCTGAAAAGGAGCGTTCTGATGACCGCGTTTGACAATTATTCCAATAAATTCGAAACCATCCGTTTCCGCCGCGAAGACGGCATTCTGGAAATGTCTCTGCACACCGGCGGCAATTCCCTCCGCTGGGGCCCCACCGCCCACGCCGATCTCGAACAGGCTTTTCTGGACATCTCCCGCGACTCCGAAAACCAGGTCATCATCCTCACCGGCGTCGGCGAAGAGTTCTCCGGCCCCGCCGTCACGCCCGCCGTCAACCGCGCCGTTCCGCATCTCTCTCCCGTGCAGTGGGGCAAGCTCGGCGCGGAATCCAAGCGCTTCACCATGAACATGCTTAACATCGAAGTCCCCATGATCAGCGCCGTCAACGGCCCCGCTCTGCGCCATCCAGAACTGCCCGTGCTTTGCGACATCGTACTCGCCGCTCCGGAAGCCGCCTTCCAGGACTCCGCCCATTTCGCCGGCGGCCTCGTCCCCGGCGACGGCGTGCAGGTCATCTTCCCCCTGCTCATGGGCCTCAATCGCGGCCGCTATTTCCTGCTCACCGCGCAAAAACTTTCCGCCAAGGAAGCGCTCGATCTCGGCCTGGTCAACGAAATCCTTCCCCGCCCCGCGCTTCTTCCGCGCGCCTGGGAACTGGCCCGCTTCCTCATGCAGCAGCCCGAACTCAACCGCCGCTACACGCGGATTCTTCTCACCGAGCAGCTTCGCCGCCAGATGCACGATCTTCTCGGCTACGGACTCGCTCTCGAAGGACTGGCCATCGGCCAGTAAGCGCGGAACCCGTCTCATGAACGCAACTGCGGCGAAGCATCGCTGTCATTTCGAGCGAAGGGCCGGTGACTTTTACCGGCCCGCAGCCGAGAAATCTCTCTTTTCTTGTTTTGGAGATAGATTCTAGTCACAATTTCGTTTCGCCCATTCGAAAGGGGTGCCCTCGTGGCAAAAATCGCTTTTCTCGGCGCGGGCAAGATGGCCCGCGGCATCATCCTGCGTTTTCTCTCCGCCGGTCATGCGGTCGCCGTCTATAACCGCACCACGGAGAAAACCGTTCCGCTGAAGGAAGCCGGCGCAACCGTCGCGCTCACGCCGCGCGCCGCCGCGGAAGGCGCCGACGCCGTCTTTTCCTCCGTCCTCGACGACAATGCCTCCCGCCTCGTCTGGACCGGCCCCGATGGCGCCCTTTCCGCCAATCTCTCCCCTTCCACTTTCATCATCGAGTGCTCCACCCTCTCCCACGATTGGGTCGTCGAACTCGCCAGAATCGTCGCCGCTCGCGGACTCCGCTATATCGATTGCCCCGTCGCCGGCCGCCCCGACGCCGCGGCCGCCGGCCAGCTCAATCTCTTCATCGGCGCAAAGGGAGCCGATCTCGAAGCCGCCCGCCCGCTCTTCGAGCCTATTCGCAAGAATATTTTCCATTTCGGCCCCACCGGCGCCGGTACCGCTTTCAAGCTGATCTATAACCTCATGGGCGCCACGCAAGTCGCCGCCCTCGCCGAAGCCATGCTCGCCGCCGAAGCCGTCGGAATCGATCTCCACGTCGCCGCGCAGGCCTTCTCCGGCGGCATGACCGGCAGTCCCCACGTCATCAGCCATTCCGCGGTCATGGCCGAAGGCAAACGCGGGCAGGCCGTCGCCTTCGCCGGGCGCAACCGCCTCAAGGACTCGCTCTACGGCGTGCGCCTCGCCGAAAAATTCCATCGCCAGTCCGTTCTCGGCAACGCTACCGTCCATGTTTTCGAACAGATGGTCAATCAAGGCATGGGCGATTCCAACGACAGCGAGCTCATCGACGCGCTCCGCGCCATCGCCGGCGTGCCGCGCCCCGCT
This sequence comes from Terriglobia bacterium, assembly GCA_041500985.1. Lineage (GTDB taxonomy): Bacteria > Acidobacteriota > Terriglobia > Acidiferrales > UBA7541 > Acidiferrum. The sequence goes on along the minus strand of JBGQNE010000004.1, from coordinate 99,134 downwards.
GAACCATCTCAAAAATAGATTCGAATCCGGCGCAGGTCTCCTCGCCGGCTTAACTCACCCTTCGCATTTTTTCGCGGGTAGGGGCACGGCATGCCGTGCCCCTACCGCCAGAAAAACTCGCCTCACACTTCCAACTCTTTCCGCTCAATTCCCAATCTTCAACGGCTTATGACACGTCTCGCACGCCGCCTTGGCCCCATGCTGCTCGTGGCAATCCAGGCACCCGAACATCGCCGTCACGCCCGTCACCCGCGCCATGACCTCCAACTGATCCACCTGCCCGTGGCACGTTTCGCACTTCGTCCCCGCCTTCAAATGCGGCCGGTGGCTCCAGTTCACTCCCTTCAGCACCACGTACACCCGCACCCACGGAATCGCCTGCTTCGTCTTGGCATAGTCCGCCAGCTTGCGGATCTCCGGCTTGTTTTTGGCCACCGTCGCGTGACAGCTCATGCACTTCGCCGTTTCCGGAAATTTCATCATCACGCCCGGATCGGGATTCGTGTGGCAGAAATCGCAATTCAGCCCCATCGCCAGATGCTTCTTGTGGCTGTACGCAATCGGCTGCACCGGCCCCGGCGCCTCCAGCACCCTCCTCAGCGCCTCCTGCTTCGTCGCCGATACCACCGGCGCCTGCTGCGCCGCCAGCGCGCACGCCGCCAACACTAGCGCCGCCGTCATCCACGCAAACGCCCGCACCACCCAATCGCCTCGAATTCCTCTCACGTTCCCACCTCCGCTCTTCTCCCCATCCTTACTTCCTTACCTCTCTGCTTCATTACTTCTTCCTCACCACTTCCTCCAGACTCTTCCCGAAATCCTTCAGCATCACAATCGCCGCATTCCTCCCCGGCCCGCCCGAGACCGACCCGCCCGGATGCGTCGTCGCCCCCGTCTGATACAAGCCCGGAATGGGCATGCGGTGCTGCGCCCAGCCCGGCACCGGACGCAGCGGCCCGCTCTGCGCCGCATCCTGCGCCCCGCCGTGGCACGTCCCGTGCCAGTTGTGCGGATTCATCCGCTCCAGGTCCAGCGGACTTTCCACGATCCTCGCCAGGATCTTGTCGTCCGTCAGGTTCGGCGAAAACTTCCGCAAATAATTTAGATTCGCGTCCGAAACCTGATTCTTGATCGTGTCCCAGTGTTCCGGCCCTTCTTTCAACTCATACGGCTGATTCCCGATCACCTTGATCGTATGAATTCCCTTGGGCGCCCGCGAGGGGTCCGCCACCGTGCTGCACACCACCAGCAGCGGCGGCTCATCCAGCGCCACTTTCTTGCACGCAAAATCGTATCCCACGCGCAGCGCCCGCTCCGCCCCCGCCATCGTCCCCGCCGCCACCGGCGAAATCGTTCCTCCAGCCACCGCAAACGTCGGCGGCTCCGTCGTGGTGTAGTGCGTCACGAACAGCGTAATCCCCGCCTGCCACGTTTCCACGCCTTGAATGAACTCCTGCCCAAACGCCTCCTTCGGCGCCATATCCACCAGGTGCTTGATGTGCACCGTCGAAAGCACCGCCTTCTCCGCCCGGTAGGCGTTGCCGTCGTCGCATTCCACTCCCGTGCATTTCCCGTTTTCCACGATCAGCTTCGTCACCCACTTGTTCGTGAGGATTGTTCCTCCGTGCGCTTCGATCAGCCGCGCCAGCGCCTGCGTCAGCGCTCCCGACCCGCCCTTCGGCGTCGTCCAGCTCCACCGCTGCCGCCCCGAGACCAGCGCATACGCCAGCCTGCCCGTCATCGCGTCTTCCGGCGGCACCACCGTCTGATACGCCATCCAGGTCATGAACGCCCGGCAATGCTCGTCCTCGAAATTGTCCCGGATGATTTCCCACGCGGACATGGCAATGCGCCGCTGCCACAGCTTGCCCTTGGGATGCGCCGCCAGCAGTTCATTGATCGGCTTGCCCAATCCGATCGGCGTGTACGCGCTGGCTCCGAAGACCGGCGCAATCTCCGCATACTCCGTCAGCATCCGCCGGTAAGCCGCCGCGTCCTTTTTCGAAAACCGCGCGAACTCCGCGCACGTTCGATCCATATCCCGCCACTGCGTAATGTAGCTCCCGTCCGCGAACGGAAGATGCACCACCGGATCGGGAAAAATGTATTCCAGCCCATACTCGGAAAGTCCCAGCTCGTCGTTGCGCATCATCGGGCTATCCTGGATCAGCACGTGCGCCGACGAGCACACGTCATGCTTCACTCCTGGCAGCGTCAGTTCCGCCGTCTTCGCGCCCCCGCCCACCACCGGGCGCCCCTCCAGCACCAGGCAGCGATACCCCGCCTTCACCAGATACGCCGCGGCCACCAGGCTGTTGTGCCCCGCCCCGGCCACCACCACGTCGTACTTCTCTCCGCCCGCCATCGCGGGCGCGCCTCCCTGCTCCATCGTCATCGCTTTCGCCGCCAGCGGCGCCATCGCCGCTCCCTTCACAAATCCCCGCCGTGACATTGCGCTCATCGCATTCCTCCCAACTATTCTTCTCTATCTTCCCTGCCGCTCAAACTCTTCCGCCTGCGCCGGCGACCGGAAACCCGCCGCCAGAAACGGAATTACATATTTCAGCGCCACTTCCGGCCTCGAGGTGTCGAATTCCTTCCCCGCAATCGTCTGAATCTTCCCCGGATCGGCCAGCACAAACAGCATCACCCCGTAAAAACAGTTCAGCCGCCAGTAAAAGACATCGTCCGGCAATTCCGCGTTCACCTTGCGCAGTTCCTTCGGTACCACCATGAATTCCGCGTTGTAGATCTCCGCCAGCAGTTTCTTCACTTCCGGCGTCGGGTCCATCGAGGCCCGCCCCAGCAATCGGCGAAACCATTCATTTTCCCGGCTGGCCCGGAAAGCCGGCTCCAGCAGCGCCCACAGCACCTCCTCCAAGCCGGGCTTCTTCCCGCGCTCCCGCAAGCGCTTCAGGCGCTCCTCGCGCTCCTCGCGCAGCGGCAGCGCCCTGCGGTAGATCACCGCCTTGAACAACTCTTCCTTGGTCCCGAAGTGATACGGCACCGCTCCCAGATTCACCTTCGCCGCATGCACGATCTGCCTCACCGACACCCCGTTAAATCCGTACAGCGCGAACAGCTTTTCCGCCGCATCCAGCAAGCGCTCCCGCGAGGCCAGCCCCTGCCTCCTCTTGGCCGCCGTTCTCACTTTCGCTTTCCGCCGTTTCCTCATTCCGCCCCTGGCCGCCGCTCTCATCGCGTCATAAATATCACCGCTTGCCCCGGATGGCCAGCATTTTTCTCATACAGGCGTATGAATTCCCATCCCATTTTTAGCTCACCCTTGCGACTTCCGCTTTGCTCCATAGCGGCCAGGCGATTCTGCATCCAATGCGGCGTGGAGCATTCTGCATCTCTGGATGAGTAAGAGAGGAAAATATATTATTCGCTTTTTGTTTGCCTCATGCTATTCTGCCTTGGTGGTTACCGAGGTGGAAAGGCCCCTCCACTCAGGAACTGCACAGGTAGCATCGGAGGACCGCAGTTCCGCCTTGCGCTCGGCTGTAAGCGCGTGTACAAGAATAGGGTAGATAGACATGGCAACCGCTCTTAAACCATTCCTGCTCACCAAACGACAAGCACCCGTTCCGCCGGAAAAAAATTCCAGCTATGCACCTCTGGCATCAGTGTGGTACGGAGAGGACGCGGAACTCATTGAACAGCTACTGAACTTTTACCCGCGAAAAAAACCGCGCAGAATTTTGGACGCCACGGTCAACGGCGGCAGGTTTTGGAGAGGCAGCAAACGGCCGGTTATCGGCATGGACATTGATCCACGCCACAGGCCCACGGTAGTCGCTGACAACTCCAGAATGCCTTTCCCTGGTGCATGTTTTGACGTGGTTGTCTATGACCCGCCGCACATTCCCAATCAAGCGGGAAGGCCCGCCTTCCTGTTATATTTATAATGTGTCCTGCTAAAGGAGTCTTTCCATGTCGAGTGTAAAAGCCTCGGTCCAAGCCGCACTTTTCCACGACATAGTCCTAGCTAAGACTTCGCCTACTGGCATTGCAGTTAGGAAATCGGAAAACAAGTACGAATTAGCCGAACAAGAGCGGCACCTCGCCTTTATCGAGAAACTGGATTCACGGCTGACTGATCATTTCCAAAGTAAACTGCTGGTCCATAAGTCCCTGACTCGCCAGCTTGTGAGTTTCCAAGCGAACAAGCGGCGTCCGGCGGTTAGATGGTACAAATACAAGGAAGCATTTTCTGCGGCACTTATTGACTTTCTTCTTTCCCGCTACGACGTTCGCAATGGGACCATTCTTGACCCATTTGCAGGAGCTGGAACTGCCCTTTTCGTTGCCGCTGATGCCGGACTCAACGCAGACGGCATCGAATTGCTGCCCATCGGGCAGGAGATCATCCAAACCCGCCTGCTCATTCGGGCCTTGAACCCTACAAACTTCCAGCGCATACGGCGCTGGGTTGACTCATCTGTATGGAAAAAACACAAAGAATCAAGAAAGCTTCTGGAATTGCGAATTACAACCGGGGCATACCCGCCGCGAACCATTGAACTTATCGGGAAGTATTTGTGTGCTCTTGATAGCGAACCGCCAGAAGTAAGCCGCGTGCTCCGCTTTGCATTACTCTGTGTGCTCGAAAATATCAGTTATACGCGAAAAGACGGGCAATATCTTAGATGGGATTATCGGTCCGGGCGACGCCATGGCGCGAAGCGCTTCGACAAGGGCAAAATACTTGATTTCGAGTCGGCCATCTCCGCAAAAATCACCGAGATCGTGAACGACATTTCATCAGGGAGTCTTTCGATAGATCTGTTCACTCATACAGGCACTCAAGGAAACGTGAACCTCATCCCCGGTTCCTGCTTAGAAGTCCTTCCGAAGTTAAAATCGAATAGTTACGGCGCGGTGGTGACTTCGCCGCCCTACTGCAATAGATATGATTATACGAGGACATACGCCCTCGAACTCGCTCTGCTTGGAGTTAATGAAACAAATATATCCTCTCTTCGGCAAGAGATGTTGAGCTGTACTGTTGAAAACCGCGCAAAAGACCTTCTCTCCGTAAATCCTAAATGGAATAAACCGATCGAGGAAGCAGATCATCAAGAATTGCTCCAGGCCATTCTCGTCTATCTCGGCTGGTGTCGTGACGCCTCCATATTAAACAATAATGGCATAGCCAGGATGGTACGCGGGTATTTCTACGAAATGGCATGCGTGATTTTTGAGTGCGGGCGTGTTCTGAAGCCGGGAGCTCCCTTAATTATGGTGAACGACAACGTCCGGTACGCGGGCGCTAGCATCTCAGTCGATCTCATCCTGTCCGCGCTCGCGGAAAGACTTGGATTCACGCTGGACAATATTTTGGTTCTGCCGAGCGGCAAGGGTAACAGTAGCCAGCAAATGGGGGAGCACGGGCGAGATGTACTCCGCAAGTGCGTTTACATATGGAGGAAGAATCCTTGCCTTACCGTCGGCACCTGAAATCCGCGCGCGATCTCGTTACGACCTATGAACAGATCAGGGCTGGTTTTGTTGCCCTTGCTCTTGAACGCAATCGCCGGGCGACGCCGTTCGTTGAAGAAGCTCGGGCTCTAAAAATTGCTGCGTCAAAAGCGAACAAACCAAAAGACCTAACAAGGATTGTCTCTATAAAATCGGCCTTGGTCACTGCAGCAGGTGTGTCTGACAAGGCCGCCGGACATATGCTAGCCAAGGACAAGCAAGATGCGATCGATGGCCTAATCGTAAAGTTTTTGGAACCTGCAGGAACAGCGTTTGTTGAGGAATTGGTTTTTAGGTTTCTTCTTACTCGAGGCGATACACTAGGTGGTTCCATGCGAAATGTCGGAGGAGCTCTTGCGCAGAGGAGGCTAACCAGATCTCTCTTATCCACTCTGACCCTCAATAAGGTCCCGTATCGCTGGATGCATGGAACTGACGGCACTTGGACGAAGATGTCGGAGAATGACGCGGATATTGAAATTTACTTGCGCGGTCTTGCTTGGAACATCGATGGTAAGCAGCGCACGTTGGTCTATAATGTGAAAGTCCCTCTGGTTCAAAACAACATCGATCTCATCCTCTTGGAATGCGCGCCTGAGCAGTTTTCTACCGCTTATAAAATCCCCAAAAAGTACCTCGCGCTTGGCGAATTAAAGGGAGGCATCGATCCCGCTGGCGCGGATGAACACTGGAAAACAGGGAAAACCGCACTGGATCGCATACGTACGGCCTTTGCTGCGAAAAGTATGAAGCCAAAGTTGTTTTTCGTCGCTGCCGCTGTAGCTAGCAAAATGGCAGCAGAGATATGGAGTCAATTGCTGCAAAAAAAGTTAGCCAACGCGGGAAATTTGACAAATCAGGACCACACGGCCTCAATGTGTGGGTGGATTACGGAACTTTAGATACTGCTTATTGTCGCTGATCCGCCCACCCATCCCAAATTAGCTGGGCGGTCACTCTTCCTTACCGCTGCAAGCGCTAAAAAAGAAGCGCTCAAGCCGCCCCAAATACAGTGGCTAAACGCGATGAGCCTTCCGCGATTCAGCGCATCCCATGCAACCCCGCTTTCAACCTGCCCTTCTCTAACGCCTCCGTCTTTGTTCATCCTTACCCTGAGTTTCATGCCGACAACATAAAAACCTGCCACGCTCAACCGGCCTGAAGGCAAATATCTTCCGCGCATCAGGACCAAAACGAAAGCCTGTCGGACATGAACTTTCTCCTTGACACTATTCATACAAATGTATGATAAGCGTTGCAGCACATTTGCGCGGCGCTCCGCCGCCGCCCAGTGTTTGTGTGCTCCCCAGGAGGTTTGCTCCCATGAAAAAGAAATTCCCCCGTCCCACTCGCCGTGAATTCCTTAAAAATGCCGCCGGCGCCTCCGGCGCGGGCATCGTCCTCGCCGGCTCCGCCCCCGCCGTCTTCGCCAATAACCACCCCCATCCTTCCCCGCAGAGCATCAGCTACCTAGACCGCCGCATGTACATCCACAACATGGAAGTCATCGCCCATATCCTTCCCGGCCAGGACCGCGGCGGCAAAATGCAGATCATGTCCGCCGGCAAGCAGCGCTACATCTTCCAGCAGGGCGACGTCATTGACGTCACCGACCCGCGCAATCCCAAACTGCACAACCACCACGGCTTCGATGGCTATCAGGTTCAACTGGCCTACAATAAGAACCTCAAAAAGTGGATCTTGATGACCGGCGCGGGCGCTCCCATCACCAGTTCCACTCCGTCCGCTCCCAACGGCAAATACGACGACCCCAAGCTCCTCGAACCCTGGCGCAACTACAAGGGACTGCGCGGCGTGCGCTTCTGGGACGCCACCGACCCCTCCAAAATCGTCAAACTCTCCGAATTCAGCACCGGCGCCACCGGCTCCGGCACGCATCGCAACTATTACGACGGCGGCCGCTACGCCTATCTCGACACCGCTCCCGACGACAGCTTCATCCACCAGATCTCCTATTTCCGCCCGCTGGTCAACGGCAACATGATTATCGACGTCTCCGACCCCTCCAATCCCAAACAGGTTTCCATGTGGTGGGTCCCCGGCTCGCGCAAGGGCGAGGAAGCCGCCTACGATAAATGGCAATGGTCCCAGCTTACCTACGAACACAAGGACCAGACCCCCTTCGTCGGCCTGCACGGCCCCGTCTATGTCCCCAAAAAGCTCGAAGACGGCGGCAATCGCGGCTACGGCAGCTGGGGCGCCTTCGGCCTGATCATTCACGATCTCTCCGACCCCAAGAATCCCAAGGAGATCGGCCGCTTCGAGCCTCCTCCGCAGTACGGCGCCGGCGGCATTCCCTTCCACACCATCTGGTGCGGCATGCTCGACCGCGGATTCGTCATCGGCAACGGCGAAACCACCAATCCCGACTGCAACATGATCTACCTGCCCATCTGGGTGATTGATGTGCGCGACGAAAAGCGTCCCGTACCCATCGCGCAATTTCCCCGCCCCGTTCCTCCTCCCGAAGCCCCCTACCGCGATTTCTGCTTCAAACGCGGCCGCTTCGGCGCTCACAATCCGCCGCACTTGAAAGCCCCGGGCAAAATCTCCCAGAGCTTCATCGCCTATTCCTATTTCGACGCCGGCCTGCGCTGCTACGACATCTCCAATCCCTACCGCCCCGAAGAGGTCGCCTACTTCATCCCTCCCCAGGGCGGTGATTTCAAGGACCCCGGCAGTTGGAACCGCACCGTGGACAACGTCCTCATCGAATGGGACCGCAACGTCATCTACGTCGCCGCCGATACCGGCATCTACGTCCTGAGTTGCCCCAATCTCGGCAAGCCCATTCTCGACCCCATGCCCGTCGCCGAATGGTCGCTCGACAAGCTCAACGAAGGCGCACCGTAGTCCAATCGGGTGCAACCAACCAGGCTTCCGGGCCGTCTAGTACTCTGACTGCCCGGAGCGTCGCGGCTCGCATGGTTCTGCTTATCCGCAGGGTCACGCGGCAGGCACCGCCTGCTTTTGTTCCACACGATATTCGCGGAGGATTCATGAAATTTTCTCGTTCTATTTTCTCTATCGCCGCAACCGCTTTCCTCCTTGCCGCGCTGCCCGCTCGCGCCCAGGAGCCGGCGCTGCACACCATTCGCGTCGTCAGCCTGCCGGGACGCCCCATCGCCCTCGTGGTGGCGGAAAAGCAGGGCCTCTTCGCCCGCCACGGCCTCGCCGTGCAGCTCGACGCCATGCCTAATTCCAACGACCTGCGCTCCGCTCTCGCCGCGGGCAAGGCCGATGTCGCCTATGCCGCCGTGGATAATGCCGTGGCCATGGTTGAACTCGCCCACGCCGACGTGCAAATCGTCATGGGCGGCGAAGGCTCGCTCAACGACCTCTTTGTGCAACCGGAAATCAAATCCATCGCCGATCTCCGCGGGAAAATCCTCATTGTGGACGCCCCCAACACCGCCTACGCCCTGCAGCTCAAAAAAATCCTCCTTTCGAAAAATCTCCAGGCCGGCCGCGATTACGAAATCAAGCCCGTCGGCGCCACCCCCCAGCGCCTCGTGGCCATGCGCGAACACCAGGAATACGCCGGCTCCATGCTGGCCCCGCCCACTTCCCTGCTCGCTCGCCGCGACGGCTTTGTCAGCCTCGGTTCCACTCTCGACTTCATCGGTCCCTATCAAGCCGGCGGCGCCTTCGTGCTTCGTCCCTGGGCCGGCGCCCATGCCGCGCTCCTCGTTCACTACCTCGCCGCCTGCATCGAAGCCCAGCGCTGGCTGATGAACCCGGCCAATAAACAGGCGGTCATTGAATTGCTCACGCAGGAAGCGCATCTCCCCGCCGATATCGCCGCCGAAACCTATCAGATTGAAGTCACCAGCCCCGGAGGATGGGCCCCGGACGCGCGCTTCGATCTGGACGGCTTTCGAAACGTGCTGAAACTGCGCGCGGAAGTCGAAGGCTCCTGGGGCGGCAAACCGCCCGCCGTGGAAAAATATTACGACCCGTCGTACTACCAGCAGGCCCTCGCGAATTTGCAGCAGCCAGCGGCAAAATCCACACCATAAACGGAGGAACACTTGAAACAGCGCATCGCAATTGCAGGAATTCTCCTCGGCGTGCTCGCCGCGGGAGCCGCCGCCGCGGGATACCACGTCGTAAAAAAAGTGGCCATCGGCGGCCCGGATAAATGGGATTACGTTCTGGTGGACGAAGCCGCGCGGCGCGTCTACGTCACCCATCTGGACCAAGTCAACGTACTGGACGCCGACACCGGCGCGGAAGTGGGCAAAATCGCCGATCTGAAAGGCGCGCACGGCGTTGCTCTGGCCCTCAAGGCCGGACGCGGCTTCGTCACCAATGGCCTCGCCAATGCCGTCACCATGTTCGACCTGAAAACCCTCCAGAAACTCGGCGAGATTCCCGTGGGCGATAAGCCCGATGCCATCGTTTACGACCCGGCCAGCGACCGCGTTTTCGCCATGAACGGCGAAGGCAACAGCGCCACCGCCATTGATCCCGCAACCGGCAAGGCCGTGGGCACTTTCCCTCTCGGCGAAGGGCCGGAATTCGCCGTCTCCGACGGCGCGGGGCATCTCTTCGTCAACCTGGAAGACGAAAGCAAGACGCTGCGCGTGGATTCGAAAGCCATGAAAGTGACCGACCGCTGGCTGCTGGCGTCCTGCGCCACGCCCACCGGCATCGCCATGGACACCGCGCACGCCCGCGTCTTCGTGGGCTGCCGGAGCAAGGCCATGGCCGTGCTCAACGCCGAAACGGGTAAAGTGGTCACCACGCTGCCCATCGGCGAACGCGTGGACGCCACCTTCTTCGACGCCGCCACCGGACTGGTGTATTTCTCGACCGGAGACGGCGCCGTGTCTATTTTCCACGAAGACACTCCCGACAAATATACGCTGGCCGAAACGGTGAAAACGCTGCCCGGCGGGCGGACCATGGCGCTGGATTTGAAAACACGACGCATCTACGTTCCGGCGATGGATGAGGGTAAATTCACCGTCCTGATTCTCGAACCGTAACCAGCAGCTTTCCGCGATTCCCGGATTTTCCGGGAATCGCGGAAACGAATCGCAGGCGCAGCATCGAATTTCCCCGCACGGCAAACGAAACCGAAAAGAGGACACCCATGATCATCTTTACACCGCGCCAGCGCCGATTTTCCGCTCTGGCGTTTTTGCTGTTTTTCGCAGGAATCTTCGCCGGAGTTGCTCGCGCGCAGGAGCGCACCTTCGAGGAAGTTAAAACGGAAGCGCTGAAGCGCGCGGAAAACGGAATGTATCCGCTGATCGGACTCGATCCCGCGGACGTGCGCGAAGCTTTCTCCGCCATCCATTCCATGAATGACGACGAATGGGCCGCGGGCTTTGGCGGCGTGGCCGACCGCTACATGGCGCAGGGCAAGGCGCTTGAGGCGAGCGATCCGGCCCAGGCCAACGCGGACTATATCCGGGCCTGGCGGCTGTATTCGTTCGGGCGCTGGCCGGTGCCGTCTTCGGAAGGCAAGAAGCGCAACTACGCCAAGGCGCTGGAGGCTTTCCTGGCGCATGCCAAGTTCATGGATCCGCCGCTCGAGGTGGTACACATTCCCTTCGAAGGCTCGGAGATCGTCGGCTATCTGCGCCTGCCGAAGAATGCCAAGGGGCCGGTGCCGGTGGTGATCGCGATCAGCGGGCTGGACAGCCGCAAGGAAGATCTTTCCGAAAATTTCGGCGCGATGCTGCCCTCGGGGATCGGTTTTCTGGGCCTGGATTCGCCGGGAACCGGGCAAGCGCCGATCAAGGCCAGCGAAACCGCCGAGCGCATGTACTCGCGGGCGATTGATTACCTGCAAACGCGCCCGGAAGTGGACAAGACGCGCATCGGCGTGGATGGGCAGAGCTTCGGAGCGTACTGGGCGACCAAGCTGGCCATCGTCGAGCACGCGCGCGTGAAAGCCGTGGTGGCGCAGTCGCCGCCGGCGGACATCACGTTCGAAAAAGAGTTCGTGCTGAAAAAGACGCTGGGCAACCGCGAGTATTTGTTTGGGCTGGCCCCGGCGCTCGCCTCCATCTACGAGAACGCCAAGACGGTCGAGGATCTGGGAGAACTGCTCCCCAAGATGTCCCTGGTGCACCAGAAACTGCTGGGCAAACCCACCGCCCCCATGCTGATCATCGCCGGCGCGCTCGATACGCAGGTGCCCATCGCGGACACCTATCTGCTGCTGAGCAACGGGGACGTGCCCAAGGAGGCCTGGATCAATCCCCAGGGCGGGCATCTGGGGCGGCAGGTGAAGGTCTGGCCGGACCCGGTGATCTTCCGGCAGGTGATAATTCCGTGGCTGGTGAGGACATTGGGAGCGGAAGGAACGAAGTAAAGAGGTAAAGAAGTAAGGAAGTAGAGAGCAAAAAATGAGGGGTGGGGGCGTTCCTGAAACGGGAATAGATGCCTCCACCCCTTTTGTTTTGTAGGCGTGCGCTACTGAGTCTTTTGAGCCGCGGGGGCCTGGATGGCGGTCTGGTAGCTGATGGAAATGACCCACTGGCCATGCTGGAGGACCCAGAGGCGGGTGACGTGGACCTGTTTCCCGGTGTGGGTCTGGTGCAGGCAGGTCATCACGCTGGCTTCGGGAAAATCGAACATGCGGGCGGAGACGAGGGGGGATGGGGCGGAGCCGACGCCGGAGAGTTTTTGCTTGTCGAGGGTGGCGATGCGGCCGGCTTTGTTGATGGGGTGGTCGCTGGCGGAGCTGACCTGGACGAATTCTTCGGCAATGTGCGGTGCCCAAGCGGCGGAGTCGTGGGCGGTGACGCCGGTCTCGAGGGCTTGCCAGGAGGCGATGATGGCGCGCTCGGCGTCGTTCTGGGGAGCGTAGGGGACGGTCTTGCAGGGGTTCTCGCAGTCTTTTACACCGGTGCCGGCGGAGGTGGAAGGTTCTGCAAGCTGTGTGACTTCGTGATAGACGAGAGCGCGCCAGCCGCCGGGGCGCTTGACCCAGATGCGCAGGGCATGGACTTTGCCGCGTTCGGCGGTGATGGCGGTGACGTCGCCGTAGGTGCGTTCGACGGGCTGGAGGCCGGTTTCCTGGCCCAGGGCGGGCTGTGGGAGGGTTTGCAGGACTTCCGCGCGGGTCAGGGTTTTGCCGGAGGAGTCGGTCCAGGTGAAATCGGCGTCGAGGAGTTTTTCGAGGGCAGGTTTATCCGATTGGGCGAGGGCCTGGAGGAGGGCGCGGTCGGAGGGGAGGGCGGAGGGGTCGCCGGGGGGGGCGGCGAGGATTGTTGCGGGGATGAGGAGGGCTAGGGCGAGAAGTGCGGTGAGTGAGGGTTTCATGGGTTTATTCCTTCCTGGGAGGATGCGGTACAGGTGTTACTGGTTCTCGTGGTTGAGATTCTTCGTCCCGGTAAAAGACACCGGGACTCAGAATGACAGGCGCTGCTCCTAATGCCGGGCTGAAACCTGCCGGGCTAAAGCCCGGCCCTTACATAACCAAGAGAAAAACCACAGCAAGAAAAAACACGGCAAAAAAAAGAGGGGCCGGAGGTTAGTCCGGCCCCTGTTTAAGGTGTTTTCCAGCAAGCGGGCCTAGAAGATGAATTTCAGGCCCAACTGGATGGCGCGAGCGCCGCCCGAACCGAGCACGGGGTTGACGGCAGCGGTGTCCGGAGTGCCGCAGCCGCAGCCGAAGGGACCTGCTGACGGATCGGAGAAGGCCCCCAAGCCCCAGCCGCCGGCGCCGCCCGTGGGATTGGCGAACATGGGGTGGTTGAGAGCGTTGAATGCCTCGGCGCGGAACTGGGCCTTGAGCTTTTCGCCGAATTTGAAGCTCTTGCTGATGGACAGGTCCACGTTGCGGAAGGCGGTGTCCCGAAAGATGTTGCGGCCCATGGTGCCGAATGTGCCGTTCACAGGAGGAACCATGACCGAGGCTCCGTTCAGGCTTGCGTAGCAGCCGTAGGACGCCAAGGTTCCCGCATCAGGAGCCGCGTTTGTGCAGGCGGTCCAGAGGGTCGAGGATTGGGCAGCAGAGAGAGGAACCGGGACCAGCCCGCCCGCAGTCATATATGAGCAACCGCCCAAGCCGGGGCCCGTGCAGAAGGGGATCGAATCAGAGCCGGCGGACTTGAAGTCCGCAGGGTTGCCGGAAAAATTCCAACGATCGCTGTTTTCGCCAACGTTGGCGATATTGTAGGTCTGATCGTTGACATTCCAGGGCATTCCACTCTGCAGCGTGAGGATGGTGTTGACCTGCCAGCCTTCGAGAAGCTGAGTCTTGGTTTTCTTCTCGGGGAGGCTGTAGGTCAGCGAGAGAGTCAGGCGATGGCGGATGTCGTAATCGCTGCTGCCATGTTCGGCACGCAGATTGTAGCTGTCCTGGGGAAGCAAGGCCACCCAGTTGGAAGACTGGTAGTCCGTGCCATGGGAATAGGTATAGCCAACCACGAAATCGAGGCCGCGATAGTTGCGAGCGGTCAGAGTGGTCTGCAAGCCGTGGTAGGCGGAACCGTACTGATTGGAGAGGTAGTTGATGTTGCCGAGATAGGGATACTGAGCGGCAATCGCCGAGGGCGCCCCACCCGCATACGGCTGATTCAGGTCACGAACTCCGGTCAGCTTTACGGCATGATTGCCGACGTAGGAGAGGTCGAGAGAAATCTTGCTGGAGAAAGAGTGCTGGACGCCCAGCATCCAGTTCTCGACGTAAGGAGTCTTGAAGTTACGATCCATAGAGAAGGTATTGCAAGGAGTGGGGTTGCCACACTCGAGGAATGATGACACGTTGGACGGATAGATCTGAGCGGATGTAGTCGTCCAAGTAAGGCTCGGGCCAGGGATCGAAATACCGGCCGAAGTGATGGTTCCGGGCCCAGCGCAACCGGCCAGGCAGGTACCGAGGTCATAAAGCTTAGCGCCTGTGGGGATCGTGCCCAAGCCGAGGGTAACGGAGTTTTGCAAGTTCTGCTGGGAGAGGAAGGTGTTCATGGAGAGGAGGCTGTAAATGATGCTGCCACCGGCACGAAGGATGGTGGTGCCTTTGCCGGTCACATCCCAAGCGACGCCAAAGCGCGGGGAGAAGTTCTTGTGATCGCCGTTGTAGACGGAAGGGATGTTCACGCCGACCTGTTCCAAGCCGACGGAAGGCTCGAAATTGCCGAGCAGGTTGTTAGCTTCGGAAGGAACGCCGCGGTACTCGTAGCGGACACCGAGATTCAGAGTAACCCGCGGAGTGATGCGCCAGTCGTCCTGGGCAAAACCAGCGAAGAGCTTTTGGTTGAGGTTGCGCGCGGTATCTCCGGCCAAGAAGTCCGCGCTATCGGGATTTCCGGCGAGGAAATCCTCGAGACCCGTTGAACCATCGAATGTATTGCTGCCGTTGAGGAAATAGACCAAGCCGCGTCCGCCGCGGTAGGTGGCCTGATGGACGGCGTCGTTGCGGATCTCCCCGCCAAATTTGATGGCGTGCTTGCCGCGCAGATAGGAAACCTGATCAATGAAGTCAAGGACCTTGTCCGGTCCGACGATCTTGGGGAAGTTCTTGAAGGGGCCCAGCCAAGCCATGCCAGAGATCTTGACGTTGGGGAATCCCTGCAAAAGCGGGTTGGTGATGCCCGTGTTGATGGTGTAAGGGATGTCAAGGTTATTGGGGAGAATCTGGAGGGTATAGTGTGTATAACCACCACGGAGTTCGTTGACCCAAGTGGAGTTCGGAGCCCAAGTCCAAGTGCCGGAAACGTCCTGGGCGCGAGAGTGGAGCTTGGTGAGGAATTCTTGACGGACTTCTTGCGGAAAGTCCATGCCCACCAGGGTGTCATTGCCGAAGAAATAGGAACCACTCAATGAGTTATGGTCGTTGAGGTGGTAATCGACTTTGCCGATGAGGTTCTTGGAGCTATTCACGTTGGGGAAGTTGACGGTGATGCCCTTGTCCTGAGTTGCGTTGGCAGCGTAAAGACCCGCCAAGTAGGTGCTGAGCGGAGCCACCGAGTAGCCGCCGGCAATCAAGTCGTTTGTTGCGTCAACGATGCTCTTTTTGCAGTTGCCCGTCGCGATGAAACTGCAGCCCGCGCCACCACCGGCAGCAATGGAAACCGTTGTCGGAACGTTAACCGGGATGGAATTGCCGACGGTATACATCTGACCTTCATAGCCGGCGAAATAGAAAAGCTTGTCCCGGATGATACGACCGCCGACGGTGCCACCGTACTGCTCGAGAGCGACAGGAGTTTTTTCGGAAGGAAGTCCTGAACTAGGATCAATCGCGGGGTTGAAGTAGTTGCGGGCATCCCAGGAGTCCTTGCGGCCGAAAGCATAGGCGGTGCCGTGGACGCTGTTGGTGCCGGACTTCAAGCCGACGGAGGTAACCGCGCCGGGCTTCCAGCCAAATTCGGCCTTAGGGTTGACCTGGGTGTTGAATTCCTGAATGGCGTCGATGGGGAGGAGCGTGGCGGCGTCGCCGATGACGGCGGCGGCGTTGGTGACGCTCAAGCCCATGAAGGCTTCGTCGTTGGTGATGCCGTCAACGATGTAGCTGGTGTCCTCGGGGCGGATGCCGTTGGTGCTCTGCGACCAAGGGCCGCCTCCAGGGGCGACAATGGTGCCGGGGCGCAGGGAGATCAGGTTCTGGTAGTTGCGGCCGTTCAGCGGGAGGTCATTGATGATTTCGTTGTTGATGGTGCCGCCGAGGGTGGTCGATGAGGTGTCCACCATGGGGACATCCTCGGTGACGACGATCTTTTCGGAAGTGGCGCCGGTCTGCAGGGTGACGTCCACGCGAACTTCCTTACCGACTTCAACGAGGATGTTCTGGCGCTCAAAAGCCTTGAAGCCCTTGAACTCGGCATGAACCGTGTAGGTGCCGGGGACGAGGTTGGCGGCGAAGTAGGCGCCGTCGGAATCGGTGATCAAGTTCTGCGTGACGCCGCGATTGACGTCCTTGACGGCGACCGTCGCGCCGGCGATGCCGCCGCCAGACTGGTCCGTGACGGTGCCGGAGATGCGGCCGGTGCTGCCTTGCGCGAACATGGGCACGCAGGCCAGCAACAGCGCAAGAGTTCCGGTCAGTATACGAACAGCCACTGCCATAGAGAAATACCGCTTCATGGTCACCCCTCCAGTATTGGAACGCATGTAAAACACTTCCAACCCACAAAAATGGTACAACCGCTATACCGTCATATGGGAAGGTCTGTCAAGGACTTTCCGCAAATAAATGATTAGAGCTATTAGAAAGATTCCAGTCCGGAGACGGCCCGAAGGCGGATGATCTGGATTAAATAGGGTTTTTAAAGGGAAATGAGCGGGTGGGGGAGGCGATTTTCGGTGATTTCGCTTCATTAGAATGGGGGCGGTGGCGAGGGAGTGCGCGCCGAGGGAGGTGGCGCTCGTGAATATTATCCGTTTATGGCACAGTAACAGGCCATGTTCGAGTCGAGAAATTCTCAACGGTCCTGGCGCCTGGCGCTTGCTTATCCGGACTTCCGAAACTATCAGATGGCGCGGCTGCTGACGGGGTTCTCGCAGGCGATGCAATCGGTGGCCGTGGGCTGGCAGGTGTACGAAATCACGAAGAAGCCGCTGGACCTGGGGCTGGTGGGGCTGGCGCAGTTCCTGCCGGGTGTGGCGCTGTTCCTGATTTCAGGGCACGTGGCGGACCGGTTCGACCGGCGCAGGCTGTATGGATTGTGCTGCGGGGGGTTCGCGGTTTGCTCGGGGCTGCTGCTGATGCTGATCCACAGGGGAAACCACACGGTGTATCCCATCTATGTGGTGCTGGTATTGGTGGGGGTGGTGCGGTCCTTCAGCTGGCCGGCGGGGCAGGCGCTGCTGCCTCAATTGATACCGGTAGAGGATTTTCCGAGCGGGGTGGCGCTGGGAGCGACGGTGACGCAGACGGCGATGATCCTGGGACCGGCGCTCGGGGGCGTGATTTATGCGCTATCGCGGGGGCCGGGAGCGGTATATGGAACGGCGGCGGTAGCGTCGCTGGGGGCGATGATCGCGACGATGAGGATTCGGACGAGGGTGAAGCCGCGGGCGCCGGAGCAGGTGAGCCTGGGGACGGTGCTGGCGGGGCTGCGCTACATCTGGAAGCAGCGGCTGATCCTGGGGACGATCTCGCTGGACCTGTTCGCGGTGCTGCTGGGAGGAGCGGTGGCGCTGCTGCCGGTGTACGCGCGGGAGATACTGGCAACGGGGCCGTGGGGGCTGGGGTTGCTGCGCAGCGCGCCGGGGGTGGGAGCGGCGGCGATGGCGTTCCTGATGGCGCACCGGCCGCTGCGGGGGAGGGCCGGAGCGACGATGCTGTGGTGCGTGGCGGGATTCGGTTTTTTCACCATACTTTTTGGGATCTCGCGGAATTTTGTGCTGTCGCTCGTGGCCCTGCTGCTGGTGGGAGCGACGGACATGGTCAGCCTGATTATTCGAAGCACGATGGTGCAGCTGGCGACGCGGGACGAGATGCGCGGGCGGGTGGGCGCGGTGAACATGCTGTTCATCGGGGCGTCGAATGAGCTGGGGGAATTTGAATCGGGAGTGACGGCGGCGTGGTTCGGAACGGTGCCGGCGGTGGTGCTGGGCGGGGTGGGGACGCTGGTGGTGGCGGCGGTGTGGGCGTGGAGATTTCCGGAGATACGGCAGTCGGACCGGCTGAGCGGCCCAGCGGATTAGGCCGGGCCGCGGCTTGGGCGGGGATCAGTCCTGCACGGAATAGATCCACATTTCCGCGGCGCTGGCGGAGCGGGCTGGGACAGCCAGGAAAAAGCGGTCGAAGCCCTTTTTGCCCTTGCCGAAATAGCCGGCGGTGCGTGCGCCGAGGGCCGAGGGAATTTTGGCGATCGGCTGGTAGTGGTCGGGGTCTTTTTCCTGAAAGACGCTGATGTAAGCTTCCGCGCCGGGGATGTAGAGGCGCTTGCGGGCGGCATCGAAATAGACTTCATCGGCTTCCTGGACGCAGGGGAGGGTGGCGACGAGCTTGCCGGATTGGGTGTTGAAGATGGCGAGGCGTGCGGGCTGGTGGGTGACAACAAAGAGGCGGTGACCGGCCTCATCGAGGGCCATGGGGAAATTCTGCTCGATCGAGAAAGCCCATCGGGTGATGGCCTGGGTGGAGCGGTTGATGACGGCAATCTGCTTGAGGTCGGGAAGGTTTACGTAAATATTGGGGCCGTTCTTTTCGATTTGGAAAGATTCGGGGTGCGCACCGAGTTTGAATTCACCGGGGATGCGTTCATTGGTCGTGGTGTCCACGGCGGAGATGGCGCCGGATTCTTCGCCGCCGTAACCGGCGTAGACGCGCTTGGTAGGGGCGTCGTAGCGGAGATTGTCCACGTCGTCGCCGAAATCAAGGATTTTGACGAGGTCGTAGGAAGTTCCGTCGTAGATGTAGAGTTTGCCCTCGCCGCTGCCGGCGTAAAGTTTATTGGCTTCGGGGGCGAAAGCCAGGCCCTGGGGTTCGGGGATGCCCGCGATGGTGTGGGTGCGGACACGCGCGCTGACGTCAATGACTTCGACGGTGTTGCTGCCCACGGAGGAGACGAAGACGTGTCCCTTGCCGTCGGAGGCGAAATGATCGAAGCGGCCCTGCACGCCGGGCATGGGGATGGCTTCGGTGAGGACGAGGGGCTTGGTGGGCTCTGCGGGGGCGGACTCTTGCGCGGCGGCGTGCGCGGCGAATGCCGAAAGTAACGCGAATGCAATGCTCAGTTTGTTTAGTTTTGTCATTCCGGCCTCCAAGACCGATCGTGGGATTGATGCCGCGCTTTCGAAAACGCCTCAAGACGATACAGCGCAGCGCTTGACGGGTCAATGTGCCGGTGATAGAAGCGAGCCAGAGATGCGCTGGCGGAAGAGTGCCGGAGGGTTCTGTTTCTCGTTCGGAAATCCGAGGAGACTGCCGATGAGACTTCACTGTGGATTGAAAATGGGCGCGATGCTGGCGATGCTGGCCGGGCTGCTGATGGCTGCGCAGAGCACCCCGGCGCAGTTGAGCACCGGGAAGGAGGCGGCGGAATCGATCGCCACGCATGGGTACGTGGTGGCGACGAAGGCCATGAAGGGATCGGCGATTCCGGCGGAATATACGATGGTTTTGACGCGGGACGAAATTTATGTGCCGATCATCATTCGCAAGCCGGAAGGCAAAGGGCCGTTTCCGGCAATCACGATGGGATGGGGAGAGGGCCGCGAAGGAATGAAGAAAGTGGAGGACCTGGCGGAGCGCCTGGCGGCGATGCAGGAGCGGATGCTGGCGCGAGGCTACGTGGTGGTGACGGTGAACTACCGGAACGAAATACCGTACGAGTACGAGCGCGCCAAGCCGCCGCAGAATCTGCCGGACAGCATCAGCGGGGACCGGCGCATGCTGAAATCGGGGCCGACGCTGGACCACGAGGACTTGATCGCGATCATCCGGTATTTGCAATCGTTGCCGTATGTGGACAAGGACGGCATCGGGGCCATGGGCGTGAGCCACAGCGGGGAGATGATTCTCAAGGCGTCGAGCGAATACACGTTCGGCGCGGGGGTGTGCATCGAACCGGCGGCGCATGAGTTCTTGACGGTGGATACGAGCCCGACGGCGCCGCGCAAGGACAACGAGATCCAGTTCAACGACATCGAGGTGGTGCGCAAGAGAGCCAACAAGGCGGCGGCCATGGAGCGCATCCGGCGCATGCATACGCCGATACTGATCTTCGGGCGGGAAACGGACCACCAGCAGGGCGTCTTCAAGCTGACCTACGAATGGATGAAAGAAGCGGGCAAGGACGTGAGCTGGCAGAGTTTTGATCATCCCGTGCATGGCTACGTGTTCAGCTTTCCCCAGAAGGACGGCTCCTATAAGCCCGATGAAATCCAGGAGAAGGCGTTCGGCATCTTCATGGAGTATTTCGACAAGCACCTGAAGCATGCGCCAGCAGCAGCGCGGTGAGAGGGAAACGATGAGGATCACGCAGAAGGGCCGTGGTGTGGGTATGCCGCCGCGCAGAGGGGCGCGAATGCGGGGAGTTAGGCTGGGGCTGGCAGCAGCGCTGCTTTTCACGCTGGCAGGAGGGTCCGTCCGGGCGGCGGGTGCGAAGGAAGACGGATCGATCGCGGGGCTGACGGCGAAGTTCGTGGACGTGCAGGGAGTGCGGACGCGGTACTACGAAATGGGCCAGGGCGAGCCGCTGCTGCTGGTGCATGGAGAGGGATGGTCGGGACATTCGAGCGCGAATACGTGGTCGAAGAACATTCCCGGGCTGGCGAAACATTTTCATGTTTTCGCTGCGGACAAGCTCGGATCGGGGATGACCGGCAATCCTTTGGACGATAAGGACTACAACATCCAGGGGGAAGTGGAGCACCTGTACGAGTTCATCCAGACGATGAAGCTGGGCAAAGTGCATCTGATCGGGCAGTCGCGGGGTGGCGGTTGCGCGTTTTTCTTCGCCGTGGCGCATCCGGAGATGGTGCGGACGCTGGTGATTATTGACAGCCTGACGGCGGCGCCGGAGGGAGCGACGACGCGGCAGGAAGCGCTGGCGCACTGCCCGAAGGAGCCGGATTGGGTGGAATGGAAGTGCCGCTTGCAGGCGATTTCCTTCCTTCCCGAAGTGGCGTTCGACGAGGAGTTCTGGCAGGCCGGGAAATACATGGCCAGCCTGGCAAAGTCGCAGGAGACGGTGGCGAAGATCAAGGCGGGGGCCGGAGAGCCGCTGGCGTCGCAATTCAACGAGTGGAAAAAGACGGTGCACGAGCGGGTGAAGAAGGAAGGGATTTTGCAGATGCCGGTGCTGCTCTACTGGGGGAGGAACGATCCCTCGGCGGTGCTGGCGCGGGGGCTGGAACTGTTCGACATCATCGCGGAGAAAAATGCGCGGACGAGGATGATTATCGCGAACAAGGCGGGGCATTTTCACTACCGGGAGTATCCGGAGGAGTTTAATCAGAATGTTGTGCGTTTTATTGAGTATTGGGAGAGTCCGCCCGCGACGGGAACAGCGGCACCCTAGTCCGTATTTCCCGCGAGGAGGAGCACGTCTGCGCTAACGGGGTGAAACGGCCCGCCCTATAAAGAGGGCGGCTACAGAAAAAGCGTTAAAGAATCGCGGCCGGGTCAGCTCTTGTGGCAGGTGGCGCAGACGGTTTTGGCGCTTTTTTTCTGGTGGCAATCAATGCAGCTGGCCATGGATTTTACGCTGGTGGCTTCGGACATGGCGTCCATCTGGGCGACGGGCCCGTGGCAGTTTTCGCACTGCGCGCCGGCCTGAAGATGCGCGCGATGGGTCCAGTTGACGCCGGGAAGAACGGCGTAGATGCGCACCCAGGGAATGGGCTTCTGGGATTTGGAGAATTCGGCAATCTTCTGGATGGCGGGCTTGTTCTTGGCAATGGTGGCGTGGCAGGACATGCATTTGGCCGTGGCCGGGAAGGTCATGAGGATGCCAGGGTCGGGATTGGTGTGGCAGGCTTTGCACTGAAGACTGAAAGCCAAATGCTTTTTGTGGCTGAAGGCGATGGGCTGCGCGGGGGGCGCGGGGTGCGTGGGATTATCGGGGACGAGTTGAACGGCGGCAGGGGCTTGCTGGGCGGGGAGAGCCAGGGCCGCGCAGAGGAACGCCGTCAGCGCGGCCGAGGACGCCAGCAGAGTGATCGTTCGTTTGCTGCGATTCATGAGCACACCTCGCAAAATGCACAGCGCGCCGCGGGCACGCGTGTTACGGCTTCTTTTTGACCACTTCCTCGATGCTGGCGCCGAAATCCTTGAGCATGACCGTGGCGGCGTTGCGGCCGGGAGCGCCGGTAACGGAGCCGCCGGGATGCGTGGTGGCGCCGGTCTGATAGAGGCCGGGGATGGGCATGCGATGCTGGGCCCAGCCGGGCATGGGGCGCATGACGCCGACCTGCGAAGCGCTCTGCGCACCGGCATGGGCGCTGCCGTGCCAGAAATGGGGATTCATGCGCTCGAGATCGAGCGGGCTTTCGATGAAGCGGGCGAGGATTTTGTCGTCGGTGAGATTGGGAGCGAAGCGCCGGAGCTGTTTCAGATTGGCGGCGGAAACTTCGTCTTTGATGTTGTCCCAATGTTCGGGGCCTTCTTTCAACTCGTAGGGCTGCCAGCCGAGGACTTTGACGGTGTGCATGCCCGGGGGAGTGCGGGAAGGATCGGCCACGGAGCAGCAGATGACCTGGAGGGAGGGGTCTTCGAGAGTGGGCGCGCCGAGGGAATCGTCGTAGGTGCCGCGGAGGGCGCGCAGCGGAGAAGAGAGAATGCCGGCTTCAACGGGAGAGAGTTTTCCTCCCTCGACGGCGAATTGGGGAGGCTCGGAAGTGGCGTAGTGGGTGACGAACATGGCGTGTTCGGCCTGCCAGGTGTCCACGCCATCCACGAAGTCCTGGCCCCACAATTCGCGCGGGGCCATGTCCACGAGGTGCTTGATGTGGATGGTGGAGAGCACGGCTTTTTCGGCGCGGTAGGATTTGCCGTCGTCGCATTCGACGCCGGCGCACTTGCCGCCTTCGATGATCAGGCGGCGCACCCATTTATTGGTGAGAATTACGCCGTGGTTAGCTTCGATGAAGCGGGCCAAGGCCTGGGTCAATTCGCCGGAGCCGCCCTTGGGGAGGGGACGGCCGGAATGCTGCTGGCCCATGGCGGAAAAGGCCAGGCGGCCGGTGGTGGGAGCGTCGGGCGGCTCGGCGGCGAGATGGGACATATAGAGCAGGAAGGTGCGGCAGTGCTCGTCTTCAAAATTGTCGCGGATGTTTTCCCAGGCGGACATGGCCAGGCGGCGCTGCCAGAGTTTGCCGCGGGGAATTTCGGCGAGGCGGTCGTTGAGGGGCTTGCCGAAGCCGATGGGGGTAAAGCTGGCGGCGCCGAGAATGGGCTTGATGGCGTCGAACTCGGCGAGGAGGCGGCGGTAGGTGGCGGCGTCTTTTTTGGAGAATTTGGCGAATTCGGCGCAGGTGCGGTCGAGATCGCGCCACTGGGTGAGATAGGAGCCGTCGGGAAAAGGAACATGGAAGATGGGGTCGGGGTCAATGTATTCGAGGCCGAAATTGCGCAGGCCGAGTTCGTCGTTGCGCAGCATGGGATTGGCCTGGATGAAGGTGTGCGCGGTGGAGCAGACGTCGTCCTTGAAACCGCGCAGGGTCAGCTCGGCGGTCTTGACTCCGCCGCCGACGATGGGCCGGCCTTCGAGAACCAGGCAGCGGTAGCCGGCTTTGGCCAGATAGGCGGCGGCGGCCAGGCTGTTGTGGCCGGCGCCGGCGACGACGATATCGAAACGCTCGGAAGGGGCGGCGGCCTGCTCGAGGGCGAGCGACTTAACGGCCAGTGGAGCGATGGCCGCGCCTTTTACAAAGCCACGCCTGGACATGTTGCTCATGCTGGACTCCTTTCGCTCGGGCGCGCGAATTTTCGCGCGCCCGGTTTCCGGCCGCCGGACTCAGGCCAAATTGCCGCGCAACGTCTCGCGATCAAGCTCTTTTTCCCAGCGCGCCACGACCAGCGTGGCCACGCCGTTGCCGATCATGTTGATCAGCCCGCGGAACATGCTCATGAAGCGGTCAATGCCCAGAACCAGGGCCATGCCGGCGACCGGGATGGTGGGAACGACCATGAGCGTGCCCACCAGGGCGATGAAGGAAGCGCCCTGCACGCCGCTGGCGCCCTTGGAAGTGAGCGTGGCCACGGCCAGGATGGTGATCTGCTGCATGATGGTGAGATGCGTGTTGGTGGCCTGGGCCACGAAGAGAGCCGCGAGGGTCATGTACAGGCTGCTGCCGTCGGTGTTGAAGGTGTAGCCGGTGGGAACAACGAGGCCGACGAGAGGCTTGGAGCAGCCCAGTTTTTCGAGTTTGGACATAAGGGTCGGAAGAGCAGTCTCCGAAGAGCTGGTGGCCAGGACGAGAAGGATCTCTTCCTTGATGTAGAGCAGGAATTTGAGGATGTTGAATCCGGCGACCCAGGCAATGGAGCCGAGGACGATGAGGACGAACAGAATCGAGGTGATATAGAACGTGGTGATGAGCTTGAGCAACGGCCCCAGCGAGGCGATGCCGTATTTTCCGACGGTGAAGGCCATGGCGCCGAACGCTCCGATGGGAGCGAAGCGCATGACGATATTGACGACGCCGAAGACGGCGTGGGTAAGAGCGTCGAAGAGGTCCACCAGTGGTTTGCAGCGGGGACCGACCGAGGAAAGAGCGAAGCCGAAGAGGACGGCGACGAGCAGGACTTCAAGGATATCGCCCTTGGCGAAGGCGTCCACCACCGTGGTGGGGATGATGTGCATGAGAAATTCGGTGACACTCTGAGCCTTGGCGGCGCCGGCGTAATCGGCGACGGATTTGGCGTCGAGCGTGGCGGCATTCACGTTGAAGCCGTCCCCGGGCCTGACCACGTTGCCGACGACCAAACCGATCAGCAGGGCCACCGTGGACACGATCTCGAAATAGAGCAGGGCCTTGCCGCCGACGCGTCCGACTTTCTTCAGGTCTTCCATGCCGGCAATGCCGGAAACCACGGTGCAGAAAATAATCAGCGTGATGACCATGCTGATCAGGCGAATGAAGCCGTCGCCGAGGGGCTTCATGGCGATGCCCTTGGCAGGGCTGAAATAGCCGAGAGCCACGGCAGCAACAATGGCGAAAAGCACCTGGACCCACAGACTGGCGTAGAAAGGTTTCTTGCCTGGTACGGATTCCCCGGCAGCGAGGCTGGGAGGCTGCGAGGAGTTTACATTCCCCATGGGTCGGTCCTCAATTCCAAGAGACGATAAATTCAACGCGAGCAAAAAAGGCAAAATCGCCGCGAATGGTCGGACCACTCTACCACTACATTCCTCCGCCCCGTCAACTGATTTTAGATGGTCCTGCAGAAATTCGATCCTCGTGGAAGACAGTTTCGGCGCAGCGCCCACACCTCGTGGGGGTTTCTTCGGCAATCGAGGCGCTTCCGAAACCCACAACCGCGCATCGACCAGGAGAGGCGGGCAGGCGGTTGGGCTCTTTGGTTGGGCGGTATTTGCCGTATGATGTTGCCGTGCGGCTGCTCCTAGTCGAAGACGATCCCGGCATCGCGCGCTTCGTGGCCAAAGGGCTGCGCGAGCAGAGCTACGCCGTGGATATTGCGGCCACGGGCGAGGACGCGCTGTACCAGGCGGACATCAACACCTACGATCTGATTATTCTGGACGTGATGATTCCCGGGCGGGACGGATTCGCGGTGTGCCGCGAGTTGCGCAACGCGGGCAAGCGCATGCCCATCCTGATGCTGACGGCGCGGGACGCGGTGGAGGACCGCATCAGCGGCCTCGATCACGGCGCCGACGACTATCTCACCAAGCCTTTCGAATTCCGGGAACTCCTGGCGCGATTGCGGGCGCTGCTGCGGCGCTCCGGCGAGCTGCGGCCGGCGCGAATCGTGGTGAGCGACCTGGCGCTGGATACCGCGGCGCAGAGCGTGTCGCGCGGGGGCCGGGGGATACCGCTGACGGCGAAGGAGTATGCGCTGCTGGAATATCTGGCGCGAAACGCGGGGCGGGTGGTGGGGCGCGCGGAGATCGCCGAGCACGTGTGGGACGAGAGCTTCGATCCGTTTTCCAATCTGATCGAGGTGTATATCAACCGGCTGCGGCAGAAAATCGATTCCGGCGGCGCGCCCGCGCTGCTGCACACCAAGCGGGGCGCGGGGTATCTGCTGGGCGCGGCGGAAGAAGGCGCGGGACGAGGAAAGCCGGGAGCGCCGGCAAGGAAGAAAAATGCTTGAATCGGTGCGGGTGCGGCTGACGCTGTGGTACACGGCGGCGCTGGCGCTGGTGTTCGTCGTGCTCGCGGCGGCCAGTTATTTCCTTTTTTGGCAGAACATTCTGCAGCGCACCGATAGCGACCTGATTGAGCTTTCCAGCGCGTTTCTCACCACGCTGAACGCCGAACTCGAGGATCAGAAAGGCCCGGACATCCTGAAGGGGGCGGCGCAATCGGCCATCGTGGAACATCGCTTCCGCGATTACATATTCATCGTGCTAGATTCCTCGGGGGGAGCGCTGATCAGTTCGCTGGATCTTCCCACGGCGAAATCGGCGCCGGAAACGGTTCCCAGCGGATTTTTGGCGTCGGCGGCGTTTCGAGACTTTGCGCGCGCCGCGTTGCGCGGAGAGGCGCTCTATCAGAACGTGCCCGGCGAGAAAAGCGATTACCGGGGATATGCGCGGCATTTTCCGGTGCGCGGACAGACGCAGACGCTGATCGTTCTTCGTTCGCTGCGTTCGCAGCGCGAACTGCTGGAAGAGATCACGGCCACCTTTGCCTGGGTGATGCCCCTGGCGATACTCCTGGCCAGCGGCGGCGGCTATTTCCTGGCGCGCAAGAGCCTGGCGCCCGTGGTGGAGATGGCCACGCAGGCGGGGCACATCGGAGCGGCCACATTGCACGAGCGGCTGGCGGTGCGCAACGAGAAGGACGAATTGGGGCATCTGGCCCGGGCGTTCAATGAACTGCTGGACCGGCTGGACCAGTCCTTCGAGCGGCAGCGGCGGTTCATGGCGGACGCTTCGCACGAACTGCGCACGCCGGTGGCCATCCTGCGGGGC
The DNA here is from genome assembly GCA_041500985.1 of Terriglobia bacterium. GTDB lineage: Bacteria > Acidobacteriota > Terriglobia > Acidiferrales > UBA7541 > Acidiferrum. The sequence goes on along the minus strand of JBGQNE010000004.1, from coordinate 72,108 downwards.
GAAGCGGAGGTGGCGCTGTCGCAGCCCTCGCGGACGCCGGAGGAATATCGCGATTCGCTGGGCGTGCTGCTGGGGGAAGCGCAGAGGCTCACGCGCATCGTCGAGGATCTCTTCACGATGGCGCGGGCGGACGCCGGGCAATATCCGCTGGAGCCGCGGGATTTTTACCTGGACGATCTGGCGGCCGATTGCGTGCATTCGGCGCGCACGCTGGCGCTGGCGAAGAACATTACGCTGCGCATGGAGCCCGCGGAGGAGTCGCAGATTCGCGCCGACGAGGCTCTGGTTCGCCGCATGCTCCTCAACCTGCTGGACAATGCCATCAAGTACACGCCGCCGGGCGGGCAGGTCTCGCTAAGCTGCAAGCGCCTTGGCGAGCAATACGCCTTGAGCGTCACGGACACCGGCGAGGGCATCCCGGCGGAGATGCAGCCGCGCATCTTCGAGCGTTTTTTCCGCGCGGATACGGCGCGGGCGCGGGCGGATGCCGGCGGGGCCGGGCTGGGGCTGTCCATCGCCAAGTGGATTGCCGAGGCGCACGATGGGCGCCTGGAATTGACCAGGACGGGCGCCGCAGGGAGCGCGTTTACGGCCTACCTGCCCGTTACGGCAAAGAAATCGCAGTCCTTGCGTTAATCTTCCGTTTATCTCAGAGTGTCTAACCTAGAACCTAAGTGGAACCATGAGAGAGATGCTGTGAAGACCAAACAAGCGCATTTTATCGCCATTCTCGCAGTGGGAGCCGCACTGGCAGCTGGCGCAACCGCGAGCTTCGGGCAACAGCCGGAAGCGGCCGCAGCGGACCAGAAAACAACTTCACCGGCCTCCTCGCGGCTGCGGCTCACGCTGCAGGACGCGCTGGAGCGCGCACGCAAGAACAGCACGCAGTATCAAGCGGCGCTGACGGATTCGGGAATCGCGCGGCAGGACCGTTTTCAAGCCGGGGCGGCGCTGCTGCCCAGCGTGAACTTCGACAATCAGGCGCTGTACACGCAGAGCAGCCCGGCGGACGCGGGCATCCGCTTTATCGCCAATAATGGCGTGCACGAATACATCAGCCAGGCCAATGTGCACGAGTCCATTGACCTGGCGTCGGTGGCGGGCTTCCGGAGGGCGGCGGCGAGCGCGGCGGCGGCCCGGGCGCGGGCGGAGATCGCTTCGCGCGGGCTGGTGGTGACCGTGGTGCAGAGCTATTACGGGGTGGCCGCGGCGCAGGAGAAGCTGGAGACGGCGCGCAAGGGAGCGGAGGAAGGGGATAATTTTCTGAAGCTGACGCAATCGCTGGAACAGGGCGGCGAAGTCGCGCATTCCGACGTGATCAAGGCGGAATTGCAGGCGCAGGACCGGCGGCGGCAGTTGCTGGAAGCGCAGCTGGGGCTGCTGAACGCGCGGCTGGATTTCGCGGTGCTGATTTTTCCCGACTTCAACGACAATTTCGAAGTGGCCGGCGATTTGCACGCCAGCGTGGCCCTGCCCGCGCTGGCGGAAGTGCAGCAGCGCGCGGCACAGGAAAACCCCGACGTGCGCGCGGCGCTGGAGACGGCGCGGGCCGCGGGGCACGACGTGACGGCGGCGCGCGCGGGCTACCTGCCTTCGCTCAGCTTCGATTACTGGTACGGAATTGACGCGCCGAACTTCGGCGTGAACTACCCCGCGAAGATCAACGGGCAGAACGTGACGAACCTGGGGGCCTCGGCGAGCGCGACGCTGAACATTCCCATCTGGAACTGGGGCGCGACGCAGAGCCGCATCAAGCAGGCCGAACTCCGCCGCGATCAGGCCAAGCGCGAATTTTCGCTGGCGCAGCGCAAGCTGCTGGCGGAAATTCAGTCCCTCTACGCCGAAGCGGAAACCGCGCTGAACGAGCTGAGCGGGCTGAGCCGTTCCTCCGAACTGGCCGCCGAAAGCCTGCGGCTGACGACGATGCGCTACAAGAGCGGGGAGGCCACGGTGCTGGAAGTGGTGGATTCCCAGACGACGTTTGCGCAGGCCAGCGCGGCCTATCAGGACGGGGCGGTGCGCTATCGCGTGGCGCTGGCGAATTTACAGACCTTGACGGGAGCGCTGACAACTCCATGAAGGCAACCATGATGCGAATGATGCGAATGATGCGAACGATGCGAATGAAAAAGTGGCAGGGGACTTCTCCGGCACGGGCCGCGGCACTGGGCGCGCTGCTGCTTTTGGCGGCGGGCTGCGGCAAGGAGGAAAAGGAGAAGGAGCCGGTCGTGTCCGTGCAGACGGAAGCGGCGGAACGCGAAACGATTTCCATGGTGGTCTCGACGGAAGCGGTGGTTTACCCGCTCGAGCAATCCATCCTGGCGCCAAAAATCACCGCGCCGGTAACGGAGTTCAAGGTGCAGCGCGGAGCTCATGTCCGGAAGGGGCAGTTGCTGGCGGTGCTGGAGAACAAGGACCTGGCGGGGCAGGCGGCGGCCAGCAAGGGTAATTATGAGCAGGCCGATGCGGGATTCAAGACCACGGTGGATTCGGCGATACCGCAGCAGATGCAGAAAGCGGAGCTGGACGCCATCGCGGCCCAGGCCGGATACGACGCACAGAAGAAAATCTACGACAGCCGCAAGGAACTGTTTCAGCAGGGAGCGATTCCGCGGCGCGATCTGGATGCGGCGGAAGTGGCCCTGGCGCAGGCGCGCAGCGTGAACGAGCTGGCGCAGCGGCAGATTGCCGATTTGCAGCGCATGGGCAAGGAGCAGGCGTTGAAAGCCGCGCACGGCTCGCGGCTCGCGGCGGAAGGACAGATGCTCAACGCGGAAGCGCAGCTGAGCTATTCGCAAATCCGCAGCCCGATTGACGGGGTGGTGACCGACCGGCCGCTTTATGCCGGGGATCTGGCGGTGGCCAATCAGCCGATTATGACGGTGATGAACCTGAGCCGGCTGATCGCCAAAGCGCATGTTCCGCAATCGGACGCGGCGTTTTTGAAGGCGGGCAATCCAGCGGAACTGACCGTGAGCGGACTGGACCAGCCCCTGAAGGGGCGGGTGACGCTGGTGAGTCCGGCGCTGGATCCGGGAAGCACGACGATTGAAGTGTGGGTGGAGGCTTCGAAGGCGAATGCGGCGCTGAAGCCGGGAATGACCGTGCATGTGTCCATTTCCGCCAAGACGGTGAAGAACGCCGTGGTCGTGCCGGCGGGCGCGGTGTTCAAGAACGAAGAGGGCGCGGACTACGTGCTGCTGGCGGGAGCGGACCAGAAGGCGCATCTGAAGGTGGTGCAAGTGGGAGTTCGCAATGCGGACGATGCGCAGATCCTCAGCGGCATTGCGGCGGGCGATGCGGTGATCAGCTCGGGAGGCTACGGGCTGCCAGACAATACGCAAATCAAAGTGGAAGCGCCCGCGGCGGAAGAGAAGGAAAAGGGCGGAGACGGCGAAAAGAAGGACCAGGGCGGAGACGCGGGCAAAGCCGGCGCCACAGAAAAGGAAAAGGACTAAAGCCGCATGGAACCACGGTCCGAATCGCAGTTCCCTTCCCGCCCCGCCGCCCCGGCGGAGGCTCCCTGGTTCGAGCGCCTCTCGCGGCCCATTCTATTTTTGATTGTCAGCCTGGCGCTGGTGGGCGGATATTTTGCGTTCACCATTCCCGTTGCCGTTTTTCCGAATACGGATTTTCCGCGCATCGTCATCGCCGTGGATAACGGCGTGATGCCCATCGACCAGATGCAGGTGACCATCACGCGGCCCATCGAGGAAGCGGTGAACAGCGTTCAGGGTTTGCGGAAAGTCACTTCGGTGACCAGCCGGGGGTCCGCCGAAGTGGACCTGTTCTTCGACTGGAACAGCGACATGATCCTGACGCAGCAGCGCGTGGATGCGGCGGTGGCGCGCCTGCAAGCGGAGCTGCCGCCGGGAGCCAAGACCGAGGCCCACCGGCTGACCTTCGCGGCGTTTCCCATCATCGGCTACAGCCTGACCTCGGACACCGTGCCGCAAAACCGGCTGTGGGAGATCGCCACGTACGATCTGAAGCCGCGGCTGAACCGGCTCGACGGAGTGTCCACGGTACTCATTCAAGGCGGCCGCGTCCCCGAGTTCCAGGTGACGCCGGAACCCGCGCGGCTGCAGGTGGCCGGGATCACCGTGGCCGACATTCTCGAGGCCATTCGCCGCACGAATCTGGTTGATTCACCCGGCCTGATCGAGCACGAACACCATCTGGTGCTGGGGCTGGTGAGCGGACAAGTGCGCAGTCCGGAACAGATCGGGCAAATCGTGGTGAAGAGTTCGGCGGCGGGCGTGCCCATTCGCCTGGGCGACATTGCCATCATCACCCCGTCGGTCGAGCCGGTCTACACCATCGTGACGGCCAACGGGAAGCCGGCGGTGCTGCTGAACGTGAGCCGGCAGCCGGAGAGCAACACGCTGGACGTGGCCAGCGAAGTGCACGGGCTGATTCACGAGCTTGCGCCGACCCTGCCTCCGGGCGTGCATCTGGAACCGTTTTACGACCAATCCACCATCGTGCACGATTCCATCGCCAGCGTGCGCGATGCGATTCTGCTGGGCATCGTGCTCTCTTCGATCATTCTGGTGCTGTTCCTGCGGGACTGGGGCACGTCGCTGATCGCCGGATTGGTCATCCCGGTCACGCTGATGATCACCTTCATCGTGCTGAAGATGACCGGGCAAAGTTTCAACCTGATGACCCTGGGCGGTCTGGCGGCCGCGGTTGGATTGGTGATCGATAATGCGATCGTCGTGCTCGAAAACATTGTCCTGCACCGCGACGCGGGACAGGGCCGGCTGCAGGCCATCGAAAGCGCCCTGGGGGAGCTGACCATCCCGCTGATCGGCTCGACGATCACCCCCATTGTCGTGTTTCTCCCGCTCATTGCCATCACCGGCGTTACCGGGACGTTCTTCCGCGCGCTGGCCATCACCATGACCGTTTCGCTGTTCACGTCGCTGGTTCTGGCGCTGTCCTGGACGCCGGCGCTGAGCCTCTATCTGGTGCGGCGCAAGGGCGCGCCCGGCGGCGCGGCGGGCTCTTCCGGGGGACCGGACATCGCCAAACTGCTGGCCGCGGAAGAAGCGCACCTCTCCGGCTTCTTCGGGCGGATTGTGGATTTTTATGGGCGGGCGATGCAGGCGGTCCTGCGGCGGCCGTGGACGCTGACCGCCAGTTCCATCGCCATCGTGGTCCTTTCCATCGCCTGCTACAACTTCCTGGGCAGCAACATGCTCCCCGAGATGGACGAAGGCGGCTTCATCCTGGACTATTTCACGCCCCCGGGAAGTTCGCTGGCGGAAACCAACCGCATTCTGATGCACATCGAGCAGATCATCCGCACGGTGCCGGAAGTGGAAAGCACTTCGCGGCGCACGGGCATGCAGCTGGGGCTGGCGGCGGTGACCGAAGCGAACAATGGCGACTTCACGGTGAAGCTGAAGCGCGACCGCAGCCGCGGCATTGACGAAGTCATTTCCGAAATTCGCACGAAGATCAAACAGTCCGAGCCGGCCGCGGACGTTGAATTCGTGCAGCTCCTGCAGGACATGATCGGGGATTTGACCAGCAAGCCCGAACCCGTGGTCATCAAGCTCTTCTGCCAGGACGACAAGCTGTTGAAAGCCACGGCGCCGCGCGTGGCCGAATCCATCGGCAAGCTGAAAGGCGTGGTGGATGTCCTGAACGGCGTCGAGAACACCATCAGCGGCCCGGCGGTGACCTACCAGGTGAATCCGTCCATGGCGGCGCGCGCCGGATTTTCGCCCGAGGATGTGGCGCTGAATGCGGCGGCCATCCTGGAAGGCGAGCCGGCGGCCACCCGGGTGATTCTCAACGACCGCGCCTACACCATCCGGGTGCGCTTCCCCGAGCAGAACCGCTCCTCGCTCGAGCGCATGAGCAATACCCTGCTGACCAGTTCGACCGGACGGACGGCGACGCTGGGCTCCCTGTCCACGATCACCATGAATCCCGGCGAGACGGAAATCCGCCGGGAGAATCTGCAGCGCCTGGTGGAAGTCACCGCGCGGTTTGAAGGGGTGGGCCTGGGCACGGGCATGGCCGCGGTGCAAAAAGCGGTGAAGGAGATGCACCTGCCGTCCTCGATCCGCGTCGAGTATGGCGGGCTGTTTCAGGAGCAGCAGAAATCGTTCGGGGATCTTCTGATGGTGCTGTTTCTGGCGCTGCTGCTGCTCTTCGGTGTGCTGCTGTTTGAGTTCCGGACTTTTCCCGCGCCCACGGCCATTTTGATTTCCGCGCTTCTCTCCAGCTTCGGCGGATTCCTGGCCTTGCTGCTTACCCATACGACGTTCAACGTCGCCTCCTTCATGGGCATGATCATGGTCATCGGGATCGTGGCCAAAAACGGCATTCTGCTGCTGGACGCCGAGCATCGCTTCCGCGAATTGGGTTACTCCGCGGAGGAGGCCATGATTCAGGCGGGGCGGCGGCGCTTGCGGCCCATCGCCATGACCGCGCTGGCCACCATCGCGGGCATGCTGCCGCTGGCGCTGGCCATCGGGCAGGGCTCGCAGATGCTGCAGCCGCTGGCCATTGCCGTGGTCGGCGGCGTGGTCAGCTCGATGGTGCTCTCGCTGATCTTCACGCCCGCCATTCATTACTACCTGCGTCCGCGGAAACCCGCGGTAGCATAACCCGCGCACAGCGGTTTCACGCCACCGATTGGCACGCGCATTCCGCGCGTGCCAATCCACACACATTTATTGACAGGCAATCGTGCTGGGGGCAGTAGCGGCGCGGCCCGGAGGGGCACGGCATGCCGTGCCCCTCCGAGTGGGAAACAGTGGCGGGCTGGCGCAAGATCAGCCGAGTATTTTCTCGGGGTCCTGGAGGGCTGCGGCGAGGTCGCGCATGAATTCGGCGGCGCGCGCGCCGTCGATCACGCGATGGTCGCTCGAGAGCGTGAGGGTCAGCACGGGACGGACGGCGGGCTGGCCTTCGACGGCCACCACGCGGTCCACGATGCCGCCCACGGCGAGGATGGCCGCCTGCGGCGGGGTGATGATCGCGGTGAACGAGTCCACCTGATACATGCCGAGATTGCTGATGGTAAAAGTTCCGCCGGTAATGTCCGCGGGACGGAGTTTATTGGCGCGCGCGCGTTCGGTCAGTTCCATGCGCTGCGCGGCGATGGCGGCGAGGTCCAGCGCGTCGGCGCGCGGAATCACCGTGCCTGCCACGCCGTCCGGCACGGCGATGGCCAGGCTGATCATCACGTCCTTGTTCAGGCGGATGGCGCTGCCCGTCCAGGTGGCGTTGATGCGGGGATGTTTGGCCAGCGTGCGCGCCACCAGCGCCACCAGCAAATCCGTGAGGGTCACGCGCGGGCCCTGGGCCTGTTCAATGGCCGCGGCGCGGCGCTTGTGTTCGGCCACCAGCCGCGTGGCGTCTATTTCCCGCACGACGAAGAAATGCGGCACGGTGGTCCAGCTCTGCGTGGTGCGTTCGGCCATCAGCCGGGCAATCTGGCTCATGGGCTCGCCCGCGGATGGCGCTGCGGCTGCTGCCGCGGCGGCCTGAATATCCTCGGCGGTGATGACGCCGTCGGGACCGGTGCCGCGCAGGGCGCTGAAATCCACGCCGAGTTCCTTGGCGAGGCGCCGCGCCTTGGGAGAAATCTGCGGCCCTCCCGCGGAGGCTTGCGCCACGGATGCCGCGGGAGCGGCCGCGCCGCGGCCCGCGGCGCTGACGCTGCGCGCGGAAGGAGCCGCCGCGGCCGTCTGCGCGGGAACCTGCTCGCCGGGCTTCAGCAGCCAGGCAATGGTCTGCCCGACGGGAACGACCGCGCCGACCTGCGCCGTCACGCCCGCGAGGATTCCATCACCGGGAGCTTCGATTTCGACGACGGCTTTGTCCGTTTCGATTTCGAGAAGCGGTTCGCCCTTGGCGACCTGCTCGCCTTCCTTCTTTTTCCACGCCAGCAATTTGCCGGTTTCCTGCGCCATTTCGAGCGCAGGCATAATTACGCTGATCGCCATAGTCGTTATCGGGGGACCGGGCCGGTGCGGCCCGGTCCGGCTCTCCTACTTTATGTTTTTTGCGCTCTCTGCAACCATTTTCAGCACGTGCTCGCTGGGAGCCGCTTCGCTTTCCCGCGTGGTGGAGAGCGGGCCGGTGACGGTGTGATAGTGCGCGCCGGCAACCAGCAATTTTTCCGCGGGGAAGCGCGTGATGACTTCGTGGCCGGTTTCCGTGACCACGATCTCTTCCTCGATGCGCGCGGCGCTCCAGCCGTCGGTCGAGGGCCAGAAGGTTTCCAGGGCAAAAACCATGCCGGGCTTGATCTCGTGGGCATGATCCATCGAAACCAGGCGGCTGATCACCGGCTTTTCCCAGATGGCCAGGCCGATGCCGTGGCCGAACTGCAGCGCGAAGGCGGCTTCTTCGTCGGGGAATCCGAACTCCTGGGCCTTGGGCCAGACGGCGGCGATTTCCGCGGTGGTGCGGCCGGGGCGCACCAGGGAGATGGCGGCGTCCAGATAATCGCGGCAGCGCTTGTACGCGTCAATCATGGCATGGGACGCGTAGCCGATGGTGAAGCAGCGGTAATAGCAGGTGCGGTAGCCCATGTAAGAATGCAGAACGTCGTAATAGACGGGATCGCCCGGGCGGAGAACGCGGTCGGAAAAGACGTGCGGGTGCGGATTGCAGCGTTCGCCGGAAATGGCGTTGACCGCTTCGACGTATTCCGAACCGAGGTCGTAGAGAACCTTGCTGACCAGTCCCACGGCCTGGTTCTCGCTCATCCCCGGCTTCATGGCGCGGTAGAGTTCATCGTAGGCGGCGTCCACCATCATCGCCGAATGATTCAGCAGGGAGATTTCATCCTGCGTTTTGATGATGCGCGCGTCGGACATGAGCTGCTGCCCGTCCACGATCTTGATGCCTTCTTTTTGCAGGGCGAACAAAATGGGCGGCTCGATGATGTCCACGCCCAGCGGTTCATTGGCCAGGCCGTGCTTTTCCAGTTCGATCTTGATCTTGCGGGCGACGTTTTCGGCGCGGCCCATCTCCGGCGACATGGCTCCGCGCAATAGCGGAATGCCCGCGCGCGAGCGCTCCCCCAGCCAGGGGCAATTCTGCTGGTGGTGCTTGGCGGCCGATCCGAAATCCCACAGGATGGGCTCGCCGTTCTGCGGAAGCAGGGCGAAGCGGCTCATTTTGTCCTGCGCCCAGGTGCCGATGTGCGTGGCGGTCAGGTAGCGCACGTTGTTCATGTCGAAGCAGAGCAGCGCGCCGCAGTCGGACTTTTTGAGCTGTTCCTTGGCCTTTTCCAGCCGCTGGCGGCGCAAGCGGTCAAAATCAATGCGGTTTTCCCAATCCACCGCCATCGGTCCGTAGGTCTTCAGTGCCATGGATGGTTCTCCTGTTTCGGGGTATCAGCCTTTTACGCAAAGCGCCCGGGCAGCTTCGAAAACGGTCTGCTCCGTGGGCACCGTCACATCTTCCAGCGGGGGAGAAAACGGAATGGGAACATGCATCGCGCCCATGCGCTTCACCGGAGCTTCCAGGTTATAGAATGCGCCTTCGGTGATGACCGATGCAATCTCTCCCGTCACACCGTACCGCCCGTAGCCTTCGTCAATCACCATGGCCCGCGAGGTCTTCTTCACCGATTCCACCATGGTTTTTTCATCGAGCGGCCAGGTCGTGCGCGGATCCACCACTTCCGCGCTGATGCCGATCTCCTCCAGCATTTTCGCCGCGCCCAGGGCCACCTGCACCATGCTGCTGGTGGCCACCAGGGTAATGTCCTTGCCCGCGCGCTTGATGTCGGCCACGCCGAAGGGAATGGTGTAATCGCCTTCGGGAACCGGGCCCTTGGCCTTGTAGCTCATCTTGTCTTCAAAGAAGATGACCGGATTCTCGTCGCGAATGGCGGTCTTCATCAGCCCCTTGGCGTCATAGGGCGTCGAGGGCAAAACCACTTTCAATCCGGGAACGTGGCTCACCCAGGCATGCAGGGATTGCGAATGCTGCGCCGCCGAACGCCGCGTGGCGCCCAGCGTGGTGCGCAGGACCATGGGCACCCGCCACTTTCCGCCGGACATGTAGTGCACCTTGGCGGCCTGGTTCACCAGTTGGTCCATGATCAGCGTCAGAAAATCGCCGAACATGATGTCCACCACCGGACGCATGCCGGTCATGGCCGCGCCGACTCCCACACCGGTGAATCCCGGTTCGGAGATGGGCGTATCAATCACGCGTTCCGTGCCGAACTCTTCGACGAGCCCGGAGAGCACCTTGAAGGGCGTGCCGGCCTCGGCGACGTCTTCCCCCAGGATGCACACGCGCGAGTCGCGGCGCATCTCTTCGGCGAGCGCTTCGCGCACCGCCTGCGCAAACGTCAATTCCCTCTCAGCTATTTGCGGCATACACGTCCTCTTCGGCCTGCTCGGCGGCGGGATACGGCGCGGCCACCGCGAAATCGGCCGCCGCCTGCATTTCCGCCTTGATTTCGTCATCCACTTTTTTCAGGGCCGCGGCGTCGAACAGTTTCTGTTCGATCAGCCAGGCGGCAAAGAGCTGGATGGGGTCGCGCTTGGTCTTCCATTCCTGCTCTTCCTGCTTGGCGCGGTAATACTCGCGGCTGATGTCGCCCACGTGATGCCCGGTGTAGCGGTAAGTATTGCAAAGGAGAAAGGAAGGGCCTTCGCCGCGGCGGGCGCGATTCACCATTCTTTGCGTCACGGCATAAACCGCGCGCACGTCCTGGCCGTCCACGGCTTCCGCCGGAACGCCGAAGGCCGTGCCGCGCGCCAGAATGTCTCCGGCGGTGGTCTCCGAGAAATGCGTGTACTCGTTATAGAGATTGTTTTCGCAGACGTAGATGACCGGCAGCTTCCACAGCGTCGCCAGGTTCATCACTTCGTAGATCACGCCCTGGCCCAGCGCTCCTTCGCCGAAAAAGCACACCGCCACGCGGCCGTTGCGCAGATGCTTGGCGGAAAAAGCCGCTCCCGTGGCGATTCCGGCGCTGCCCCCGACGATGGCGTTGGCGCCCAGGTTGCCCGTATCGGGATCGGCGATGTGCATCGAGCCGCCCTTGCCCCGGCAGTAGCCCGCTTCCTTGCCCAGCAGTTCGGCGAACATGCGGTCCGGCGCGGCTCCCTTGGCCAGGCAATGGCCGTGGCCGCGGTGCGTGCTGGTGATGTAATCCTCGCGATTCAGCGCCGCGCAGATGCCCACGGCCACGGCTTCCTCGCCGCTATAGAGATGCGCCAGTCCGGGCATGAGCGCGCGCATGTACAGGTCGTTCACATGCTCTTCGAAGATGCGGATCATCTGCATCTGCCGGTAGAGATGCAGGCACCTGACGGAATCGAGTTCCGGCGCGATTTTGGAGCGATCCGTAGTGGTGGTCATTTCCCTATCCCCGACATCTTGGCCAGCACGTCGAACACCACCGCAAAATCCTGCTCGACCATGCCCATCCCGCGCGCCGCCGTGAGGAATTCGTTGGTCACCGCCGTGGTGGGCATGGGAACATCCAACTGCCGCCCCAGCTCCAGCGCCAGCAGCATGTCCTTCTGCATCATGTTCACGTTGAACCAGGCTTCCTCCGGCATCTTGAGAACGAACGGCCCGCGGTACTGAACCATCGGCGAGGCGATGACGCTGTGCGTGAGAACATCCACGGCCACCTCGCGCTTGATGCCGCTCTTTTCCGCCAGCAGCACGCCCTCGCAGAAGGCCAGCATCTGCACGGCCAGGCTCAGGTTGGTGCCGATCTTCATCACCAGCGCCAGGCCGTTGTCGCCGACGTGCGTGACTTTGGGGCCGATGTCATAGAGCAGCGCCTTCACGCGCTCGAAGGTTTCCTTGCGCCCCCCCACCATCACCGACAATTTCCCCTCTTGCAATGTGATGACGCTGCCGGAAACCGGAGCGTCCACCATGTCCGAGCCCTTCTCCCGCACCTTGGCGGCGATGGTGCGGCTGAAGGCCGGGCTGACCGTGCTCATGTCAATGTGCACCTTGCCCGCGCCCAGGCCCGCGAGAATTCCCTCCGGCCCTTCCACGATGGCCCGCAGCGCTTCGGAATTGGTCACCATCGAGAAAACCACGTCGGCGGCGGCGGCCACCGCGCGCGGCGAATCTCCCCACTTCATCCCTTTTTGAATCAGCCGCTCCGCTTTCGACTTCGTGCGGTTGTATCCGGTAACCGTGTGGCCCTTGCTGAGCAGCCGATTCACCATCTCGCTGCCCATCACGCCCAGTCCGACAAATCCGAGATTAGCCATTCCCGTCGCTCTCCTGGTCAAGCCGATTGTTTTGGTGTGTCCGAAACTTCCTGGTTCGAGCCGCCCCGCGAATCATCGCGCACTTGCCGCAGGTGTTCGCGCATGGCCGCGCGCGCTCCTTGCGCGTCGCGGTGTTCGATGGCTTCGAGAATCTTCTTGTGATGGTATTGGCCGCGCTCCGCCCCGCCTTCCACCATGAAGATGCTGATGCGCTGCTCGCGCAGCACCCCCACGATCGAATCGATCAGCGAAAGAATCAGGGGATTGTCGGCGGCTTCGGCCAGCGCCAGATGGAAATCCAGATCCGCCTCGATAAACGCCTCGGGATTGCTCTTGGCCTGATCCATCACCGCCAGCGCCTCGCGCATGGTCTTCAGCGCCCCCTCGTCGGCGCGCACCGCCGCCAGCGCGGCAATCTCCGGCTCCAGTATTTCGCGCACTTCCACCAACTGAATGGTTCCGCCCTGCGGGCCGCCGCTGCCACGCAGCATGCGGTCCAGCGATTGCCGGATCGAGCGCGGCGTCGCGCTGGTGATGAAGGTGCCGCGCCCCGAATAGGCTTCCACCAAGCCCTTCTCCCGCAGCGCCTTGATCGCTTCGCGCACCGCCGTGCGGCTGACTCCAAACTGCTGCGCCAGGTCGCGCTCGGCGGGCAGCTGGTCACCCTCCTTCAGCGCGCCCTTGGCGATGGACTCCTCAATTTGTAGAACGATTTGTTCGTACAGACGCGAGGTTTGCACCGCGCGATACACGGCGCGCCCTCCAAATCCTTCCTCCTGGCTTTTCTTCGGGATTATCATTTTCTTACCCAGCCTCGCAGGCCGCATTCTGCCCATCGCGAGATTGCTGCTTCCACGCAGACCGGCTAATCTGAAGTGCTTTCCCCGCGCGAATGAGTATGCTGATGCGCGCAAGGATGCATCAGGATTCAAATCAAGGTCTAACCACTGTACCATGTGCCGCTCAGGAGCGCAAATGTTCTTCTCCTTCATTTTTCCCATTGCGCGATTTTTGAGAGTGCCATGCACGGTATTATGGTCTGGTGGTATAACCATACATTATTCCCCTGCTTTTTTCAAATCTTTTTTTCTCATCCATTTAATACTCACTTCCCCGCTCCCGGCTTCCTTCCAATGACCTAAAGGGACAACTCTGCTTCGAGTCCATGCTTTGCAGAGATCTGCGGGCTCTCTATCACTCCGGCATCCTTTCGACGAACCACCCCTTTGACAAAGATCTAAACCTAAGCCGTTCCACCCGCCTTTCAGATTTCCCCTGACTGAGCGCTCGGCGAAAAAACTGCCGGGTCCGGCCCTGAATGAGCAGCTCCCGCGAACGGAAGAAGGCGAAAGATATGGCGAAAGACACTGCGCCGCCAAATGTGGTTGACTACTCAACCATTGTGGCGTATCCTTTTTCTGTTCGCCGTTCCGTTTTCAGCGCCGGGTCTTTACTCTGCGCTGGAGAGAGGCAGGCCCCTGATGCAAGCCATCCGTCACTGGTCTGTGCGGCATGCCCGCGGACTCCGCCGGGCGTACGCGGCCTTCAAGCGTACTGCGCCCATCCTGGGTGCTCCGCTGCGCTGGTTCGGCCGGCGAGGCACGGAAAGTCTTCTTGCTCCCCTCGAACGAACCGCCAAAGGACTTTTTTTTGATTGCCGTATGTGCGGCCAGTGCGTGCTCTCATCAACGGGCATGGCCTGTCCGGAGAATTGCGGCAAGGAGATGCGCAACGGGCCTTGCGGGGGCGTGCGTCCCAACGGAAATTGCGAAGTAAAGCCGGAGATGCGCTGCGTGTGGGTGGAAGCCACCGAAGGACAGAAGAGAATGACCGGCCAACTGGGCGAAACGCTTCCCTTCCTGCCGCCCGTGGACCAGCGGCTGCGCGGGCATTCCACCTGGGCTTCCATCATTTCCCGCGAAGCGCTCCTGCCAGGCCCCGAGCCGCCTGCGGAACTCCCGACGTGGGAGCGGCCCCATCATGAATTCGAACGCGCTTGCGAGTCAGGAAACTTCGTGGTCACCGCGGAGATCGCCCCGCCGGATTCCGCCGATTGCACGGGTCTTCTGCAGCGCGCCAGCCGCTTTCAGGGGCTGGTGGACGCCCTCAACCTCACCGACGGAGCGGGCGGCAACTGCCACATCTCGAGCGTGGCGGCTTCGGCGATTCTGACGGCCAATGGCCACACCGCCATCTGCCAGATGGCCTGCCGCGACCGCAACCGCCTGGCGATGCAAGGGGACCTGCTGGGAGCCGCGGCGCTGGGCGTGCGCAATTTCCTCTGCCTCACCGGCGACGACATTCACGGCGGCGACCATCCGGGAGCCAAGCCGGTCTTCGACCTCGACGCCGTTTCCCTGCTGCGCATCGCCCGCGGATTGCGCGACGAGGGCCGCTTCGCCTCCGGACGCAAACTCGAGGGCGCCCCGAATCTCTTTCTGGGCGCCACGGCCAATCCCTTTGCGCCGCCCTACGCCGACCGGGTGGCCAATCTCGAAAAGAAGATTCTCGCCGGGGCCCAGTTCATCCAGACGCAATTCTGTTTTGACCTGGAACTGCTGGGAAATTTCCTGCGCGAAGTGCGCCAGCGCGGGCTGCATCAGCGCTGCCGGATTATCGTGGGCGTGGGGGCCATGCGCAACGCCAAGGCGCTGCGCTGGATGAGCCAGCATGTGGCCGGCGTGCACGTTCCCGAGAAATTGATCCAGCGCGTGGCCGGGGCCCCGGACCAGCAGCTCGAGGGAAAAAAGATTATGCTGGAAATCATCGCCGCGCTGCGCGGCATCGAAGGCGTGGCCGGCGTGCACCTGATGGGCCACAAGAACGAAGAACTTCTCGCGGAAGCCATCGCCGAATCGGGTCTGCGCGCAAAAACCACGTAACAGCAGTGCAAGGACCGGATTGCCCGTCTATCGCCACATCCCAATAGCCGGAAGAAGCGGCCCCCGTCAGAACCAGTCGCTGCGATAGGCGATCCACCAACTGGCCATGCCGATCGGAATCGTGGCGGCCAGAGCCCACCACAAAGGCAACACCACATCGGCGATGAGACCCAGGGCCGTAAACGTCAGCCAAAAGATTTTTCGTTGCATGGAGCGATTCTAGCAGTGAACCGGCGGCGCGGAAGCACGCATGCTCCGCTGCGCTTCCGCGAAGGTTAACAGGCTCGCAAAGCGCGCCTTGCGGGAAAAGAGACGAAAGTTGTAATCCACTGATTTGAAACGAGAAGCTTGGAGGCGCGGGTGGGATTCGAACCCACGAATGGAGGTTTTGCAGACCTCTCCCTTAGGCCACTTGGGTACCGCGCCGATATTTTCCAGTATAGCGGACTTTGCCGGAACTGTCAGGCGGGCAGCGCGGTTTCCGCGAAGATCCGCCGCCGCCCTATTTCTCCAGCGCGGAAATTTCCGCTTCCCGCATGAATCGCGCCGCCTCTTCCGGCGGCGTGGGGTTGATATAAAATCCCGTGCCCCATTCGAATCCCGCGATTTTCGTCAGCTTGGGAATAATTTCAATGTGCCAGTGATAATGTTCGTTGCTCTCCTCGCCGATGGGCGAGGTGTGGATCATCAGGTTGTACGGGGGCCGGTCCAGCACCACGTCCAGCCGCGCCAGCATCTCCTTGATCATCCGCGCCAGCGCCGTGTACACCGGCCGCTGGTTGTTTTCGAACGACGACCCGTGCTCCTTGGGCAAGATCCACATTTCAAAGGGAAACCGCGGCGCGTACGGCGAAAGCGTGATCAGGTGCTCGTTCTCGCCGATCACCCGCGCCCCGGCGTCGCGCTCCTGCCGGATAATGTCGCAGAAAATGCAGCGCTCCTTTTCCTGGTAATAGTGCCAGCAACTGTCCACTTCCTCGCGCACCTGCTTGGGCACGATGGGCAGCGCAATCAGCTGCGAATGCGGGTGCTCCGCGCTGGCCCCCGCGGCTTCCCCGTGATTCTTGAAGATCAGCACGTAGCGGAACCGCCGGTCGTTCTTCAGGTCCAGCATGCGGTCGCGGTAGGCCCACAGCACGTCCTCCACCGCGCGCTCCGGCAGCGTCGCCAGCGTGGCCGCATGATCGGGCGTCTCCACGATCACCTCGTGCGCCCCGATCCCGTTCATCTTGTCGAAAATTCCCTCGCCCTCTTTGTCCAGCTCGCCTTCGATTCCCAGCGCCGGAAACTTGTTGGGCACCACGCGCACCGCCCATCCCGGCTTGTTGGCCTCGCTTCCGTTCCGCCCATAGACCAGTATCTCCGGCGGCGTCTTGGCCTCCCCGCCGTAGCAGAACGGGCAATTCGTCTTGTCCTGCGCCACCACGCTCTGCCGCACGAAGCTCACCGGCCGCTTCCCGCGGTCCGTCGAAATAATCACCCACCGCCCGGTTATCGGATCCTTCCGTAGTTCAGCCAATCTCGCCTCTCCTCGCGCAGCCCGCACCTATTTCCTTCTATCGGCCGCTTCCTGGAAATTATTGTACCCCTTCCCGCCCCGCAGCGTATCCGCCAGCCGCCGCCGCGCCCCTGCCAACCTGCAAAAAACTAAAATAGAAAAACAGAGCGGTCATCCTGAGGGCCCGATGTCTTTTATCGGGGCCGAAGGATCTCAACGGTAAGTCTCTGCAACACGTGAAGTTGGGATTCTTCGCCCCGGTAAAAACAACCGGGACTCAGAATGACAACCATTTCTTCTTCCCCCTACATCCGAAACAAAAACGCATCCTTATGCAACCGCACCACCGGCTCCCGCCCCGCCCGGCTCTCAATCGCCACCACGTCAAACCGCACCGCCACCGCCTTCACCCTCCGCGCCGCCAAAAATCTCCGCGCCGTGCGGATCACATGCTCCTGCTTGTCCCGCGTCACGCTCTGCTCCGCAACCCCCTGCTGCCCCGCGCGCACCGTCCGCGTGCGCACTTCCACGAACACCAGCGTCTCCCCGTCGTATCCCACCAGGTCAATCTCCCCCTTCATCCCCGCCGGCTGATAATTCCGCGCCACGAACACATACCCCATCCCCCGCAAATACCAGTACGCATACGTCTCCCCGCGCACCCCCGTCCGCCGCGCCTGCTCCTTCCGCTGCAACGCACCGCCAGACGCCGCAGGCGCCTCCTCGCGCAATCCCCTGCGCGCAGCCCGCTTCACCGCCCAAAACACCAATCGCGAAAAGATCGCCATCCCGCCAGCCCCTCATTCGCTCCGAGTATAATCGCGCCTCCCGCCAACGCCAGCGCTCTTTTCCAGTGGGCAGCCGCACATCCCCTCCATCCGTTTCGCCAGGCGTAATGAGGCAGTCAGTAAGGGTTTTTTCCATCCATACCTCTCAGAGGACAGTCTAGGGACCGCGATAGGTGCTTATTCTATCAGCCAACAACACTACCAAATAAACATTGTCAGCGTCGCTGCAACTTTTCAGAATGACCGCGCCTGGACTGACGGGGCAAATCTTATGTAGACTCGGCAACGTAGCGTCATTATTTGAATCGAAAGTCCCGATGCCGAGGGCAAAGGCACCAACATTATGGCACTCAAATTCTTGGTGGTAGATGACGCGCAATCTCTCGCCTCACTTACCGCTCAGATCATCCAAAAGGGCTTCGCGAATTCAGAAGTTCGCACTGCCCAATCAAACGAAAAGGCGTTTCGCGTTCTTAAATCGTTTACTCCACACCTTATAACTACGGACATCATCCATCCAGGAGGGGACGGATTCGACCTGCTTACTCGACTTCGCGGCGAGCCTAAGACTGCGATTATTCCCGTAATTGCGGTCTCAGGAAATGCCACGGAACAACAGCAATTCGACCAGTACAAGCATGGATTTGACGCGATTGTCCCTAAACCCTGGGAACCGGAGCAGTTGATTACTGCCATCGCGCGACTATTGCGACTACGAGTAGATCCAGACGTTTCGCTAATTCATTTAGGGCTTGAAACACAATCGCATGATTACAAAGAAACTGTCGATCTAGTGTCCAAGACCGGCAGGGCGTCACTGGCCAAGGACGTGATGGCAATGGCCAATTGGGGAGGCGGCAAGATTATTGTGGGTGTGGCAGAACCTCATCCTGGCGAGTTCGTTACTCAAGGAGTGCCAGATTCGTTGCTTGATTCGCTGGAGACATCACGATTGAACCGTGCGGTGAATGCATTTCTGGATCCACCCGTTCCTATCACAGTTCGCCGGGTAAGAGATGGAAATCAACTGTTCGTACTCCTTTCGGTTCCCGCTGCAAAGAATTCGTTTGTCCTAGTCAAGTGCCAAAACGCCGACGCTGGAATTTATCCGGGGCGAATTTACTCTAGAACAAGTGCCGCAGAGAGTGCAGAGGTAAGAAGTTCATCTGAATTGCGAGAGCTGCTCGACAGACTCCAACGCCGCCAAGATTGAAATCCCCAACGCCTGACAAACCCCTAGCAGAATCATCGGAAATTCCAAATTGGCGGCCAGCATAGAAACAAAAATCCCGCGGCCGCCTTTGCTCTTTCCAGGCAACCACGGGATTTTCTCTATTCCGTTCTCTTCTGCGCCTCTGCGTTAAACGCTCTTCTCGACTTCCTTGATGCACTCCTCCAGCGTCCGCAGCGCAAAATCCGCCTGTTCGACGTCAATCATCAGCGGCGGCGATAGCCGGAACGTGCATTCCCCGGCGCTCAGGATCAGCAAGCCCTTCGAAAACGCCAGGTCCACGATCTTCTTGCGCAGGTCCGGCGCCTTCTCCTTGGTCTTCTGATCGCGCACGATTTCCACGCCGATCATCAGCCCCTTGCCGCGCACCTCGCCCACGATTTTAAATTTCTTGCTCCACTCCGCCATCTTCCCCAGCAGATGATGGCCCACGCGCTCCGCGTTGGCCATGTACCCGCCTTCCACCAGGTCCATCGTGGCCAGCGCCGCGGCAATCGCCACCGGATTTCCGCCAAACGTCGTCCCGTGCGAGCCCGGCTTCCACGTCATCACGCTTTCCTTGGCGATGAACGCCCCCAGCGGCATCCCGCTGGCCAGTCCCTTCGCCGTGGTGATGATGTCCGGCTCGATCCCGGCGTGCTCGTAAGCCCACCACTTCCCGGTGCGCCCCATGCCGGATTGCACTTCATCGCAGATCAGCATGATTCCGTTCTTCCGGCAAATCCGCTGCAGCTCCTGCAAAAACGCCACCGGCGCGGGAATGTATCCGCCTTCGCCCTGAATCGGCTCGATGATGATCGCCGCCACATCCTCCGGCGCGAACAACCGCTTGAAGATGTCGCCCTCGAGCTGCTCGATAATCTCCGAGCCGCACGTCTCCGCCGTATGCCCCAGCTTGCAGCGGTACGCGTTCGGAAATGGAATGTGCTCGATCCCGCCCAGCATCGTCCCGAACCCTTTTCTCTGCGTGGCTTTCGACGCCGTCAGCGACAGCGAACCCAGGGTCCGCCCATGAAAACATCCGTAAAACGCGATGATCTTGTCCCGCTTGGTCGTATAGCGCGCCAGCTTGATCGCGCCCTCGACCGCTTCCGTCCCCGAGTTGCCAAAGAACGTCCGCTGGGCCTCCGCTCCCGGCATGGTCTTGGCCAGGCGCTCGGCCAATTGCGGCAGCAGCTCATAGAAAAAGTCCGTCCCGGAAATGTGAATCAGCTCCGCGGCCTGCTTCTGAATCGCTTCCACCACTTTCGGGTGGCAATGCCCCGTGGCGCACACGGCGATTCCCGCGGCGAAATCCAGGAACGTGTTTCCGTCCACGTCCTCGACGATCGCCCCGCGTCCGCGCTTGGCCACCAGCGCATACTCGCGCGTATACGACGGCGACATGTGCTTCCCGTCGTACTCAATGACGCGCCGGGCGTTCGGGCCGGGCAGCGCCGTAATCAGCTTTGGCAGTTTCGCATCCAATGTCGCTTGCATGTCAAATCTCCTGTGGCCGGCGGTGCGGCTCTGTGTTGAGGGTTAATCGGTGCTGCGGGGACGCGCCAAGGCCCAGCGCCAGTATTACTTCACCAAAGACGGACTACTCCCGGAAGGGCCTTGTTTTCAATAATCTACGATAAATCAACGCTATAGAGGTTGGGCCGCTGGGCGGCCGGCGGGTTCTGCCCCGGGAGGTACGGCACGCGGATGTGGGTCGAGAGGCTCATTTGCGTTTCCAGCGGACACCGCCATCTTTGGTGTCTTCTAAAAGTATACCACGGTCCGCAAGTTCCTGCCGTATGCGATCCGAGGCCGCAAAGTCGCGCCGTTTGCGCGCCGCGTTGCGCTCGGCCACCAGCGCGTCAATCTCCGCGTCGTCCGGCCCGCCCGCCGCCGCGCCATAGCCCAGCGCGCGCAGCTTTTCCGCGTCGTTGTCCTCGATCACCGGAAAGACGCGCTCGAATTTCTTCAGGAAACCCTCCAGCGGCGCCACCCCGCCCTGCCGGAACTCTCCCTTGTCCATCGCGATGTTGGCCTCGCGCACCAGGTCAAACAGCGCCGCCAGCGCCTGCGCCGTGTTCAGATCGTCCGCCAGCCCCGCGTCGAACTCCTCTTCCGCGCGCTGCACCCGCGCGGCGAACCCAGCCTGCTCGCCCGCCGGAAATTTCTCTCCGCGCAGCCGCGCGGTAAAGTTGCGCAGCCGCTCGACCGAACTGGCCGCCTGCTGCAAACCGTCCATGCTGAAGCTCAGCTGCCGCCGGTAAGGCACGCTCGAAAGCAAAAAGCGCAGTGTCGAGGGCTTGCAGCCCTGCGCATACAGGTCCCGCGGCGTATGAAAATTTCCCAGCGACTTGGACATTTTCTCGGAATCAATCAGCAGATGCTCGGCATGCAGCCAGAAGCGCACAAAGGGTTTTCCCGTGGCCCCTTCCGACTGCGCGATTTCGTTTTCGTGATGCGGAAACGCCAAATCGGTCCCGCCCGTGTGAATATCAATCGTCTCGCCCAGAAAATGCATGGCCATCGCCGAGCACTCGATATGCCACCCCGGCCGTCCCGGCCCGATGCGCGTCTCCCAGAAATGCTCGCCCGGCTTGGGCGCCTTCCACAGCGCGAAATCCCGCGCGCTTTCCTTTTCGTAGCGGTCCACGTCCACCCGCGCCCCCGCCTGAATCCCGCTCACGTCGATTTTTGAAAGTTTTCCATACTCCGGAAATTTCGCGATGCGGTAATAAATCGAGCCTTCGCTCTCGTACGTGTACGTATTTTTCTGCAAGCGCTCGATCAGCGCCACCATATCCTCGATGTGATCCGTCGCCCGGATCCAGTGCTCCGGCGGCTCAATCGAAAGCGTGGCGCAATCGGCGAAGAAGGCCTGCGCGTACTTCTCCGTGTACTCCCGGATGCTGATGCCCTTTTCCGCCGCGTTGGCGATGATCCGGTCGTCCACGTCGGTCAGGTTCATCACCTGCTTCATGCGGTAGCCGCGCAGCTCCAGAAACCGCCGCAGCGTATCCTGAAACACGAACGTCCGGAAGTTCCCGATATGCGCGAAGTTATAGACCGTCGGCCCGCACGTGTACATGCGCACCTCGCCGGGGTGCAGCGTTGTAAATGCCTCCGTCTTCCCCGTCAGCGTGTTGTGCAGCCGAATTTCCGCCATGGCTCCCGCTTCATCGTATGCCGCGCGCAAACAAACAACTGATTGTAGCCGAGGGTTTGGAGATGTGGCAAATAATGGAACGTGGTGGAATGTGGACCGGCGCCGGAACGCGTTTGCAAGCCGGGGGGCTAATTGCTCTGGACAGCCCTTCACCCATAGAAGGCGCAGAGCCCATTACGGAAGCGCCACGGATCGGAATGCAGCCGATTCCCGGATGATTTTAGACCACCTATCGGGCGGTATCCGGCATCCGCAGGTCGAGTACACCGTGGCGATAGCGATGCGCATACGATTTGTTGCCAGCGAGTCCAGGAGAATGGTGGATCGCTCGTCATCGCCACGACCAGCCGGCCGCGAAGTCTGGAATGTTCACACAGACCGCCAGAGGTGCAATGAGCTGCGACCCTCAGTGGACGACAGTGCCTGTTATGCCCATCCGAAGTAGATGGGCAACTTGTTCGCCGGCCAGGGGTCGGCTGAAGAGGTAGCCTTGTCCTTCCGCGCAACAGTGAGTCTGAAGGTAGGCTCTCTGTGCTCGCGTTTCGATGCCCTCGGCAATCACGACGTGCTTGAGGCTCTTTCCCATGTTGATTATGGCGCATACGATTGTAGAATCATCGGAATCGGCAGGGATCTGATGGACAAAGGACTGGTCGATTTTCAGGACATCAATGGGGAACTGCCGAAGATAGCTCAGGCTGGAATAGCCCGTGCCGAAGTCATCCACCGCAAGCCGTACCCCCATCGTTTTGAGCTCCTGAAGTACGGAGACCGTGGATTCGGCATCCTCCATAAGGACGCCTTCGGTGAGTTCGAGCTCGAGATATTGCCCTTCCAAGCCGGTTTCGGAAAGTATCGCCCGGACACCTTCGACAAAATCCTTATCGCGGAACTCGACGGCGGAAATGTTGACAGCAACAGGCAATGGCGGCAGCCCCGTGTCCTGCCAGTCGCGCGCTTGCCGGCAAGCTGCGCGTAGCACCCAGCGGCCGATCGGGAGAATAAGGCCACTATCTTCGGCGACGGGCACGAACTGGGAGGGAGCAACGAGTCCTCGATCAGGCTGCTGCCAGCGAATCAACGCCTCCACTCCCGTGATCTCACCCGTGTCCAGCTTTACCTTCGGCTGATAATGCAATAGAAACTCTTCTCGCTCGATGGCGCTGCGCAGGCTGCCCTCGAGAGATTGCCGCTCGACGGCCGCCCGGTTCATTTCCGTTTTGAAAAACTGGAAATTATTGCGCCCGCTTTCCTTGGCGTGATACATGGCCATGTCCGCATTCTTGATTAAGGTTTCGGTATCTTCTCCGTCTTCCGGGTAGACGCTGATACCGATGCTCCCATCGATATGCAGATCTTGTCCCCCGATGCAGTGGGGTGCGGTGAGCGAAAGAAGTATATGTTTTGCGCTCGTGGCCGCGTCTTCCGGATTGGTGATCTCCGAAAGCAGGATAACGAATTCATCTCCACCCTGGCGGCTGACCGTGTCGGAATCGCGCACGCCGGCCACCAATCGTCTTGAAATGGACTGAAGAAGCTTGTCGCCGATGGCATGTCCCAGCGAATCGTTGATGTATTTGAAATGATCCAAATCCAGAAAGATCACGGCAAGCGGTTTCTTCTGGCGGCGAGCCAAGGCAATCGACTGAGTGATTCGGTCGTTGAGCAACACGCGATTGGGCAGATTCGTGACGGGATCGTGCTGCGCGGAGTGCGTCATTTGGAGCGACATGGCCCGCGCCGCGCTCACATCATGAAAAACGATTACCGCTCCGATGACCCGGCCTGCCCGGTCGTGGATCGGCGCGGCGGAATCTTCAATGGCGGATTCAAATGCGTCGCGGCGGACGAGGATGCAATTCACAGTCAGTCCCACCGCCCTATCTTGTTCGACGGCCATCTCCAAGGGGTTTCGAGCGGTCTTGCGCGTGGCGCCGTCAATAATTCGGAAGACTTCGGCGAGGGGTTTGCCCGTGGCTTCTTCGCGGCCCCAGCCGGTCATAACCTCTGCAACCAGATTGAGATAGGTGATGTTGCCGGAAATGTCGGTACAGAGAACGGCGTCACCAATCGAGTTGAGGGTGACCACGGCGCGTTCTTTTTCCACGTACAAGGCATCCTCGACGGCCTTGCGTTCGATCGCGTTGCGCAGTGCGCGAGGCAGTGAATAGCCATCGAGGTGACCCGGCAGGAGATAATCCTGCGCACCGTGCGCTACGGCTTGTTTCGCAAGCGCTTCGTGAGCGTTTCCGCCAAGGATCAGGATCGGGACGTCGGGCGCGGCGGCGTACAGCTTGTCGAACGTCTCGATACCGCGGCTGTCGCGCAGGGTCAAATCGAGCAAGACAGCTGCAATTCTTTTCTTGCTCAGGCGCTCAAAACCCTCGGAAAGTTGGCGAACCCATTCCACGTCGAATGGACCGGTGTTTGAGTCAGCAAGGGCGGCTTGAATCGCATTGGCAGCGGCCGGATCGTTTTCAATGAGGAGTATTACCGCGCGCGGAATACTTGCGGTCATGGTTACACGTGCTTTCTAGAAGGGGGGGTAGAACTAGGAACCCGCAAATCACCCGAATATTCTCAATTCCTTTCGCGGAAGTCAAGCGGGCATTGTCGCCTATCCGGAAGTAATCCACCTTATCCGTTACTCGGACTTTCCGGAGACCGGGCTTCTTCGTTCTTCACGCGGCCCGCTGGCGGCGATTCTTCCGCTGTTCCCTCGCCTCCTCCAATTTTCGATTAGGATAGTTAATTTATTCCCTGACGAGTGAAGCCAGGCACGAAATCATGGTGGGTCGTCAGCCGCCCATCCACCCCGCGGGGGCAGTCAGCGACTTGTAGTCTTTATCTCTTACCCCACAACATCTTGCGTACCCCTTTACAGCCCCCAAACTCCGTGCTACTGTTTTCCCTGTACCGCCATCCAAATTGCGCCAGGCGGGCTGGGCCACTGATCGGAACTCTGCCATTCCTCCGTGCGGGCGGCTTCGACTGCGTCGAGGCTGACTCGCCGCTCGAAACTCCCTCCTATCGAGGAACGAAGCGCCGTCTCTCTTCGGGCAGGTGTACCATATCCCCGGGCCCCCAGGTGCACGGAGAGACACAAAGGGGTGACCGTGCTTAAACTCCGCAAGGTTGACATCGTCGGCTTCAAATCCTTCTGCGAACGGACCACCGTCACGTTCAGCGGCACCGGAATCACCTGCATCGTCGGCCCCAACGGCTGCGGTAAATCCAACGTCGTGGACGCCATCTCCTGGGTCCTCGGCGAACAGAGCCACAAATCCCTCCGCGCCGAGCGCATGGCCGATTGCATCTTCAACGGCACCACCAAGCGTCCCCCGCTGGGCCTCGCCGAAGTCACCATCACCCTCGAAGACCCCGAACTCGCCGAAGCCGCCCGCTTCGTCCTCGAAGGCCAGACGACGGAAGGCGATTCTCTCGCTCTCTCCGACTCCTCCTCCACATCCGGCGAAATCCATTCCCTCTCCCTGGCCACCGCTGAAAATCCCGACGCCGAGGCCCTCTCGGACGCCGCCGCCGAAATGACCGCAGGCGAAACCGCCGAAGAAGCCCCCGCCGCTGGCCTCGAAAAACTCAAGCGCCGCAAGCGCGAAAAATCCGAACTGCAGACCAAGCCCGGCGAAGTCGTCGTCAGCCGCCGCCTCTACCGCTCCGGCCAGAGCGAATACCTCATCAATGGCCGCGTCGCCCGCCTCCGCGACATCCAGGAAATGTTCATGGGCGTCGGCCTCGGCCCGGACTCCTACGCCATCATCGAGCAGGGCCGCATCGGCCTGATCCTCTCCACCAAGCCCATGGAGCGCCGCGCCATCATCGAGGAAGCCGCCGGCATCACCAAGTTCAAAACCAAGAAGCGCCTCTCCGAAGCCAAGCTCGAATCCTCCAAAGAAAATCTCAATCGCGTCAACGACATCGTCGTCGAAGTCGAAAAGCAGCTCGGCTCCCTCAAGCGCCAGGCCTCCAAGGCCCGCCGCTACGCCGAAGTCCGCGAGCAGATGCGCGGCATCGTGCGCACCATGCTGGCCAGCAAGGCCCGCGAACTCGAAGCCGAAGCCGAGCGCCTCGCCGCGCGCCACGACGAACTCCTCCGCTCCGAAACCGAGCGCGCCTCCGGCCTCCAGGAACAGGAACTCGAGCAGGACCGCCTCAACCAGCGCATCTACGAGCTCGACGCCGAAATCCGCCAGAGCCAGAACCACCTCGGCCTCACCACCCTCGAACTCGACCGCGCCGAAAACCGCCTGGCTTTCAACCTCCAGCGCAACGATGAACTCGCCGCCCGCTCCCAGCAATTGACCCTCGAAGCCGCCCAGGCCGCCGAGCAGACCGCCGCCTGGTCCGCCAAGAATTCCGCCCAATCCGAATCTCTCGCCACCCTGCGCCTGGAAGCTGCCGCGCAGGCCGCCCGCATCGAGGAACTTGCTTCCGCCGCGCAATCCCGCGCCGCGGACGTCCAGCAAGCCGAAGAACGCGTCGCCGCTCTCCGCTCGACCGCCGCCGCCGCCGGCGAAAAACTGCTCCAGCTCCACGGCGAACAGATTCAGGCCGAAGAAGCCCTCCTGCACCACACGGAAGCCCTTCGCCGCCTCGAATCCAGCCAGTCCTCCCTCATGGACAGCGCCGTGCGCCTCCGCGACGATTCCGCCTCCGCCGCCTCCGAACGCGACGCCGCCGCCGGAACCTTACTGCAGCTCGAACAGCACTCCGGCGCGCTGCAAGCCGAACTCAGCGCCCTGCGCGAGCAGCGCAAGTCCACCGAAGCCGCCGCCGCTGTGCTGCGTGATTCCCTCTCCGCGCTCCGCGCCCGCCACCACACCCTCGAGCAAATTCTCAACGATCGCTCCTACACCGGCGAAGCCGTCAAAAAACTTTTCGCCATGCCCCAGGGCGGCGCGCCCGGATCCGCCCGCGATTTCCGCGCCGTCGGCCTCCTCGCCGATTACGCCGAAGTCGCCCAGGAACACGAACTCGCCGTCGAACAGTTCCTCCGCGACGAACTGGAATACGTCGTCGTCGAAACCTACGACCATGCCCGCACCGGCGTCGCTCTCCTTCGCGAGGAAGTCGGCGGCCGCGCCACTTTCTTCGTCGATTCCCTCCACAAGCTCAAACTCGCTCCCGCCGAGCCTGTGCGCTCCTTCCGCCTCGAAGACGGCGTCATCGGCCGCCTCGACCAGCTCGTCGAATTCCGCAATCCCCTCGGCCCCGCCGCCAAGCAGTTCCTCCCGCGCCTGGCCACCGCTTTCCTCACTGACACCTCCGCCACCGCAGAAAAGCTCGCCCGCGAATATCCCCACTACGCCTTCGTCCTTCCCGACGGCACCACCTATCAGGGCCGCATGGTCTCCGGCGGCCGCCCCGACCAGGCCGGCCCGCTGGGCATGAAGCGCGAACTCCGCGCCCTCGAAATCGAAGCCGAGGAATTCGAACGCAAATCCGCCGAGACGCAGGCTGCTCTCGCCGAACTTCTCGCCAAAACCGCCGCCGCCGAATCCTCCCTCGAGGATCTCTCCGCCAAACAACGCGCAGCCGAGCGCGCCGTCTTCGCCGCCACGCACAAGTTCCAGCAAATCCAGAGCGACCTCGCCCGCGTCAGCCTCGACCTCACCGTCTGCCACCAGGATCTCGCCCAGGTCCAGCGCGACGTTGACTCCTCGCGCCAGCGCGCCTCCGCCGCCCAGCAACAGCACGCCGCCGCCAGCGCCACCCGCGCCTCCGCCGAATCCGAAGCCGCCCAGCTCGCCGAAAATCTCTCCGCCCTGCGCCTGGCCATTCACTCCGCCCAGGAAGAGCTTTCCTCCGCACGCGCCGGGCAAGCCGCCCTCGCCGAACGCCTCTCCGCCGCCGAATCTCTCGCCACGCGTCTCCTCGAAGAACGCGCCGAAATGGACCGCCGCGAGTCCGCCCTCCAGCAGCAGCTCGCCGCCATCGCCGAGGAAGTTCAGTCCCTCGCCCAACAGAGCGCTGAACTCGAACTGCAGCTCACCGGCCTGCGCGCCGAAAAACTCCGCCTCGAATCCCGCCAGAAGGAACTCGAACTCGAGTGGGACTCCTCCCGCACCCGCGTCACCCAGACCGAGGACCATCTCCGCTCCGCCCGCCAGTTCCTGCAGGACCTCCGCGAGCAGCGCGGCCACGCCGATGTCGAACGCGCCCGCAACGATTCCGACCGCCAGCATCTCCGCGAAACCTGCCTCGCCGAGGTCAACGCCCACCCCGAGGACCTCATGGCCTCCGAAACCGCGCTCATCTCCGGCGAGGAACTGGCCGCCGCGGAAGCCAATTACCGCGAAATGAAATCGCGCATCGAAGCCATGGGCCCCGTCAACATGATGGCCCTCGAGGAATTCAACGAGTGCGACCAGCGCTTCGCCTTCCTCACCCGCGAGCGCGATGACCTCCTGCAATCCATCGCCGACACCCAGCAGGCCATCCGCGAACTCGACGAAGCCTGCCGCGAGCGCTTTGAAACCGCCTTCAACATCATCAACTCCAATTTCTCCGACGCCTTCCACACCATCTTCGGCGGCGGCATGGCCGAAATGCGCCTCACCGAGCCGGACAGCTCCGGCGACGCCGGCATCGACATCGTGGCCTCGCCCCCGGGCAAGCGCCTGCAGAACGTTCTCCTGCTCTCCGGCGGCGAAAAGGCCATGACCGCCCTGGCCCTGCTCATCGCCATCTTCCGCTACCAGCCCAGCCCCTTCTGCATCCTCGACGAGGTCGACGCCCCTCTCGACGAAGCCAACGTTGGCCGCTTCACCCGCCTCGTCGACAACATGAGCTCGCAAACCCAGTTCATCATCGTCACCCACAACCGCCGCACCATGGAGATGGGCTCCGTCCTCTACGGCGTCACCATGCAGGAACCCGGCGTCTCCAAACTCGTCAGCGTCCGCTGGGAAGGCGAGTCCGCCCCCGCCCCCCGCGACACCCAAAAAGCTGCCGCCGCTTCCGCCGCCTGATCCCCCCGGGAACGCCATTCTCCCGAATGGCGTTTCTCCCCCCTAAAAACTCACCCAACCTCTTTCCTCTTCAACTTATTCCCAATCCCTCCTCTTCATTCTCTACAGTTACCGCGCACCGCCACGAAGGACCGTCTTAATTCCCCTCTTCTTCCTTTCTTCCTTCCTTTCTTCCTCCCTCTCCCCTGTGAAAATCTTCTCTTCGCCTTCCCACCAGCCCCAACCTGCGCTAGAATGCCCTCCTAATTTCCCGATCGGAAACCACCCATGACCACCGCCCCTGCACAACCCGTCCTGCGCGAAACCCGCTTCCCCGGCATCACTCCCCTGGCCCGCGGCAAGGTCCGCGACATCTACGACCTCGGCGATCGCCTGCTCATCATCGCCACCGACCGCCTTTCCGCCTTCGATGTCGTCCTCCCCACCGGCATCCCCGACAAGGGCCGCGTCCTCACCCAGCTTTCCCTCTTCTGGTTCAATCTCCTCCGCGACATCGTCCCCAACCACGTCCTCAGCGGCACCGAACTGCCCGCTCCCTTCGACGCCTTCCGCTCCGACCTCGCCGGGCGCACCATGCTCGTCCGCAAGACCCAGCCCCTGCCCATCGAATGCGTCGTCCGCGGCTATCTCTCCGGCTCCGGCTGGAAGGACTACAAAGCCACCGGCAAACTTTGCGGCATTGACCTCCCCGCCGGCCTGCGCGAATCCGACCGCCTTCCCGAGCCCCTCTTCACTCCCGCCACCAAGGCCGCCAGCGGACATGACGAAAACATTCCCTTCGCCCGCGCCGCCGAACTCGTCGGCGCTCCCGTCGCCGAACGCGCCCGCGCGCTCAGCCTGGAAATCTATCGCCGCGCTTCCGCCTATGCCCAGCCCCGCGGCGTCATCCTCGCCGACACCAAATTCGAATTCGGCCTCCTCGATGGCCAGCTCATCTGGATTGACGAAGCCCTCACCCCGGACTCCTCCCGCTTCTGGCCCGCCGCCGAATACCAACCCGGCGGCCCGCAATCCTCCTTTGACAAGCAATTTGTTCGCGATTATCTCGAGCGCATCGGATGGAACAAGCAGGCTCCCGGCCCCGAACTGCCCGCCGACGTCGTGGCCGCCACGCAAGCCCGCTACCGCGAAGCTTTTCGGATTTTAACCGGCCAGGAACTCGCCCCAGCGGCTACGTATAGCTAAAATCTGTCATTCTGAGTCCCGGCGCCTTTGCCGGGCCGGAAAGAATCTCAACCCAACTCTTGCAGAACCTTTCAGTATGGGATCCTGGGCCTCAAGAATAATTCTCCCGCGGAGCGTGCAATCGTGAAGGATCAATTGGAAGGGCTGGTAACCCAGATGGTGGAACGCGGCATTCTCTTCGAGGAGGCCATCGGCGAATTCGAAAAGCGCTTCATCAAGCGCGTCCTCGACCGCGCCAACGGCAATCAGTGCCGCGCCGCCCAGATCCTGGGCATTCATCGCAACACCCTCAGCCGCAAAATCGGCCAGTATAAACTCGATTCCCCCCACCGCTCCCGCTAACCCCCCTTCCCCGCAAACCTCCCCGGCAGGGGCAGAGCTTTCTCCCCCCTCTTCCGTGGCACAGCCATTCTTGGCTGTGCTCTTGGCTGTGCTCCTCCCCCACCACACCCCCACCCAAACACACCACAAGCATCCCCCCGGCGCCTGCATCCCACCCGCCGCGTTCACTCCCCGGTCAAAACTTTATATTGTTCCCCGCTCAGCGCAACCACCGACAACCGCCCCTGGCGCACCAGCGGCGAATCCCGGAAAATCTTCTCGGCCTTGATCTGCTCCAGCGAAACAGCCGCCGCAATTTTTCTTCCGGCTTTGATCTTGACCACCGGCCTCTTCGCATCCGTTGCGTCCACCGACACCACCACCGCCGTCCCCACCGCGCTCTTCCGCGCACCCGTTTCGTAAATCACCAGCCGCGCACCGGGAACCCCTCCCGCAAATTCTTCACCGCCGCCGGATTGGCTACTCCCTCCCACTCCGTCACGCCGTCGCGCAACAGGTCCGCGAAGGAATACTCCGAAGGCTCGGTCTTCAGCAAATAGTCCACGGATTTCTATCTCCATTCATTCCGTATCATGAAAAGCTCCATCCCTCACTCCGCCGCTTTCAACAGCTCCCGGCTCAGCTCTTCCGGCATATCCAGCATTACGTCATGCCCGCAGGCCAGCTCCCTCGTCTTCCATCCCCGCGCTTTGGCCTTCTCGTAAAACTGCGGAAACGGAGAGGGCGCCCACCCGCTCGCCAGAATGTACGTAATGTTTTTGATCTCCTCAATTCCTCCGCTCAGCTCCAGCTTCTGCTGAAACGTCGCCAGCGGCTGCACCGTGCATTGCCGGTTCACCCACTCGCGGTCCCGTTCATTCACATGAAACACTTCGGCGGGAATCGGCGGCACCTTCCACCCTTCTCCCATTTTCCGCGCCTCGGCCACCTGCCCGTCGCGCATCTCCGCGGGAAGCGTATCGTGCAGGCTCTGCCCCTTTTCCGGAACGAACGCATCCAGATACACCAGCGCCTTGATCTGTTCCGCAATTCGGCCGGCCGCCCCGCTCACCACGCATCCCGCATAGGAATGCCCGCACAGCACCACGTCGGAAAGCTCCTCCCAGTGAATCAGGTTCACCACGTCGGCGATGTGCGTCTCCAGATTCACCTGCGGCGACAACAAATGCGCGCGCTCCCCCACCCCCGTCAGCGTCGGCGTGAACACCTCATGCCCGCGCGCCTGCAAAATCCTCCGCACCCGCTTCCAGCACCAGCTGCCGTGCCACGCCCCATGCACCAGCACAAAATTGCTCATCACTCACCTCGCTCGATTCGCCGGGAAAATTTCGGCTCCCGCCCGCACCTTCTCCCTTTGCGAAAACTACACCATAGCACGCCTTCCGCAAACGGCGAATCCCGCCGCTCCCCACGCCGACAGGACGGCGCGCACGCGCAAGCAACCGCTCACGGCTATGTGATTGAAAAGATTGGCTGGGAGGCCTGGACTCGAACCAGGATAGCCAGATTCAGAGTCTGGAGTCCTACCGATTGGACGACCTCCCAGCGGGGAGGAAAAAAAGCGAACCGCGGCAGGACCGGCTACCCGGACGGCCACGATTCACTCTTACTAATTTAATCGGGAATCGCGGAGCCGTCAACCGGGCCCCTGATGAAAAAGACGAAAATCGAAATGCGAAAATCGAAATTCGCGGAGGGCTGGCGGAGGGAAGAAGTTTTCAGTTTTCAGTTTTCAGTTTTCAGTTTTCAGTTTTCAGTTTTCAGTTTTCAGTTTCAAGCTGGCGCTATTCTGGTTTGCGGCTGGACGGTGATGCCGCGGCAGGCTCGCGGAGAGGGGTCATGCGCTCCTTGCGGATTTCGAATTCGGTTTCGCCCCAGACGATGCGGTTGGAAGCGAAGCTCCACAGCCAGATGAAGAAGTTGCCCGCGTCGCGCAACGGCACGAGCCACAGTCTGCGGCGCAGCACTTCATCGCCCACGCCCCAGACGCCCACGACCCAGGCCTGGGCCAGGCGCAGAAAAAGATAAGCGCCCAGATAGGCGGCGGCGACGGCGCGGGTGGGAGCCACTAGCGCGGCGGCGACGGCCCAGGGCAGTCCGTGAGTGAACAGCAGGCCGGCATAGGAGAGCGGGCGGCAGAGGCGCACGGTGCGCGCCCAGCGCACTTGATGGTCCACGTAACCGGTGAAGCTCTGCGCGGGATACATGGTCCAGACCGGTTCGCGGGAGAGCACGATGCGGCCGCCCTGGAGAAAAATGCGGTGGCCGAGTTCGTAGTCGTCCGAATGGAGGTCGGCGATTGTTTCCAGACCGCCGATGCGCGCGAGCCAGGATTTGGTGGTGACCATGGTGGCGCCGAGGGCGAAGGTGAGGCCTTCGAGCAGGCCGGCCATCAGAACACCGGCGAAAAAATCGGAAGCCGCGCCGACGGCTTCGAGTTCGGCAAAGAGGTTGCGCTGGGCGATGCCGCGATAAAAGCAGGTGACCAGCCCGGTGCGCGCATCGGCGAAGGGCGCCACGACTTCGCGCAGATAGCGCGGACCCACGCGCACGTCGCCGTCGCTGAGGACCAGAATGTCGTGGCGGGCTTCGGGCACGATGCGGCAGAGATTGCTGATTTTGCGGTTGGCGCCCAGCGGCGCGGCGCCGGAAAAGATTCGAATGTTGCGCTGAGGAAACTCCGCCTGCAGACGCTCGATGAGCGGCACGGCGGGGTCGGCCATGTCGTTGACGACGAAGAGCAGTTCGTAGTCCGGATAATCCTGGAGGCAGAAGCTGGAGAAATTTTCCCAGGAGGCGAAATCCACGCCGCGCACGGGCTTGAGCAGGCTGACAGACGGAGTGAAATCCGGCAGCGCGCGGGCGCGTTCGCGGCGGAAGAAGCGCCAGGCGGCCAGCGCGGAGAGGAGGTAATAGGCGAGGGGGGCCAGCGCCGCGAGAAGCAGCCCGTACCGCAGGATGGATTGCAACAGAACAGGCAAAGGACTCCGTGCGCGCGCCGATTTACGCCGCTACTTGTTCGTGAACAGAAACTTTCCGCCGCTTTCGGCGACCGGGTGCAGATTTTCCCCGCCGACCAGGTTCTTCAGTTGCTCGAGCTTTTCGTCTGTGGTCAGCACGTAAAACCGCTCCGCGCCCATCCACAGCGCGGCGCATTCCACGTCATCAATGAACACGTTGGGGCTGCCCGGCGCATAGGAGCCGTATTCGAGATTGTTGCGGCGGCCGTTGAGCAGCAGCGCGCTGCGGTTGGTATAGAAAAAGACGGAAGAGAAGCCGTAATACTCGTCATTGAGGATCAGGCGGCCCTGTGGAGCGCGCAGCAGGGCTTCGGCGAGAGGCCGCGAGCCCATGAAGGGATCGAAAACCACGAGAGCGACGCGCGCAGCCTGAAAAAAAAGAACCATCATCAGCGCGAAGGCGAGATAAACGCGGGGCACGGAGAGACGCCACGCGGCCACCGCGCCCAGCAGCATGGCCAGCCCGGCCAGCACGAGCGGAGTGCGCAAGTAAGCGAAGGAGTGCAGCGTGAGGTCGCCCATGTGGCCGAGGGAAAGGGTGTAGGAATCGGGATGCTGTTCGAGCGCGCGGGAAATGTCGCCGGGAGCGGGCAGGTGGCGGGTGAGAAAAAGAACGGCGGCGATGACGGCGGCAGCCGCGGCGGAAATCACGCCCACGGTGCGCGAGCCGATGCGCAGCCAGCGGCTTTCTCCGGCCATCACGCAGCCCAGCAGGAGAGCCAGCGCGGGATAAATGGGCATGGAATAGTATTCCTGGGTGGTGGAAAAAGTGAAAAAGGTGAGCAGGAATCCGCACCAACAGAGGGCCAGCAGGCGCGTGCGTCCGGCGCGGTCCACCGGCTTGTAGCCGAGCGCGGCGGCGCCCGGAAAAAACGCGGACCAGGGGAAGAGCCACAAGAGGTGAAAGAGCCAGAAGGCCGCGCGGGGCACGGTGTTGTAGTCGCGCGGATAGCGCAGATTGAGGAAGCGCAGGACGTGTTCGTTGATGAAGTAGAACCAGAAAAAGCCGCGATATTCGCCGGGGCCGCTGTGCAAGGTGAAATCGAAATAGGGGGGCATGCGGCGCATGGCCAGGATGTGCCAGGGAGCGGCGATGGCCAGCAGGAGGAGCAGCCCGGAGAAAACGTGCAGCCGCCGCCACAGGTCGCGCGAAAAAAGCTGCCGCGTCACGGCCAGGTAAACGAAGATGCCCCCCACCGGAGCCACCAGCGCGATCAGGCCCTTGAGCAGCAGACCCACGCCCAGGCACGCGGCCAGCGCCGCGGCCCACCAGCGAGGATGCGGCTCCTCGGGGTCGCTGGCGCGCTGGAAGGACCAAAAGGCCAGGCCGACGGTGAGGGTGATCATCACGTCGGGAATCTGGATGCGCGTGAACATGAACAAGCCAGTGCTGGTGGCAAGGCACAACCCGGCGAAGAAACCGGCGCGCTGGCCGAAGGCCCAGCGGCCGTAGCGAAAAGTCATCCAGGCCAGCAGGACGGCGGTGAGCGCGTTGGGGATGCGCGCGGCCCAGTCATGCGCGCCGAAAATCCAAAAGCACAGGGCCATGATCCAGTAGTTCAGGGGAGATTTTTCGATGTAGGGAACGCCGTCGAGGTGGGCAATCACCCAGTCGCCCGACTGGAGAAAGTTGCGGGCGATCTGCGCCTGCACGGCGTCCACGTCGTCCATCAGGGAAGGCGGGGAAACCATGCAACCGACAAAGACGGCGGCGGCGAAGAGGACGACAATCAGGCCGGCGTGGCGGAAAAACCAGTCTGACTCCGGCCCGCCGGCGGCGCCGCGCTGTCCGTTTGAATGTTCCACTGTTTGATCCATAGGAAGAGAATCACCAGGCCCCAAAGATGATAGCCGAAGCTCTCGCGCCTTTCGAGATGTAGTTTGATGATGCTCTCGACGCCGCCCCAGCGGAAGACGCCGCTGTCCTTGACGGCACGTTCATTCAGCGTATCCAGCAGCAGGGGCTTGAGCACGCCGCGGAACCAGTCGTGCGCGGGAATATCGAATCCCACCTTTTTGCGGTGCAGGATGGACTCCGGCAGCTTCCCTTTCATCAATTGGTGCAGGATGTATTTGAGCTGGGAGCCGTGCACCTTGTAACTTTCCGGAAGCGAGGCGGCGAATTCGGCGATGCGGTGGTCGAGGAAGGGCGGGCGCACCTCGAGGGAATGGGCCATGCTCATGCGGTCGGCCTTATAGAGGATATCGTCGGCCAGGTAATAGTTCTGGTCGAAAAGCATGTAGCGGTTGAGGCCGCCGGTTGGCGGCATGTTTTCCAGAATCTTACGCATCGGCGCGGGGTCCGCGCGCAGGAAGAATTCCCGCTTCTGCTCCTCGGAGAATGTGCCGTTCCAATAGATATGCGCTTCGTCGGCAGGAAGCAGCGAACCTTCCAGGAAGCGCTTGAGCTTGTACTCGAGGCTGATCTTTTCGTCGGAGACGGGCCAAAAGCGCATGCTCGCCAGGGCCGCGCGGCGCAGCGGCGAAGGAACCAGCCGGGCCAGGCGCGCATAGCGGTCGGCGCGGTAAGTAAGGTAGCCGCCGAAAAGCTCGTCCGCGCCTTCCCCGCTAAGCGCCACGGTAACTTCCTGCGAACTCATCTTGGCCAGAAACCAGACCGGGAGGCAGCCGGCGTCGGCGCTGGGCTCGTCGGAATAGTAGGCGAACTTCTCGATGGCCCCGCGCAGATCGATTTCCGTGCTGAGGTCGAATTCGGTGTGGTCGGTGCCGTAGCGCGCGGCCACCTCGCGGATGTAGGCGCCTTCGTCGAAGCTGCGGCCCTTGAAAGTGATCGAAAAAGTTTTCAGCGGCGTGGCGGAAGCCTCCGCGGCGTAATGCAGAATGGTCGAGGAGTCCAGCCCGCCGCTGGCCCACACGCCCAGGGGCACGTCGGCAACCAGATGCTCGCGGACGGATTTTCGAAGCAGATCGTCGAGCTGCTCCTTGGCGTCTTCAAAGCCGATCTCGCGCTTGCTGCGCGGGTGCGCTTCGCAGCGCCAGTAGCGTTCGGTGCTGACTTTTCCGTTTTCCCACGCGAGAAAATGTCCAGGCAGAAGCTTTTCGATGCCCTCGACCAGCGTATACGGCGCGGGCACATAGTTCAGCCGCAGGTAGCAGTTGAGCGCTTCCAGATTCAGGCGGCGGTCAATCTCCGGATGAAAGAGAATGCCCTTGAGTTCCGAACTGAAATAGAGGTCCTCGCCCTTCGTGGCGTAATAGACCGGCTTGATGCCCATGCGGTCGCGCGCCAGAACCAGTCGCTGGCGCGATTCACACCACAGCGCCAGGCCGAACATCCCGCGCAACCGCTGAAAGCAGGCGGTATCCCATTGCAGGAAAGCGTGCAGCACCACTTCGGTGTCCGTGCGGGTCTTGAAGCGGTGGCCCAGGGCTTCCAACTCCGCGCGCAGCTCATTGTGATTGTAAACTTCACCGTTGTAGGTGAGCGCCACGTCGCCATCGTCGCTGCGCATGGGCTGTTCCACGGTGGTCAGGTCGATGATGGTGAGCCGCGCCGCGCCCAGGGAGACGTGCGGAGTTTCGAAAACGCCCTGCTGGTCGGGTCCGCGGTGGATCAGGCAGGAAGTGACGTCCTGAATCAGGCCGCCGGGCACCGCGCGGTTTTTATGTGTGAACCCGGCAATTCCGCACACGCTGGAGATCCCCCACTTGGAATAGACTCGTTCCTTAAACTACCAGTCTAATCGCATGGGAGCATTTGTGAAAGAGTCACGGCGCGGCTCATTATCCTGTTTTATTGGACGCTGCTTGACTCTCGTCGGAAGGTGCCCTTATTCTTGAATTCCAGCGGCAACCTATTCGATGAAACGAAAACTTCTCACGTATCTGGCCTGTCCCCGCTGCCGCCTGCCGTTCACGCTCTCCGTCCAGCAGGAGGAAGACGAAGAGGTTCTGGAAGGCGCGCTGGCCTGCGCGGCCTGCGCGGCGCGCTTCCCCATTCTGCGCGGCATTCCGCGCTTCCTCCCGCCGGACCTTTCCGCGGAAAAACAGGCCACCGCCGCCGCGTTCGGCTATGAGTGGACGCACTATTCGGAGATCACCGCAGCGGACCAGGAAGAGTTTCTCAACTGGATCCGCCCGCTGACCGCGGCGGATTTCGCCGGGAAAGTGGTTCTCGACGGCGGCTGCGGCAAGGGGCGGCACATTTTTCAGGTGGCGCGCTTCGGCGCCGCCGACGTCATCGGCATCGATCTTTCGGACGCCGTGGAAGCGGCCTATCCCAACACGCGGCATTTGCCCAACGCGCATGTGATTCAGGCGGACATTTATAATTTACCGTTTCTCGCGCCTTTCGACCTGGTCTACAGCATCGGCGTGATTCACCATCTGCCCGATCCCAAGCAGGGATTTCTCAGCCTGGTGAAGCACGTGAAGCCGGGCGGGCGGGCTTCGCTGTGGGTCTACGGCAAAGAGGGCAACGCGTGGATTGAAAATCTGGTGGACCCGGTGCGCATTCACGTCACTTCGCGGCTGCCCAAATTCATCACGCGGGTGATTTCGTTCCTGGCCAGCCTGCCGCTCTATGCCGCGCTGAAGCTGCTCTACGGCCCGGCCGAGCGCCGGCCGGCTCTGGCCTGGCTGAAGCGCCGGCTGCCCTACTCCGGCTATCTCTGCGCGATTTCCGGCTATTCCTTCGCGGAAAATATGTGGAACGTATTTGACCAGCTGGTGGCGCCGACGGCCAACTACATCAGCGAAGCGGAGA
This sequence comes from Terriglobia bacterium, assembly GCA_041500985.1. Classification (GTDB taxonomy): domain Bacteria; phylum Acidobacteriota; class Terriglobia; order Acidiferrales; family UBA7541; genus Acidiferrum. Next base: position 34,066 of record JBGQNE010000004.1, on the reverse strand, counting down.
TGAAGGACTGGATGGCCACAGCCAAGCTCGGCGAAGTGCGCATCAGCCAGCGCAACAATAACAGCTGGCGCGGCACGGGCGTCAAACCGCGCGAAGCGTAGAACTTTACTCGGCGGCGGAAGCGCTTTCCTTGCCTACGCGCACCAGCAGACCCTTCTTCACGCGATACTCGATGCCGCGCCAGCGGATTTTGCTGGCGAAGAATCCCGCAACCCACACCGCAAAATTGAGGGCGTCGCGCAGCGGCACCAGCCACAGGCTGCGCCGCGTCACCGCATCGCCCAGTCCCCACACGCCTACTATCCAGACCAGCAGCAGGCGCAGCGCGAGATAAGCGCCCAGATAACCGGCGGCCAGCGCGATCGAGGGCGAAAGCGCGGCGGCCAGCACGGCCCAGGGCAGGCCGAAGGTCATCAGCAGTCCCACGTAGCCCGCGGGGCGCACGTTGCGCAGGCCGATGGCCCAGCGCAGTTCGTGCTGCAAATACTCGCGCATGGTTTGGCGCGGGAAAACCATGGTCACGGGAGTGCGCAGCAGTTCGATGCGCAGGCCCAGAGCGGAGATGCGGTTGCCGAATTCGAAATCGTCGGAGTGGTGATGGACCATGGCCTCGAAGCCGCCGATGGCATCGAGATGTTTTTTGGTGGTGGCCATGGTCCAGCCGAAAGCGAAGTGCACTTTGCCTTCGATTTTGCGGGCCACCAGCGCGTTGGGCACCGTCTCCGTGGAGAGCACCAGCGCTTCAAGTTCCGCTCCCAGGCTGCCTTCGACCTGCCCGCGAAAAAAGGAAGTGACCGCGCCGACTTGCGCGTCGGCGAAGGGCGCGGCGACTTCGCGCAGATAGTTCGGTTCGACGCGCACGTCGCTGTCGCTCATCACCAGCAGTTCGTGGCGGGCCTCGCGGGTCAGGCGGCAAAGATTATTGACCTTGCGGTTGGGGCCCAGTTGCTCGATTCCGGTGAGCAGGCGGATTTGCCGCTGGGGAAAATCGCGGCGCAGCTTTTCGATCAGGGGGATGACCGGGTCGTCGTCATCGCCGACGGCGAAGAGAATTTCATATTCGGGATAGTCCAGGCGGCAGAAACTGGCGAAATTTTCATACGCGCCGTGGTCCACGCCGCGCACCGGCTTGAGGATGCTGGCCGGGGGCGTGTGCGAGGAGGAGACGGCCTTGCGCCGGCGTTCGCCGCGAAAAAAATCCCAGCCGCAATAAATCACCAGCGCGTAATAGACCAGCGGCCCCGCCGCGGCTGCCAGCGCCGCCCAGCGCAATCCCTGCCATGCGGCGTGCGCGCTCATTCGCCCCTATCCTCCCGCCGCCGCGGAGTCCGCCGCGCCCGCTCCGGAGGAATTACCGCGGGCCAGCAGCACGCCGATGAACACGGCGGCCACCGCGTCCAACGGGTGGCGGTACTCAATTCCCGGATGCGTAAAATAATAGATCAGGGGATAGACGAGCAGCACCAGCGCCAGAGGAATCACCGCCTCACGATTCCGCCGCCAGGCTTTGCGCAGCCCGGCCAACAGCAGCGCGGTGAGCGCGGTGCAGAATCCGATATTGGGAAGGGTCAGCGGCTCGGCCTCGCGGTACTCCCGGCTGAGCGACCAATAGCCGGTCCATGTGAAAAAGAATCGCCGCACGCCGGTACGCAGAAACAGTCCCGGATTTTGCCGCAGGATTTCGATCGCAGCCGCGCGCTTCTCCCGCATGTAGCCCAGTTCGCCCAGGCGGTAATATTTGGCGAGTTCCGCGTCATTGTGCGCGGGATTGGTCCAGTCGGGATAAAGGTCGGAACCGTCGCCGGTATTGCCCTGCCAGAAAACCAGCCAGAAGGTGTCGCGGAAGGGAACGAAGCGGCCAAACGCGGCGTAGTTGCGCGCGAACCACGGCGCGACCGTAAGCGTCAAGAGCAACAGCGCCGCCACGGATTGCCGGCTCCAGCCCAGCCCGCGGCGATGCCGCCGCCAGGCGATCCAGCCGAGCAGGAACGGAAGCGTCGCAAGCATCACGGCGTTGGTCAGCGCGGCCACGCCCCACAAGATTCCGTAGCCCGCCCAGGCCAGCAGCCCGGCCCGATCCTCGGAAGCTTCGAGAGCGGCCGTGGCCCAGAGAACCAGCGCCAGCAGCAGCGCGTCCAGGGTGTAGTCCCAGACGAGGCTGCTGGAAATGAAAATGGAATAGGGATGCAGCGCCCAGACCAGGCCCGCCCAGAACGCCGCCGAACAGCCGAAAAATCGGCGCGTCAGAAAATAGACCGGGAGGAGGGTGAGCGCGGCAAAGAGTGCGTTGAGAAGAAGAGCGGCCCAGGCGGAGGCCGGAGTGAACGTGCCGAAAATCCGGAAGACGCCCGCCAGGATCGCGGGATAGACCGGAGTGGTCCACGCGGTGGGGCCGGTGCGCGCGAAAAGCGGCGAACTGAATCCTTCGCCGCTGGCCAGCGAGCGGGCGATGCGTCCCTCTTCGCAGCCGAAGGCCCAGTGATCGCGCGCGGGATCGAGCTGATCGCCGATGAGAAAGGGGATGACCGCGGCGCGCACCACCAGCGCCAGCAGCATCAGCAGCAGGATGGAGCGCCAGGCGCGGCCTCGGTCTGTGGACGTGTTCACTCGCCAGCTCCCAATCCAGTTGCGTTAAATTCCCGGACATCTTGCTGCGTTCAGCCCGCGGTAACCAGCAGCACGCCCGCGCACACCAGCAGCACGCCCGCCCAGCGTCCCGCGCTCACCTGTTCGCCGAGCAGATATTTCGCGCCCAGCGTGCCCACCACGTAATTGAACGCCGAAGCCGGAATCACCAGGCTGGCCGGCTCCCAGGAGAGCAGCACCAGCAGGGAATAAAACGAGATGGCCAGCAGCGGCACGCCCGCCCAGAACCATCCGTTCTTGAGGGCGCGCCAGAGGAAGGCCAGCAGCGCGCGCGGGCGCAATTTTTCCGGCTCGCCCACTTTCTTCATTCCGTGGGTGATGGCAATCTCCCCGCCCGTGCTGCTGAAGATGAGCACGGCCAGCAGGATGGCGCTGCGCGCATGGATCATGGCAAAACTCCGCCGGCGGCTTGCGGCTGCGCGGGTTCCGTCGTGCGCGGCTTGGTCTGGCCCACCAGCAGCACGCCGAAGCAGATCAGCGCCACGCCGGCCCAGCGCCGCGGGCTGACGTGTTCGCCCAGAAAAATCATGGCGAAAAAAGTGAACGCGGCGTAGCCGAAGGCTCCCGCGGGCATCACGTAGCTGTAATCGGCCCAGGAGACGGCGGTCATGTAGCTGAACATGAAGCCGGAGAGAAACAGGATGGCCAGCCAGATGGTGGGATTGACCACGGTTTGCCCGAAGGCGTGCGCCAGGCCCGCGGCGCTCAACTCCACCGCGCCCACCTGGGTCATGCCGTGCTTCAGCAGCAGGTCGCCCGCGTTGGCGCAGAGAACCAGCAGGAAGACCATGGCCAGCGTCTTGATCCGGAGCTTGCGCTCGTGTGGCATTTTGCGCGGGTCAGTCGTTTCCGGAAGCCGAGGGCATGTCCGGCACGGAGACCATGGCTTTTTCCGCGCCTCCGCCCTGCTTGACCCACTTGAGCCGCTCGGCGCGCAGCGCGAGAAACTCCCGGGCTTCGGTGTAGAGCCGTTTGCGCTCGTGGCTGTCCCACAGCGCTTCCTTCACGATGCGCCAGACCACCCGCGGCCGGAAATAGTATTCGTCATAGAAGCGGTTGACCCCGGCCATCATCTCCGCTTTCGAAAGATGCGGATATTCGAGGTGCGGCAACTGGTGCCCGCCCGCGTCGGCCAGCGCTTCCACGCGCAGGAAACCCTCGCGCTGCATCTGCTCGTGCATTTCGGTGCCGGGCATGGCGTGGGCGATGGAAACCTGGATGGTCTCGCAGTCCAGTTCCTTGGCGAACTCGATGGTCTTCTGAATGGTTTCCCTGGTTTCTCCGGGCAGGCCCAGGATGAAGTCGCCGTGAACGCGGATGCCCACCTTGCGGCAGTTTTTCATGAAGTTGCGGGCCATCTCGACCGTCGCGCCCTTCTTCACGTTCTTCAGAATCTGCTGGTCGCCGGATTCGAAACCGACGATGAGCAGGCGCGCTCCGGCGCCGGCCATGGCCTTCAGCGTTTCGTAGTCGCTGTGCACGCGGGCCGTCGCCGACCAGCGGAACTTCAGCGGCTTGAACAGGGCGCACAACTCGAGGACGCGGTCCTTGCGGATATTGAAGGTGTCGTCGTCGAAAAAGATTTCCTTCATCTGCGGGAACATCTCGATGGCCTGCTGCACTTCCCGGGCCACGTTGGCCGCCGAGCGCACCCGCCAGGCATGCCCGGAAAGCGTCTGCGGCCACATGCAGAAGGTGCACAGGGCCGGGCAGCCGCGGCTGGAATAAAAGGCCACGAAGGGATTGAGCAGGAAGGGAACGTTGTAGCGCTCGATCTGCAGGTCGCGCTTGTAGACTTCGGTCGCAAAGGGCAGCGCGTCCAATTCCTCGGTGTGCAGTTGCGGCCGGTCCGGGTTGTGCACGACCTTGCCGTCCTTGCGGTAGCTGGCGTTGCGGATCTGCTCGACGGGCACGCCCTGGGCGTATTCCACCACGGCGTGGTCGAACTCCCCGCGCACGATGAAGTCAATGTCCTCGCTGCCCAGCAGCGTTTCGTTGGGCTTGGTGTGCGCGTGCGGCCCCACGAAGGCGATCTTCAGCCTGGGGTTGGCTTCCTTGATCTTGCGGGTCAGCTGGCGGTCGCTCTCGAATCCGACGGTGGAGGTGAACAGCACCAGGAACTCGTAGTCCTTGGCGATCTCCACGGTCTGCTTCCAGTCAATCTTGTGCGGGCAGGCGTCCACCAGACGGCTCCCCGGCAGCATCCCCGCGGGATAGGCCAGCCACACCGGATACCAGTAGGATTCAATCTCGCGCGTCGCGGGCCAGCGCGAACTCGCTCCGCCGTCGAAGTTTTCGAAACTGGGCGGGTTCAGAAACAGCGTTTTCAGCACATCCGTCATTCTTCACCTTTGGTCCGCTACGGGGACACACGTACAACTCTCGGGCAAACCGCCCGGCAATCCTATCTCTCTATTCTACCTAACCCGGAGACCCGGCCCAAAGCAATTCCGCGCGCCCGTTGCTCTCCAAATGCCCCCTGGCCGCACTCACCCGAAAACCACAAAGTCCATGAAATAAAAGGAGTTAAAGGGCTAAATATATTTTCCCCGCCTTACCGCTTCCCCGCTCCCGCATCTTCCGCCACCGCATCCAGAATCTCCCAAATTTTTTCCAGCCACTCCTCATGCTCCGGCTTCATCAGCGTCAGGCGCAGGCAGGTCATCTCGCCGGCGCCGCGCACGGCTGCGGCGGCGGTGGAAAAGAATTTCCCCGGCAATTTCGCCAGCGCCACATGCAGATGGCGCCGCGCCGCGCATTCGAAAATGCGCCGGGAAAGCGCGGAGACTTCCGCGGGCGTTTCCGCCGCGGGCGCGAAGACCAGCACATCCAGCTCCGGCTCGAACGCGGTCACGAAGCGCGCATCCCCGCGCAATTTTTCATAGAGCGCCAGCGCCGCCGCGCGTCCCCGCGCCAGTCCACGGGCGAACTCCCCGTCCTTCACGAGCGGCAGCAGCTTCTGCGTGGCCCACAGGGCCACGGCCGAAGCGCCCGGGCGCGAACATTCCAGGCTGATTTCGCCCAGATGCAGTTCCGTGGAGCTGAAATAAGTGTACGGCGAATCGTGCTTGTAGTGGCGCCCCGCCGCGGGATCGCGGAAGAGCACGCAGCCGCAGCCGTAGGGCTGCAAGCCGTGCTTGTGCGGGTCAATCACGATGGAATCGGCTTCCCCGATGCGCGCGAAGGCCCGCTGCGCCGCGGGGCCCAGATTTTCCGCCAGAGTAAAATAGCCGCCGTAGGCGGCGTCCACGTGCACGCGCGCGCCAGGCCGTCCGCACAGCTCCAGAATGTCCGGCAGCGGGTCCACCGCTCCGGTGGCCGTGGTTCCCAGCGTGGCCACCACCGCGCCGACTCCGCCACGTTCCAGCCGCGCCGCGAGCGCTGCCACGTCCATGCGTCCGCGCTCGTCGCAGGCCACGCTTTCATAGGGAATGCGCAGCACCGCGCTGATGCGGTTGTGCGTGTAGTGGGCCTGCTCGGACGCCAGAATCGTCTTCCCCGGGCGCTCCTGCCCGGCCACCCACAGGGCCTCGAGATTGGCCATGGTCCCGCCGCCGCACAAGTGCCCCAAAAATTCGCTCCAGCCGAACATGGCCGCCAGTTCCGCCACGGCTTCCTTTTCCATGCGCGAACTGGCCCGCCCGCCGTCCAGCGCGTGATTATTGGGATTGATCCACAGGGAGAGCATGTAGGCCAGGCGGGCCACGGGATGCGGCGGCTTGAGCATCTGCCCGGCATAGAGCGGATGAAAATAGGGGAAATTGTCGCGCAGGCGGTCGGCCGCGGCGAAGAGCACTTCGCGCAGGCCCTGCTCGTCGGGCTGCTCCGGGGAAAACGGGGGCAGGCCGGCGAAGCCTTGGTCCAGCCGCTGCGCCGCCTGCAACAGCAGTTTCATGGATTCCAGTTCAAGCATGGCGTGGTCCGGTCCGAGTTTTTCCGCCGTTCGCGGCGTCTACTGCAAAATTTTCTCGATCTGCCCGGCGGTGCGCAGCAGCTCGAGTTGCGCCTGCTGCCGCTGAAAATTGGCGTCCAGAAAAGCCATCCACTTCTCGTTTTCCTCGACGCGCGCCTTTTCCAGCTCGCGCAGATTGGCGCGTCCCTCGCCGAACCGCGCCTGCAGCTCCTCCATCTCATGCTGCGCCAGTTGCAGCTCCAGCCGCGCCACTTCCTTGCCCGCCTCCATCTCCTTCACCCGCCGCGTCCGCTGGCGCACTTCCCCGCTCACCTCGCCGCGCTTGCTATCGAGCGCCATCTTGGCGGCCACCAGATTCTCCCGCGCCAGGCCCACCGCAGCCCCTGTCCGCGGGCTGAACAGAGGGATCTGGATCTGCACGCCGGCGTTCACGTTGTCCTTGTGGTACCGTTTATAAAACAGATCAATATTGTTAAGCTTCGAAAGCAGGCTATAGACCGTGAAGAATTGAATGATGGGCAGATAGCCGCCCTTCTCTCCTTTCAGGCGGAACTCCCTGGCGCGCACGTCCGATTCGGCCATGCGCAGTCCCGGGCTGTGCACCATGGCCAGCGCCACCAGGTTGGCGCCTTCCTGCTCCGCCGCGCCGGGAAGATCCTCGACGCTCACTTCCAGCGGCTGCTCCGCCGGCATCCCCAGTTGCGCGCGCAAAAAAACCGCCACGTCCTCCTCGCGCCCCTGCAGTTGCAGCAGCCGCTGGGTCACCTGGGCCTTCAGCAGCTCCGCGCGGATGGCCTCGGTGGGCAGCTCCAGCCCTTCCGCCTGGCGGTCCCTGGTGATTTGCACGATCTTGTCCGCGCTCTCCTGTTCCTTGCTCAGCAATTCGATCTCGTGGCGCAGCTTGCCCAGCTCCAGATAGGCCGAAGCAGTCCGCGCCATCACCGAATTGCGCACCTCCTCGACCTGAATCTTCTGCGCGCGCGCCTGCTCCTGCAGCTCGCGGGCCTGGCCCAGCAGCGGCTTGTTGAACACCTGTTCGCTGTACATCGCGCTGACCACGGAAGGCAGCCCCCCGCCGGCGGCTTCGGGCATGCCGTAGGTATAGCCCAGGCCCGAGCCCGCCGTGAGATTCGGCAGAAAGTCCGCCATGCCCACTTTGGCGGTGCGCTCCGCCACGCTGGCCTGAATCTTGGCCACCTGAATGTCCTTGCTGTTTTGCAGCGCCAGCTCCACGGCCCGCTTCAGCGTCAGCAGCACCGGAGCCCCCGCGGCAGGGGCCTCCTGCGCCGCCGCCGGAAGCGCCGGCAAGAACGCCAGCGCCGCCACGGCCATCCGCAAGCGCCAATTATTCCGTCGCATCTCTTTCACCTCTCCTTATTCATAGCGCAGTGAATCCACCGGCAACAGCTTGGCCGCTTTGTTCGCCGGCAAATAGCCGAACAGCAGCCCGGTCGAGCAGGACACCACGAAAGCCACGATCACGGACAGCTCCGAGATGGGCACGCGCAGATTGCCCGGCAGAAACGGCTGAATGGCCACGGGAATGGCCAGCCCGATCAGGATTCCCACCACCGCGCCTCCGCCGCTGATAAAAAACGATTCCAGCAGAAACTGGTAGAGAATCTCCTGCCGCCGCGCCCCGATGGCCTTGCGGATGCCGATCTCCCGCGTGCGCTCGGTCACCGTCACCAGCATGATGTTCATGATCCCGATGCCGCTGATGAGCAGGGCGATGAAGGCCACGATCAGCAGCACGATGGTCAGCGCCAGGGAAATATTCTTGGCCGCGTCCAGGATCGAAGCCAGCGTCTGCACCCGGTAGTCGGCGCCCGCCGGATGCCGGCTGCGCAGCAGCATCAGCACCTGCCGCTGCACACGGGGCACGTCCTCGGCGCGCGCCGCCTGCACGTTCATGGTGCGCACCACGTTCGTCCCGGTGTAGTACTTCATCAGCGTGAAGGGAATCAGCACGGACTCTTCCTGAATCTCGCTCATCCCGAACGTTTCGGTGCGCTCGCGGAAGACTCCGATCACCGTGAAGGTCAGCTCCCCCATGCGGATCTGCTGGTCCACCGGATTTTCCGCTCCAAAGATCACCCGGGCCAGCTTTCCCGTGACCAGGCAGACCTTGCTGCGCGTCTCCATGTCCGCATCGTCGAAAAAGCGGCCGCGCTCAATCAGCAGCCTGCGGATCGCCTGATAGCCCGAGGTCACCCCGATCAGCCCCACCGGCCTCGGCCGTCCGTTCACCACCACGGTCGTGGGGAATTCGCGAATGCCGGCCACTTCCGCAGCTTCAGGAATTGCGGCCTTCACCGCGGCCATGTCCTCGAGAGAAATTTCGTAGTCCAGCGGCTGCGCGCGGTCCGCGGGCAAGACCATCTCCGCCCAGACCAGGTTCGACCCCACGCCTTCGATCTGCGAGATCACGAATTTCCGGCTGGTCAGCGCCACCGTCACCACCAGCACCAGCGACGCGCTCCCGATGATCACCCCGATGGAGGTCAGAATCGCCCGCAGCTTGTTGGCCCGCAGCGCGTCCACCGACACTGAAACCGTTTCATGAAAGTCCATCATGGTCTATTCGCCGCTCGTTTCCCCTGCTCCGCAGCCGCCGCGCAAAGCCCCGCGCTTCCCGCGGCGCTCAATTTGTCCCTCCCAGGCGGCGCAGCGCTTCCCGGGCCGCCTGGTTCCTGGCATCGTCCCGCAGCACGCCCTGATATTCCTTGCGGGCATCCGCGCTCCGCCCCAGCCGCTCGCAAATGCGCCCCAGCAGCAGGCGCGCGGCGGACGGCCGCGGGTAATCCGAGCGCACCGGCGCGCGCGCCAGGTAGGACCGCAGCAGCCGCTCGGCCTCTTCCAACTTTTCGTTTTTCAAGAAATAGGCGGCCCCGCGGTAGAAGTCCGCGCGGGCATCTCCCGGCGCCGCTTGGGCCCCGGCCTCGGCCACCTTCTCCAGCAGGGCTCCGCGCTTCCCCTGAAAAAAATAATCGCCCATATCGTAGATCCGTTCCGGCGATTTCGGCGCGGACTCCAGCGCCAGCGTGAATTCCCGGTCCGTGGCCGCGAAATTCTTCTTTTGCCGCCGGCAATTTCCCCGCGCGTAATGCCCTTCGGCGGCATCCAGAGCGTCCAGCCGGGCAATATGCGGCTGGGCCTGGTCTTCTCCTCCGCCGACGATGCCCGGCGCGGCGCAATAGAATTCAATCAGGTTCTGGCGCGCGGAACTATTCAGGCCATCGAGCTGCACCGCGGTTTCAAATTCCTTGCGCGTCTTTTTGGCCAGCCCCAGCGCGGAAAACCACGACGAGCGGTCGGCCTTTTCTCCGTAGGCCCGGCCCAGCCACTGGTGGTAGAGCGAACTGCCCGGGGCCAGCGCCGTGGCGCGCTCCGCGCTTTCCACGGCCGCGTCATAGCGCCCCAGCTCCATCTGGCATTGGCTCAGAAAATGGTAAATTTCGCCGTTGCGCGGGTCGCCGGCGGCCGCCGCCTGCAGGAGTTGCGCGGCTTTTTCATACTGCCCGGCATCCCAGGCCTGCCGCGCTCCCGCCATCGCCGGGGATGGGGAAGCGGGCGCCGCCGCTTGCTCCGCCGCGGGGCTGGCCCCGGCCAGAAACGCAAACAGAGCAGCGGCGAGAATGGTCTCCGGCAATTTCATTTCCGCACCGCCGTTGGCTGCTCCCTTATTGCGGATTCACTACCCGCACCGTCATGCCGTCCGCCAGGTCCACCGCGCCGGGCAGGGCCACCCGGTCGTCTTCCTTCAAACCGCCTAAAATTTCATAATCGGTGGCGCTGGCGATGCCCACCTGCACTTCCCGCTTCACCACGAAAGTCTTCCCGATTTCATCCTGAACAAGAAAAACGAAGCGCCGCCCGTTTTCGATCTGCACGGCTCCGCGCGGAATCGCCAGCGCATTATGGCGTTCCTGGGAATGGATTTTCACGTTCACGTTGATGTTCGGCAGCAGCTCCAGTTTCTCGTTGTTCACCGCGCACAGCAACTCGCCCACGCTGCGCGTCCCCCGCGCCACCACCTGCTTGGGGATCACCGCCGTCCGCCCCTGCCAGTTGCGATTGGGCAAGGCGTCCCAGGTGATCTCCACCGGCTGGTCCGGCTGCAGCCCTCCCAGTTCCGGCTCGTCAATGAACGCGCGCACCTGCACCTTGCGCAAGTCCGCCATCTCCGCCAGCATCTCCCCCACTTTCACGAACGACCCGGCGCGCGCCGGGAGCGCATACAGCGTCCCCGCGGATGGCGCGGTCACCCGCCCCATGCGCACTTTCTTCTCCAGCGCCGCCACCTCGTCGCTCTCCTGCTGCACCAGTAACGTGGCCCGCTCCAGATTCACTTTAATCTTCCTGTCAAACTCTTCCTTGCTCCCCGCCACGCGGCGGTACTCGCCTTCCGCTTTGGCCAGGTCCACTTCATTCGCGGCAATTTCCTCCGCGGTAGCCGCATGCTGCGCTGCCAGCCTCTTCAATGCTTCGTTTTCTTTCTTCAGCCGGTTCCGTTCGACCGTGGCGTACTCCAAATCTCCCTTCACCCGCGCCACGTCATCCGCCCGTCCCCCCGCCCGCGCCGCCCGCAATTCGTCCTGCGCGCGCAGCAGGTTGCCCCGCGCCTGCGCCAAGCTCGCCGCCGCCGCTTTCACGTCCAGCTCCAGGATGGCCTGGCCCTTCTTCACGTTCTCGCCTTCCTTCACCAGCACCCGCTCGACGAACGTGTCCAGCCTGGCCGCAACCACGTAAGGCGCGATCGGCTCCACCTTCCCGTTGCTGCTGATGGAGGCCACCAGGTTTTCCCTCTTCTGCTTCACCACCTCCACCTGCGTGACCGGCGCACGGCCGCTCCACTCCACCAGCAGAAAGGCAATGATCCCCGCCGCGACGAGGGCCATTAGCACCCGATTTCTCAGTTTACGATCCATGGCTCTTTCTTCGCGGACACGGGCCGCAACAGTCCTCTATTCCCAGGCCTCTGGGCGACACGGACAGCTTTCCTAGGGTTGATTGCGCCGGCAACCGGTTATGAGGCTCCGGCTGCCCCCTCGTCGATTGTATTCCATTTTAGGACAATCCCCGGGGGCATTCTAGAACAACTCCTGGCGGTTTAGCGCAAGAGTCATACTCTTCCATAGATAGATGCGCGGAAAGCCTCGGAGGGTGCATTATCCCCTTGAAAACAAAAGGCCCGCCGGGGGAGGAATCCCGGCGGGCCCGGCCAGCGCTTCCGACGCTTAGTGCCCGGTGATCTGCGCTTCCATTTCCACCGCGCGCGGGAAGAGGATGTTGTTTTCCAGGTGAATGTGCAGACGCAGGTCGTGGTCGTACTCTTCCAGTTCCCGGTAGACCAGCGCAAAGGTCGTGCAGGCGTCGGCGGGCGCGGTAAAACTCCCGCTCAGTTCCTTGATCTGCCCGATCAGTTCCCCGGCCGAATCGTGCTCCTTGATCATCATGGCCACCGGGTTCTGCACCGTGCCGAAAAACGGCGGGTGCAGCTTCGTTCCGCTCTCCGCCGCCGCGGACATCTGCTCCACGTAGGGGAAAACGATCATCTCTTCCTTCTGCATGTGCTGCATCAGCTCATTGGCCAGCACCTCGAACAGGTCCTGGATCCGCTGCGTCTCCGGATGATTGTCCCCGTGCTTTTGCGCCACTTTCGCCAGATGGTCGCTGATCCGCGGATTGGCTTCGCGCACATAGGAATGGTGTTTGTTCACGATATGCCGCGCCAGCTCGCCCATCGTCGCCGTCGTCCAGTCTTTCAACTCCGGCGAAATCTGGCCTTTCGCTTCCCGCAGCCGCTCCAGCAGCACCTCCGCCGGCATGCCTGCCTTCAGGCACGCCTCGCCCACCGTCTGCTTCCCTCCGCAGCAGTAATCCATCCCCGCCTTTTCCAGAATGGGCGCCGCCGCCGGATTCGACAGGATCACATCCTTCAATTTCGTCTCTTGCGTCAAGTTCATGGCCTGGTCCCTCCGCCACTCATCCTGAGGCAACCGCTTCTCCTGCACAGTGACCAAAGTCACGCCGCCACCTTACTCCCCCGCGCCCTGCTCGCTCTTCAACCCCGCCAGATCCTTCACCACAATCTCCCGCCCTTCCACCTCGATCAGCCCCTCCGCCTGCAACCGCCCCAGATTCCGCGACACCAGTTCCCGCACTGTCCCCAGCTCCGCCGCCAGTTCCTGATGACTCGCCCCCAGCTCGATGCGTACGCCCTGTTTGCCCGCCGGCCCCTTCTCCTGCGCCAGGCGCACCAGCAGCGCAATCAGCCGCTGCCGCACCGTCGTGAACGACAGCTCCTCGATAATCCCCACCAGCCGCCGCAGCCGCCCGCCCACCACGGCGATCACCTTCAGCGCCATCGCCGGATGCTCCAGGCAGAACGCCTGAAACTCCTTGCGCGAGATGAACAGAATCTCCGCGTCCTCCGCCGCCAGCGCCGACGCCGGATAGCTTCCTCCGTCAAACACCGGCAGCTCCGCGATCGTGCTTCCCGCCCCTTCCAGCGCCAGAATCTGCTCCCGCCCCGACGGCGACATCTTGAAAATCCGCACTTTCCCCGAGGCCACGATAAACAGCCCCTGGCACGCGTCGCCCTCGGAAAACAGCAGCTCCCCGCGCGAATATTTCTTTGCGCTCATCCGCCCCGCCAGCGCCCGCGTCTCTCCTTCCGTAATCCCCGCGAACAACGGGATCCGCCGCAGTATCTCTTCCGCCTTTGCCAGCATCGCTAAACCACCTCTCCGCTTCCGCCCGATTCTACAAGCCTTTCCCCTCGCATCCAAAGTGATTGCTTTCGTGCAACTTTGGCTTGCTTCGCGGTGTCTAAATCAGTGCCATGAAACTGTGGGGCATAGCGAATGGCAAACGCTTCCTTTTCGGAGGCCTTTTCGTGTGTTTGGCTCTACTGGCCGCAGTTTCGGCGAAATACTTGTACGCCCCACGAATACTTTTGAACCTACGCAGACTCACTCCCCAACCCCCGCTGCTCGTTGAACCCAGCAACTTTTCCTGCATCAATTCTCCCGCTGTGGTGAACAAGAAGCGACGGGTGGCGGTTCTCCACGGCCAGGATTGGACACTGGGTTCTCTCATCGAGCCCTCCTGCCTGCCGGAAAAGGAGTTCGTTTTCTCTATCGAAGGAAATAAACGCTTGCGACCCTTCACTGGTCCTACCCGCACCCGATTGTGGGTCACAAGAAAGAGAAATGTGACCCTTGTGAAGGTTGTGGAACATTCAGGCGATGAGGCTAGCGAGATGATTGCCGTAGGTTTTGCGACAAACCACCGGTGTACTAGCAGAACCAGCAAGGACTGTAGCATCACAACATCATGGCAAGGCTTCGTATGCGCCGTAGAGTGGCCGCCGCGGACTGTGCTCGAAAATCGTTGACTCCCCCGCCCCCGCTCGCGTAGCTTTTTTCTTCCCGGACGCGGCCTACTGCGCACCTGCCGACCGCCCCGCCCGGCCGAGGTGCTCATGGCTTCCTGCTCCGGCTTCTACGCCCCCGTTCAAGTCCGCTTCGCCGAAACCGACATGCAGGGCCAGGTCTTCTTCGGCAACTACCTCACCTATTTCGATGTGGCCATCACCGAATACGTCAAAGCCCTGGGCTTCGGCGTCGCCGAGTTCCTCCGCGAGGGCCTGGACTTCTACTACGTCGAATCCCTCTGCCAGTACAAGTCCCGCGCCCTGTTCGACGAAAAGCTCCACGTGCACGTGGCCATCCCCCATCTCGGCAACACCAGCTTCAAATTCGCTTTCGAAATCCACGAGGAAGCCACCGCCCGCCTCGTCTGCACCGGCCACGTCGTCAGCGTCGTCGTCAATAAGTCCACTCACCAGCCCGCTCCCATCCCCCAGGCGTTCCGCGACGCCGTCGTCCGCTTCCAATCCCCACAGTAGCCCCTTCTTTCGTGCTAGAATCCGCCCATGAGCGACGAATCCCCCGCCACACCGCCCAGCAAAGCCGCCCACAAGCCTCCCCCGCCGGTGCCCGCGCCGGGCGCACCCGCCCTGCATCGCGTCTGCATCCAGTGCAACAACATGTTCCGCGTTCCCCCCGAGTATTACGACGCCAAGCAGTGCCCCAACTGCCACAAAGGATAGAACCTGCGCCGCCGCAGCGCCCATGATCGAAGCCCGCGACCTCTGCAAACACTTCCACGATAAAAAGCGCGGCCTCATCCGCGCCGTGGACCACGTCTCCTTCACCTGCCGCCCCGGGCGCATCTACGGCCTGCTGGGCGCCAACGGGGCCGGCAAAACCACCACGCTGCGCATGCTCGCCACTATCCTCGAACCCACCTCCGGCGACGCCGTCGTCGCCGGCCACGACGTGATCGAGCACCCGGAAAAAGTCCGCGCCGCCGTCGGCTTCCTCTCCACCGCCACCGCCCTCTACCCCCGCCTCACCGCCCAGGAAATGGTCGAATACTTCGGCCGCCTCGCTGGCCTCGATGAACCGACGCTCAAACACCGCGTCGACGACCTCTTCGCCCGCCTCGAAATGGACTCCTACCGCGATCGCCGCTGCGACAAACTCTCCACCGGCATGAAGCAGAAAGTCTCCATCGCCCGCACTCTGGTCCACGATCCCCCGGTCATGATCTTCGACGAGCCCACCCTCGGCCTCGACGTCATGGCCGCTCGCTCCATCGTCTCTTTCATCCGCGAATGCCGCGACCGCGGAAAAACCGTCATCTTCTCCACCCACGTCATGAGCGAAGTCGAAAAGCTCTGCGATTCCATCGGCATCATCCACGACGGCAAACTCCTCGCCGAAGGCTCTCTCGCCGACCTCCGCGCCCGATACGCCGAAAACGACCTCGAAGAAATCTTCGTGCGCATCGTCGCCCCGCTCACTCCCGCCGAGGCCTCCTCATGAGCGCGCATAACGCCGTCTGCATCTACCGCAAGGAACTCACCGAATGGCTCCGCGACCGCCGCACCCTCATCTCCACCGTCGTCGTCCCCCTTCTGCTCTTTCCTCTGCTCACCGCCGGCTTCGCCGGAGTCGCCGGCTCCCTGCTGGAAAAAGCCAAGACCGGCGCCATCCGCGTCATGGTCCTCGGCGGCGCCGATTCCCCCGCCGTCCTCGACGAACTCCGCCAGCTCAAGGATTTCGAAATCCTCCCCGCCGCGGACAACTGGAAAGAACAGATCTCCTCGAAAAAACTGCGCGCCGCGGTCGCCCTGCCTGAAAAATTCCAGGCCTCTCTCGATTCCGGCGAATCCGCCGAAGTGAAAATCTATTTCCACCAGGGCGACTTGAAATCCTCCCTGGACGCCAACCGCATCGAAAAATCCCTCAAGGATTACCGTGACCGCATCGTCCGCGATCGCCTCGCCGCGCGCCATCTCCCCGACTCCCTCCTCCGCCCCTTCGCCGTCAAGCAGGAAAACGTCGCCCCCGCCGAAAAAGTCAGCGGCGCCGCCCTCGGCGGCCTCATCGGCTATATGGTCATCCTTCTGTGCATGACCGGCGGCATGTATCCCGCCATCGACCTCACCGCCGGCGAAAAAGAGCGCGGCACCATGGAAACACTCCTCACCAGCCCCGTCTCCCGCCTGCACATCGTTCTCGGCAAATTCGCGCTGGTCCTCACCGCCTCCCTGGCCACCGCCGCTCTCTCCGTCGCCTCCATGGGCGTCTCTTTCCTTCTTGTCGGCAAAAACGCCGCCGCCCTGCACACCGCGCAGTCCGCCGACGCCCAGGCCCTGCAGCTCCACGTCAGCCTCGCTTCCGCCGCCGCCATTCTTCTCCTCGTCCTCCCCACCGCCGTCTTCTTCTCCGCCGCCATGCTGGCCATCGCTCTCTTCGCCCGCACCACCAAGGAAGCCCAAAGCTACCTCATGCCCATGACCTTCCTGGTCATCATTCCCGCCGTCGCCGCCCTGCTCCCCGGCATCGAACTCACTCCCCGTCTCGCCGTCATCCCCGTCCTCAGCACCAGCCTGCTCATCAAGGAAATCATCTCCGGCACCTACCACTGGAACTACATCGCCCTCATCTTCGCCTCCACCTGCCTCTACGCCTCCGCCGCCATGTTCCTCGCCGTAAAAATGTTCCAGCGCGAATCCGTCCTCTTCCGCTCCTGACCCCCGCAACAAAAAACGCTGTCATTCTGAGTTCCGGTGCCTTTTACCGGGACGAAGAATCTCAACTTCAAGCGTTTGCACAACTGATTGACGTGTTTATCAGGAGTGAACCACAGTCGAATCCAGCCTTGTCGGCGCTGCATGGTCTCCCTATAATCGCGATCATGAAGTTCCTGCGCTTTTCGGTATTATTCATGCTCGCAGCGATTTCCGCGAAAGCAGCAACCCTTTCCGGAACCGTGCGCGATTCCGAAGGGGCTGTCATAGCCAACGCCCACATAATCGTTCATTGGGATCCCAGCGGTTCAAATTATTTGGAAGACAATCTTGGCATCAAGCAAGACATAACCGTCATGAGCGATTCTAAGGGGCAGTTTTCGCTGGAATTGCCTCCCGGCTTTTATGATGTTTTCGTGACGGCAACTGCCTTTTCTCCGCACTGCGAGAAAATCCGTTTAAAAGGCAAAGAAGTAAAAACTTACGTCGTTAAATTAAAAGTTAGTCCGGTCGCCTCCAAAGAACTCGACTGACCCCCTCGCTCCCCTCCCACCAATGCTAGAATGACCCTTCCATGTCCTCCGCCCCGCTCATCTCCGTAAAAAACCTCTCCAAACACTTCCGCACCTTCCAGCGCCGCGAAGGCATCCTCGGCGGCCTGGTCAACCTCTTCCACCGCGACTATCAAACTTTGAAAGCCGTCGAAAACGTCAATTTCGAAATCGCCCAGGGCGAAATGGTCGGCTACATCGGCCCCAACGGCGCCGGCAAATCCACCACCATCAAGATGCTCACCGGCATCCTCGTGCCCACCTCCGGCGAAATCTTTTCCAACGGCTTCGTGCCCTTCCGCCAGCGCGCCGATTACGTCAAAACCATCGGCGTGGTCTTCGGCCAGCGCACCCAGCTCTGGTGGGACATCGCCGTCATCGAATCCTTCAAACTCCTTCGCCGCATCTACGACGTCTCCCAGCGCGATTTCGACGCCCGCATGGAACTCTTCAACCAGGTCCTGGCCCTGCGCGATTTTCTGCACACCCCCGTCCGCAAACTCTCCCTCGGCCAGCGCATGCGCTGCGACCTGGCCGCCGCCCTCCTGCACAATCCCCCCATCCTCTTCCTCGACGAACCCACCATCGGCCTCGACGTCGTCGCCAAGGACCACATCCGCCAGTTCCTCAAGGTCATCAACGCCCAATACAAAACCACCATCCTGCTCACTACCCACGACCTTGACGACATCGAGGAACTCTGCCGCCGCATCCTGATCATCGACCGCGGCACGCTCCTCTTCGACGGCCCCCTCGCCGGTCTCAAGGAACGCCTCCTGCGCACCAAGCAAATCAAATTCATCCTCCGCGACGGCGAACAAGCCCCCCGCCTGGCCGCCTTCGAACAATCCCTCGCCGCCTCCCCCGTCAACGGCGCTCTCCGCCTCGAACGCCTCGACGAACTCACCTGCCGCATCATCTTCGACCGCAAACTTATCTCCTCCGCCGACCTCATCCGCCAAATTCTAGACGCCGTCGAAGTCCGCGACTTCCTCATCGAGGACGAACCCATCGAAGAAATCATCAAACGCATCTACGCCGGCGAAGACCCCACCGAAGGCACGCCCTTGCCAGTGGCCCGCCCATGACCACCGCCGCCCTGAAAACTCCCCTCGCCGCCCGGAAAACTCCCCTGCGCGCCACGCTGGCCACCTACCGCGAATTCGCCCGCATCGGCTTCGTCAATATCCTGGCCTTCCGCCTGCGCTATTACACCGGCATCCTCACCTACCTCATCAACGTCACCGTCTATTACTTCATCTGGCGCGCGGTCTTCTCCCAATCCGCCGCGCCCATCGCCGGCTTCGCCCTGCCGCAGATCCTCACCTACGTCAGCGTCGGCTGGATCCTGCGCTCCTTCTACTGGAACACCATTGACCAGGAAATGGCCCACGAAGTGATCGAAGGCAAAATCGCCATGGACCTCATCAAGCCCGTCTCCGTGCAGGCCATGTGGCTCGCGCGGGCCATGGGCGAATCCGCCTTTCGCCTCCTGCTGCTCACCGCTCCGGTCGCCGTGGTCATCTGGCTGCTCTTCCCGGTGCTCGCGCCCGCCTCGGCCCTGCATTTTTTTCTGTTCTTTCTTGGCGCCGTGGGCAGTTTTTTCCTGATGGGCGCGATCAACTTCATGATCGGCGTCTGCGCCATCCCGCTCAAATCCATCCTGGCGCTCATCCGCGCCAAATTCTGGCTGATCGAGTTGCTCTCCGGCCTGCTCATCCCCCTGCAATTTTTTCCCCGCCCGCTGCAACTCATTTCCTCCGCGCTGCCCTTCGAGCACATCGCCTCCACACCCCTGCGCATCTATCTCGGCCTGCTCACTCCCTCGCAGTCCCTGCGCCTGATCGCCCTGCAATACGCCTGGGTTCTCGCGCTCCTCGCCCTCGGACATCTCTGGTGGCGCCGCGCCACGCGAAAGATCACCATTCATGGCGGCTAGAACGATGCGCAATTTTTTCTTCCAATTCCGCCGCCACTCCATGCTCCTGGGCGACTACTTCGCCCAGTACGCCAAGGTCCGCGTCAGCTACCGCGGCGACTTCTTCGTGGCCTTGCTCACTTCCCTCTGCGGCACCGTCTTCCAGTTTTTCTTCTACTGGTTCCTGCTCAAGCGCGTGGATTTCCCGCACTGGCGCAAGGAAGAACTCTTCTTCCTGTGGGGCTTCGCGCTCATTCCCTTCGGCGTCTTCAACGTGCTCTCCCTCAACCTCTACGAATTCGGCTCCATCTACATCATGGAAGGAAAATTCGACCGCGTGCTTCTGCGCCCGCTTTCCTCCCTCTTTCAGGTGCTCTTTGAATCCTTCCGCATCGAATCCCTGCACGAAGTCGCTACCGGCCTGATCATTCTCGTCTGGGCCTCGCGCCATCTCGATTACCACTGGACGCTCGCCGACGTCGCCCTCCTCGCTTTCTTCGGCCTCTGCGGCGGCGTCATCTACATCTCCGTCTTTCTCTTCCTCACCACCTTCTCCTTCTGGTTCGAGGACCGCATCGGCCTGCACCCGCCCTTCTGGAACCTGCTGGCCTTCGGCCGCTACCCGCTCTCCATCTACAGCACCTACATCCGCTTCCTGCTGAGCTGGATCATTCCCTTCGGCTTCGCCACGTTTTATCCCAGCGTGCGCCTGCTGGGCCGCCCAGAATTCCACTCCTACGCCGCGCTGGTTCCGCTGGTCGCCGCGGCCTCGTTCGGCATCGCCGCTTTTTCCTGGCGCATCGGCCTGCGCCGCTATTCTTCCACCGGATCATGACCACCCAGCGAACACCAATGATTCGCGACGCCAACTCCGCCGACTTTCCCGCCATCCTGGCGCTCAATGCCGAGTCGGAACATTTCCTGAGCCCGCTCCGCAGGGCGCATCTCGAGCACCTGCACCGCCAGGCGGCGCACCATCGCGTGGCCGAGTTGGATTCATCCGTGGTTGCTTTTCTGCTGGCCTTCCGCGAGGGCGCGGACTACGACAGCCCGAACTACCAATGGTTCAACGCCCGCTACCAAAACTTTCTGTACGTGGACCGCGTGGTGGTGGCCGTGGCCGCGCAGGGGAAACGCCTGGGCGCGGCGCTCTACGACGATCTGTTCGCTTTCGCGCGAGAGAAAAAAATCCCCGTGGTGACCTGCGAATTCTATATCCAGCCGCTCAACGAAGTTTCCAGCCGTTTTCACGCCCGCTTCGGCTTCCGCGAAGTCGGCACGCAATGGGTCGCGGACGGCAAGAAACAGGTTTCCCTGCAGTGCGCCTGCACCCGTATTTCCAGCGGCTGAGCGCGCCGCCGCTTCACACCGCCGTGCGGGTGTGGCGTTCTTCGAGCTGCTGGCTCAGGCGGCGCACGGTTTCTCGCAGGCGCACGGCCAGTTCGGTGATGGTTTCCAGGCGCTGCTGGGCATCCTGCGGCAGGCTCCCGTCCTTGCGCCGGCGCACCTCGGTCAGCAGCAGTTCGGCGTTGCCAAGAATTCCGGTGAGCGGATTGTTCAGTTCGTGGCGCAGAATTTCACCGAAGTCCTCGTCGGCCAGCCCGGCGTGCAGTTCCACCACCGGCAGGGTCACGGACTCGCGCTTGCTCTGCCACAGACGGCGCTCGATCCGCGCCAGAACTTCCCGCAGATGATTTCCGGACAGGGCGATGAACTCCGCGGATTTGGCCGCCAGCAGCGGCGCCAGTTCCTCCTGGAGGTGCGGCGGGCCCAGAACGATCACCGGGGCAAAACCGGAGAGCAGGGTCAGAGCCGCGGCCAGGGTTGGCGCGGGCTCCGCGGGGCTGGCCGGCGCGCGGCAGGAGGACTCCTCCAGCACGATCAGGCCGGGGTCTTCGTCCCAGGCCATGCGCCGCGCCTCCTCGGGCGAAGCGGCCACGCGCAACTGCAGGCCCGCGCCCACCGGGGCCAGCACGCGGCGCAGCGCGCCGCAGAGTTCCTCGTTGCGGCTGACCACCAGCAAAAAACTTTCCGCTTTCCTCATGTTCGAATCCTCCCGGCCGTCTGTCTTGCTCCCGCGGCCCCGGTCTTCAGCGTTTCGTGCACAGCCCGCGTCAATTCCTCGACGCGGAAGGGTTTATGGACAAAGGCCAGGCGGTTGCGTTTCAAAAAATCCATGGTGGAAGGGGAGAGCGCGTCCCCGGTGACGAACAGGAAGCGTTCGCACAGGGGGCTGCCCTGGCGCTCGAGGGCCTGATAGAAATGCCGCCCGTCGAGTCCGGGCATTTTCAGGTCGCAGATCACCAGATCGAAACTGCGGCGGGCGGCGCGGGCCAGCGCATCGCCGGCGTCCAGCAGCACCTCCACGTGCATGCCTTCCTCGCGCAGCACGTCGGTGATCAACTGCGCCACGGTGGGTTCGTCCTCGACCACCAGCACGCGCGCCCCCGGCGCGGGGCGCTGAGGACGTTTGCGCAGGCGCAAGGGGGCCTCCGCGCGCTCCGGCTGCGGCAGGGGCAGTTCCACGGTGAACACCGCGCCGCCGCCGGGCCGGTTGGCCGCCTGGATTTGCCCGCCATGCTCGCGCACGATCTCCCGCACGATGGAAAGACCCAGGCCGGTGCCCGCGCTGGCCGGTTTGGTGGTAAAAAAGGGATCGAAGATGCGCTCGAGCAGTTCGGGAGAAATTCCCGGGCCGTCGTCGCTGACTTCCAGCTGTAAGCGGCCGTCCGCGCCGCAGCGGGTGGCCACGCGAATCACGCCCCGGCCCTCTGCGGACCCCTGCTCGATGGCCTGCTGGGCATTGGCCACCAGGTTGAGAACCACCTGCTGCAACCGGTCAGGGTCCGCCGCCAGCAGCGGGACAGCGGGATCGAGCGAGGTTTCCAGACGCATGCGCTCTTCGGGCAGGACCGCGCGGCGCAGTTCGAGGGAATGCAAAACGATCTGGTTGAGGGAAACCGGCCGGCGCTCGGGGCCGGCTTCCCGCCCGGTTCCCAGCAACTGGCGCAGCATGCGCGCGGCGCGGCCGGCTTCGTCGCAGATCTTGCGCACGTCTTCGCTTTCGGCGAACTCCTCGCGCAGCAGCAGGCGTTGCGCGTAGCCCAGGATGCTGGTAAGCGGATTGCTCAGTTCGTGGGCGATGCCGCTGACCATCTGCCCCAGAGCGGCCAGCTTTTCCGCGCGCGACCGGTGCGCGGCGCGCGCCACGGACAGTTCCCCGCCGCTTCCGCGGCTGAGAATTTGCGCGGCCAGGGCGGCGCGCAGGCGCAGCCAGTCGAGCGTGGCCAGCGTGGCGCAGCCGCGTCGCACTCCCGCCAGCAGCACGCCCACGCGCACCCCGCCGGCATCGAGCGGCAGCGCCATCCACTTCTCGCAGGCGTCCCCGGGAGGAAATCCCGCCAGCGGTCCCGCGGCGGTGACCCGTCCGGTTTCGAACGACTCCAGCCATAAGCCGCGCAGCGGCTCGCTTTCGATTTGCGGCGGGACGGATTCTTCCGCCGCGGTCCAGATCAGCGCCGGAGTTTCCCGGCTCTCCCCGGCCAGCCGGCCCGCCGCCAGAAAGTCCACGCCGGCCTCGCGCGCGCCCTGGCGGAGAACTTCGCGCAGGTCCGCGCCGGCATTGCGGGCGCCGCCCGCCAGAATCTTGCGCACAAAGTGGAGTTCCCGCGCGCGCGCTCCCGCGGCAGCCTCCAGCTCCCGGTAATTCAGCGTCAGCGCCAGCTCCGCGGCAATCTCTTCGAGCGCTTCCCGCGGCGGAGTTTTTTCCTGAGTCTTCCAGCCCGCCAGCACCAGCCCGCGCCAGCCGCCCGGCCCTGGCACCGGCGCCCACAGCGCCTGCCGCAGCCCGGCCACGAGCGGATCGGGGCCGGAGAGCGGCCCGCTGTGCGCCTCGCTGCGCGAAGGGGAAAAAACTTCCGGCGCGAAGCTTCTTCCCGTGCCGCGCGCTCCCCGCGGGAAAACGGCTTCCAGACTCAAGCGAGTCCATTCCCGCGGAAGGTTTTCCCGGGCCGCGTCGCGCACTTCTCCCCGGCAGGAATCATCTCCGGGAGTTTCCGCGAGCCACACGCCGAAGCGGTCGGCCCCGGTGCGTTCGCGCAGGACGGCCAGCGCAGTCTGAATGAGTTCGGCGTGGGAAGCCCCGCGCGCAGCCGCCAAGGCCACTCCCGCCGCGTTGCGCGCTGTTGCCTGTGCTTGTTTGCGCATGTTCTCCGCTACGCCGGGCCAAACTCCGCGGCATGGCCGCGGCCCGGCGATGGGCCTCGAAAGCCGGCCGCCCCTCGATGCAGGCAGCCCCGCAAGAATGAACATGCACAGACCTCGCCAATGCGGAGACTGATAACGTTAGTTGTTTTCAATAACTTGTGGATACACAAACGAGGGCTTCGCCGAAAAAAGTTTCATCTCGGAACTTTCCACAGGACAATTCCCGGAGTGGGCCGGAGTTGGCTTTCGGTTTTCAGTTGTCCGTCAGAAGCGGAGCGCCACGAGTCACGAACCCCGAGCCACCAATCACGGATTTCACGCGAGGGAATTCCACCGGCACGCGCTAGTGAACGGCGGAGTCCATATGATACTGCTTGAGTTTGCGGTAGAGGGTGGTCTTGCCGATGCCCAGCAGGCGGGCGGTGGCCAGTTTGTCGCCGCCGGTCTCGCGCAGGGTGCGCAGGATGGCGCGGCGCTCGAGTTCTTCGAGGGGCAGCAACTCGCTTTTTTCGGGGAGGCGGTCGCCGCTGGGATAAATCAGATTGGAAGGCAGGTCGGCCACGTGCAGGACCGGGCCGGAGCTGAGGGCCACGGCGCGCTCGATGGCGTTTTCCAGCTCGCGCACGTTGCCGGGCCAGTCATAGGCCATCAGGCGCTGCATGGCGTCGTTGGAAATGGTCAGAGCGGACTTCTTGGCGTCGCTGAACTTCTCGAGAAAGGAGTTGACCAGCAGGGGAATGTCGCTCTTGCGCTCGCGCAGCGGGGGCAGCTTGACCTGCACCACGTTGAGCCGGAAAAAAAGGTCCTGGCGGAATTCTCCGGCGCGGATGGCCTGCTCCAGATCGCGGTGGGTGGCGGCAATGATGCGCACATTGATGGGCCGGCGTTCGGTCGAGCCCACCGGCTTGATTTCGTGCTCCTGCAGGGCGCGCAGCAGCTTGGCCTGCAGGTCCACGGGCATCTCCCCGATTTCATCGAGGAAGAGCGTGCCGCCCTGGGCGGCCTCGAGCAGCCCCTGCTTGGCGTGAAAAGCCCCGGTAAAAGCGCCCTTGACGTAGCCGAAGAGCTCCGATTCGATCAGCGTGGGCACCAGCGCGGAGCAGTCCACCGGAACGAAGGGCTTGTCCTTGCGCGGCCCCAGAAAATGGATGGAGCGGGCCACCAGTTCCTTGCCCGTGCCGCTCTCCCCCAGGATCAGCACGGGATAATCGTGCTGGCTGATTTTTTCCACCAATTTAAAAACCCGCTGCATCCTGGCGGTCATCCCGATCAGGCCGCCGAAGCCGGGGCGGGTGCGCAACTGCTCGCGCAGCAGGCGATTTTCCTGATCGAGGTCCACCTCGCGGGCCACTAGCAGCAACTGTCTCCGCAAATCCTCCACGTGAAAGGGCTTGGTCACATAGCCCACCGCGCCGAGGCGGGTGGCCTCCACCGCCGAGTCGATCGTGCCGTATTGCGTCAGCATCAGCACCACCGTGTGCGGGTACTGGCTGCGCACCTGCTTGAGCAGTTCGATTCCGCTGGCCTGCGGCAGTTTGAGATCGGTGAGCACGATGTCGATGGGAAAATGTTCGAGGATCTCGAGGCCTTCCTCGGCGCTGGCCGCCGCCTGCACTTTCATGCCGCAACCCGCGGCCACGTCGGCGCAAAGTTCCCGGGTGGTCTGCTCGTCGTCCACGACCAGGATATTCATGGGGATCGTCTGACGAACCGCTATCTCTTCGCCTTCCATCTCATAGTCTCCGCTGTGCATGTCTACTAATCATGCACTTTGAGTGCCAATTTGGAATAAATCATTACCCCTATAGGAATCAATCCTTTAGTTACATGACCGGAAACTTCTTTTATTCCAAAATGGAACCGAAGTCAATCCAAGAAAACAGATACGTCATTTAACTCTTTTTGTTTCACTTAGTTCCAATTTGGAACTCAGCGAAATTCCATTACGGGAATTAACATCACTGCTCGCTCCTCTCTGTTGCTTCTTTATCTACTCCTGCCCCTCTCTCCAGCGGGAAGTTTTTTTCAATTTGCGGTACACTTTATTTTTGCCCATGACTGAACTGCATCGCATCGATCTCAACTGGACGGGCCGCCCACGCTCCATCGCCGCCTGCCTGATCCAATCCAACGGCCAGGTGGCGCTGATTGACCCGGGGCCGGCGTCCACGCTGGAGACGCTGCGCGGGGCCCTGCTCGCGCGCGGGCTGCAGGTTTGCCACCTGAATGCCATTCTCTTGACGCACATTCACATGGACCACGCGGGAGCTACCGGAGCGCTGGTACGCGAGAATCCGGGCCTGGCCGTCTACGTGCACGAGAAGGGCGCGCCGCACATGGCCGATCCGTCCAAGCTGGAGGCCAGCGCCAAACGGCTCTACGGCGACCATTTACAACGGTTGTTCGGCGATTTCCTGCCGGTGCCGGCGGAAAACCTGCGGCCGCTGGCGGGCGGGGAGAGCGTGGAGATCGGCGCGCACAAACTGGACGTCCTCTATACACCGGGGCATGCTTCGCACCACGTCACCTACTTCGACGCGCGCGAGGGCGTGGCCTGCGTGGGGGACACGGCGGGGATTCGCGTCGAGGGCAACTCCTACCTGATGCCGGCCACGCCTCCGCCGGACATTGACCTGGAGGTGTGGGAAGCGTCGCTGGTCAAGATTCTGGAACGCAGCCCGGCGCGGCTCTTTCTGACGCACTTCGGATTCGTGAACGACCCGGCCGAGCACATCGGCCGCTACCGCGACGCCTTGCACGGCTGGGGAGCGATCATCGGCATCCTCCTGCGCGCCTACGGCGAAGAGGGAGCGCCGGCCGCGTTCGTCGAGCAGATGAGCGACGAGATTCGCCGCTCGGTTTCGGCGGCCGATGCCGAGCACTATCTTTTCAACGGCGGGCTGGAGCTTTCCTGGGCGGGCCTGGCGCGTTACTGGCGCAAGCAGTCGGCGGCGCCTTCGCCGGCGCTGTAAGGCGCTGGCGCCGCGTTCTTCCCTCACGTCCATTCTTACTCTGTGTGATTTTTCCGCTGCGGATTTCCGCAGACGGGAAGGTGCATCAGGAAGCGGAGGGGGAAGCGCTCTCGGCGGTTTCCGCGGAGGGTACTTCAGCGGCGGGACGGTTGAGAGATTCGGCGCGGGCGGCGAAGGCCTCGGCCAGCAGGTCCACAATCAGGCGGGCGCCGCTTCCGTCCGGGTCTTTTTCGGGATTGTAAGCGGACACGCTCAGACCCAAAAGATTCTTACCGGATACAAAAGAGCGCAGGGCTGCGCGCGTATCGCTCAGTCCGAAGCCGCCGCTTCCCGGCACATCCACGGCGCGCAACTCCTCCTGGGCGATCACGTCCACGTCGAAGTGCAGCATGTATTCGCGGGAATCGGCGTGCATGTCGCGCAGGGTCTGCTCCGCCGCGGCGCCCGCTCCCTTGCGCAGGGCATCGGCGGCCAGCACGCGGCGCATCGGCGACTTCTCGAGGAACTCCCGCTCGGGCGGGTCCAGGCGCTCGACGCCAAACAGGGTGATATCCGGTTCGCGCACCAGCGGCGGTTCGCCCCAGAAACGCACCAGTTCGGCGGCGCCGCGGCCGATGAAATGGGCCAGGGCCATGCCGTCGAGGCGTCCGGAGGGAGTGGTGGCCGGAGTGTTCAGGTCGGCGTCGCGGTCGAGCCAGAGCAGATTGACGTGCTTATAATAGCGCCGCGCGCCGGCCACCAGGGCCAGGGCCTGCACGCACTCACCGCCAAGCACCAGCACGAGCGCGCCGGACTTGACCGCCAGTTCCACCTGCACGCGCAGATCGTTCAATCCGGCAACCACCGCGGCGGCGTTGCGCGCGCGGGGGTGTTCGTCATCCTCGGCAAAAAGGCGCGGCGGGCAGTCGCCCATGTCGGCGACTTCGTAGCCCGCCGCTTGCAGTTTTTCCACCAGGCCCGCGGCGCGCAGCGCCGCCGGAGCCTTTTCGAGCCCCGGCGCAAAGGCCGCGGCGCTCGAGGGCGCCCCGATCAGGGCAATTTTTTTCAACTGACGGACGATGCGAACCGCCAAGGGAGTCTCCTTGTCCTGAGGTTCTCTACTGCCCGTTCCTTAACTTGTTCCGCGCGGCCCCCGCCGCGCGCCGCTTTCCGGCTTAACGTTTCCCGTTAACGCCGCGGCGCCGGAGCGATGGTGGCCAGTTCCGGCGGCAGCGTGAAGCGCACATCCTCGCGGATCAGATCCAGGTCCTGCTGATCGGTGAACCCGAACGAAGCCAGCCGTTCGCTGACCTGCTGCACCAGCACCTCCGGCGCGGAGGCCCCGGCGGTCAGGCCGATGCTTTCCACTCCGGTGAGCCAGGCGGGGTCGATGTCCTCGGCCGAGTCGATCAACTGGGCCTTGACGCCGTGGCGATTGGCCACTTCCACCAGGCGGTTGGAATTGGAGCTGTTAGGCGAGCCCACCACCAGAATCAGGCCCACGTCCTGGGCCACCTGCTCAACCGCTTCCTGGCGGTTCTGCGTGGCGTAGCAGATGTCGTCGCTGGCCGGCCCTAGAATCTTGGGGAAGCGCTGGCGCAGGCGAGCCACGATTTCCTGGGTGTCATAGAGGCTGAGGGTGGTCTGGGTGAGAAACGCCAGTTTTTCGGGATCGCTCACTTGGAGCGCGTTCACCGCTTCGACCGAATCCACCACGATGGTCTGCTCCGGCGCTTCGCCGGAAGTGCCCACGATCTCCTGGTGGTCCTTGTGGCCGATCAGGATGATGGTGCGCTTTTCGCGGGCGAATTTCAGGGCTTCCAGATGCACCTTGGTCACCAGCGGGCAGGTGGCGTCAATCACGCGCAGTTCGCGGTCCTTGGCTTCGCCGCGTACCGTGGGGGGCACGCCGTGGGCGCTGAAGACCAGCACGGCGCCGTGGGGCACTTCCGTGATGGTTTCGACGAAAATGGCGCCGCGGCGGCGCAACTGCTCGACGACGTAGCGGTTATGCACGATCTCGTGATGCACGTAGACCGGCGCGCCATAGGCTTCGAGGGCCAGTTCGACGATATCCACCGCGCGCACCACGCCCGCGCAGAATCCCCGCGGGCGCACCCGCAGGAGCACTTTCCCCTTTTTGTCCTGCCCGTTGCTGGTCTGTAGGTTCGTCATAAAGTTAAGGTTGTACGACAGTCTTAGATTTTACCCTAAACCCCCTCCCGCGGGCCACCCGTGTTTTCTTCCGTTTTTACTCCCTGGCGAACCCTCTAACAGGTTGCTGAAATAATGGAAATACAATTCCTCAGGGGCTAAAGCCCGATTGAGAGCCAAGGGTTTATGTCGGAGCTGAAGCTCCGACCCCCCGTTAAAAGGGAGTTTTTCAGCAGCCTGCTAAATGCACCGCGGGGCGGGCAGGAGAACCCTCATTCGTGGCGCAGGCAGTCGATGGGGTCGAGCTTGGCCGCCAGATTGGCCGGGTAATAGCCGAAAAAGATCCCCACCGCGGCGGAGATGGCGAATCCAATGACCACCCAGAGGTAGGAGATGGTGGCCGGAATCGAGGGCACCAGCGCGCGCACCAGGGCCGCGACCGCCGCCCCGGTGAGGATTCCCAGCGTGCCGCCGACCAGCGTCAGCACCACGGCCTCCAGCAGGAATTGCAGGCGGATGTCCGCGCGGCGCGCGCCGATGGCCTTGCGCACGCCGATCTCCTGGGTGCGCTCGGTCACGGAGATGAGCATGATGTTCATCACGCCGATGCCGCCCACCAGCAGGCCGATGGAGCTGATGGCCGCGGTGAGGATGACCAGCGCGCCGGTGAGCTGGTTCCACAGGTTGCTCAGGAAATCGGGCGAGCTGACCTCGAAATCGTTTTCCTGGCCGGGGGGAACGCGGCGCAGGCGGCGCATGGCCTGCATCACTTCGCCCTGGGCGTCATCCACGCGCACGTCCTCGGGAACGGTGAAGGCCATGATCAGTTCCTTTGCCTCCGGGTATTCCTTGCGGAACGCGCTGAGGGGGATGATCGCGAACATATCCACGCCCGGGCCGATGAAAAAGCCCTGGTCGTGCTCGAAGACGCCGATGACCTCGTAGACCGTGCCGTTGATGCGCACGTTCTTGCCGATGGCGTCCTCGTAGGGAAACAGGGATTCGTTGATGGCCGCGCCCAGGACCACCACGGGGCGGGCGTGTTCCTGGTCGAAGGCGCTGATGAAGCGGCCGCGGGCGACGCTGAAGAGGGGAATGGCCTCGGAATACTGCGGTTCGGCGCCGCGCAGGATGACTTTTTCCACGCTGTTGTTTCCGCTGGTGATCAGGTTGCTGTCGCCGAAGAAAAATCCGCGCGTGCCGAAGGTGGTGACGATGCCCACGTCGGGGGCGGATTCGCGGATGGCGGCGGCGTAATGGGCTTCGAAATATTTGCGGGTGCGGATGCGCTCGGGCCAGTGCGCGGGGTCCAGGCCGGGAGGAAAGCGCGTGACGAAATAGGTGCGCGAGCCCAGCGCTTCCACCTTGTCCTGCACGAATTTGTTCAGCCCCTGGATGATCGCGGCCATGGAGATCACCGAGGAGACGCCGATGACGATGCCCAGCACGGTGAGCGCCGAGCGCACCTTCGAGGAACGCAGCGTCTCCATGGCCGCCAGAAAATTTTCACGGGCCTGCGCGAAGGTCATCAGCGGCATCAGTCCGACCTCAGGGCGATGACCGGGTCCAGCCGCGCCGCGCGCAGCGCCGGATAGATTCCGAAGAAAAGTCCCACCGCGCTGCTCAGCAGCACGCCCAGCAGGGCCACCCAGGTGCGCACGGAAGCGGGGAACGGAGTGTAGGTGCGCAGCAGCACGGCCACCAGGAAACCCATCAGAATGCCGGCGAGTCCTCCGGCGATGCACTGCATGAGGCTTTCGAGGAGAAACTGGCGCAGGATGTCGCGCTGCGAGGCGCCCACGGCGCGGCGCACG
The DNA here is from genome assembly GCA_041500985.1 of Terriglobia bacterium. Classification (GTDB taxonomy): domain Bacteria; phylum Acidobacteriota; class Terriglobia; order Acidiferrales; family UBA7541; genus Acidiferrum. The sequence continues at coordinate 3,805 of JBGQNE010000004.1, read as the reverse complement.
CCGATCTCCCGGCGGCGCAGGGTCACGCTCACCAGCATCACGTTCATGATCACGATGCCGCCGATGAGCACGGAAATGGCGCTGACCATGATAAAAACGGCGAAGAAAGCGGAGCTGATGCTGCTCCACAGGGCCATGTAGCTTTCCTTGGTGCCGATGAAGAAATCGTCTTCCATCTTGCCGCTGCGGTGGCGGCGCGCGCGGAGGATCAGTTCGGCCTGGTCCTGGGCCTTGGCGAAATTCGCTTCGCTGGTCTTGACGTTGATGGTCAGGCTGCTGTGCGCGCCCTGCATGCGCAAGAAGACCGGCAGGGGGACCATCACGAAGTTGTCCTGGTCCTGGCCGAGCACGCTGCCGACTTTTTCCATTACGCCCACCACCACCAGTTCCTCGTTGCCCGCGCGCAGCGTCTTGCCACTGGGGTCGGTCCCGGCGAAGAGCTGGTCCATGATGGTCTGGCCGATGAGGCAGACGCCCGCATGGTGCTCCGCTTCCGATTCGGTGAAGTAGCGCCCGCGTTCGACCGTGCGCGTATCGATTTCGGCCATGTTGGCGGTCTGCCCGGAAATGTTCACGTCGGGAATTTCGTGGTCGCCGGCGCGCACGCGCACCGTGGCGCTGGCGCTGGCGCCGACCTGGTCGCACAGCGTGCAGGCCTCGGCCACCGCGCGCATGTCCTCCAGCTCGATCTTTTTGAACTTGAGCGCCTTGATGATGATGTTGAAATCGGTGACGGCGAAGGGCGTGCGGGCGATCTGGAACACGTTGGTGCCCAGCTTGGCGATCTTCTGCTCGACGTAGAGGTTGGCGCCCTGCACCAGGGTCATCACCGTGATCAGCGTGGCCACGCCCATGGTCAGGCCCAGCATGGTCAGCAGCGTGCGCATTTTGTGGGCGCGCAGGGCGCTGGTGCACTGCGCCAGATTGTCGCGGACGGCAAGCATGGGGACGGACGGAATCTCCCTGCTCTTACTCTATCAAATCCGGCGGGGCGGGCGATTGGGGGAGTTGTCAGTCGTCAGTTGTCAGTTGTCAGTTTGAAGTTATCAGTTTTCAGTTAGCAGGTTGGGATTCGAGTTTCGAATGTCGGCTCTTCAGCGGCGGCGCACTTTTCCTTCGCATGGGTATTCTTGCTGCGCTAGACTGTCCCTTCGCCGCGCCATGAGCATTGCCGCCGCCATCTCCAACCGCCTGCGTTGCTGGTCCTTCCAGCTTTTCGCCTGCTATCGCGGCACCGGCGGCCGCCTCACTTTCGTCGCTGCGGACTGGAGCGAAGTGCGCGTGGAAATTCCGCTCTCCTGGCGCACGCGCAACTACGTGGGCACCCTCTTCGGCGGGAGCCTGTATGCCGCCGTGGAACCCATCTACATGGTGATGCTCATCCACCGCCTCGGCCCGGACTTCGTCGTTTGGGACAAAGCCGCTTCCATCCAGTTCAAAAGGCCCGGCCGCGAGACTTTGCGCGCGCGATTTCTCGTCCCCGACGAAGAGCTTGCCGCCATCCGCGCCGCTTTGGAAAACTCGCGCTCCGTGGACCGCTCTTACACCATTGAACTCGCCGATTCTTCCGGCACGGTCTGCGCCAGCGTGGAAAAAATCATCTACATCCGCCGACGCTAAGTGGGCGCTCCCCCTCAACTTCAAACGCCGCTCAATGTTATGATGGGATGTTGCTTCCCAAGGCCATGAAACCGCTGAAATGTTCGACCTAAACGACTGGCTCCCTAAATCCGTACTGGCGCTGCGGACCTATTCCCGGCGCTTCTTCTTTGCCGATCTCATCGCCGGGGTCACCGTCGGCCTCGTGGCGCTCCCTATGGCCATGGCCTTCGCCATTGCCTCGGGCGTGCCGCCGCAAACCGGCCTCTATTGCGCGGTGGTCGCCGGCTTCCTCATCTCCGCGCTGGGCGGATCGAAGACCCAGATTGGCGGACCCACCGGCGCATTCGTCGTGGTCGTCGCCGGCATCGTCCTGCGGCACGGCATCGACGGGCTGTATATGTGCACGCTGCTCGCGGGCGTGCTGCTGATTCTTCTGGGCGTCACGGGGCTGGGCAGCGCCGTCAAGTTCATCCCCCGCCCCGTGGTGGTGGGCTTCACCAACGGCATCGCGGTGATCATCGCCAGCACGCAGATCAAGGATTTCTTCGGCCTGACCACCGGCGCACTGCCCGGGGATTTCCTGGGGCGCATGTCCGGCCTGGCCGCGCACATCCGCACGATCTCCCCGCTGACCACGCTGGTCTCCTGCGTCTCGCTGGCGCTGATTCTGGTGTTCTCGCGCTACGTCAAAAAAATTCCCGGCTACATCGTCGCGCTGTTCGCTTCGACCGCCGCCGTGTGGCTCCTGCATCTTCCCATCGAGACCATCGGCACGCGCTTCGGCGGAATTCCCGCGGGCCTGCCGCATCTGCACATTCCCGTCTTCCGCACCGACCTGATCCGCCCGCTGATCTCCCCGGCCATCACCGTGGCGCTGCTCGGCGCGATCGAATCGCTGATGTCCGCGGTGGTTTCCGACCGCATGAGCGGGGACAAGCACAATCCCAACATCGAACTGATCGGCCAGGGCGTGGCCAACGTTTTCTCCCCGCTCTTCGGAGGACTGCCCGCCACCGGGGCCATCGCGCGCACCGCCACGAATATCCGCTCCGGCGCAAAATCGCCCTTCGCCGGAATCTTCCACGCGCTCACGCTGGTGGCCATCCTGCTCTTCGCCGCGCCGCTGGCCAGCTTTATCCCCATCGCCGCGCTGGCCGCCATTCTCTTCGTGGTTTCCTACAACATGGGCGAATGGAGCGAAATTCCCGCGCTGCTCAAGCTCTCGCGCCTGGAAGTTTCCACCTGGCTGATCACCTTCGGCCTGACCGTCTTCGCCGACCTCACCGTGGCCGTGGAAGCCGGAATGATCCTGGCGGCGCTGGTGTACATCCGCAAAGTGACGCTGACCACGACGGTCTCGCAGGTCACGCGCGAATACGTGCAGGCGGGCCGCGCGCATATCCTGCAGGACAAGGAGATTCCGCCCTACGTCTCGATTTTCCGCATTCACGGGCCGTTTCTTTTCGGAGCGACCGACAAACTCGAGGGGGTCATCGGGCGCCTCCCCCAGCTTCCGCCCATCCTCATCCTGCGCCTGCGCAACATGAACGCCATCGACTCCACCGGCTTGCAGGCTCTCGAGGAGTTCGCCGACCTCGTGCACGCCTCCGGCCGGGGACTGATTCTCTGCGGAGCGCTGGAGCAGCCGGCGCGGCTGATGAAGCAGGCCGAATTCGAACGGCACCTCGGCGCGGACAATATCTGCGCCAGCGTGGCCGACGCGCTCAAGCGCGCCCGCATCCTCTTCCGCGAAATCGAGCACAGCGCGCCGCCCATTGCACTCTGGGGCCGCCGCGCCGCGGATTTGAAATCACCCGCGCTGGAAATCGGCGGCCAGGGCGCGCACGAAACGCCCATCCTCGAGGACGAAATCACCGACGAATAGTTTTCGTCCGCCGCGCACCATACCGGCTGTCCTCCGACCGGCACACCAAGAAAAAGCCCCGCTCCCTCGGCGAGGGGCGGGGCTTTTTCGCAGCCGCGTGCTACCAGGCTGCAGACAGACTCACTCAAGGCTGTCATCCTGAGACCCCGATGCTTTCATCGGGGACGAAGGATCTCAACGGCAAGTGTCTGTAACACATCAATTGAGATTCTTCGCCCCGGCAAAAGACACCGGGACTCAGAATGACAACTCCCGCATTTTTCGCATCCTATTACTGCTTGTAGCGGTTCTTGTAGAAATCAATCTGCTGCTGGATCT
>JBGQNE010000003.1:0-172760 GCA_041500985.1 Terriglobia bacterium | reverse complement strand
CTGCCCTTCCTCGTGAGAAATGCAGGTTAGCGCTTAGCCCCAGCCAGCGTAAAAACAATCTTCGTGCTGCCGACATTCTCCTGCCGGTCGTAGGCCCGCACCGCCAGCGTATGCTCGCCCGGCGCCATCCCGAAGAGGCTCCACTCGTAGCGCTCCTCGGCCGCGTCGCTCAGCTCGCCAATGGGCGCGAGCAGCGTCCACTCCCCGCCGTCCAGGCTGTATTGCGCGCGCGCGACTCCGCTCGCGGCGTCGCGCGCCACGCACTGCGCTTCGACTCCGCCGCCCTTTTTCGTGCTCTGCGCCGCGCGCAGCCCTTCCACCACCGGCGGCGTATTGTCCACTTCGAAGCGTTCGCTCTCGCGCTCGGCCGTGAGCGCCGCCGCCGGAGGATTGGAAGGCGCATCCGTCGCGGTGATTTTCAAATAGTAGGCCCCGTCGGGAAACGCCGTGGCGTCCCAGCTGTAAAATTTCTGCTCGATCCCGTCCTTCAGCAGCTTCCAGTCGTGCTCGGCCTCGCCGCGATAATAAACCGCGTAGCGCAGGTCGTCCTCGTTGTCATCGTGCGCGGCCCACAGCACCGAGCGGTAGCCCTTCTGCGCCATCCCTTGCGGCGCCGCGTCCATCTTCTGCGGCGTAATCCCCGCCTGCAGGCCGGGCATTCCCGCCGCGCCAAACACGCCTGCCGCGCCTTTCTGCGTGGGCAGTTTGAGCGTCACCATCGCCTGCCCGGCTCCTCCGCCGCTCCCGAACGGCCCCTGCACGCGCACTCCCGGCTCCTGCACCACGATCCCGTCCAGCTCCGGAGCGGCATTGCGCGGCAGGTAGGCCAGGCTCACCCAGTCAATCTCCTCGCCGGCCCGGGCATTGCGCAGCACCGCCTTCCACTGCACAAAGCGCGCCGCCGGGGCCTGTACGGTTTCGCCCGGCCGCGTGTAGGGCCCGGTCCAGGGGCTCCATTCGCGCCCCGGATCTTCCGTGTTTCCCGAGCGCACGAAAAACGAGAGGCGGGCGCCGGCGCTCTTGCCGCTGGAATCCGCCGGGGAAATCGAGCTCCACCATTCCAGGCGTCCCCACCGCGAAAAAATCTGCGCGTCAAACGAGCGCGATTCGTAGCTGCCCTCCGCTTCCAGTTCCGGCCCCGCCGAAAAAATCTTTCCCGGATTGGCCGTGCACAGAAACACTTTTCCGTCCGCGCCCCGCGCGATGCCCGTCACCTGCGCCGAGCCGGACTTGGCCAGTTGCGCCGAAATCCTGCGGCCGTCAATCGCCAGCAGCGCTCCGTTGTTTCCCGTTCCCGCCAGCACGCGCCCCGCGGCGTCCAGCCCCAGCGAATAGACCGCCTCCTCGCGCGAACTCCATAGCTCCTCGGGCGCGCCGTCCGGCGCGATGCGGTAAATGGCGCTCGCCAGCGGCGCGAGCGCCGCGGAAAACAGCGGCCGGGCCTGTGGAGAAAGTTGTGCTCCGCCGGGCGCGGGCACCGCTGGAGCAACGCCGCCGGCGGCCACCCCGGTCGGACCCGCGGAAAAAATAAAAGCCTGCGCCGTTCCCGGCGCGGCGATTATTCCGGGGCGCTGCTTCTCGCCGATCGCCGCGGCGTAAACGCTTCCATCGCCGGCGGCCGCGAGCGCGGTCACTTCGTGCTTCGATGTTTCCAGCAGCACGAACGTGCTGTGCTCCTGCCCGGGCTTGACGGGCGCAAGAGAGAACCGCAGGATGCGCCCGTTGGGCTCGGTCCCGGCCAGCAGGTTTCCCCTGCCATCGAACGCCAGCACCCGGATATGCGCCTCATCGCTTGAATAAAACCGCTCGCTCTTGCCCTCCGGCGAAACCGCGAAGAGCAGTCCCTTGTCCCCGGTGGCCACGTACAGCGTTCCGTCCGCGCCCAGCGCCAGGTCCCAGATGTATTTTGCGCCGGGGTCGAAAAAAATCGTCTTCTGCCCCTGCGCCGTCACGTGATAGACCTTTCCGTCGGGCGACGTCCCCACGAAGAATCCGCCCTTGCCGTCAAGCGCCAGCGCCTGCGCCGAAAGTTCGCTCGATTCAAAAACTTTTACGGGCTTGTTGCTCCCGGAATCCAGCCGGAAAACCTTCGCCGGAGATCCTCCCGCGGCGTAGACCGCTCCCTGAGCATCCAGCCGCATCGCCAATAGGTAGGAAGTGTCCGCATCCGCCAGCAGTAGAAATCGCGGCGCCGTTTCCAGCCGCCCGTCGCTGCGCACGGCGATGCCGTTGGCCCTGCCCTTGAGGAACTCTTCGTGGGTGGACTGCCGCCAGCGGTGCGTCTGCTCCCCGTGCAGCGCCGCGGCCCCGCTGAACAGCAGCGCGGCTACCAAGCCGGCCAATACGTTCCTGCGCGCCTTCGTTTTCATCGCTCTCCCCGAAAAATGCCGCCTTCGTCCGCCGGTGAAAGTCTTCCGCCCGCCGCCGCTTCAGCGCACCGCAAGCGCCAGCGAAATCGCTCCGCCCACCGGCCCGCCCAGCGCCACCGCATCCTCGCCGGCCAGCGACTCCCGCAAAATCCGCGCTTGCCCGGACGTCGATTTTCCATCCAGCACGTTGATTTGCGAAAGCGGCACGTTGGGCATTTCCTTGTCCGCCAGAATCAGCGTGGGCGCGGGAAGGAAAAGCCCCGCGTACACCCGGTCGTTGCGCCGCTCCCGGTTCAGCAGCGTGATAAACGGTTCCAGCCCGCCTTCCGCTCCCGCGCCGCCCGGAGAAAATCCACGCGCGGCCCGGTTCATGTCTTCCGCGTCGCTTACCAGCACCCGCAGCGTCGTCCCGCGCGCGGCCTGCTCCGGCACGCGCACGCTCAGTTCCTTGATTTGCGGTTCGCCGCGGTAGGGCCGCAGCAGGACCCGCACCCGCACGCTTTCTCCGGGAGCAACCTCGGCCGCATCCAGCCACGCGCTTTCGATCCGGTACGAGCGGTTCCCGGCCGCGCTTTCCACCCGCAGCGAGATGCCCTCGATATCCGGCTCCTCATAGGTGTTCGAAAAAAGCCGCGACACCGTTCCCAGGATCCCCAGCGCCACGGACATTCCATCCGGCATGCCCGAATCCCCCGGCGCGTAGCTGTTTTCGATGCGCACGCTCGCATGCCCCTTCACCCGCACCTCGCCGGTCACCTGCAGCGTGTTTCCTTCCCCGTAGAGCGGATTTTGCGTCAGTCCATTGAGCGTGGAAATGGCCACCAGCATCGGCGTCAATTTCTGCTGCCGGGCCACCTCGAAATGATATTTCTTTTCCGCGCCGCCCCAGACCACCGCCAGGTCCAGCGGAATCATCGCCGGCGGCGGGCCCAGCTTGCCCACCACCGCCGTCAGATGATCCGCCGTGATCGTGCCGATGGTCCCGCCCACATTCACGATCTTGGTTGAAGCCAGGCTCGAAGACAGCGTGGTCACCACGCGGCTGCGCGCCATCGGCAGGCTCAGAGTTCCCATCCCCAGGAACGGATGCCCGCACAGAAACACCTGGTCGCCGCGCACCGCCGTCACCGTGCACGCGGAATTGATCGAAGCGTCTCCCTGCACCAGCACCATCCCGGCCATCTCCCCGGCGTGCAGTTGCCCGTCGTCCGCGCGCGGCTCGGCCGTTCCGCCTTGCACCGCCACGAATCCATAGCCCGCCAGTTGCGGCGCGAATTCGCGCAGCGTGCTCTGCTGAAATCCGGAAAAGACCAGCGGCGTCTCGATGCGCTCCAGTGTCGCCGCCAGCGGAAGCCCGCCGCGCAATGAAAAAGTCTCCGGCAACGCGGCCGAGGCCACGGGCGGTGCCGCTGGTTGCGCCGCCGGCAAACTCACCGCCGGCTGCAGCACGTCCTCGATGGGCGTGACCCCGGCGATCGCTTCCTTCGTGAAAATCCCCAGCTTCAGCGAGAGCGCCCCCGCCAGTTTTCCCTCCAGATACACCGGGCTGCCGCTCATCCCCGCCACCACCCCGGTGTGCTCGACCTTGGGCCCCAGCAGTTGCACCAGGATAATCGCCTGCCGCGGCCCCAGAAAGTTGGGCAGCACCCCGATCACTTCCAGGTCGAACTTCTCCACCTGATCGCCCGCGAAAATCGTGTACGCGCAGCCCTTCATCCCCGCGCGCACTTCGCTCAGCGGCAGCAGTTCCGCCGCGGCCGGCGGCGATTGCGCCGCGGCACTCTGCGCGCGCATTGATGCGCAGACGGCAAGCGCCAGCGCCGTCGCCAGCAGAAAACGGGTTAAACCGGCGGGAAAAGTCCTGGTCAAAGTTTTCCTCGGTGCATCAAGCAAAAATCATACCCTCCGGCCGAACCGGAAGCAACGGAAGGGAAGCCGCGCCGCCGGGGAGAAAAATCCAAAACCCGCGTGGTAAACTGAATCATGGGAAAAGAGAGCATACGTCCGGCGAAGATCATCACCGGGGCCATCGAGACTCCCGGCGATAAATCCATTTCACACCGCTACGCCATGCTCGCCGCCCTCGCCGAAGGCTCGAGCGAACTCCGCCACTTCGCCTCCGCCGCCGATTGCCAGAGCACCCTCGACTGTATGCGCGCTCTCGGCGCCGATGTGCATCGCGCGAAGGACACCGTGCGCATCACGGGAAAGGGCCTGCGCGGACTCGCCGGCAGCCGCACCGCTCTCGACGCCGGCAACTCCGGCACCACCATGCGCCTGCTCGCCGGCATTCTTTCCGGCCAGCGCTTTTCTTCCACCCTCACCGGCGACGCTTCTCTCCGCAGCCGCCCCATGCGCCGCGTCGTGGACCCGCTTCGCCAGATGGGCGCCGAAATCCGCGCCCGCGAAGATAATTTCGCCCCGCTGGAAATCACCGGCCGCGCCCTCCGCGCCATTGATTACCCCATGCCCATGGCCAGCGCCCAGGTAAAATCCTCCGTGCTCCTCGCCGGTCTCTTCGCCGAGGGCGTCACGTCGGTCACCGAACCCGCGCCCACTCGCGACCACACTGAACTGGCCCTGGAAGCCTTTGGCGCGCACATCGAAAAAACCGGCCGCTCCGTGCGCGTCTCCGGCATGGTTTCCAACGCACGCCTCGAACCCCGCCAACTCGATATTCCCGGAGATATTTCCTCCGCCGTATTTTTCATCGCCGCCGCTCTGCTTCTGCCCGATTCCAACCTGCTCATTCACAACGTCGGCCTGAACCCCACGCGCACCGCCGTCCTCGACGCCCTCGCCTCCATGGGCGGCCTGATCACCATTCTTTCTCCGCTGGTGGCCAACGGCGAGATCACCGGACAGATTGCCGTCCGCGGCTCGCAGCTCAAGGGCGGCATCATCGAAGGCCCGCAAATTCCGCTCCTGATTGATGAACTCCCCATGCTCGCCGCCCTGGGTCCGTTCACCGAGCAGGGCATCGAGATTCGCGACGCCAAAGAACTGCGCGTGAAGGAGAGCGATCGCATCGCCGCGCTGGCCGAAAATCTCCGCCGCATGGGCGCCCGCGTGGACGAGCGGCCCGACGGCCTGCGCGTCGAAGGCCGCGCCGCGGGCCGTCTGCACGGCGCGGAGATCGAGCCGCGCGGCGATCACCGCATCGCCATGGCCTTCGCCGTCGCCGGACTCGCCGCCGAGGGCGCCACCGTCATCCGCGACGCCGAATGCGCCGGCGTCTCCTATCCCGAGTTTTACAGGGAACTCGACCGCCTGGCCGAGCGCTGACGCCGCGAATTCGGCCCAGCCTCGCTTTTGCAGGGGCCGGGCTTTAGCCCGGCCCCTTTTTTCAGGAGCCCTTATGCAGCCCAATCGACCCGTAACTGGTCTTCAGCGTAATCCGCGGCCCGCGCGTTCCCAGCTTGCCCTCGAGCCGCGCCCCGCCCGATTCCCCCGCCGTCTTCTTTAGCGTCGCCGCTTCGAATTCCGAATCAATGTCCCCGGAGCGGCAGTCCGCCGAAAGTTCGAACGCCGAAGCCCGCGGCAGCGTCAGCGAAATGCTCGCCGACTTGTTGCTGATTTCGATCGCTTCCCGGGGCGGCGAGGTGAACCGCGCGGAGACGTCTCCGCCGCGGTTCTCGATGTTCATCTGCCCGGTCACGTCTTCCAAGTTGATAACGTACGATCTTGTGCGCAGCGTAAGATCCCCGGACGAATGGAAGATGTCCAGATTGCCCGAACCGGCCTCCATTCTCCCGTCGAGCTGCGTCAGCGTGAGGTCGGTGCGGCTGGAGATAAACCGCACGCCTTTGGCGATCTTCTCCGCACGGATCGGCCCGTAGAATTCTCCGTCCAGGATGAGCCCGCCCGTCGCGTCGCTCGCTTCCACTTCGCCGCCCCGCCCGGAGATTTTGATGTTTCCCTTCACCCCCGTAACCCGGATGTCCCCGTGCCCCATCTCCACGCTTACTCCCGCGCCGGAATTCGAAACCGTCACATCGCCGTAGCGCGTGCTGACCACCAGCTCGCCGCCAAGATCGCTGACCTCCACGTCGCCCCGCTCATCGCGGATCACCAGCGCCGCCTTGCGCGGCACGGTGATTTCCATGTCCACGCTGACGCGCAGGGGGCGTGTTTCCGCGCCGCTGGTGCGCACCTCATAGCCGTCCCCGTCCGGCGCAATCTCGATCTTCACGTCTTTGGCGGCGCTCTCGGCGCTCGCATCGCTCCATGCGCGCACCCTCTTGTGCGCGGAAACCCGCACTTCCGGCGCGTCCGCGGCGTGCACCGTGATATTCCCGCGGGGGATGCGCACGGCAATCCGCGCGGCGGGAGAAACCGCCTGCGGCGCCACGTCCGCGTCGAATGTGAATTCGCTTCCCCACAGCGGCTCCGTGCCCTGGATTTTTCCGGGGAGTATCTCCGCCAGCGCAAACACTCCCACCAGCGCCAGCATGCCCAGCACCAGAAAAATCTCTCCCGCGGTGACCGTCGGCGTCCGCCCTCCCGTCCGCTGCCCGATCGTCCGTTCATAGAGTTTCGAGAGTCCCCACAGGATGAGCAGGACCGGCCACCAGTGGTGGAAAATATCGGCGAAATTCACCCCGCCCCGGTAGTTGTGCAGCAGGAAGAGCACCCCGAAAAGAATCAGCACCAGGGCGCTGAAGAGCGAACTGCGTCGCGGTTGTCCGTTTGCTCCCATGGCGGTTTATTGCCCCTGTCCCCGCGGCGTCTGCGCGCCGCTGCTCCCGTGCCCCTCCGTGGAGGCCAGCGATTCGGCCAGCTTGATCAGCCCCAGCACGATGAGCAGCACCGGCCAGGTGTAGCGGAACGCAAAGAACTCCCCGCGCCACTGGCTCAGCAGGAACAGCACGCCCAGCGTGATCAGCACGGCCGGACCCTTGATCCCGTAAATCGTGCAGCGCGGGCAGGCACAACGAATTCGCTCCATCATTGCCGTGCTCCTCTCAGGAAGTTCGCCCCAGCCGTTTCCGCAGCAGGATGACCCCCGCGGCAATCAGCAGCAGCGGCCAGAAGCGCTGCATGCGTTCCCAGGGCAGCCATCCGAAATTATCCAGCAGGAACAGCACCCCCAGCGCGATCAGCAGAATCGGCCCCACCGGCTTTTCCCTGGTCCACGTCTCCATCGGGTCCGGCGCCGGCGGAGCGCCCGTGCGCAGGTTCCGCGCGGTGCGCAGGGAATCGAAGGCCATATAAAAGATGAATCCGGCGATGGAGAGGCCGAAGACGGGCTCCAGCCCGCCGTGGGCCGTGCTGGCGCCGGCCACCAGCGTGGCAAAAACCAGAATGTGAATCAGCGCCTTGTTGTATTGGCCGTTGTAAATCGCGCCCAGACCGGGGCAGAAGCCGAGGACGAATGCGATCCCCGGGCTGCTCGTGCTCGGATTGCCGGAAGCAGGAGCGCCAGGGCCCGCCGCCGCAGTCGCCGTCTGTCCCATCACCTTGGCCAGGCAGTCTTCGCAGTACAGCGCTTCGCGCACCGCCCGCGTGCACTCCCCGCACAGGGCCTTCCCGCAGTTCCGGCAATAGCCGGCCGCTTCTCGCTCCGCATGGACCGCGCAGTTCATCGCTGACTCCTTGGACTGAGCGCCATCACCTCAGAGGCGAGCACGGTGACGATGCGCTGAAGATCGTTGGCCCGGTTGAACTGCCGCGGAGCGGATTTCTGCGGGCCGTCGGTAACGTCATCCGGCCGCGTCTTCGGCGAAGATTCGGGCGCCCCATTTTCCGGCGCGGACGGAATTTCCCCCTCCGGCCTCAGCCGCGACTGAATCTCATAGACCACCCGCAGGTCGTTCACATAGCGCGTCCCCCGTGCATAAACCAGGTGCGCCTGCCGGTCGGCGTTGCGATAGAGTTGCGCCGGATGCAGGTCCGCCAGTTGCGGCCGGCTCCAGGAGAAGCCCGTGGCCGTCAGCAGCAGGGCCATCGTGGCCGCCACGGACAGCGCTCCATAGGCGAATTTCGGCGCAGCCAGCCCGCGCAGGAATCCCAGCGCCAAGCGCCAGCCCGGCTCGCTTTCCCTCTTCCCCAGCGTCTGGTCGAGAATGTTGTAGACGAGCCGCGGCGGCTCCCCCACCTCTCCGATTTCCCGCAGGCCCGCCAGCGCATGGGAAACCTTTGCCAGCAGCCCCGCGCATGGCGCGCAGCCGCGCAGGTGCTCCAGAAAAGCTTCCCGCTCCGTGGCCGTGAGCAGGCCTTCGAGTTGCTCGCTCAGCCGTTCTTCGATTTGTTCGCAGGTCCAGTTCATAATCCGCTCCGCGCCCTCGCTCCCTGGTTTGGCCGCACTCCCATCTGCTCCAGAATCCGCGCCAGCTCAATCCGCCCGCGGTTGATTCTCGATTTTACCGTTCCTTCCGGCACTCCCAGCACCTGCCGGATCTCCCCATACTCCAGTCCCTGCAAATCCCTCAGGATCACCGCTTCCCGCAGGTCCGGGGAAAGTTTCTGCAATCCGCTGTGCACCTGCGCGCTCAACTCTCCGGCCAGCGCCTGCTGGTCCGGCCGCCGCGCCGAGGACTCCTTGTTTTCCACCACCGGCATCGCGTCGTCCAGCGAATCCGTCAGCCGGTCGCGCTTGGTCCGCCGGTAATGGTCAATCAGCAGGTTGCGCGTCACGCTGGTCATCCACGTGGCAAATCCCCCGTGCGCCGAGCGGTAGCTTCCGATGGTCTTGTAAATCCTCAAAAAGACCTCCTGCGTCATATCCTCGGCCGTGCCCCCATTCCCCGTGAAGCGATAGCACAGGTTATACACCCGCCGCGTATGGAGCCGTACAAGCTCCTCCCAGGCCGCCCCGTCGCCTTGGAGGCATTGCTGGACCAGTTGTGAATCCTGCTCCAACTTCGCCTCAGTCTCGAAACCCCGCTTCGCATCTCGGCCTGCTGATGATGTAACGCAAAAGGAGTCTCGAATGTTCCCCATGGGCAGGCCGGCGCGGAACCCGGTAAATCGTCCCGCAAGGGCATCTTACTCTCATCCCCCCCAGGTCAGACAAGACCCCCTAAATTCTTGCAATCATGGGAATTGCCTGGCCCCCGGAATCCCAAGTCGGGCTTGACGCCAAGCCGAGGGGCCAGTAGGCTCCCTTCCATGGGTCGGACAAGCCGGAAAGTGCTTCTTACCATTATGGGTCTAAGCCTGCTGGGGGCTTTGCTCTACCGCATGCGCAAGTCCATCCCCTTTTCGGGCTTCAGCGGATCGCTCCTTCTCGCTTCTCTCCGCCAGGCTCGCCTCTCCCTTCTGCTTCTCTCTCTGGCCGCCATCTACGCCTGCTTCGCCATTCGCGCCCTGCGCTGGATGCGCCTGGCCCGCCGTCTGGGCGCCGCCAATTTCGGCAATATCTACCGCGTGACGCTGGCCGGCTTCGGCGCCATGTTCCTCCTGGGCCGCGCGGGCGAGCCGGTGCGCCCTCTGCTCCTGGCGCGCAAGGAAAAACTTCCCATTGCGGATACCTTCGGCGTTTACGTGCTCGAGCGTCTGCTGGATACCGCCTGCGCCGTGGTCATTGCCGCCATCGGACTTTTCATCTTCACCTCCACCCATCCCGCCGGTGAATCCACGGGTGGCCTGGAAAAAGCCGCCCGCACCACGGGAGGCATCCTTTTAGCCGGCGTTCTGGCGGCCATCGGCTTTCTGGTTTATTTCCGCCTGCACGGCACGCTCGTCCTCGAACGCCGCCTCGAAAAATGGCATCACGTCCACGGCTGGCGCGGTCATGGCGCCCGCATGGTCCTGGGATTTGCCCGCGGCGTTCAGACCATCCGTACCTGGGGCGATCTCGGTGAGACCCTGGCCTATTCCGGCGTTCACTGGGCCCTGGTGGCCGTGGTTTATTATTGGACGGCGCAAAGTTTTGGCGGCACCCTCGCGGCCATCAGCTTCGGCGGCACTCTTCTGGTCCTGGCCTTTGCCCTGGTCGGTTCCGCCGTGCAGTTGCCCGGGGTGGGCGGCGGCTCCCAGGTCGCCACCTTCCTTGCCTATACGGCGATCTTTGGGGTAGAAAAGGAGCGCGCCGCCGTGGCCGCCATTGTCGTCTGGCTGATTTCCTTCGCCTCGGTCAGTCTGGCCGGCGTGCCCCTGCTGGTCCATGAGGGCTGGTCCCTCGGCGAACTCCGCCGCGTGGCCCTGAAGGAAGAGGAAGAGTCGGCCTAGCCGCCTCAAAAAAGTTTGTCATTCTGAGTCCCGGTGCTTTTTACCGGGACGAAGAATCTCAACGTATGGTTTGACCGGCCCGTAGAGTTGCGATTCTTCGGGCAAGGAGAAGCATCCCATTGAAATGCCCATTCTGCGCGCATGTTGACGACAAGGTGATCGATTCCCGCGAAGTCCGCACCGGCGACACCATCCGCCGCCGCAGGGAATGCCTCAAATGCGGACGCCGCTTCACCACCTACGAGCGCATTGACGAAATCCCCTACATGGTCATCAAGAAAGACGGCCGCCGCGAGCGCTTCGACCGCCAGAAAATTCTTCAGGGCCTCCTCAAGGCCTGCGAAAAACGGCCCGTGCCCACTCCCAAGCTCGAAGCCATCGTGGATGAAATCGAAGGCGTCGTCCACGACGCCACCGAAAGGGAACTGACCACCACCGAAGTGGGCGAAATGATCATGCACCACCTGAAAAAACTGGATAAGGTCGCCTACGTGCGCTTCGCATCCGTCTACATGGATTTCAAGGACGTCAAGGAATTCATGAGCGAACTCAAGGGCTTGCTGAAGGACCGCACCAAAAAGTAAAACAAGCGGGAAAAATCATTCCGGAACGGAATCGAGGATGGCCATGAACGGAAACGGGAAAAAGATTGCGCTGTTGACGGCGGTGTTCCTGGGCGCCGCGGCATTCGCCGGCGCGCGCCTGCTTGCCGGCGAGGAATCCGCCGGGCTTCCTCCGGCCGCGGCCGCCGCCATGCGCGCCATCAATCCGGAAAACCTGCGCGCCCATGTCCGCTTCCTCTCCCACGACCTCCTCGAAGGCCGCGGCACCGGCGCCCGCGGCGGCGAAATCGCCGCCGAATATATCGCCACGCAATTCGCCCTGGCGGGACTCAAGCCCGGCGGCGACAACGGCTCCTTCCTCCAGAAAGTCCCCATGATGGGCGTGCAAACCCTCCCCGAAACCACCTTCGCCCTGCAACCCTCCGCCGGCGCTCCCCTCATCTTGAAGATGCTCGACGACTACGTCACCGGCGATCAGACCCAGCGCCCCTCTTCCGAGATTGACGCTCCGGTCGTTTTTGTCGGCTTTGGCATCCATGCCCCCGAATACAATTGGGACGACTTCAAGGGCCTGGACCTGCGCGGCAAAGTCCTGGTCATGTTCGTCGCCGAGCCCGCCTCCGACGACCCCCAATTCTTCAAGGGCAAGGCCCTCACCTACTACGGCCGCTGGACCTACAAGTATGAAGAAGCCGCCCGCCGCGGCGCCGTCGCCGCTCTGATCATTCACCGCACCGACCTGGCCAGCTACGGCTGGGAAGTCGTCCGCAACTCCTGGGGCGGCGAGCACTCCTATCTCGAACGCGATGCCACGCCGGTTCTCCAGGCCGCCTCCTGGATTACCTGGGATGTCGCGAAAAAGCTCGTCGCGTTCGGCGGGCACGACCTGGACAAGCTCTACGCCTCCGCGCAGTCCCGCGATTTCAAGCCCCTCGAGCTGCCCGTCCGTCTGAAGGCCCATATTGCCAGCAAGCTTCGCCCCTTCGTCTCCACCAACGTTCTCGCGTATCTCCCCGGCTCTGATGCCGCCCGGCGCAATGAAACCGTCTTCTTCACCGCCCACTACGACCACTTCGGCATCAACCCCGCGCTTCCCGGCGACAAAATCTTCAACGGCGCCATGGACAACGCCACCGGCTGCGGAATCCTCCTGGAAATGGCCCGCGTCTACGGCTCGCTCGCCGCGCCGCCCGCGCGCTCCGTCTATTTCGCCGCGGTCACCGCCGAGGAGCAGGGTCTGCTCGGCTCCGAATTCCTGGGCAAGCACCCCCCGCTGGCCCGCGGCAAAATCGCGCTGGACCTCAACTTCGACGATGTCCCGCCCCTCGGCGATCCCGAGGAGACCGAAGTCAGCGGCGCCGAACGCACCACTTTTTTCCCCCAGGTCGAGGAAACCGCCAAGGATTTTGGCCTGGCCATCAAGCCCGACTCCCGCCCCGAAGCCGGCCACTATTACCGCTCCGATCACTTCAGCCTCGCCCGCGTTGGCGTTCCCGCCTTTTCCGTGAACCAGGGCGTGAAGTTCGCCGGGCATTCCGCCGAATGGGGTCTGGCCCAGGCCAAGGACTACGTCGACCACCGCTATCACCAGCCCTCCGACGAGTACAAACCCGAAATGGACTTTACCGGCACCGCCAAAATCGCCCGCTTCGCTTTTGCCCTCGGCTGGAAAGCCGCCACCATGTCCGCCCTGCCCGCCTGGCTCCCCGGCGATGAATTCGAGCCTGCCCGCAAGGAGAGCCAGAAGCCCTAACCTGCTCCCCAATGACCCCGCCTCCTTCCACCACCAGGCCATCCGGCGCGCATCATGCCGTCCTCGCCGGCTTCCTCGGATGGACCCTCGACGCCTTCGATTTCTTCGTTGTCGTATTCCTCTTTGACACCCTCGCCCGTCAATTCAACGTCTCCAAATCCCAGATCGTTCTCTCCACCACTCTTACCCTCGCCATGCGCCCCCTCGGCGCTCTTCTCTTCGGCCTCCTCGCCGACCGCTTCGGCCGCCGCATTCCCCTCATGGCCAATGTCATCTATTTCTCCATCATCGAAGTCCTCTGCGGCTTCTCTCCCAATTTCACCGTATTCCTCGTCCTCCGCGCCCTCTTCGGCATCGGCATGGGCGGCGAATGGGGCGTCGGCGCTTCGCTCGCCATGGAAGCCGCTCCCGTCCGCTGGCGCGGCATCCTCAGCGGCATTCTCCAGAGCGGCTACTCCATCGGCTATCTCCTCGCTGCCGTCGCCGCCCGCTTTGTTCTCCCGCACTGGGGCTGGCGGCCCATGTTCTGGCTCGGCGCCCTGCCTGCCCTTCTGGCTCTCTATATCCGCACCAAGGTTCCCGAATCGGAAGCCTGGAAGCAGCACCGCGCCGAATCCACCGGCCAGCTCCTGCGCATCGTCGCCGGTCAATGGAAGAAATTCGCCTATCTCGCCGCCCTGATGACGTTCATGATGTTCCTCTCCCACGGCACCCAGGATCTCTATCCCGATTTCCTCCATGAAGTGCACCACGTCTCGCAGGCCGCCCGCGCCAATATGGCCATGATCTTCAACCTCGGCGCCATTCTCGGCGCCGTCCTCTTCGGCCATTTCTCCGAAGTGGCCGGCCGCAGAAAGAGCATGCTCGCCGCCCTGGCCCTCTGCCTGTGCATCATTCCCCTGTGGGCCTTCGGCACGCGCCTCTGGCTGCTGGCCGCCGCCGCTTTCGTCATGCAGATGGGCGTGCAGGGCGCTTGGGGCGTCATCCCCGTTCACCTCAACGAACTCTCCGCCGATGCCGCCCGCGGCCTCATGCCCGGCCTGGCCTATCAGATGGGTATCCTCTTCGCCGCACCCACCAACTCCATCCAATACGCCCTGCGCGACCGCGTCGGTTATCAGTGGGCCATCGCCGGTTTCGAAATCGTCACCATCCTGGCCCTCGCCGCACTGCTCCTCGCCGGCACGGAAGCCCGCGGCCGCAGCTTCCTCCGCATCCCCGCCCCCGTGCCCCCAGCCTGATTCCCGCCCACCGCTCCCTCGAATTTCGAATTTCGCTTTTTGCATTTCCTCTTTTTGCGCCCGCCAAGTGGCGCATCCACGTCTCCTATGCTAGAATTTTTATTACTGTGCGCCCGTGGCTCAACTGGATAGAGCACCACGCTACGAACGTGGGGGTTGGGAGTTCAAGTCTCTCCGGGCGCACCATTTTGTTCCCCCGCAAAAGCAAATAACTTCCTTTCCTCTCATCCATTCCCCCCGCCAGTGGTAACATTCGCTTCCGTATCATCACCGAACGAACCCAATCACGCGGAGGCCCCAACGATGAGCGCAACTCAAACCCTGCGATACCTTTCCCGCTCCGACGTGGAAAAAACCGCCCTCTCCATGCCCGAAGTCATCGCCGCCGTCGAAAAAGCCTTCGAACAAAAGGGTCTCGGCAAAGTCGAAATGCCCCCCAAGCCCGGCATCCATCCCCGCCCCAATGCCTTTATCCACGCCATGCCCGCCTCCATCCCCGCCATGGACGCCGCCGGCCTCAAGTGGGTTGCCGGCTACCCGCAAAATCAGCTCCAGGGCCTCCCCTACATCAGCGGCCTGCTCATCCTCAACGACCCCGCAACCGGCTTCCCCCTCTCCGTCATGGACTGCACCTGGATCACCGCCAAGCGCACCGGCGCCGCCACCGCCATCTCCGCCAAGCACCTCGCCCGCAAGGAAAGCTCCTCTGTCGGCATCGTCGCCTGCGGCGTGCAGGGCCGCAGCAATCTCGAAGCCCTCGCCTGCCTCTTTCCCCTCAAGCACGTAAAAGCCTTCGACATCCGCCCCGAAATCTCCCGCCGCTTCGCCGGCGAAATGTCCGCCCAACTGCATCTCGATATCGAACCCGTCTCCACCGTCGCCCAAGCCGTCATGGGTCTCGACATTGTCGTCACCAGCGGCCCCATCCTCAAGAACCCCCAGTCCGCCATCGAACCCGACTGGCTTGCCGAAGGCGCCTTTGCCAGCCTCGTTGACTTCGATTCCTACTGGCAAGGCTCCGCCCTCCTCCAGGCCGATAAACTCTCGACCGACGACATCCCCCAAATGTCCTATTACCGTAAGGAAGGCTACTTCCGCGATACCCCGGAACCCTACGCCGACCTCGGCGATCTCGTCACCGGCAAAAAGCCCGGCCGCCAAAACCCCCGCGAGCGCACCTTCGCCATCAATCTCGGCCTGGCCCTCGGCGACATGGCCACCGCCGTCCTCATCCACCGCAAAGCCCTCGAACAGGGCATCGGCACCGCGCTGCCGCTCTGATTCGACTTTTCCTGGTTTATGGGGCGCCACCTCTTAGCAGTCTGCCACCTTTTAGCAGCCTGCTGAAAAATCCAATTGGTGTCATTCCGAGGAGCCGCAGGCGACGAGGAATCTGCTTTTTTCTTTGTTTTTCTGCACCCTGTTCGGGTGTCATCCTTCCTGTTCTAATCCTCTTTCCCTTACTGCGTTTCGATCCTCCGGTAAATCTCCGCCAACTCCCCCACGCTCAATTGCTCCGCCCGCGCATCCGCCCGCAACTTCATCCCGGCAAAAATATTTCGCACCATCTCCCGCCCCGCCAGCGCCCTCAAATTATTCACCAGCGTCTTCCTCTTCTGCGCAAAACACACTTTCACGAAATCCAGAAAGCGCCCCTCGTCGCCGACTTCCACCTCCGCCCCCGCTCCCGGCAAACGCAGCGACACCAGCGCCGAAGTCACCTCCGGCGGCGGCTGAAACGCTTCCCGCGGTATCTCCAGCGCAATCTCCGCCCGCGAATAATATTGCGTCAGCACCGACAGATAGCCGTAGTCCGACGTCCCCGGACGCGCCGCCAGCCGCTCCGCCACTTCCTTCTGAATTACGATGTGAATGGATTCGATCGACGCCGCATGCTCAAACAGGCGATGCAAAATGGGCGACGTAATGTAGTAGGGAAGATTGCCGTAGATCCGCACGCGCCGCCCGCCCAGCAACTTGTCCAGATCCACCTCTAAAATATCCCCTTCGGCCACGGTGAGCTGCGGATGCTGCTCGGCCAAATTCCGCAATCCCGCAGCCAGCCGCGGATCCAACTCGACCGCCGTCACCGCCAGCCCGGTCGAAAGCAGGTGCTCGGTCATCTCCCCGTGCCCCGCTCCGATCTCGATCCACGGCGTCCGCGAAGGCGGCCCCGGCGAGAAGCTGGTGGCAAAGCGCGACGCCCCGATGCTCTGCGCGATCCTGTCGCGCCAGCCCGCGTCCGTCAGAAAATGCTGTCCCAATCGTTGCCGTGCCATGCGGGGAACAGTGTAGCAGGAGGCGCGAAACAAAATGGGCGAGGCCCCTAAACCTATTGACTGCGCCACCAAGTGCCTTGAATCTTCCCGCCATGCGTGCTAGCTTCGCGCCAGCCCGATGGCTCCGCTCCCACACTTCGAGCAAGCGGTCATACCCATCGAAAAGCTGCGCGACTATGCGCTGGACATGCGACATCCCGAAGGGCGGCACAAAGCTCTTGTATTCAAGAATGTGCTCGGAATCGAGCGCAACCATGCGGGCGTCTTGGCTGAGATTTTGAGGCTGACGCTTCCCTCAGCTTGTGCGCTCCCGGCAAAAAGCGCTGAATACGGCGACCATTGGACCACCTACCATCACATCGTGGGTCTCAACGCCCAATCCGCTGTTGTCACAGCCGCATGGATATTCAAAAAAGAACAGAGTGACATACCCCAGCTGATATCATGTTACATTGAACTTCAGAAACAGCATAAGTTGAGAAAGCTACTGGGACTGACGTAAGGGAACCGTATGAATGTCCAACTTAATCCGAAGCTTCTGGACGTTGTCGAGTTCGACGACCCCTCCCTGGGGCCCGGCGCGAAGCGCCGGGGCACGGTCGTGGACGTTCTCGGAGAACATCCGGGGAAAGTCCTGATCGAGATCGCCGATTCACAAGGCATCCCGCTTTCCTTTGTCAGCAAGGAAATGGATGCAATCAAGCAGATATGGACGGCGGATTCACGCGCAGCCGAACCTGTGCCCAGCGAAGCCCTGCTGCATTTCGAGAAGGGAATCCTGTTTTTGCAAAACGCGGTATTTCCTCAAGCCAGGGAAGAATTTGCCCGCGCCTTTTCCCTGGATGCAACTCTCAGGGCCAGCCTCCTGGAATCGGCCAATGTCCTTGCTCGGAAGGGCTCGCTGGATGCGGCCATTCGCGTTTACTCCCTGCTTCTGGATTTGCAGCCGCAATATGATCTTGCACGGCAAAATCTTTCCGCCGCTTATGTGCAGCGCGGCATCGCCCGGGGCCGAACTGGGCTTCTTCATCAAGCGATTGATGATTTCAGCTCGGCCATGATGGTCAGGCCCGGTCCGGAAGCGCTCGATTTGATCCGTAAAAATCTGGCTGCGGCTCATACCCAACTTGGTGTTCGCTATTCGGTCTCCAGGCAGTATGAACAAGCCGTGGCGCATTTCCTCCTGGCTTTTGAATTGCACCCCTTTGAGATCACCCAGCGAAATCTGGCCATTGCCTTTGTCGCCTCCTCCGCCGCCATTTCCGAAAATGCAACACAGGTGCCCGCCACGGATTGTTTTAGGCAGTCGATCCAGTTGGGGCTGACCTACGCCGAATGTCTCAACGCCTTCGGAGCCACCCTGGCCTTGCATGGCCGGAGTTCGGAAGCGAGACTTGCTTTGGAAGCGGCCCTGGAAGCCGATCCCAAGAATGAATTGGCACAGCGGAATCTCAGTCTGTTCCTCCGGGAGCAGGTTCCCGCTGGCATGTTCACCGGCATTTTGCCGCTCCCAGAGCATGAGCTTCACTATGCAGGGAATTAGAGTTTCTCTTTTCCGGATTTTTCCCAGCGAAGGCTCGCAACCGTCGATCCCCCCCCGGTCTCTCCCGCCGAATCTTCTGGAAGTACTGCCTCCCGGCCTTTCGAAACTAGTACCACGCAGTTAACTATTGACTTCATAAAACTTCCGTGCTATCCTCCGTTATGACGTCACCGCTCCATTCTCCCCTCTTCTCTTTACCTCCTTACCTCTCTACCTCCTTACTTCCTCTTTTCCTAACTCCTTTATTTGCCACTCTTACAAACTTCTCCCCCCGTAACCCCCTTTATTTGCCACTCTTACAAAAACAGCCGGGGTGTACCCAAACTCTTCCCAAAAGGGAACTCACATGACGGAAAAAGATTCTAATCTCAGCTCCACACCCCACTGCAACCACCGCTCTCCCAAAGGCCGGCACTGCCGCCTCCCCATCGCCGACCCTGACTCCGGCCTCTGCCTCCGCCACGCCCTCCGCCACCACAAGGCCCAGGACGACGCCCGCCTCGCCTCCGTCCTCACCCGCCAGTCCGACGGCTTCCAGACCGCCGCCGGCATCCACAAATCCCTCAGCCACCTCTACCGCAATCTGGCCGACAACCGCATCTCCCCCCGCCGCGCCGCCGTCCTCGCCTATATCAGCAACCTCCTCCTCCGTACCCTTCCGGCCATCGAACAGGAGCTCGACCCGGACGCCGCATCCGGCGCGCCCACCATCATTTGGGATTTTCCCCGCCCGCCCTGCGATCCCAGTGAAAACCAGGGGCAGGAAAAAAACGCCGGACGGGAGTCCGGCGTTCCCGGGGCAAATCCCGGAGGGGCATGAGACAAGCGTGGAGTTCCTGACTACAATGTGGCTCATGCGAAAGAACTTGCACAGGCGGGCGGCTGCGCGATTGGCGGCAATGGCCGCCTTGATGCTGTGTCTGGGGTTGTTCCTCGACGTGCACGGCGCGCAGCGCAATCAGGCCCTGCAGCGGGCGGCGGAGCGCAGCTTGGCGGAACGGCGGGGAACCGTGGTGGTGGTGGACGTGACCTCCGGAAAAATTCTGGCGGCGCGGGGCCTGGAGACGGCGCGGAAGAAAAAAACTTCGCCGGGCTCCACGCTGAAGCCCTTTGTTTTGATGGCCCTGCTCGATGCGGGCAAGGTGGACGTCGCGGAATCGCGCATTTGCCGCAAGCCCCTGCGCATCGGCGGCGCCAATCTGGACTGCACTCATCCGGAGCAGGTGGCCGAATTGAATGCCGCGGAGGCGCTGGCCTACTCCTGCAACTCCTATTTCGCCGAGGTGGCGCCGCGCCTGACCGGAAGGGAACTGGCCGAGGCGCTGCGCCGCGCCGGGCTGGATACCCGCAGCGGCATGGCCGAGGGCGAGGCCGAAGGGCGCATCGCGGTGCCCGCCACCCAGGAAGACGTGCAACTCGAGGCCCTGGGATATTCCGGCGTGGAAGTGACTCCGCTGGAACTGCTGGAAGCCTACCGGCGGCTGGCTCTGCGCAAGAGGAACGGAGCCGAGGCGCGGGATGCGGCGGTGTTCGCCGGACTGGAGAAATCGGTGGAATATGGCATGGCCCGCAGCGCCGCCGTGAACGGAATGAAGGTGGCGGGAAAGACCGGAACTTCCCCGGCCCGCAATACACGCTGGACGCACGGTTTTTTCGCGGGCTACGCCCCGGCGGATTTTCCTGAGATCGCCGTGGTGGTCTATCTCGAGCAGGGCCGCGGAATGGACGCGGCGGCGGTGGCCCAGCCCGTGCTCGAGGCCTTTTCCGCGCGGAGGAGCAAGCGGTGAAGCCCGCGTGGATATTTATTTTTCTGGCGGCAGCGTTTCCCGGCGCGGCGCGCGCGGAGGAAGTTCGCGTGCGCTTCTATGCCACGCATCCGCCGGCGGAAGCGGTCATTTCCGTTACGTCCGGAGAACTGCGCTGGAAGACGTGCGCGAAGTGCGCGGAGAAGGAAGCGGGGCGGCTGCTGTTGCAGGGCGCGGGCGGCGAAGTGATGGTGAAGGATGGCGGGAGGAGTGCGGAGATTTACGTCGAGGGAAATTACCGGATCGAAGCGCAGGCTATGCCTTACATCGAGGAACATTTTCCCCTGCGCGTGACCGCGCGCGATGGCCGGCTGCTGCTGACGGCGCAAGTGCCCCTGGAAAAGTACACGGCGGCGGTGCTGGCGGGAGAGACGGGAGAGTTTCGAAACGAAGAGGCGCTGAAGGCTATGGCGGTGACGGTGCGAACATACGCCGCGCACTTTCGCGGCCGGCATGGCGATGAAGGATACGATTTCTGCGATACGACGCACTGCCAGTTTCCGCGCTGGAATGGCGCCATGGAAAGATTTCGCGCGGCGGCTGCGGCCACCCAGGGGGAAGTGCTGTGGTTTGGCGGCGCTCCCGCGGCGGCGCATTACCACCAGAATTGCGGCGGGAGGATTGCCTCGGGGAGCGAAGCGTGGGCGGGCGTGCGCGAGCCGTATCTGCGCGCGCATGCCGACCCCTATTGCGCGGCGAGAGCGCCGCTGCGGTGGGAGTCGGCGCTGACCGTGGCGCAACTGGATGCGGCGCTGCGCGCGGCGGGGATTACGCCGCCGCTGGGCTGGACGAAGATGGAAGTCGCGGCGCGAACGGAAAGCGGGCGGGTGCGGCTGCTGCGGCTTGGCGGAGGAGCATTGCCGGAAATGACCCTCGCGGCGTCTTCGTTGCGTTTCGCGGTGGGCAGGGCGCTGGGGTGGGAAAAACTGCGCAGCGATTTGTACGGCGTGCGCGGGGACGGCCAGAGAATTATTTTTTCCGGGCGCGGCGCGGGGCATGGCGTGGGGCTATGCCAAGCCGGCGCGGAAGAGATGGGGCGGGAGGGGAAGAGTTATCGGGAGATTCTGAGTTTTTATTATCCGGGGACAAGCGTAAAAGGCGCGGACGAAGAAAAATGGCAAACGCGCGAGAGTGAACAATTCGAACTGCTCAGTACGCGGCCGGAGGAAGATAAGGCGCTGCTGGACCTGGCGGAAAAGATTCTAAAGGAAAACGAAGAAGCTGCGGGGTGGAAAATCGGATTTCGCGTGCGCCTGAAAGTTTTTCCGACGCTGGACAGTTACCGCGACACGACCGGGCAAGCGGGATGGGTGGCGGCGACGACGCGCGGGGACACCATCCGCCTGCAGCCGCTGGCGGTGTTGAGGCAAAAGGGAGTGCTGGAGTCCACGCTGCGGCATGAGCTGTTTCACGTGCTGGTGGAGTCGCGGGGGCGGGCGGAAGTGCCGCTGTGGTTTCGCGAGGGGCTGGTGCTCTATCTGGCCGCGCCGGAAGAAGAAGGAAAAAATGCGCGCGCGGCGGCCATGAGCGATCGGCGCATGGAAACGATTTTCACGAATCCGGGCAGCCGGGAGCAGATGCAGCAGGCCTACCGCGCGGCGCGAATGCGCGTCGCGCAATTGTTCCTGAAATTCGGGCGCGCGGCCCTGCTGGATTGGCTAAGCAGCGGGATTCCCGGCGGAGCGCTCGATGGCGGCGAAGCGCCCGGCGGCCATCGCGCAGAGCAGCAGCCATGAAGCAAGGCCGATGGAATAAGCCAGCAGAAGCCGAATGACCATGCTGGTGGTTTCGCCGGTGAAGGTCGGATGCGCCGAACGAGGCGTCCAGCCGGCCAGCGGGATCGCCGCGTAAAAGATCAGAACGGCAGCGAGAGCCACCACGGCCCAATATTGGCGGCAGGCCAGGGAAGAGCGCCAGGTTTTCCACTGGCGGAATGCGAAGGCGGAGAAACCGATGTTCGCGGCCATCACTCCGCAGGGCAGCAGGAGCCCCGGCACGAGAATCCACTGAAGCGCAAAAGAAAATGCCGCCGTGACATTCGTAAGCGCCGCAAGAGAAATAATCCGGCGAAGAAACGCGGGCATCATCGAACGCAGAAAAAGAGGCGCGGCTTCGCCGGAGGGACTGACGGCAGCGACAATCGCCCAGAGAATCCAGGCCAGCAGCAGAAAAAGAAGGAAGGCGGGAAGACGGCGCACGGCGCGGCGGAAAGAATCCGCCATCGGAGATTCTTCGGAGCGGGAAGCGTCGCGCAACCAGGCCAGCGTGCCGCAATGGAGAAGAAGAGCGGCAAAGACGATTGCCGCGCCGAGAACGATATTGAGAGCGAGCTGCCAGAGTTTGGCCTCGGGGATGCGCAGCCAGGCGTAGAACAAGGCAAAGAGCGCGGCATTGCCGAAGAAATGAAGGAGCCAGAGGCGCGGAGCGCGAAGCGCGGCGGCGGCATTTCCAATTGCGTCGAAGCGCGACATCACTTCACCTCCAGGCTGGCGGCGTCGGTCGTGGCCAGCATCGCGGGCTGATACATGGGCTGAACCATGGCCGGGCTGATCTGAAACTTGCCCGGATTCACGATTTTCAGCAGATAGACGTACTGCTGTTTCTTGCTGAAGTAAGTCTGAAAGAAGGCCGCGCGATCGTCATGGAACTCGCGGCGGGTCCAGTAAGATTCCCACCAGGAAGGGCGCTCCTTCAGTTCGTAGAGGCTGTCGTGCTGGACGAATTCGGCGCCGGCGGGAATGGGGTCCTCGATGAGCAGGTAGCGCCATTCACCGCCGCCGATGGTGAGGCGGACGGCGATGAGGTCGCCGGTTTGCACGGGGCCGCTGAGGGGATCGAGCGCGTAGACGATCCTGTCGTCTTTTTTTTCCTGGCGCAGGCGGAAGTAATCGCGGGTGATGTTCAGGGAAAACTTGTTGGTCTGGATGAGGCGCTTGTCGTTCGAAAAGTAGGAGCCGCTGGCGGACCAATAGAGCCTGCCTGGGCCGGATTTGTGGATGCGGATTTCATTGCGCCCGGTCTGCAGCTGCGCGGCGGTGAGATGCACGGAAGGCTGGACGGGGTTGAAGCTGTCCGCGGCGGTGAACTGTTTCGAAAGAACCTGCTTGCCGTTGACGAAAACCTCGGCCTTGAAATTGGCGTCGAGTTCGTGGCTGGCCTTGACGTATTCGGTGAGGCCGAAGACGACCATGGCGGTCTGCTTGGTGCTGTCCCAGAAGTAGCCGCCGTTGCGGTGATTGACCAGCCAGAAGGCGGCCTTGGGAAGCAGCGGGCTTTGCGGCTTGGCCAGGCTGAGGAGGCGGACGGCGAAGGCGGTGGTTTCCGCGGCGTCGTCGAGTTCGAACTCCAGGAAGTAGTCGTAGGTGGAGGGCCACCAGGCTTCGCGGTCGTCCGATTTGGCGGAGGCTTCGAGTTTTTCGGCGATCTCTTTGGCGCGAGTTTGGTCTCTTTCAGCGAGCAGCGCCAGTCCAAGCATGGCCAGCCCTTGCGTGGACATGTCGTTGCGCTTGTCCCAGGAGGACTGGAGGTATTCTGGTTTGGAGGCGTTGTTCAAGGCCAGTGCGTAGAGGACGTAGGCTTGCAGGTCGGGGCGCATGTTGGCGTGCTTGTCGAGAGCAGCGTACAGCCAGTTCTGCGCTTTGGTGAGCGAGTCGGCGTCCACATCGTAGCCGGCGGCGCGGGCCTGTCCGAGGCCGCTGACGACGTAGGCGGTCATGAAGACGAGGCTCTGGTCATCCTTCCACCAGCCCCAGCCGCCGTCTTCGTGCTGGTAGTCCTTGAGACGGTCCATGCCAGCGCGAATTTTCTTTTGCAGTTCGGGCGAGTTCACGGTGGCGGGGAGGTGCAGGTCCTTCATGGCCTGAGCGACGACGATGTTGGGGAGGAAGCTGGACATGGTTTGTTCGGTGCAGCCGTAAGGATAGCTGGTGAGGTAATCGAGCGCGCCGAAGATGCTTCCGGCGATGGAAGAGTTGAGAGAGATGTCGAGAGCGGGCGCGGCCAGATCGGGATTGCCGGGGAGGGTGACGAAAGAGTCTTCCTGCTGCTCGGGAGCGGAGAGCGCGCCGGATTTGGCGTCGGCCTGCTTGACGCCGACGGGAATGACGGGGAGGGTGAGTTCGATGGCGTCGGACTCCTCGTTGGTGAGGGCCTTGGCGAGAAGCACGGCTTCCTTGACGTTGCGGGCCTTGACGCGCCAGTTGAGCGTGGCGTCGCCCTTGCTGGGAACTTCGGCGTCGCGCGTGGCGCCTTCGATCGTATCGAGACCCGTGAGGTCGAGCGAGACGCGCACGGTTTTCGAATCGGGCAGATAGTTGTGCACGATGGCGGAGATGGTGACTTCATCGCCCTGGCGGAAGAAGCGCGGGACGGCGAGGCGGACCATGACGTTTTTGCGGACGATGACGCGGTCCACGGCGCTGCCGGCCTTGGTGTCCAGGGTGAAGCCGCGGACGGTGGCGCGCCAGGTGGTGAGCGAATCGGGGAAAATGAATTGTGTCGTTGCGCGGCCCGAAGAGTCGGTGGTCAGCGTGGCCGACCAGAAGGCGGTGTCCGAGAAATTCTTGCGGACCTTGGGCTGAACCAGCGGATCGGGAGCAGCGGGCTTCAATTGGGCCAGAGCGCGCTTGCCGGCTTTATTGCCGGCGAGAAATATCTCGCGCGTTCCGGCATGGCCGGAAAAGTAGAAGCTCAGCGAGGAGTCCGTGCTGACGCCGTCGTAGACGTTGCTGTAGAAGAATGCCTGGGGATCCTGGGTGGTGTCGGGACGGATGGCGTAGACGGACTCGTCCACCACGCCAAGGCTGAATTCGCCGGCGACCGGCTGGCCCGTGGAATCGCGGGCCAGGAGCGTGTAGGAGGCCTTTTCACCCGGCAGGTACTGTTTTTTGGAGGGCTGGATTTCAAGCTGCAGTTTTTGCTGCTCCGCCGGGACTTTCATGTTTTTGGAGGACTGATAAATCTTGCCGTCGCGGAGGAAGGCTACGCCGACGAAGAAATTGGGCTGGCCGGTGGAAGTGACGGGCACATCCAGCGTGATGGTGGAGGAAGTGGCGCGAACGATGCGCTTGCTCCGCACCGTGCGTCCTTCGGTGGTGACCAGCAGCCAGGCATCGGGCACGCCGGTCATCACCAGGATGTGCGCGGTGTCGCCGGGCTGATAAGATTTCTTGTCCGCGACCATCTGGATACGGCGGTTGTCGCCGCCCGACCAGGACCAGCTGGAACTGGAGACCCAGAGCCAGGATTGCGCGGTGACTTCGCGCTTTTCCGGCGTCTGGGCGATCACCCGCAGGAAGTAGCTGCCATTGTCCACGGCATTGAATGTGACTTTGGCGGTTCCGTCCTCGGCCGTCGTGGCATCGGCGGAAGAAATCACCTGGAGATTGGCGGATTTTCCATCCCAGTGCGGCTGGACCAGTTCGACGCGCAGGGGGGTGCGCACGGGATGGCCATCGTAATCCTTGGCCACGGCGATGGCGGTGATGGTTTGGCCCTTCTGGTACACGTAGCTTTCCGGGGAGACGCCCACCTGGAAGCTGCCGTAGGTCGCGAGGAAGGAATCACGGCCGGAGATCTCGCGGTTGGCTTCGTCGGTCACGCGGGCTTCGATGCGGTAGCGCAGGTCGCGGTGCTTCTTGTCCGGTTTAGTGGGAATTTGAATGGTCAGTTTGCCGTTGGCATCGAGTTTGCCGCTCTGTTCGGAGAGTTGTTCGCTGTCATAGCCCCCGTCATCGGAATAGTCCTCGCCGCCGGGGCTTTCCATATCATTCCATGATCCGTGGCTGTCGCTGTCGTCGTCCTCCTCCTCGCGATCAATATAGGGAGACCAGAACTGGGAGGTGTGAACGACCCAGGTGACTTTGGCGCCGGCCACGGGCTCGCCAAAATAGTATTTGGCTTCGATGGTGGCGCTGACGTTTTCGCCCTGCAAAATTCTGGTTTTTCCGGGGAAAACCTTCACTTCATATTCTGGTTTCTTGTATTCCTCGACGTGGAATCCGCCGCTGATGTTGGAACTGGCGGCGCCTTTTCCGGCGGAGATCGAATAGTAGCCCAGCGCGGCGGCATCGGAGAGCTGCAGTTCGCCGTGAATGGAACCGAAGGCCGAGACCGTGAAGGCTTTCTGGAGAATCTCCTTGCTGGAGGGGTCTTCGATCTTGACTTGGATCTGTTCTCCGGCGGGCGACTGGTAGCGTTCTCCGTTTTGCCGGCGCAGGAGGGCGCGGAAATAGACGGTGTGGCCGGGGCGGTAGACGGGGCGGTCGGTATAGACGTATCCGGTCAGCGCCTGCTGGGGGTCGATGTTGAGGTTGGAGGCGTAGGGATTGACGATGGCCACGTCGGAATCGTGGATGGCCAGAACGCGCACGTCTTCAAAATGCTCGCCGGCAGGCGAAGATTCCGCCATGCCGCTCGAGTCGCTTTCCAGGCGGTTCAGTTCCTTTTTGTCGGCCCAGAGAATCACCTGGGCATTGGGGACGGGAGCGCCGGTGCGGCGGTCGGCGACGAAAGCGAGGACCTGCCCGGGAGCGGTTTTGGTGATGACGCCCAATTCGGTGACGATGGCGATGGTGAAGGCGCGCAATTCGCCGTTGGTGGCTTCCACCAGAAAAACGCCTTTTTGGCCGGGAGGGAGGGGAAGAGGTTCCGAGCCGCTATAGAAGCGGCGGGGAATTTCGCGGCGCCAGCGGGCCACCAGTTGTTTGTTGTTGAGGAGGGGCACCTGGGCAAAGGCGGTGGCGGAAGCGGCGGGGGAAGGACCGGCGGAAGGGGGTTTGCCGGGTTCCTGTTGTTCGCGGCGTTTGTCGCGGACTTCGGCGGAATATTGTTCACGGAAGAAGTTGCGGATGTCCAGGCGGAGTTCGCGCTTCCAATCGTGGAATGTTTCGAGAGCGGTGGGGGCGTCGATCTGTTCCGGCGTGTCGTTCTGGGAGGAGCCGAAATTGCGCAAGCTGGCGAGGTGCTCGAAGAATTTCGCCGGGTCATTCACTTTGTAGACGCGGTATTCGATGGATTCCACGCCGTTGGCGTAGAGATTGACGCTGACGGGGTCGCCGGGGAGAAAGGTTTTGCCGGTGGAAAGCGAGAAATTGGCATGGTTGCGCTGGCTGCCGGCGGGCAGCGCGGCGATCATCAGAAGAAGGGGCAAGAGCAGGGATATGCGACGCACTAGTAGGCCTCCCGCAGAATGTTCCAGCGATAGATACCGAGAAAATTGGGATTGCCGCGCAAGGGGCGCCAGCGCGGAGAGGGGAAATGCAGCAGTTCGGCCAGAGTGAGGCGGCGCATTTCCCCGGCGTGCTTTTCAATGGGGCCGGTGTGATAGACGACGAAGGATTCATCGGGCCGCGCGGATGTTTGCGAGGCCCAGGGGCTCTTGCCGATGAAAATCATGGAGTGGAAGGGAGTTTCCTGTTCTTTCTGGAAAAAGAAGAGCAGGTCGCCGGGGCGGGCGTCGCGGATGTCACGGCTGACGAGAAAGGTGTTGAGGTTGCGCAAGGTTTTGGCGTCGGCGAATTCGGCGAAGGTTTGCGAGAAGCCGCCGGGATTCGCGGGAAGGCCGGGCTGGACGCGGAAAAGGGCGGCGCCCAGGGGAGTGTGCGGATAGCTGTATTTTTCGACGGAGGGAAGGGCGCTGGGCGGCGTCAGGCGCATTTCGCGGAACCAGCCGGGGTCGTGCGCGTGCAGAGCGTTGCGGTAGCTGAAGCGGATCAGCGCGGCGCAATCGTTGATTTCCGCGGGCAGCTCCGCGGCCGGGCGCAGGGCCTGGTAATCGGCAAGCAGCGTGAACCACTGGCGGAAGGCTTCGCGGTCCTCGGGAGAATCGAGCAGCAGGAAGCCGCGCGGACCATCAGGAGAGGGAAGCGGGTTCGCAGCGGGATTCACCGCGGCTGAATCGCGATGCGCGGAGGAGTCCGCGGAGGAGGGCTGGGAAAAGCGGGAGGAAAAAAAGCCGGTGGCGAATGCGGCGAGCAGGAGCGCGCAGAGGGCCAGCACGTGCACAAGTCGCAGGGACTTACGGGCCATGCGGAAACCTCTCTCAGAGTACAGCCGTGAACGTGCCGACCGGATCACCCCCACTATAAACGAAAAGCGGGCGCAGGGGCGCGCAGTCCGTGTCCGATTCAGCACCTCACCGGAGGGCCAGGCGGAAGCGGCCGAGAAGCGAAACGGCGAAGAGTGCGAGGCTGGTGTAGCATGAGGCTGAACATGGACAGACGAGGGAATTACTGGAGGAAATGGCGGTTGCGGCTGGCCGCGGGCGTGGCCGCGGGTTTGCTGGCGTGCGGCGCGTGGGCGTGGCTGAGCTGGGGCTTGCCGCGCGGAGAAAAGTTGCGCGAGGAGACGCGGGCGCGCTGCCGCACGCACGGAGCGGCGCTGTGGGTGGCTCTTCCCGCGATTTCGATGAAGCTGCGGACGGCGGTGGTGCAATGGGAAGACGCGGGCTTTTACCGGCATGGAGCGATCGACCGGGAAGCCATCCGCGAGGCGTTGCTGGCGGACCTGCGCGCGGGACGATATGAACACGGGGGCAGCACGATCACGCAGCAGCTGGCTCGAACGCTTTTTTTGACGCGGGAAAAGACGCTGCGGCGCAAGCTGAGGGAAATCATCCTGGCGCGGCGGCTGGAAGAGTTGTTTGCGAAGGACGAGATTCTGGAAATGTATCTGAATACCGCGGACTGGGGACCGGGCGTGAATGGGGCGGAAGAGGCGGCGCGAATCTATTGCGGGAAGCCGGTGAAGGAGTTGGAGTGGAAGGATGCGGCCCTGCTGGCGGGGATGCTGGCCAATCCGCGGCGGTTCAGTCCCCTGGAAAATCCGAAAAAGGCCCAGGCGCGCGAAGAACTGGTGCGGGAGAAACTGGTGCAGGAGAACGCGGTCAGCGTGGAAGAATACCGGGCGAGCGAAGCGGAGTCGCGGCGGTAAGCGCGTGACGAAATAGGGCGCAATGCGGGTTGCTCGCATGCGATTTGATGCGATATTCTGGTTGACACGCAAGAGAGAGCGGAGCAGGTTGACGAAGCGGGTTGCAGCGGGAGCTTGGACCGGCATCGCGACAAGGAGAAAACAGGGAAATGGCCATAGCCACGGTAAACCCGGCGACGGGCGAGACAATCAAGACGTTCGAGCAGTTGACCGACGCGCAGA
Organism: Terriglobia bacterium; assembly: GCA_041500985.1. GTDB lineage: Bacteria > Acidobacteriota > Terriglobia > Acidiferrales > UBA7541 > Acidiferrum. The sequence continues at coordinate 143,882 of JBGQNE010000003.1, read as the reverse complement.
TCGAAGAGAAGGTGGCGCGGGCGGCGGCGACCTTTGCGACCTACCGCAAGACGCCCGTTGCGGAGCGCGCGAAGAAGATGCTGCGCGCGGCGGAGATTTTGGAGAGCGAGAAGGAATCGCTCGGGCGGCTGATGACGCTGGAGATGGGCAAGACGCTGCAATCGGCGATCGACGAGGCGGTGAAGTGCGCCAGCGGCTGCCGCTACTACGCGGAAAACGCGGAGCGCTTTCTGGCGGACGAGCCGGCGCAGACCGGCGCGACCAAAAGCTACGTGCGCTATCTGCCGATCGGCGTGGTGCTGGCGGTGATGCCGTGGAACTATCCGTTGTGGCAGGTTTTCCGGTTCGTCGCTCCGGCGCTGATGGCCGGCAACGTGGGGCTGCTGAAGCACGCCTCGAACGTGCCGCAAAGCGCCCTGGCCATCGAGGACATCGTGCGGCGGGCGGGATTTCCCGAAGGCGCGTTTCAAACGCTGCTGATCGGCGCGTCGAAGGTGGACGCTCTTTTGAATGATCCGCGGGTGGTGGCGGCGACGCTGACGGGCAGCGAAGGAGCGGGCATCGAAGTGGGCATCGGGGCGGCCAAGCGGATCAAGAAGGTGGTGCTGGAATTGGGAGGGAGCGACCCCTTCATCGTGATGCCCAGCGCGAACCTGGACGCGGCGGTGGAAACGGGCGTGAAGGCGCGGACGATCAACAACGGGCAATCGTGCATCGCGGCCAAGCGCTTTATCGTGCATGAAAAAATCGCCGATGAGTTCATCAAGAAGTTTGTGGCGCGCATGGAAGCGCTGAAGGTGGGCGATCCCTTTGACCCGGCGACGGATGTGGGGCCGCTGGCCACTCCGGGAGGAGTGATGGACCTGGTGCGCGACATCGAGAAGTCGGTGAAAGCGGGCGCGCGCGTTCTGACCGGAGGAAAGGCTCTGGACCGGCCAGGGTACTTTTTTGCTCCGACGGTGATCACGGACATTCCGAAGGGTTCTCCGGCGTACTCCGAGGAGATGTTCGGGCCGGTGGCGATGGTCTTCCGGGCAAAGGACATTGACGACGCCATCCGCATCGCCAACGACACACGCTTCGGCCTGGGCGCCAGCGCCTGGACCAACGACAAAGCCGAGCAGGAGCGCTTCGTCAATGATTTGGACGCGGGCATGGTGTTCATCAACAAGATGGTGGCCTCCGACCCGCGGATTCCGTTCGGCGGGGTGAAGCAGTCCGGCCACGGGCGGGAACTGAGCATCATGGGGATGCGCGAGTTCATGAACGCCAAGACGGTGTGCGTGCAGTAAGGTTTTTCCCTGCACGCGCCGGAAACGAGCCGATGAGAAAGCGGCGAAAAAAGACGCTGGAGGCCGGGCGAGAAGCCCGGCGTCTGGCGCGGCGCGCGGCGGCCAAGCCCGGGGTTACGCGGGTGATCGAAGACAAGCGCAAGCGCGCGGAAAAACACAAGAAGATGTTGCTGGAGAGGGAGTAGTCCGGCGGCGCCCGCCGCCGGTGATGCGCGATGTTCCCGCCTTGGGGTCCGCACGGGACCTAGTTTCTGGAGCTTCAACCGGGTTTATAGGCGGGGATGATTTCGTTCGGAAGAAAGAGCGGAGCCGAGGGCAGTTTGCGGCGCGCGGCGAGAGCGGCGGCGATGGTTTCCAGATCCTGCTTGCCGAAGCCCATGCAGCCGATTTTTACACTTCGCGCGGAATCGATGAGATAGATGGTGGGGACGTTGCTGATGCCGTAGGCGTTGGAGACGGGATAGCCGGCTTCGTCGAGGACTACAGGAAAAGTGACGCCGTACTCCTTGCAGAACTTTTGGGTGTCGCGCGCGCCGTTCTGGGAGACGCCGAGAATGTCGACGCCGTCGCCGGCGTATTTTCGGTGCAGGCGTTCCAGGAAAGGAAAAGTGAACTGGCAGACGGGACAGGAAATCTTGAAAAAAGCCACAACGACAGGGCCGCGCTCGCAGAGTTTTTCCAGGGAGAGCTCGCGGCCTTCCGCGGTCTTGAGCGAAAAATCCGGAGCGGTGTGACCGGCATCAATGGTGGACATCGGCTCTCTGTTCCTCATCCAGCGGGAAATCCTGCGCAACCATCCCATGGCAAGATTCTAGCGCAGAGCGAAAGGAGCGCCAAACGGATTGCGGAAAGGGAATCAATGAATCGTGCGGGTCTTGCGGTTCATGTAGTCCATGAGCAGATACTGGCCGAGGTTCATGGGCGAGGCGAAATAGGCCTTGCCGCGGCACATCCGGGAAATTTTCTGGACGAAGCGGACCAGGCTGGAATCGCTGGCCAGCATGAAGGTGTTGATGAGGATGCCGGCGCGCTTGCACTTGCTGACTTCCTCGAGGGTCTGGGTGAGCACGAAGGGGTCCAGGCCGAAGGCGTTTTTGTAGATGCGGCCGTCTTCCATGGTGAGGGCGGAGGGTTTGCCGTCGGTGATCATGATGATCTGGCGCATGTCTTTTTTCTGGCGCAGGAGGATGCGCTGGGCGAGGCGCAGGCCTTCGCGGGTGTTGGTGTGATAGGGGCCGACCTGGACGCGGGCCAGTTGGGAGACGGGAATTTCCTCGGCGCTGTCGTGAAAGAGCACGAGGCTGAGCGTATCGCCGGGATACTGCGTGCGGATGAGATGGGAAAGGGCCAGGGCCACGCGCTTGGCGGGAGTGAAGCGGTCTTCGCCGTAGAGAATCATGCTGTGGCTGCAATCGAGCAGCAGCACGGTGGCGCAGGAACTCTGGTATTCGCACTGGTGGACGGCGAGATCGGAGTGCTGGAGGGTGAGGGGAAGATGGAGGCCTTCGCGGCGAACGGCGTTGAAGAGGGTCTGGCTGACGTCGAGGTTGAGGGTGTCGCCGAATTCGTAGGTGCGGGAAGCGCCGCCGGATTCGACGCCGGTGGAGAGGTCGCGGGTGTCGTGGCGGCCGAAGCTGCTGCGGCCGAGGGAGCCGAGTAAATCCTGCAAAGTTTTGAAACCAAGAAAATCGATGGTCTTGTCGGTGATTTCGAAACGGGCGTGGGGAGTGGGCTGGGCGGGACCGAGCCGGCCGCCGGGCGTGTTTTCCGGCGGAGGCGTGACCATCGGCGGAGGCTGATTTCCCCGCGGCTGGATGTAGCCTTCCTGGGCGAGGCGCTCGATGAGTTTGTCCAGGAGTTCGCGGATGGATTCGTCGGAGGAGTCGGCAGCGTTCAAAAGTTGCTGGCGCAGTTCTTCGAAGGAGGGATTGTCGGGAAGCAGGTCGCCCTCCTGGAGAGCGCGGAGAATGGCTTCGCGCAGGGCTTCCAGCGAGTGCTCGGGGTCGAGTTCGGAGAGGTCGCAGGGCGAATCGAAGCCGCTTTGCAGGAAGAAATCGCCCAGGCGGCGGACAAGGTCTTCCAGGTCGATCGTGTCGGCGGGGTCCCCGGTGAATTTTTTATAGCGGATGAATTTCATGGCGATGTTCGAGTGGCTCTCCGCGCGTTCAATTGTACTGGCGCCGCGGCTGGCGGCCGGGAACGTCCAATTGTTCGGCCGCGTGCGGTTTATCGGCGTAGAAGCCGCGCTCTTCGCTGCGTCCGATGCGCCGATGGGCCCACAGGCCTTCGAGGATCATTTCCGCGGCGGCGGCCGCGGCCGGGGCGTCCTGGGCGTCGGAAACGCCGAGCTTGCCAAGGTGCTCGAAGAGGCCGGGAATCAGGGAGAGCTGGCGGTGACGGCTGGCGGCGGGGCTGACGTCCATGATCTTGAGTTCGCCGCCATTTTCGAACCACTGGATGACCGGCTGCATGTCGGCGCCGCCGATGTACTTGCTGTGCACGCGGCCCACCGCGCCGCGAATCAGTTCCCGGGCGACGGTTTCCGCGCCCTTCTGCTCGCCTTCATATTCCAGTTCGAGTTTCCCGGTGATGGCGGGAAGCGCGGAATAGAGGTCGGCGATGCGCGCCACGGCGCGGGTGTCCCCGGATCGCGCGGCCTGCTGTTCGGCGCTGCTCGCGGCGCATTCCAGAGTGGTGATGGGCAGGCGCTGGCTGACGCCGGAGCGGCGATCCACGCGCTTGTCTTCTCGCGCCAGGAATGCGATCTCCTCGACGACCTCGCGGAGATAGGCGGGCACTTCCACCTGGCGCTGCGCGTCGCGGCTGACCCAGGCTTCCTGCGAAGTGATGAGCATGCCTTCCTCGACGGAAGAGGGATAGTGGGTGCGGATCTCCGAGCCGATGCGGTCCTTGAGCGGCGTGACGATTTTTCCGCGCGCGGTGTAATCTTCGGGGTTGGCGGTGAAGACCAGCAGCACGTCCAGCGGCAGGCGCAGGGGGTAGCCCTTAATCTGGATGTCGCCTTCCTGCATGATGCTGAAGAGGCCCACCTGAATTTTTCCGGCGAGATCGGGAAGCTCGTTGATGGCGAAAATGGCGCGGTTGGCGCGCGGCAGCAGGCCGTAGTGTATGGTCAGCTCGTCGGAGAGGTCGCGGCCGCCGCGGGCGGCTTTGATGGGGTCCACGTCGCCGATGATGTCGGCGATGGTGACGTCGGGGGTGGCCAGTTTTTCCACATAGCGCAGGTCGCGGGGCATCCAGGCGATGGGCGTAGCCCCTTCTTCGGCGGCGATGCGTTCGCGGCAGGAGCGGCAGATGGGGCGCAGGGGATGATCGTTGATCTCGCAGCCGGCCACGACGGGAATGGCGTCGTCGAGAAACTGCAAGAGGCCGCGCAGAATGCGGCTCTTGGCCTGGCCGCGCAGGCCCAGAAGGATGAAATTGTGGCGCGAAAGGAGGGCGTTGATGATCTGCGGCACCACGGTGTCTTCGTAGCCGTGCACGCCCGGAAACAGCGGTACGCCGGCTTCCAGCATGTGCAGCAGATTGGCGCGCATCTCATCCTTGATCGAGCGCAGCGGCGCGCCGGGTTCATAGCCGGGCAGGCGGCGGAGCTCGCCCAGGGTGGCGGGCCGGGATTTGTGGGGGGAGGAGGAAACTGTGCTGGCGTTCATGGGTTCTGCGGTGCTCCGTTTCCGATGATAGCAGAGGGGACGGAAGATTGCGGAGGGAATGAAAGAGCGCTCAGGAAAGCTCGGCCAGGAGTCCTTCCAATTCGGAACGGGCGTGCGAGTTTCCCGCCGTGATCGCGGCGGCGATGCCCGCTTGCAAGATTTTCCTGGCGTCTTCCGAGCGGGATTCGCGGATCAGCAGTTGGGCGTACATGAGATAGGCGGGAACGTAGGCGGGATGGAGTTCGATGAGTTTGCCGAAATGGGAATCGGCGGCAGCGCTTTCTCCCGCGTTCATATAATCGAGAGCGAGGCCATAGCGGGCAAAGGCGTCGGCGGGCTGGGCGGCGACGATTTCTTCGAGGGCCTGGCGGCGCGTTTTCTTGGGGGGCTGGTTGGTCATCGCTTGTATTATACGAGGGAGGCCGGTGTTGCGAAAGCACAGGCGGAAGCGAGGCAGTGATGAAGAGCAAGAACGGCGGGAGAGTGAAGGGCGTCGGAGAAGAGCTGCAGGGGCAGGGGCGGAAGGGCAAGCCGGTGAGCATGTCGCGGTCGGAGATGACGGAGATGGTGCTGCCGAGCGAGACGAATCCGCTGGGGAAATTGCTGGGCGGGCACATCATGCATCTGGTGGATATCGTGGCGGCGATGGCGGCGCACCGGCATTCGAATAGTCTGGTGATGACGGTGTCGGTGGATTATCTGGACTTTCGAAATTCGGTGAGCGTGGGCGAGATCGTGATTTTGAATTCGCAGGTGAACCGGGCGTTTCGCACTTCGATGGAGATTGGCGTGGAGGTGTTTTCCGAAAATTACCTGACGGGGAAGCGGACGCATACGACGTCGGCGTATCTGACGTTCGTGGCCCTGGATGAACATACCGGAGGGCCCAAGGAGGTGCCGCCGCTGATTGTGAAGACGGCGGAGGAGAGGCGGAGATTTTTGGGGGCGGGCAAGAGGCGGAAGATTCGACTGGCGAACCGGTATGGGAAGCGGTAAGGCGGGCGCGGCGGGAAAAGCGTTTAGCGCGGGGAGCCGGACCAGAGTGGGGCGGCGGTTGGTGCGGGGGCTGCGGCTGCGGGTTCTTCGGTAACGACGATAGATTTGATGGCCTCGATCGCAGCGGGCGGATTTTCCACGTACAACAGGAGCAGGCTGCCGTCGGGGTGCGGGCGGAGTGTGCCCGCCGGGAGCATGTTGCCGCCGGAGTTCGCGGTGAGGAGCCAGACGCACAGTTCGCGGTCCGCGGCGGGGAGCGGGATATTCACTCCGGCAATGACGAGGCCCAGGCGGGGATGCCACCAGGCGTGTAGCGGGGGAACGGTGCGTTGCGGTGATGGGGGCAGCGGAAGCAAGGTGATGCGGCGCGAGGCCGGGTCATTGAGAATGAGATTGGTTTGGCGGGTTTCCTGGAGGCTGCGCTGAATCTCGCGGCGATCCTCGTTCGCGGAAGCAAATTGCGTCTCGAGTTGCGCCAGTTCCTGCCGGAGCTGCCGCGCGCGATGGGTGATGTACAGCCCCGCGAGCAGGAGAGCGGCGGCCACTATCCAAAACCAGAAAAAAGAAATGCGCCGGCCGGGTGGCGGCTCGGTGGCTTGCGGCGGAGCGGATGGAGCGGGGGCGGGCATCAGGAATTCGCGGGTGCGGCGTTGCGGTTGGCCGCGGCAATCAGGGCCGCGGCGGTTTCGAGGCCATATTCGGCGCAGGAATAGACCGCCGGACCCTTCCAATAGCTGCCGGCCATCCACAGGCCGGGAAATTTCGCGCGGAGAGCGTTGATGGCGGCGAGGCGTGCGGAATGGCCCAGATTGTATTGGGGAATGGCGCGCGGGTAGATGCGCACTTCGGAGAAGACCGGCGGCCCTTGAATCCCCAGGATGGGAGCAAGTTCTCGCTGGGCGATCTCGATGAGCGCCTGGGGCTCGAGCCTGGCAATGGCCGGGTCGGAAGCGCCACCCAGAAAATTGGCGAAGAGCACGCAGCCTTGCGGGGCGCGGCCGGGAAAGAGCGAGGAGTTCCACACCGAGCCGAGCAGGCGCAATCCCGCCGAGCGGGGAACGAGGAAGCCGAAGCCGGTCATCGCGCGGGCAATCTGGCTGGCCTGATAGCCGAGCGAGACGACCGCGATGGAAGCGAATTCAATCGCGCCGAGATGCCGGGCGAATTGCGGATCAAGATTCGCCAGCAGCTCGCCCGCGCGGTCCGGCGGCGTGGCCATGAGCAGGTGATCGCAGAGGAGAGTCTCCTCGCGGCCGCCGCGCAGGACGCGCAGGGAGAAGCGCTGCGCCGAAGATGGAGTGTACTCGATTTGGCGCAGAGCGGAATTGAGCCACAGCGCGTCGCCAAGATGGCGGCCGAGCGCCTGGGGAAGGGCGTCGTTGCCGGCGCGAAAACCGATAAGAGCGGATTTCTCGCGCGGTCCTTTTTGCGGGCGGGCGGCTTTTTCCGCTTTGGCCACGGCGAACATGCCGCGGACCAGGCTGCCTTTGGCGGTTTCCGCGGCGTGCAGCATGGGGAAAGCGCTGCGCAGGCTGAGGCGTTCGGGATCGCCCGCGTAAATCCCGGAAACGAACGGACCCGCGAGTTTTTCCAGAAGTTCCGGGGTGAATTTTCTGCGGATGAAATCGGCCAGGGATTCGTCTGGGTCGGGAGGACGGCTGCGGCTGAAGAGATCGCCGAGGAGACTGAATTTTGTTTTCCAGCCAAGCAGGGAACTGGCGAAGAAGGCCAGAGGGCCAAGCGGGACGGGAACCAGAGAGCCGTTTACGAGAACGAAGCGCGGAGCGCGGGAATCGGCGCGGGCCACTTCGGATTCCAGGCCAATTTCGCGGATGAGTTGCAGCAGGGGAGCGGTGGCGGTGAAGCTTTGGGGGCCGTGTTCGAAAAGCCAGCCGTCGCGTTGTTCGGAGCGAATGACGCCGCCGGGGCGCGCGGCGGATTCGAGAAGGATGGCGTGGAGACCGGCGCGGCGCAGCGCGAACGCGCAGGACAGGCCGGAGATTCCGCCTCCGACCACCACCGCTGCATGGGATGTGGTCATCGCCGATTTCCCCCAAAAAACCGGACTGGCGCCGAAGAACTCAATTACGGGTGTCCTGCCGAGGCGAACCAATGAGGTTTGCCGAAGCATCTCAACCGTAAGTGTTTGCGGCACATGAAGTTGAGATTCTTCGCCCCGGTAAAAAACACCGGGGCTCAGAATGACAAATTCCTTTCTTTCGCGGCCTGCTAAAGCGTTTTCGAAAACAGCGGGCGCTCGGCCAGGCGCTGCTTTTCCAGATAGGGATCAAAGATCATGGCCAGGTTGCGAATAAAAATGCGGCCGAGCCAGGTGGTTTGAATTTCGTCCTTGCCGAGAACGACCAGTCCGTCCTGCTGCATGGGGGCGAGGCGCAGGAGTTCCGGAGCGAAGTACTGGTCGAAGTCAATGCTGAATTCCTTGCTGACTTCGGCCTTGGGTATGACGGTGTGGCAGAGCAGGCGGCTGATGACCGAGCCGCGCAGGCGGTCTTCCTGGGTGAGGGTGTAGCCGCGCATGGTGGCGATGCCGCGTTCGGCCACGGCCTTGGAATATTCGGGGACTTCGCGGGGATTCTGGGCGTAGCGGTCCTGCACGGAACTGATGGCGCTGACGCCCATGCCGTAGAGGTCCGCGCCGGCCTTGGTGGTGTAGCCCTGGAAGTTGCGGTGCAGGGTGCGGTTCTTCTGGGCCACGGCCAGCTCGTCGGTGGGCCGCGCGAAGTGGTCCATGCCGATATAGAAGTAACCGGCTTCGATGAACTTGGTGAGGCCGGTGCTGAAAATCTTGAATTTTTCGGAGCCTTCGGGGAGGTGCACGGCAAAGGAGCCCTGCTGTTTTTTGAGCCAGGGAACGTGGGCGTAGCTGAACAGGGCGATGCGGTCGGGATTGAGCGTGAGGATCTGGTTCACGGTGGCGGCGAAGCGCTCGGGAGTCTGGTAAGGCAGGCCGTAGATGAGGTCGACGTTGATGCTTTCGAAACCGAGGCGGCGGGCTTCCACGATGATGTCGCGGGTCATCTCGTAGGGCTGGACGCGGTGAATGGTTTTCTGGACTTCGGGGTGGAAATCCTGAATGCCCATGCTGAGGCGGTTGAAATTGAGCTTGCGCAGGACTTCGAGATGCTGGAAGGAGGTGACGCGGGGATCGATTTCGATGCCGATTTCGCAGTGGGGCGCGAAGGTGAAATGGGAGTGGGTGAATTCGAAAAGATCCTCGAGCTGCCCGGGAGAGAGATAGGTGGGCGTGCCGCCGCCCCAGTGGAACTGGACGACTTCGCGTTTGCGGGAGACGCCGCTGCTGACGCGCTCGATTTCTTTTTTGAGCGTATCGAGATAGGGCAGGGCGACGCTTTTATCTTTCTGGATGACCACGTTGCAGGCGCAGAAGAGGCACAGGCTGGTGCAGAAGGGAATGTGAAAATAGAGGGAGACGGGCGAGGCGGCGCGGTCGGCGTCGGCGTGGGCGGCGATGAGGTCGCCTGGGCCGAAGTTGTCGTTCCAGACGGGTGCGGTGGGATAGCTGGTGTAGCGCGGGCCGGGCTGGTCATAGCGGGCCAGGAGTTCGGGGGTGATGTGAAATTCGCGGCGCATCTGTTCGATCGCGGAAGAAGACACGGAGTTCACCTCTTGACGGCGTGCTGTTCACCGCGGAGCGGGGTGCTTTGCCCGGTGCGGATGAAGAGCTGCGCGTTCTCGACCGGAGTCGAGGGCAAAATTCCGTGGCCCAGATTGAGGATGTGGCCGGCGCCTTGCAGGTCGCCAATAGCGGAGACGACGGCGGACTGGATTTTTTCGGCGGGGGCGAAGAGCACGGCGGGATCAATGTTGCCCTGGATGGCGATGCGCGGCCCGGCCAGTTCGCGGAGTTCGCGCAGGTTGACGCGCCAGTCCACGCTGAGAACGTCGGCGCCGGACTGCGCCACCGCGGGAAGCAGGTGGTGCGAGGCCTTGGTATAGAGAATGACCGGGGTCTTTTCCGTTTTTACCGCGCGAATAATCTCTTGCGTGGCGGGGAGGGCGAATTCGCGGTAGTCGCTGAGATTGAGTTCGCCGCACCAGGTGTCAAAGAGCTGCACGGCGGTGGCGCCCGCGGCGATCTGGGCCTTCAGGTAGCCGATGGTGGCCTGGGCGATCTTGGCGAGGAGGGCGCGGAAGCTGGCGGGGTCCTCGTAGAGAAAACTTTTCACCGAGGCGAATCCCTCGCGCGTGCGGCCCTCGACCATGTAGCAGGCCAGCGTCCAGGGAGCGGCGGCGAAGCCCAGCAGGGGCACGTCCGGCCCCAGTTCGCGGCGGAGGCGGCGCAGCGCTTCCATGAGGAAGCCGGTTTCGGTTTCGGGATCGAAAATATGCAGTTTCGAAACGTGCGCCGAGCTGCGCACCGGCTCGGGCAGGTTCGGCCCGGCGTCGCCCAGTTCGAGAGGAAGGCCCATGGCCTCGGCGGGAATGAGAATATCGGAAAAGACGATGACGGCATCCACTCCGACGCGGCGGAAAGGCTGCAGGGAAACCTCGACGGCGAGGTCGGGAGTTTTGCAGACTTCAAGAAAGGGATGCGTGGCGCGCAAGGCGCGGTATTCGGGGAGGTAGCGACCCGCCTGGCGCATCATCCAGACGGGCACGCGGGGAACTTCCGCGCAGCGGCAGGCGCGGAGAAAGAGTTCCGTGCGGGTGAGGCCGGCGGGCAAAAAGGGAGCGTCAGTGATTGCGGTCATGGCCATCCACGGATAAAGAATAACACTAGTGTGGATTGATTGCCGAGTGCAGGCTTGGCGTGTTCTGGAGTCCGCAGTGGGCTATAATAAACGGCGATCAGCAAAGCGGGCAAATTGCCCTGCGTTCCGGCCAGCGGATGGGGCGGGACCATGCAAATGACAGGCGGCTTGTGATGCATCTCCTTGCGATATTTACCGTTCTGGCCTACGGCGTGAGCCTGGGTCTCTATTTGCGCCTGCTCTATGCCGACCAGAAAATCGTGGGACGGGCGGCCACGGCGATGCTGGCAGCGGGCCTGACACTGCACTACTTTTTCCTGCTGGATCGCGCCCACCAGCTTCAGGCTGTCCCCTATCAGGATTTATACGGGGCCGTCTCGCTTTTTGCCTGGCTGCTGGCGCTGACCTATTTCGGCCTCGAGTTGTTCCACCGCCAGCGCACCCTGGGGGCTTTTCTTCTGCCCTTTGTGCTTTTGATCCTCGTCGCCGGAATGCTCGGCCACCCGGTTGCTCCGGCAGGCCCGCCGCCGGGACACGGGATGGTCTTCGCGCTGCATGTCACGCTAAGCGTGCTGGCCTACGCCGCCTTCGGTCTTTCCTTTGTGATGAGCCTGATGTACCTGGCGGAAGAAAACCTTCTGCGCCGGCACAAGCTGGGAACCATCGTGTGGCGCTTTCCCCCGCTGGATCTGCTCGAGCGCATGACCCGCAGCAGCGTGATGGTGGGCATGGGCGCGATTCTGGCCGGCACGCTGCTGGGATTCGTGGCCGTGCGCCGCCTGGAACCTCCCGTCTCCGATTTCGATCCGAAATATATTGTGACCCTGGGCATCGTGGGGCTCTACGCCGCTTACCTGTATCTGGAGCGGCAGACGAGCTGGCGCGGCGGGCGGGCCTCCCGGCTGTGCATATTTAATTTCGCGGTCATTTTGCTGAGCGTGACCGTCGTGAACCTGTTCTTGACGCGGGCTCATCGTTACTTCTAGGGGCGTGCAGGGTACCGCATGGAAATCGTTCTCGTTGGCCTGAATCATCGCACGGCACCGGTCGAGGTGCGCGAGCGCCTGTCCTTCACCGCGGACCAGGCGCGGCGCGCCGCCGGAGATCTGCGCGCGCAGGGCATCTTCGAGGAGATCATGATCCTCTCGACCTGCAACCGCAGCGAAGTCTACGGCGTTCCTCCCGAGAGCCGACGGGAGCCCGCCGCGGCCCTTTCCGAATATCTCAGCACGTTTCATGGCGTGCGCGCGGACGTTTTGAACGGTTCCCTCTACAGCCATCAGGACCGCGCCGCCGTCGAGCACCTCTTCCAGGTTTCCGCCGGCCTCGATTCCATGGTCCTCGGCGAAGCCGAAATCCTCGGGCAGGTGCGCGAAGCCTACCGCGCCGCGCACGAATCCGGCGCCACCGGGCCGGTGCTCAACCGGCTGTTTCAGGCGGCGCTGGAAGTAGGGAAGCGGGTGCGCAGCGAAACGGAACTGGGCACGCGGCCGATGTCCGTGGCCTCCGCGGGGATGAAGCTGGCCGAGCGGATATTCGGCAAGCTGGAGAAACACACCGCACTGGTGCTGGGAGCGGGCACCATCAGCGAGCAGGTCATCAGCCAGTTGCGCGACCGCGGCATCGGCCACTTGCTGGTGATGAACCGCTCGATCGAGCGCGCCGAAGAGGTGGCGCGGCGCTACGGCGGCGAGGTGGTCCCTTGGGCCGACTGGGAAGCCGCGCTGCAAGGTCCGGACATCGTGGTGTCGTCGGTCTCGGCGGAATCGGTGCTCGGCGGGGAAGTGGTGGGCCGGGCCATGGCGGCGCGCAAGAACCGGGCGCTGCTGCTGATGGATCTGGGAGTGCCGCGCAACGTGGACCCCGCGGCGGCCAAGCTCTACAACGTTTTTCTTTACAACATCGACGACCTGACGGACATCGTGCAGCAGAACCGCCGCGCTCGCGAGAGCGAAGTGCCCAAGGCCCAGTTCATCGTCGAGGAACATGTGGACAAGTTTCTCTCCTGGCAGGCCAGCGTGGAGATGATCGGCGTGCTGGAGGCGCTCGAGGGGAAGATGCGCGCGGAACGCGCCGCCTTCCTGGCAGCGCACATGCAGCATCTGGGGCATTTGAGCGCGGCGGACCACGAACGCATCGAGGCCATGATGGATGAACTGCTGAAGAAGATCGTCATGCATCCCGCGGGCAAATTGCGCGGCGAACGCAACCTGCGCCGGAAAATTCAGAACATCGAGGCCCTGCGCGACCTCTTTCTCCCCGAGCGGGACAAACCATGAAGCCCCTGCGGATCGGCACGCGCGGCAGCCTCCTGGCCAAATGGCAGGCCGAGCATGTGCGCAAACTGCTCTTTCAGCTCAGCGGCGCGGATGCCGAGCTGATCATCATCAAGACCGCCGGGGACAAAATCCAGAACGTCCCGCTCACGCGCATCGGCGGCAAAGGCGTTTTCATCAAGGAACTGGAAGAGGCTTTGCTGGAAAACAAGATTGACCTGGCGGTGCACAGCGTCAAGGACGTTCCCACGGAAACCCCCGCCGGCCTTTTCTTTCCCGCGCTCCTGCGCCGCGAGGATGTGCGCGACTGCCTGGTCGGCCCCAGCGGAGCAACACTGGCGAGTCTGCGCGCCGGCGCGCGAGTGGGCACGGGCAGCCTGCGGCGGCAGGCGCAATTGCGGCACGTGCGCCCGGACCTGGACCTGCGCGAACTGCGCGGCAACGTGGACACGCGGCTGCGCAAGGCGCAGAGCGGAGAGTATGAAGCGGTGGTCCTGGCCAAGGCCGGACTGGACCGCCTGGGATGGAGCGACCGCATCAGCGAGGCCCTCTCCCCGGAAATCTGCCTGCCTGCCGTGGGGCAGGGCGCCATTTCCGTCGAATCGCGCGTGGCCGATCAGGAAACCGCCGAGATGCTGCGCCAGCTCAATCACGAGGAGACGCGCGTCGCCGTCATCGCCGAGCGCGCTCTGCTGGCCAAATTGCAGGGCGGCTGCCAGGTTCCGCTGGGCGCCTGGGCCCGCATGGAGCGCCAGGAACTGGTGATGGAAGCCTGCGTGGTCTCTCCCGACGGCAAGGAATACATCCGCGAGCGCGCCAGCATGCCGCCGGAGCGCGCCGAGGATCTCGGGATCGAAATTGCCCGGCGGCTGCTGGACGCCGGAGCCGGACGCATTCTGGAACTGGCGGGGCGACATGGCTAAAGCGCCCGGCGCGCTGGAGGGCAGGCGCGTGGTGGTCACGCGCGCCGCCGAACAGTGCGCCGAGTTGTGCCAGGAATTGGAAGCGCGCGGATGCAAAGTGATCGTCCTCCCGCTGGTGCGCTTCGGCCCGCCCGATGATTTTGCGCCGCTGGATGCCGCGCTGGGCGAACTGGAGCAATTCGGCTGGATTTTTCTGACCAGCGCCAACTCCATACGCGCCATGGACGAGCGCTGCGAGACTCTGGGGCGTTCGCTGGCTCAGGCCGCCGGCGCGGCGCGCATCGCCGTGGTGGGGCCCGCGACGGAGCAGGCCGCGCTGAAAGCCGGGCTGAAGGTCAGCCACGTGGCCGCGTCGCAGCACGGCGTGGGGATGGCGGAGGAGTTGAGCGCCGAGGTGGCGGGCGCAACGGTGCTCCTGCCGCGCAGCGACCGCGCCAATCCCGCTCTGCCGGAGGCGCTGCGCCGCTTGGGCGCGGAAGTCACCGAAGTGACCGCCTACCGGACGCTGGCGGCGACGGGCGACGAGCGGAAAAAGATCCGCGTGATCGAAAACGGCGCGGTGGATGCCATATTGCTCTTCAGCCCTTCGGCGGTGCATCATTTGCGGGACCTGCTGGGAGCGGAGCGCATGGGCAGGAAGGCGGGGCGCATCGTGTTTGCGGCGATTGGTCCGGTGACCGCGGCGGCTTTGCGCGAGTGCGGAATTGCGGAGCCCGTCGTGGCAAGGGATGCGAGCGTGGCGGGAATCGTGGAAGCGCTGGCCGGATTTTGGGGGGCCAAATCAGGCGCGGGAGCGAGGCAGGCATGAGTTTTCCGAAGCATCGTGCAAGGCGGCTGCGCCGCAGCGAAGGGCTGCGCGGGCTGGTCCGCGAGACGCGCCTGAGCGCGGCGGGGCTGGTCTATCCGCTCTTCGTCTGTCCGGGCACGAACGTGAAAAAAGAAGTGGGCTCGATGCCCGGCGTCTACCAAATGTCCGTGGACCAGATCGTCGAAGAGTGCCGTGAAGTGGAGTCTCTGGGCATTCCGGCGGTGATTCTCTTCGGCCTGCCGGAGACAAAAGATGCGCGGGGGCGCTCGTCGCTGGAGGATGCCGGAGTGGTGCAGCGGGCCATTGCGGCCATCCGCAAGGCCAAGCTCCAGCTACTGGTGATCACCGACGTGTGCCTGTGCGAGTACACCGATCACGGCCATTGCGGCGTCATCGAGGACGGGGAAGTGTGCAATGACGCGACCCTGCCCATCCTTGCCGAGCAGGCCGTTTCGCACGCCCGCGCCGGAGCCGACATCGTCGCGCCATCGGACATGATGGACGGCCGCGTGGGCGCCATCCGCCAGTCGCTCGATGGCAACGGATTTCTGAACGTGGCCATTCTTTCCTATGCCGCGAAGTATTGTTCCGGCTTTTACGGCCCGTTCCGCGAGGCCGCCGATTCCACGCCGCAATTCGGCGACCGCCGAAGCTATCAGATGGACCCGGCCAATGCGCGGGAAGCGGAAAAGGAAGTGGCGCAGGATATCGAGGAAGGCGCGGACATGGTGATGGTCAAGCCGGCGCTACCCTATCTGGATATCATCCATCGCGTGCGCGAAAAGTTCGACGTGCCCGTGGCCGCCTACAACGTCAGCGGGGAATATGCCATGGTGAAGGCCGCGGCGGCCAAGGGCTGGCTGGACGAAAAGCGCGTGGTGCTGGAAGTGCTTACGGGAATTCAGCGCGCGGGAGCGAGCATTATCATGACCTATCACGCCAAGGATGCGGCGCGCTGGCTGAAACAGGGCTGAGGAGCGGAAACATGGGAACGGCAAAAGCGGCGGTGAATCGGGAACGGCGCAAATCGCGGGAAATTTTCGAACGCGGAGAAAAAGTGCTCGTCGGCGGAGTCAACAGCCCCGTGCGGGCCTTCCGCTCCGTGGGCGGCGATCCGCTGGTGATGGAGCGTGGGCAGGGCGCGCGCATTTACGACGCGGACGGCAACGAGTATCTGGACTACATCGGCTCGTGGGGAGCGATGCTGCTAGGGCATGCGCACCCGGCGGTGACCGCGGCGATTGTGGATCAGGCCCAGCGCGGCACCAGCTATGGAGCGACGACCGAACTGGAAGTGGAACTGGCCACGCGCATCACCCGCGCCGTTCCCTTCATCGAAAAAATTCGCTTCGTTTCCAGCGGGACGGAAGCGACCATGAGCGCCTTGCGCCTGGCGCGCGCCTTTACCAAACGCGACCTGGTGGTGAAGTTCGAGGGCTGCTACCACGGCCACGCCGACAGCTTCCTTTCGCAGGCCGGCTCGGGTCTGGCCACGCTGGGCATCGCCGCGTGCCCCGGCGTGCCGCAGGCGCTGGCGGAATTGACGCTCAACGCTCCCTACAATGACCTGAGCGCGGTCGAGCGACTGTTTGCGCTGCACAGCGGGAAGATCGCCGCGGTCATCGTCGAGCCTATCGCCGCCAACATGGGCGTGGTTTTGCCCGAAGCCGGCTTTCTGGCCGGTTTGCGCGAACTCACGCGCAAGAACGGCGCGCTGCTCATCGTGGATGAAGTGATCACCGGCTTCCGGCTGCACTTCGGGGCGGCGCAGACGCTGCTGGGCGTGGAAGGCGATCTGACCACGATGGGAAAAATTATCGGCGGAGGGCTGCCCGCGGCGGCCTACGGCGGCCGTGGGGAAATCATGAACCTCGTCGCGCCGCTGGGTGCGGTGTATCAGGCGGGAACCTTGGCCGGCAATCCTCTGGCGATGCGCGCGGGCTGCGCCACGCTGGAAGCGCTCGGCGCGCCGGGCAAGTACGAAGCGCTGAATGCCCTCGCGGAAAAGTTCGTTGCGGAATTGCGGCAGGTGCTGGCCAAGAGCGGAGTACCGGGGCACATCAACGCGCATGGTTCGCTGGCCACGCTGTTTTTCTGCGCTGGTCCGGTGCGCAACTACGACGACGCCAAGCGCTCGGATACGGCGCGCTATGCCGGCTTCTTCCGGGAAATGCTCAACCGCGGAATTTTTCTTTCGCCCGCGCAGTTCGAGGCCATGTTCGTTTCCATGGCCCATACGCCGGAGGAACTTGCCGCCACCGTCGCGGCGGTGCGCGAAAGCCTGCAGGCGCTCAGCTCGTAGCCGGTTCTCCGCCGCGGTGGCGCGACACTTCGGCAGCCAGTTGGTCCAGCCGCGCCAGCAACTCCTGATGGCGCTTCTCATCCGGAAGCGGCTTTTTCCCGATAAACACCAGTGTTCCGCCGGGTTCCAGAATGCATTGCTGAACTTCGGCGAGAGATTCGAAACCCTGCCTGCGAGCCGCCACTTCAATCTGGCTCAGGGTGATCAGCTCGCGCCGTAAATTGCGCGTGCGCACCTTGCCGTCTTCGATCAGCACATCCGGAGAGCCTTCCACGATTTCATCGATCTTGCGGTGGTTATAGAGGAAGCGCACCACCAGCGCGTTGACCAGCAGCAGGGCAGTCGCCCCGATGATTCCCCCGGTGACACTGTTATCGTCCCCGATGATGGCGTTCTGCACCGTATTGGAGAGCGTCAGCAGAACCACCAGGTCGAAGGGATTCAACTGGGCCAGTTCCCGCTTTCCGGCCAGCCGCAGGCTGACCACCAGAAAGGCGTAAACAATCACCGGACGCGCGATTTTCTCGATGAGCGGAAGACCCAGGACGAACATGTGACTCAGTGCTGTGTTCATGACTTCATTGCCTCCAGGGCGATGGTTGAAATAATTCGTGCGTCATGCAGCCGGGGAAGCCTGCGAGTGGCGCGGGGAAAGCCTAGCATGAGCGGGAAACGGAGTGAAGCCAGGGACGGGAATGAGCGTTCTGCGCCATGACGGGGATGAAGGGAGGTGTGACAGTTTGATAACAACAGGGCAGATTAGTGCTGGCTAATAAAGGAAATGGACTACCATGAGACCATCACACCAATGGCGGAGGATCATTTCTGGGCGCAAGTTACTGGTATATAAAAAGATAGAGCATTAAGCAGGCTTCTCCGCAGGCGGATTGAGAGACTCCCAGAATGGAACCGGGCACGCAGCCGGGGGGAGACTGGAGGAACGTCGCCACTCTATGGCACAGCAGATTCCCGTATCGGCCAGTACGCAACCTACAGCAGATCAACTGAAGGCTCTGGTGGAATGTGCGCAGGATCTGACCGCGCTTCTCGCCGCCGACGGCACGATTCTGCATGTCAATGGGGCCTTCGTCTCCACGCTGGGAATCCCCGCCGAAGAATTGCTGGGAACAAATATCATGGGTCTGGTGCATCCTTCCGGGACGGCGGATGCGCGGCAGTTCCTGAAGGTGCTGGCCACGCAACCGGGGGGAGTGCAGACGGCGCGCAGCAAGCTGCACTGCAAGGACGGATCGTGGCGGGTATTTGAAGCGGTGGTGAAGGGCCATCTGCAGGACCCCGCCGTGGGGGCCATCGCCGCCAGTTTTCGGGACATTACCGAACTCTATCGCATGGAGAAGGAAAGCCGGGTCATCTCCGATGTCATCCACGCCCTGAACGAGAGCAACAACCTCGATGAACTGCTTTCCAAAGTCCACGAAGCGCTGAGCCAGGTTCTCTACGCGGAGAACTGCTTTATCGCTTTGCGTGATCCCGGCACGGGAATGTTTCATTTTCCGTTCATGCGCGACAAATTCGATACCGCTCCCCCGCCGCAGAAAATCGGACGCAGTTGCACGGCTTACGTGTTTCGAACCGGGCGCGCCAGGATCATTTCGCAGGCGGATTTCGACCGCCTGGCGGAGCAGGGCGAGGTGGAATTGGTGGGGTCGCCCTCGCCGGACTGGCTGGGCGTGCCGCTGAAAACCCCGAAAGAGACGATTGGCGTGCTGGTGGTGCAGCATTACGAGCAGGAAAACGTCTACAGCCAGCGGGACCTCGAGTTTCTGGAATCGGTCGGAGGAACAATCGCCCTGGCGATCGAACGGCGCCGCGCCGAGGACGCCCTGCGCAGAAGCGAGTCCACGTTCCGCCTGCTGTTCGATCTCAATCCCCTGCCCACGTGGGTCTATGAGAAGGAGACGATGCGATTCGTGGAGGTGAATGAAGCCGCCATGCGGCTCTACGGCTATACCCGCGAGGAGTTCCTGGGCATGACCCTCAAGGACATCCGCTCGGCCGAGGAGTGGGAGCGGGTGAAGGATGTTATTTTGCAGGCCTGGAAGGAGAACCGCTTCACGGGGCAATGGAAGCAGCAAAAGAAGAACGGCCAGATCATGGAAGTGGAAAGCACCGCGCATGAATTCGAATCCGGCGGAAAGATCATGCGGCTGGTGGTGACGCGGGACATCACCGAGCAGTCTTCCCTGGAACAGCAGTTGCGCCAGGCGCAGAAAATGGAAGCGGTGGGGCGGCTGGCGGGAGGAGTGGCGCACGATTTCAATAACCTGCTGATGGTGGTCAAGGGACACACCGAGCTTCTGCTGAGTTCGCTGGCGGGCACGCCGCAGTTGCGCAAGATCGAGCAGATCGACCGCGCGGCGGATCGAGCCGTGGCGCTTACGCGGCAGCTTCTGGCCTTCAGCCGCATGCAGGTGCTCCAGCCGCGCATGCTGGTGCTCAACGAAATCGTCGAGGAAATGGCCAAGCTGCTGCCGCGCATGATTGGCGAGGACATCGAACTGGTGATCCGCACCGCCCCTGGTCTGGGCACCATTCGCGCCGACGCCAGCCAGATCGAGCAGGTGCTGATGAATCTGGCGGTGAATGCGCGCGACGCCATGCCCTCGGGCGGGCGACTGACCATCGAAACGTGCAACGCGGAACTGGACGATGGCTACCATTCGAAACATCCCAGCGTGCATCCGGGGCGGTACGTGCAGCTCTCGGTGACGGACACGGGCATGGGCATGGACGCGGAGACGCAGGCGCACATTTTTGAGCCGTTTTTCACGACCAAGGAACTGGGCAAGGGCACCGGACTGGGCCTGGCCACGGTGTATGGAGTGGTGAAGCAGAGCGGCGGATTTATCTGGGTGTACAGCGAATTGGGCAAGGGAACCTCATTCAAGATTTATCTGCCGCGGCTGGATGCGCCGGCGGACAAGAGCGGGGAAAAACAGGCGTTCACGGAGATTCAGAGAGGGACGGAGACGATCCTGCTGGCCGAGGACGAGCAGGATGTGCGCGAGGTGGCCCGGGAATTTCTGGAATCGGCGGGCTACACGGTGCTGGAAGCGAAGAACGGCAAAGAGGCGCTGAAGCTGGCCGGGGAGCATAAGGGCGCGATTGATCTGCTGGTGACGGACATGGTGATGCCGGGGATGAACGGGCAGGAACTGGCGGCGCAGTTGCGGCAGAAGGGCGGAACCGCGCGGGTGGTGTATATGTCCGGTTACGCGGAGCAGGCCGCCTTGCAGGC
This sequence comes from Terriglobia bacterium, assembly GCA_041500985.1. Taxonomy (GTDB): domain Bacteria; phylum Acidobacteriota; class Terriglobia; order Acidiferrales; family UBA7541; genus Acidiferrum. The sequence goes on along the minus strand of JBGQNE010000003.1, from coordinate 123,619 downwards.
CCAGGAACAGGAAGAGCATTCGAAATTGCTGACGAAGCCCTTCAGCCGGACCACGCTGCTGCGAACGATCCGCGAAATGATTTCCCGCCCGCTTTAAAAATTAACGGTCATTTCCCTCCGCCCGGCGGGAAGCAAGAATTTCGCGGCGCGAAAAACAATTCTGCTTTCAGACTGCTCAGCGCAGTTGGGGGTGTTTTTTGTGCCAGTTGGTGTACTTCTGATAGGCGCGCGCCGCTTGAATCACGCCCAGGTCGTTTCCGGCGCGGCCCACGAACTGCAATCCCACGGGCAGGCCGTCCGGCGCAAAGCCGCAAGGAACGGAGATGGCCGGGAGGCCGCAAAGATTGCCGATGGCGCCGAGGGGATCGGGGAAACTCAAACCGGTTTCGAGATTCAGGTCCAGCTTGCTGGCGGTGACGGGCTGGGAGACGGTGACCAGGATGTCGAAGGAGTCGAACAGCTCTTCCATTTTGTACTGGAGCTGCTCGCGGATGCGCAGGGCGGAGACGTAGTCGCTGGCGGGAATGGTTTCGCTGACGTAGACGGAGAGTTGTTCCAATGGGTCGGCCAGCTGCGCGGCGGCGCCGGAGCGGAGAAGATCGGCAAAGGCGGAAGCGCATTCGGCGTTCATGATGAGGGTGGCGGCGTCCTCGAAGGGGCCGGTGGGAAGCGCGGCGCTGCCGATGAAGGGAAAGGACCGGCGCAGAATTTTTCTGGCATTGGCGAGAAGCGCGGCAATTTCCGGCGGAAGAGATTTCCAGGCGTTGCTGAGCAGGCCAATGCGCGAGGGAGGGCGGCGTTCGGTGGCCGGGGAGTAGGTGAAGGCGGCTTTATCGAGGGGCAGAGTGGCGCGGTCGCGCAGATCGTGGCCGGCAATGACCGCAAAGACCCGCGCGCAGTCCTCGGCGGTGCGGCAGAGGGGGCCGATCTTATCCATGGAATAAGCCAGGGCCATGGCGCCAAAGCGGCTGACGCGCCCGTAGGTGGGGCGCAGGCCGCTGACGCCGCAGAAGGCGGCGGGGCAGAGAATGGAGCCCCAGGTTTCGGAGCCGAGGGTGAAGGCGGCCAGGCCGGCGGCCATGATCGCGCCGGAACCGGACGAGGAGCCGCAGGTCCAGCAGGAGGTATTCCAGGGATTTTTAGCGGCGCCGGTGAGGGAAGCGGAGGCGAAGCGATAGCTGGAACCGCCGGCAAGTTCGATCATGGCGGACTTGCCCAGCATGACGGCGCCGGCGCGCTTGAGATTGGTGATGACCGCGGAATCGCAGTCGAAAACCTGGGAAGCATAGGGCTGGGCGCCCCAGGTGGTGGGGAGACCCTTGACGGCGAGAAGGTCCTTTGCGGCAAAGGGCATGCCGTGGAGAGAACCGCGATAATGGCCGCCGCGAATCTCCTTTTCGGCCTTGTGGGCCTGTTCGAGGGCGATTTCCGGGGTCAGCAGGGCATAGGCATTGAGAGCCGGACCGAATTTCCGGCTGCGCTCAAGATAGCTCTCGGTCAGTTCGACCGGAGAAAGTTTCTTCGATTCGATGCGCCGAGCCAGTTCGGAAAGCGGAAGGTAGAGAATTTCTTCGCCGAGCATAAGAGCGCCTGTCCTTTCAAGACTTGTGCTTCGCGGCCGGCTGGGGCGGCGCGGGACGCTTTTCGCGTTCGACCAGGGGCTTGAGATAGAGAGCCGGAGAAGCGGCGTTGTTCAGTGGATAGGCGCGGACGGATTCGAGAGGCGCCTGCAGGGCGGCGGACAGGCGGCGAATTTCGGATTTTTGCTCGTCGGAGAAGCGGCTGCCGTAACGCCCCAGGATGGATTGAACGCGGGCTTCGACTTCGGCCTGGCTCTCCGGGGATAGCGCCGGAGAACCGGCGGGCTGCTGCGGGATGGGCGCAGGAGACGCCGCAGCGTTCAGCAGAGAGCCGGGGGCCAACGAGGTGGCGGCGGAAGCCATCGCGGCGCGCAAGGCGAACTGACGCCGGGAGATGGAACGGCCCTTCACGGGGCCGGCTGGTTCGAGATCATCGGGCATGGCAGGAACCTCCAAAGTGGCGCAAAGGAATGCCGTAGCGAAAGGCTACTGAATCGCGGGGTGCGGGTCAACCGGACAAAGGGACAGGAGCGTGATTTGTGACTCGTGATTCGTGACTCGTGCAACCCCCATCAAACACAGGGATTGTGCTGGAAGGAGGCCGTTGGCGCCAGGACGCAAGCAGGTGGCGCGGGGCCGGAAATTTAATTTCGGAGTTACTCCGCGCCCTGCAGGGTGCGGCAGTGAACTTCGAGGGTTTGGGTGTATTCGCGTTCGATCTGCAATTCGGTCTGAAGCTTTTTGATGAGCAGTTCGAGACGAAGAATTTCTGCGCGGTATTTCTGGATGTCCGCTGCGGGCGTAGCCGCCGGGCGCAGGGGCGCGGCGGCATGCACGGGCCGCTGGGGCATTTGCGGCGGGGGCGGAGGCTGCTGCTGCGGCGGCGTAAAAGCTTCCGCAAGGGCGCGGGGCCAGGCGGATTCGGAGGCAGCCGGGGGAACCGGAGCCGGAGGACGAGCGGCAGCGCGGGGCAGAGGAGGAGGAGCGGGAGGAGCAAAGATGCCTCCCAAGGAACTGGCGGGAGGGAGAGCCGGAGCGTGGACGGAGACCGGCGGCGGAGCTTGCACGGCAGGGGCTTTGGGATGCAGGAAAGTGCGCACGCGAGCGATGAGTTCATTGGGCTGAAAGGGCTTGCGAATCAGTTCATCGGCATGCACGGCGACGGCGCGGTCGGCGACGCTTTTATTGACCACGCCGGACATGAGCAGAACGGGAGTGGAGCTGAAGCGGGGATTCTGTTTGATCTGGCTGCAGACGGAGTAGCCGTCCTGATCGGGCATGATGACGTCGGTAATGACGACGTTCGGGGGATTGGAATCGAATTGGGAAAGAGCGGAGGCCGCATCGGAGCAGGCGATGAGGCTGAGTTTCTCCTTGCGGAAGGCGATTTTCATAACTTCGCGCATGGTGGCGCTGTCGTCAATGAAGTAGATGACCGGGCCCTGCTGAGGCGCGGCAGCCAGTTGGGGCGCGGGAGCCGGGGCGGGCGGCGGAACGATAACCGCCGGCGGAGCTGGCGGAGGAGGGGGAAGCACGGCCGCGGGAGGTTCGGGTTCAGGAGGAGCAAGAGAATTAAAGACGGCGGCGTCTTCCTGCGCAGCGGAAATTTCATGGGCGGCTTCAGGAACAAAGGAGTGGGCGGCTTGCGGCTCCGGTTCAAAAGCCGGGGGCGCCTGCGGTTCGGGCTCAAAGGCCTGGACCGGTTCCGGTTCGGAGACAGGGAGGGGGTCGGGATCGAAACGGAAGCTGTCCGCGGAGAACGGGTCGGTAACGGAGCCGGCGGGTTCGCTGGAGCCGCAGGAGGAGAGATCGGCCTGAGGATCGTCCTCGAAGGGAGGCATGCGGAATGTGTCGGTCATAGCGCTTCCTTATCTGCCATGTCGCGCTGGGATTCATCGATTTCGCGCATGGCGTCGAGCAAGAGATCGGTGGAGGAGCGCAGAACGGTGCGCTGGGCGGAGGCGGAGCCGTAGTTGAATTTGTAGACGCCGGCGCCCATTTGGGTGCAGGTTTTCAAAATGTAGATTACGGCTTCGTCGCCGAACAGATTTCCGGTTTCGGCATGGGCGATTTCACCGCCATCGAAAAACATGACGGCATCGAGATCCATGGCGTTGATGTGCAGTGCGCCGGTCTGGCGGGCCTGCTGGAGAAGCTGGATGACGCCGGGCAAATCCTGATGGGAAAGGCTGCCGGTGAGAGTGGTCTCGGATTGCTGGAGCATTTGTGTGGGGCGGAAGCCGTCGCGCTTGCTGATGACAATGCCGCGGACATGAGCGGCAATGACGGAAGGGTCGGTGCGGCGGTCGACGTAGTCCTCGCAGCCGGCTTGGAAGGCGTCCATGAGGGCGCGCTGGTTGCCGTCGCCGATGGCGATGACGGGCAAGGAGGCGTTTTTGGGGTCGGCATGGACGATCTGAGCGAGTTCAAGAGCGCCCAGATCGCGCATGTTCATGCCGCAGAGAATGGCGGCGGGGGTGTCGTATTCGAGGGTGGTGAGGCCAAAGGCGGCCTGGGAGCTGATGACCACTTCAAAGCCTTCGCGCTTGAGGGCTTCGCCGAGGCGCTTGGCGAAGAGCACGTTGCTGTCAATGAGGAGAATTTTGGAGGCGCGGCCGGGCTGGGTCATGAGCGCACCTCGCGAACGGTGGCATCCAGCAGGGGAGAGATGGAAGGCTCGGGCCCGGGGATGAGGTGGTCGAGGTCGAGGACTTCGATGACATTGCCGGCGTTGGAGATCCAGCCCTGCACATGGGGAGGATGGTCGGCGCCGGCGGGCATCATTTCCGCATTGATGAGTTCGCATTCGCCGGTGACGGGAATGGCCACGGGTTCCATGCCGGCGAGGAAATGGCGGAGAGTGAAAAGATAGAAGCGGCGGGCCAGGAGGCGCTGGCCGATCAATTCCTCGGAAACGTCACAAACGGGAACCAGCCTGCCGCGGCGAAGGAGGACGCCTTCGATGCGCTCGGTGCGATGCGGGAAATGATGAACGTGAGCGAGGGGCACAAGTTCGGCGATGCGCTGGGAGGGCACGGCGAATTTGCGCTCGCCGATCTGCAGGAGCACGAAGGTCTGCAATTCGAGTTCAAGCAATTCGCTCATGGGGTGCCGAGAGATTCCTCCAGAAGAGGTTGGGGGGCGGGAGGCGCAACGGAAGTAAGCGCGTCCAGCCGTTCGAGTTCGTCCTGGCGAAGCAGGCCATCGGGATTGACGACGGGAACAATGCCGTCATCGAGGGCCACGAAGCCGCGATACCAATTGCGTTCATCGCCGCAAAAGGCGCTGGGGAGGGCCATGAGACGGGAAAAGGCGGCCATGCGCTCGATGGAATCAACGCGCAGGGCGGAACGGCGGTTACGCAGAAGAAAGACGAGAGAGCCGTGGGGAAGCGAAAGACCGAACTGCATGCCGCCATGGACGATATACAGGGGCGGACGGCCGCGGCGGGCCACGAAAGAGACCTTGCGCAGGCTGGGATCGGCCACGGGAGAGGAGAGACCGGAGAAGGCATCGGCGCTGCGAATTTCCTGCACGGAACTGGCGGAAAGGGCGAAGATCTGCTGGCCGATGCGGAAAAGAATCATCTGCTCGGAACGTCCGGCAGCGGCGGCGGGTTGTGCGGCGAATCTCATCCGCGGACTCCGGCGGGCATGGAGCGGGAAAGAGAGAGAACGCGTTTTTCGATGGCGCCGTAAATATCGTCGAGGGCCAGGATGTGGTCGACGGCGCCGGTCTTGATGGCTTCCGAAGGCATGCCGAAGATGACGGAGGTGGTTTCGTCCTGGGCAATGACGAGGCCGCCGGCATTCTTGATGGCGCGGGCGCCCTTGGCGCCATCGTTACCCATGCCCGTGAGGATGGCGCAAATGGAACTGGGGCCGGCGAAAGCGGCGACGGATTCGAGAGTGACATCAATATTGGGGATATAGCCGGCGATGCGGCCGCTGTTATCCAGTTCGATGCGGCCGGGAGGAAGGATGCGCATGTGCTTCGAGCCGGGGCAGATATACAAGGTGCCGGGAAGCAGGCGTTCGTTATGCACGGCTTCCTTCACGGCAAGACCGGTGAATTCGCTGAGCTGAGTGGCGTACTGCCCGGTGAAGGCTCCGGGCATGTGCTGGACCAGGAGCACGGCAGCGGGAAAATCGCGGGTGAAGCCGGGGGCCAGGCGCATGACCGTGGCGGGGCCGCCGGTGGAGGCGCCAATGACGACAATGGGGACGCGCTGATCGGATTCGGCGGAAGCGGCGGCGCGGGTTGCACCGGATGAAGCGGGAGCGGCTTTGGGAGGCAGGGCGCTGGGGCGGCCGGCGGTGCGGACGACGCGGACCTTGGAGGCCATGCGCACCTTGCGAACGAGATCCTCCTGAATATCCTTCATGTCCAGATCAACGGCGTTGGAGGGCTTGGAAACAAATTCGATGGCGCCAAGTTCAAGGGCGCGGAGAGCGCCATCGGCGCTTTCGCGTGATTCGGAGCTGACGATGACGATGGGGCGGGGATTGCGCGTCATGATCTGTTCGGTGGCCTGCATGCCGTTGAGGTGGGGCATGTTGACGTCCATGGTGATGACATCGGGCTTGAGGGATTCGGCGAGGGAAATGGCTTCATTGCCGTCCTTGGCCATGCCGACGACCTGGAACTGGGGGTCGGAGTTGAAAATGCCTTCGAGGACCTTGCGCATGAAGGCGGAATCATCCACCACGAGGATGCGGATCTTTTTGTTGTCGTTAGCGCTCATGGTCATCACACCACCGGCGCGGTGAGAGTGCCTGCTTCCGCGCCGATCAATTGTTCCACTGCGTTAATCAACTGGTCCTCTTGCACGGGCTTGGTCAAGAAAGCCACCGCCCCTTCCTTTATGGCGCGGTCGCGGTGTTTTGCGCCGGCGCGGGAAGTGACCACCATCACGGGGATGCGCCGCGTGGCGGGACTCTGCCGCAACTGAGCCATCAATTCGTAGCCGGTCATGCGGGGCATCTCGAGGTCGGTAATGACGAGGTGGCAGCCCTGCTGGGCGATGAGTTCGGCGGCTTCGAGGCCGTCGGAAGCCATCTTGACGCGGTAGCCGGCCTTTTCGATCATGCGGCCGACGAATTTGCGGACGCTGATGGAATCGTCAACGACGACGACGACGCGGTCCTGCTGAACGCGGTCAATGGCCTCGGTGGGAATGCTGCCGCGGGCCACGGCGGCTGAGCCGGGGGCGAAGATGCGGGCGGCGCTGGCGTTGGCCTGAATGGCGCGGCGCTCGCCGGGTTCGCTGGAGACCATGCGGTTGAGATCGATCAAGAGAATCAGGCTGCCGTCGGGAGCGATGGTGGTGCCGGGAAAAAGCTTCACACGGCGGAGGTATTCGCCGAGGTTCTTGATGACGATTTCGTCCTTGCCGAGGATTTCCTCGACGACCAGGCCGATCTGGCGGTCGCCGATATTGGCCACGATCATGCGGTAATAACCGTTGACGGCTTCGAGGGGAGGCAGGCCGAGATAGGAATCGAGGCGCACGACTTCGGTGACGATGTCGCGGACCTTGGTGAGGAGTTTTCCGCCGACGTCCTCGATTTCATCGGCGCGCAGGCGGCGGATTTCCTCGACGATGCCGAGGGGAAGAGCGAAGGTGGAATCGCCGCAGCGGACGAACAAGGCGGGAGAGATGATCAGGGTCAGGGGAACCTTGAGGGTGAAGCGGGTGCCTTCGCCGGAGCGGCTATGGATTTCAATTTCGCCGTTGAGAGTCTGGAGATTGGCGCGCACGACGTCGAGGCCGACGCCGCGGCCGGCCAGTTCCGTCTTGGAGGAGGCGGTGGAGAAGCCGGGATGAAAGAGCATCTCGCGGAGGTCACGCTCGGTGAGGCGATCGGCGGATTCGACGGAGACGACGCCGCGGTCGAGGGCGGTCTGCTTGACGCGCTCGTAATTGATTCCGGCGCCGTCGTCCTCGACTTCGATGTAGATGTGATTGCCGCGGTGATAGGCGCGCAGGGTGACCTTGCCGATGGGCGGCTTGCCCGCGGCGGCGCGGCCTTCGGGGGATTCGAGGCCGTGGGCCACGGCGTTGCGCACGAGGTGGACGAGAGGATCGCCGATCTGCTGAATGATGTTGTTATCGAGTTCGGTGTCGCCGCCCTGGAGATCCACGTCGGCATGCTTGCCGGAGGATTTTCCGGCGTCGCGAACGGCGCGGGTGAGGCGGGAGTAGAGGGTGCCGATGGGAACCATGCGCGCGGCGGTGATCTGGTCCTGAAGGCGGTGGGCCAGCTTGGTGAATTCGTCGATATCGCCCTGGACGCGGCCGGTGAAGGCGCCGAGCTGGGTGAGAACTTCGGAGACGTCGGCGGAAATTTCGGTCATGGAACGGGAAAGAATGCTGAAGTCGTCGTAGCGGTCCATTTCCAGTTCGCTGAAATCGGACCAGAGAGTGGCGTCGCCGGTGGCGGCGCTGGAGGTGAGGGCCGGAGCGGAAGGAGACTCTTTCCAATTGTTATCGGAAGGAGAGGGGGTGAAGCGAGTGCCGCTGACGCGGCTGTATTCGTATTTATCCTGGAATTCGGAGACCTTGCCGGCCAGGCGCTCTTTGGAAAAGGTCAGGGTGTCAATGAGCTTGCGCAGTTCGGCGACGCGGCCGACCATGCGGGTGCGATTGATGACCAGCTCGCCGACGTTGTTCATCATGCGGTCGAGGCGGTTGAGGGAGATGCGGACGGACTTGGCCTGAGGCTGCGCGGAGGGAGCGGAAGCATTGCGCGCAGGGTGCGCGGCTTCGGCGTGCTGCGGTTCCTCGCCGGAGGCTTCCGACTGCGCCTGGGGAGCCTGGGCGGGAGATTCCTCGCCGTCTTCGGGGTCCGCGGGAGCATATTCGGCGATGCGGGCGAGAAGGGAATCGACGGAGACGCGCATTTCGGCGTCGTCTTTCCACTGGCGGTGGACGCACTTTTTCAAGACGTCCATGGATTCGAGGCAGACATCCACGACGTCCGGGGCGGGCTGCAAGAGACCCTCGCGCATGCGGCCGATGAGGTCCTCGATGCGGTGGGCGATGGCGCCGAGGCGCTTCAAGCCGACTTGCGCGGCGGAGCCTTTGACCGTGTGAATGGAGCGGAAAAGTTTGTTGATGACTTCGGGATCGTTGGAGCCCTCGAGAGCGAGGAGGCAGTCGCTGACGACCTGAAGATGTTCTTCGGCTTCGGGGAGAAAAAATTCCAGGATTTCGCCGGGAACGTCGTCGTCGGCGGGCATGGCGTCGAAATAGGAGCCGGTGGCGGCGCCGGTTTCGGCGGGGAATTCGGGTTCCGCTTCGGCGGGAAGCTGCGAGAGGGAGACCTGAACTTGCGGGGCCTCGGCGGGGAAGGCGAAGCTGTAGCGCTCCTTGAAGGCTTCGATATCGTCGGCGAGTTCCTTGCCGGTGTCGCTGATTTCGAGGAGGTTGCTCTCGAGCACGGAAATGCCGTCGGAGATGAATTCCGTGAGCGGGCCGTGAAGGTCGGCGTTGAAGGGAGCATTGAGAACGTATTGAAAAATGTGGGCGAGCTTGCCGGCAATTTCGGAGAAGCGGGGAAAGCCGTAACTGGCCGAAGAGCCGGAGAGGGTGTGCGCGGCGATAAAGAGGCGGTCGAGATCCTCGCGAGGAGCGCCGGGTTCCGCGAGGATGCCCGAATACTCCCGCAGATATTGCAGGTGCTCGGAGGCTTCCTGGAGGAAGACGCTGACGGCTTCTTGGCTGGGGAGGCTCAAGCGCGGCCCTCCGAGACAAGTTCCGGCTGCTGAAGATCGCCGGGAAGCGGCTTGCGGTAAAGAATGCATTCGTTGAGAACGATGGCCTGGAATTTTACGGGCACCTTGGACAAGGATTCGGAATGTCCGAGGAGGAGGTAGCCGCCGGGTTCGAGGGTGTCATAAAAGCGCTGGATGAGGGCGTTGCGCTTTTCCTCGGAGAAATAGATGAGCACGTTCATGCAGAAGATCATATCCATGCGGCCCATATAGACGGCCTGAGCGAGATTCATCTGGGCGAAGGTGATCATCTTGCGGATGCGCGGCTTGACCTGCTGGCAATCATTCACTTTGGAGAAATAGTTGGCGAATTGGGCTTCGCTGACGCTGAGAGTGCGCTGGGAGGAGTACGTGGCGGCTTCGGCGATTTTGAGGGCCTGGCGGCTGACGTCGGTGGCCAGGATCTCGATGTTCCAAGCGTCGGCAAGGGAAAGAGTGTCCATGAGGGTGATGGCGATGGAATAGGGCTCCTCGCCGGTGGAGCAGCCGGCGCTCCAGATGCGCAGGGTGCGGGGGTTATTCCAGAACTTTTTGATCTGCAACTCGGGGAGAATGCGCTTTTCAAGAGCCTGGTAGATGGCCGGATAACGAAAGAAGGAAGTCTCCTGGGTGAGGAGCTTTTCCAGCATGGCTTCGTATTCGGTGTTGGCGCGGAGCATGGTTTTGAGCAGTTCGGCGCCGCCGGCGAAGCCCTTTTCCCTGACGTGTTCGCGCACACGAGTGGAGAAGAATCGCTCGCGCGATTGGTCAAAGAGAATGCCGGTGCGCTCTTCAATCAATTTGCGAACCTCCGAAAGATCCCGCTCGGTGACTTCCGCCGCCGTTTGTTCGTTTTCGTTCATCGTACCCATTTTCCCGCGCCGATCATTTCACCGGGGCCTGTATTGCTGCTTCTTTAGCGGACTCCGGCCGGAACCGGGTGGTGCTGGGCGGCCGTGGAATGGTCACCGGTGTCCTGCGGACCGGACTTGGACAAGGCGCGGAATTGGGCCAGGGCTTCGTTCAACTGATCGGAAAGCTTGACCAGCTGGCTGACGGTGCCCACGGTCTGGCGAACACCTTGCGAGGTTTGCCGGGTGATGCCGGAGATGATCTGCATGGCGTGGGCGACGCCTTCGGTGCCGCGCACCTGCTGTTTGGAAGCGAGAGAAATTTCCTGGACGAGTTCGGCGGACTGGCGAACGACGCTGGAAATCGCATCGAGGGCGCGGCCGGCCTGATCGGCGAGCTGGGCGCCGCCTTCGACTTCCTTGGTGCCTTCTTCCATGACCACGACGGCCTCGTTGGTCTCGGCCTGAATGGCCTTGATGAGCGCGGCGATGTCCTTGGTGGCGCTGCGGGAATGTTCGGCCAGCTTGCGGACTTCGTCGGCGACGACGGCGAAACCGCGGCCGGCTTCACCGGCGCGGGCGGCTTCGATGGCGGCGTTGAGAGCGAGGAGGTTGGTCTGCTCGGTGATGTCGTTAATCACGTTGATGATTTCGGAAATTTCCAGGGAGCGGTCGCCGAGAGACTTGATCTTCTTGGCGGTGGCCTGCACGGAAGCGCGGATGCGCTGCATGCCTTCGAGGGTATCGCGGACGGCGCGGTTGCCCTGTTCGGCGGCGTCGAGGGCGCGGCGCGCGGCTTCGGCGCTGGCTTCGGCGTTGTTGGAAACCTGTTTCATGGAAACGGTAAGCTCTTCGACGGCGGAAGAGGTGTTGGTGATTTCCTGGTCCTGCTGGGTGGCGCCGGCCTGCATTTCGTCGGCGGCGAGGAGGATGTTATTGGCGCTGCCGTTGACTTCCATGGCGGCCTTGCGGACGCGTTCGAGAACCTTGGAGAAGTTGTCGAGCATGAAGTTGATGGAGTCCACCACGTTGCCGAGGGCGTCGTTGGTGACCTTGCCGCGCTGGCTGAGGTCGCCGCGGGCCACTTGGTTGATGACGGCCAGGAGTTCGGTGATGCTGCGCTGGAGAACTTCGCTGGCTTCCTGGTTGGAGGCGGCCTTGGCCACTTTAACGACGGCGCGGTTGAGATTGTCGGCGATGTAGCCGAGATCGTCGCCGGTGCTGACCTCGGCGCGGGCGCGCGGGTCGCCGGCAGCCAGGCGTTCGGAGAAGTTGGAAAGCTCCTCGACGGGCTGCAGGATGCGCTTGCTGAGAGTGCTGAAAGCGGTGAAGACGGAAATCAGCGCGAGCAAGCCGGCGGCGGCCAGGGCTCCTTTCGCGGACCCGGAAGCGGAGCCGAAATCGGCGGCGCCGCCAACGGCGTGGCCGGCGTAATAGGCCAGGCCCAGAATCAGGAAAAATGCAGTAGCGTTCCACAGGACCAACGCCCAGATTGTGGAACTCAGTCTCGCTTTCATGACTTCCTCCAGTTTCGAATGCGCATCATCAGTTCATCCTACTCATTCCCGGCCCCCCGGCCGGGAACGGTTGCTGCCGTTCACGGTTAAATCGCAGGGCCCGGAAAAACCTCCAGCAAGCGCCGAAGATCGATCATCAGCGCCAGCCGGTCATCGTGACGAAGCATGCCCACGCAGTGGGGGACGTTGTCCGGCCCCTGTTCCAGCATGGCATCCGACGTCACAGAAAAAGTTCCAATGACTTCATCCGCGGCGATGCCCACGCGCATGTCATCGTGATGCTCATCCTGGTGATAGGAGGCGACGACGACGTGCTTGGGCAAGAGTCCAGGGCGGCGGCCTTCGGTCATGGCAATGTCCACGAGGGGGACAATGGTGCCGCGCAGGTTAAAAATGCCCATGAGATAAGCCGAAGAGAGCGGAATCCTGGTGAGCAAGGGCCACTCGACAACTTCCTCCACGTCAAGGACGGGAAGGCAGAAGCGTTCGCGGCCGCAGCGAAAGACGCAAAACTGCTTATCGGGCGAGGCGTTGCGGGCCGGGCCGGCATTTTCTTTTTCCAAGTGGGCATCCGTCTCGTTGTTGACGGCGGACAACTGGAAATCGTCAATGGCCTGATTGAACTTGCCGGGAAGCGGACTCATGCGAACCTCCGCACGGCGCGCAGCAGCTCATCGCGGGTGAACGGTTTGGTGATGTAGCCGTCCGCGCCCTGCTGCTGGCCCCAGAATTTGTCGCTTTCGGTGTTTTTGGAAGTAACGAGGATGACCGGGATGGCCTTGAAATCCGAATTGCCCTTCAATTCCCGGCAAAGCTGGAAGCCGTTTTTTACGGGCATGACCACATCCAGGAGAATCATGCAGGGGCGCTCGGAAGAAATGGTTTCCTCGACGCGCAGGGGATCATTGAGGCCAACGGGACGATAGCCTTCGTGCGACAACAGGTCCTGTATCAGGCGGACCTGCGATGGTGAATCGTCAACAATCAGTATGATCTTGTCCACGCTACCAAGCTCCACAGACTCTTCCGGGGGATAGAGAAGCACGTAAGTGTCCAGCTTCCCTGTTCCCTTTGTAAAACCTTTGGTCCGGCCTCAAGTTACTGAAAACAAGCAACGTACATCCGTCATGGAAATTTTCACCCTCCGTCGAGGGAGACCGCAGGGGCGTTTACCGTCTCAGTGTGAGACTCCGTCTCAGCGCTGCGTATCTCGCCGACCAGTGATGAGAATCGCTGCATGACCTCGTTGATGCGCAGGGCCATGCTGTGAATGGTTTTCAACTGGTCGCGGGACTGGGCGGAGAGCTGGCCGGGTTCGAGCAAGAGAAGTTCGGCGTTGCCCAAGACGCTGGTCAGGGCGTTGTTGATGCCGTTCTGCATGCTGGCCATGTACTTGCCGAGGACGGCGTCGCGGGCGTTTTGGGCGGCCTCTTCCTGTGCGGTGCGAGCCAACTGCATGGCTTTTACGCGGCGCAGGGATTCGCCGGCGACAAGGAGAAGAGTTTGCGCCCAGTCCTCGCGCAGAGGGATGTGAGTAAAGCGGGGATAGCGGGAGCGCAGGCCGGAGTATTCGCGATGATCGGCGTGAGAGCAAAGAATGACGGCGATGGAAGGATCGAGGCCCAGAAGAATAGAGGAGAGAAGGCCGTCCTGAATCGGACCGATGACCAGCAGATCGCAAGGGAGATGCTGCTGGCGAAGCCAGAGTTCGCTATTGAGGACGGCAATGGCGGGGACGTGACGTTCGGCTTGCCAGCAAGCGGTCAGCAGGCGAGCGAACTCGGTTTCGTCCGTAAGAACAATGACATTCGTGTGTCGCAAAAGAAGCTGCTCCCCAGGGTACGCCGGTGAATTGCCGGCGGCGCTGCTTTACGGTTTTTCGGCCTCGTCAATGGAGGAGGCCAGACGCTTGATGCTGATCCCCAGATTGACGGCGGCTTCGGTGTCCTTCGATTGCTTGGCGACCTCCACGCGGCCCTGCAAACGGGTGACTTCGGCGCGAGCGCCGGCAAGGACGGGCGGCAGGCCATTCTTCTTGCCCGATTTTTTGGCGGCGTCCACGGCGGCGGCGACAATGGCCCGGGCGGCAACGGCGCGGCGCAGGTCTTCGCCGGTGGGGCTGTCGGCGCTGATGAAAGCGACAACTTCCCAGGAGGAGAGAAGCATGCGTGCGGAGCCGAGTTCCACGGAGGTCATGGAGCGGCCGCGTTCGGGCGGCGAGGCGATGAGCTGTTCCCAGAGTTTTTCCATGCTGCCTTCGATATCAATCTGGGCAGAGGGCGCCGCGGACTTGGGATTAGCGGCGGGAGCGGGAGGGGCAAGGGGAGCCTGCTGTTTCTGAGCGGCCGCGGGCGTTGGGACGGCGGGGGCGGTCTTGGGCGGGCCGGAGCGAAGAGAATGAACGGCCTGTTCGGCAATGGTGCGCAGGGCCAGGAGCTTATCGAAAGCGGAGCTGACGGTGCGTTCGTTGTATTCGCCCTGAAAGGGCTGTTTCCATTCCTTGGTGATTTGCAGGATTTTCTGAATGGGCTCGGCGGAAGAAAGGCCGGCGGGTTTGCAGTCCAGGGTTTTTACGCGTGCCTCGGAGAGAGTGCCCAGGGCCGCGCGAATGGCCTGCAAATCGGCATGCATCAGCTCGATGAGGGTGCGGCGGACCAGAAAATTGAAGCGGATGAAAGACAGCAGGGCCGTGGGTTCATAGAACATCGCTCCTGCTTTTTCTTTCACGCGACGGCCTTCCAGGATGAAGCTGGTCTTGAGCATGTCGCGAAGACTGCGGCAGGACTGCATCGAGGCGATCATGGTTTCCAGCGGGGAGCACCATTCCAGGGGAGCGGGTTTGACGGCACCGAGGACCGGGCGCATGGCCTGAGCCACGGTTTCCAGACCGAGAGGGCCGTGGTAAACCTGCGGGGGAGCGCAGAGGACGAAGTACTGGACCAGCAGGAAATCGATTTTGTCGCGGTCCAGGGTCTCCTTGGCCGTCTTGCGCAGGTAGCGGAGGATCATGGCGCGCAACCCGCCCTCGCTGGCGTTCAGCATGGTGGTCTGGAGAAGCTGGCGCAGTTGATGGGGCTGGACGATCTGGTCGATTTTGTCGAGCCAGGTGCGAACCTGGCCGAAGAGCTCCGCGCTGGGAATTTCCGGCAGGGGTTTCTTATCGGCGCCGGCGGGGATGGGCGCGCCCACCTGCTTGGCGATGGCCAGGTAGATCGGAAAGACGGAGCGCGCTTCCACCCACTGCGGGTTGGGGCGCTGCGTGGGCTTGACGTTCGGAGGAAGAGCGGTTTTTGACAGGGTGGTCACGGTTGCATTATCCATTCACGAGATCCATCGAGGAAACGAACGGCGACGGCCTTCTTTCCCTCGTGGTACTGCACGGCAATCACGGCGGCCTTGTTGCGCCCCGGGCCGGGATTGCGTTCGATCAAAACACGGTCATCAAATTCGAGAGGCAAATTGCTGAGAAAAATGGCGTTGTCCGAGGAGCCGTATTCAATGAGGGTGCGCTCGGAAAGCCTGGTTTTGCCTGGACGCAGGGCGGTTACCTGCACCGCAACCCGCAGCGCGACGGCTTGCGGAAAGAAGCGCACCAGCTGTTCGGTGCATGCTGGCTCCCGGCCTGCTACGACCGCATCACCCGTTGGTTTCACTCGGTTTCTCGTTCCCTATGTGTGGATCTTCCAGGTCACCTGTCCGCAGGGAAGCGGGGCAGGATGGACGGATAGATCCCAGAGGGAAACAAGCACGCTGGGAGCCAAAGGGAAGGCGGCGGCGGGGAGATGTTATAGTATTGACAAACAAGGAGTTACTGATTTCCTGGGGTTCTCAATGGGCGCGCTCGTCTCAGGGTGACACGGGATTGTCTCACGAAATCGTCTCGCGGCCAGGGTGCGCGAGAATATCTGCCGTCTCAAATTGCGAGACGCACACCCATCCCGATGGAGATTCGCGGTTTATTTCAGGAGAACAATCAGTGTGTGGCGGTACGGGAGGACTGGGCGTCTTCGTCCTCTTCCGCGGCGGAATCCGGCTTGACGGAAATGTTATAGCGCTTGAGTTTGCGGTAGAGAGTGGCGCGGCTGATGCCCAGCATCTTGCCGGCCTGCACTTTGTCGCCGTTGGCCTGCTCGAAGACGCGAAGAATGGTCATGCGCTCCATTTCCGCAAGAGCGGTGGTGGAGAGCGAGGAAGATTCATCCTGGTGCAATGCCAGGGAGTCTCCCGCGGGGTGTTCGGTGCGGATGGCCGGGGGCAGGTCGCCGACGTCAATGGCCAGGCGGTCGCCGAGGGTGAGAGCGCGGGCGACGCAGTTTTCCAGTTCGCGGACGTTGCCGGGCCAGTCGTATTGCAGGAGGCTCTTCATGGCGTGGGAAGTGACCTGGACGCTTTCGCCGGCGGCGTAGCGATTCAGGAAATGGTGGACGAGCATGGGGATATCGGAACGGCGCTCGCGGAGGGAAGGGATATGCACGGTGACGACGTTGAGGCGGAAAAAGAGGTCCTTACGGAAATTACCGGAGCGATAGGCGGCGTCGAGGTCGCGATTGGTGGCGGCGATGACGCGGACATCAACGCCCACGCTGCTGTTGCTGCCAACGGGGCGGACTTCCTTCTCCTGCAGGACACGGAGGAGCTTGGCCTGCATTTCGAGGGGCAATTCGCCGATTTCGTCGAGGAAAATGGTGCCGCCGTTGGCGGACTGGAAAAGGCCGATTTTGGATTTGATGGCGCCGGTGAAGGCGCCGCGCTCGTAGCCGAAAAGCTCGCTTTCCATGAGAGTGGGGACGAGAGAACCGCAATCCACGGCGACGAAGGGAGTCTTGGCCATGGAGCCGCGGAAATGAATGGCGCGGGCCACGAGTTCCTTGCCGGTGCCGCTCTCGCCGGTGATGAGCACGGGGGTGCGGGTGTCCTGGAGGCGGGAGATCATGCGCAAGACGTCCTGGATCTTGGCGGAGGCGCCGACGATGCCCTCGAGGTTTTCCTCGGTATCCACGCGCTCGCGGAGGAACTGATTTTCGGCGACCAGGCGTACTTTTTCAGCCATGCGCTGCAGGAGCAGGCGCAGCTTTTCGACGCGGAAGGGCTTTTCAATGTAGTCGTAGGCGCCCAGTTTCATGGCATCCACGGCGGTTTCGATGGAGCCATGGCCGGTCATGATGGAAATTTCGGTGCGCGGGAAGATGGCCTTGATCTGGCGCAGAAGCTCGACGCCGGAAAGATTGGGGAGCTTCATGTCGGTGATGACCAGATCGGGGGTCTCGCTGTCCAGCTTGGAGAGGGCCGATTCGGCGGAGTCGGCTTCGAGGCAGTCGTAACCGAGAGAGTTGCCGATGGTCATGCACAGGCGGCGGATGCTCTGTTCGTCATCGACGATCAGGAGGCGAATTTTCATGTCGTTGTTCATGGTTTTCCGAAGGTTTTCTCCACGAGGGAAAGTAAATGCTGGACTCGAAAGGGTTTCTCGATGAAGGGGGCGCCGCAGCGGGCGAGGAGTTCCTGCGTTTGGAGATTGGCGGTATCGCCGCTGATGAGGATCAAGCGCTTGCACATATCCGGGCGGTGGCACTGAAGCCAGCTCTGGACGTCGGCGCCGTTGACACTGCCGGGCATACGAATGTCGGAGATGACTCCGTCGAAGCTGCCGGAGGAGAGGCGCTCAATGCCTTCGGCGCCGGAGTGGACCGGCTCGACGCGGTAGCCGGAGCGTTCGAGAGCGGCGCGGAGGAAGGCGGTGACGGAAGGCTCGTCCTCGATGAGCAGGATGCGGGTTGGCTCCGGCAATGCTTTTGCGGGGCTTGGTTTCAACGGCCTGCCTCCATCGCGGCGGAGGTGGGCTCGGCGGAAACGGGAATGCGGACGACAAAGGTGCAGCCGGCGCCGCTGGTGTTGTTCCAGCAGAGAATCTCGCCGTTATGCGCCTTCATGATGCCGTAGCAGATGCTGAGGCCCAGGCCGGTGCCCTTGCCGGGAGGTTTGGTGGTGTAAAAGGGGTCGAAAATGCGCACGGGGTCGGCGACGCCACTGCCATTGTCGGTGACCGCAATTTCGATTTCCTGGCCAGTCTGCGAGGAACGGACTTCGATGCGGCCGGGGCGCGAGGTTTCCTGAACGGCGTCATAGGCATTGTTCAGGATGTTGAGGAAGACCTGCTGGAACTGCTGGGGATCGCCGAGGACGGAACCCAGGTCGTCCTGGAGGGATTCGATGAGTTCAACGCCGTGGCTTTCAAAGTCATAGTTGCGCAGCTTGATGGTCTGGCGGAGGACGGCATTGAGCTGGACCGGTTCGCGGCGGGCGGGGCGCTGGCGGGCGAAGCTGAGCAAATCCTGGACGATGACCTTGGTGCGCTGGGTTTCCTGGAGAATGATGCGCAGTTCTCCGCGGGCATCCTCGGGAATATTGGGGTTCTCGAGAAGGAGGTCGGTAAAGCCGAGAATGGCGGCGAGGGGATTATTGACTTCGTGGGCCACGCCGGAGACCAACTGGCCGAGAGTGGCCATTTTTTCGGAATGAGCGAGTTTGGCGTGGAGAATGGTGGCGTCGGTGATGTCGGTCATGACCACGACGAGGTTGTTGACGACGGCCTGTTCATCGCGCATGGGGCTGAAGCTGACGGAGAAGTGGCCGAGGGAGGCGTCGCTGCGGCGCAGGCGGATTTCGATATTTTCCATCTGGTGGCCCTGGGCGGTGAGGCGCAGGGCTTCATCGAATTCCTTGCGCTGATTGGGCTCGACCCATTCCACCAGGCGATGGCCGATGAGATCGCTTTCGCGGTAACCGACGTCGTAGCAGCGGCGGTTGGCATAGGCGATCAGGCCGGCGGTGTCCAGGACGAGAATCATGCTCTGGGTGGTGTTCAGGATCTTCTGGTTGAAGTCGCGCTCGCGTTGCAACTGGGTCTGGAAGAGGCGCTGTTCGGTGACGTCCAGCATCAGCCCGCGAATCTGGGAGATCTCGCCGCGCGGGGTGAGAACCGCGGTGAGATTCTGCAGGGTATGGAGGAGGGAACCGTCCTTGCGGCGCAGGGTTTCTTCATGATTGCGGAGAACGCCGCCACTGGCGAGCGTCTGGAGCACGCGCTTGCGCGAGCCGGGGTCGGGATAAAGATGGCTGCTGACGTCGGCGAGAAGGAGTTCGCGGCGGGAGCCGTAACCGAGCATGCTGACCATGGCTTCGTTGACGTCGAGGAAGCGGCCTTCAGGGGTGGCGAAGAACAGCCCCTCCTGAATGCTGTTGAAGAGATCGCGGTAGCGGCGCTCGGCTTCCAGGCGGTCGGTGATGTCCTTGAGGACGTGAATGGTGCGTTCGTCCTTTTCCGCGGAGTGAGAGGTGCGGGAAGTGGAGACGAGAAAAGTACTCTGGTCCGCGGTGAACATGAACTCTTCGTGGGCCCGGTGGGGGGCGCGGCAAAGGGGGCAGGGAAGCGAACTGCCGCTACCGGAAATGGCCCGCAGGCGGTTCATGGGCTGGCCGACAAGAGCGGCGGGTTCAGCGCCGAGGACGAGAGAAAGAGAACGGTTGGTGCGGAGAATGCGCCAGGAACGGTCGTGGACGACAATATAGTCGGTGATGGCGTCAATGTCCTCGACCCACTGGCGTTTGGAGTGTTCGAGTTGAGAAAAGCGGCGGAAATTGACGAGGGAAAGGGCGGCATGGCTGGCGAGGGCCTGGAGCAGGCGGCGGTCGGCTTCCTCGACCGGCTGGGGCTTGCGCAGAAGGCAGATGCAGCCGAGGCGCTCGCCTTCGCTGGAATCGATGCGCACAACGATGGCTTCCAGATGCTTGCCGAATGAGCCCGGGGGAGAAAATTCCGGAGCGTCAAAGGGGAGGATGAAGACTTCCTCCTGGGATTTGGCGGCGACGTCGAGGATGGCTTTGGCGAAGAAGTCTCCGGCAGGAAGCGTGCTGGTTTGCCCGGGAGCATTGGAATAAAGCTGCGTTTCTTCCTGACCGTAAACGGCCACAGCGGACCATTGCGCGTCCAGCATGCGGCCCGCGCGTTCCGCAAAGTTGCGAAGAAAATCGGGGAGGCTCCTGGCCTGAGCGGCGTCAAGAGCCAGGTCCATCAACTCTTCGGCGCGAGCGGAGGGTTGACGAACACCCCGAGAGGCTCCTGAGAGGGCAGAAGGACGGGACGAAGACGATTTTTTAGCGACACGCATGGGGTAAGGGGTAGCGTGTGTGTCTCAATTTGAACCGTTGCAGTGTAACGGTATCGAATTTTCTCAGTTTGAGTCAAGACGGCTGAGATGGCCGGTGTCCTATGAACAACTCTCGGCAAAAGTCGCAAGCATCTCAGAGTGAGATTTAGAGGCGGGAATTACGGAGCGAATGAGACGAAAAGGGATGGATGGCGGGCGGGCAATTGGAATTGAGCAAAAGAATAAAATCAATCGAATGAGTGCGTTGCGGCTGTTTTCCGCAGTCCTCGGGAGAAACGGTTTTCTTTTTCCGGCCTGGCATCGAACGTGCCTTCTTCCTGTTGGGTTCCGTTTGCCACTACTGTCTTTTGCTACCGATGGGCCGGAAAGAGGTTGGTTTGAGATGCGAGGAGGACTGAGCCATCGAGGGCGTATCAGCGCCACGGGATTGCTGCTGGCATTGGCCCTCAGCACGAAGGCATTTGCACAGGAAGGAACGGTCGAGGAAGGAAAGCGCAAGGTTCGGAACAAGAGCGTGGCGATTTATCCCGATCTGGCGAGGAGGATGTACGTCAGCGGGAAGGTGAAGCTGGAAGTGGTGGTCAGCGCGGAAGGCAGGGTGAGGCTCAGCCGGATCCTGGGCGGGCATCCGCTGCTGGCGAAGGCGGCCCAAGAAGCAGTGAAGGGATGGAAGTTTGAGCCGGCCAAGGAAGAGAGCACGGTGCTAGTGGAATTCACATTTCGTTTGGACGAGGGGTAGGGCGGTAGAGGGGAATCGATTTCAAAAGGCTCGGGGCGAAAAAGGCAGGAAGCAACGGGCGGAGGGTTCGGGAAATGGAAATGACGATCGGAAAGAAAATCTACCTTGGATTCGGAACCATACTGGCGGTTCTGTTCCTCCTTTTTCTGGTGAACGTGGGGACGGCGGTCAAGGCCCGCTTGACGCGCACGGATGCTTCGACGGCGCTGAGCAGTTACAGAATCATCGAGAATGTGCGCTTCGACATCATGGCCAGCCGGGTGAATCTGAACAACTTCCTGCTGAGCGGAGATCCGAGCGACGAAGAAAAAGTCACGCGCGGATTTTCGGAGATGGCCGAATTGATCAAGCGGAGTGAAATGGAGGCAGGAAGCGAAGATGTGCGCAAGGCGCTGATTCAAGTGGAATCCACGGAGCAGAGCTGGGCGGAAAACTTTGCCAAGCCTCTGCTGGCCAAGCGCCATCAGGTGGACTCCGGGGATGCGACCGTATCGGATTTGCAGATTTTCTACTTGCAGAAGGACCCCAGTTCCTGGCTGAAGAAATCGTCGGTGGTGCTCGACGAAGTAACCCAGCAGATCGCCACGCACCTGCAGGAAGCCACGGCGGCTTCGGACACGGCCAGTACGGTGGCGACGTGGATTACGACGATGGGAACGATACTCACGCTGTGCATGGGAGCGTGGGTGGCCGTGGGAACGGTGAGGTCCATCTTCGAGCCGCTGCAGCACCTGATTCTGGTGGCGCGGGAGATCGGGGACTCCGGGGACCTGGACCAAAACATCAATTTGCACCGCAACGATGAAATCGGAGCGCTGGCGACGACCTTCAATAATCTGGTGGCCTATCTGAAGGAGATGGCGGAAGTGTCCATGGCCGTGGCGGAAGGGGATTTGAGCGTGGAAGTGACGCCGCGGTCCAAGAGGGACACGCTGGCGAACGCATTCGTGCAGATGTCGCAAGGACTGACGCAACTGGTGCGGCAAGTGCGCGATGGAGCCTCGCAGGTATCGGCGGGGTCGAGCCAGGTGGCGCAGGCGGCGGATGAATCGGCGAAGATCAGCGTGCAGGCGTCATCGGCCATCGAGGAAGTGACCAGCACGATGCACGAGATGAGCATCAATGTGCAGAATGTGGTGAAAAACACGCAGGTGCAGGCTTCGAGCGTGGCGGAAACCTCGTCGTCCATTGATGAGATGGTGGCGTCCATCCAGCGCGTGGCGGATACCGCGAAGCTGCTGCTGGACATCGCCAACCGTTCGCGGGAAGAGGTGATGAACGGAATTTCCACGATGGAGAAGGCGACCAGCGGATTGAGCCGGACGAATCAATCCATTCAAACGTCGGCGGAGATCATCAACGTATTGGGGAATCGAGCGGACGATATCGGCAAGATCGTGGAAGTGATTGACGACCTCGCCGAGCAGACCAACCTGCTGGCGCTCAATGCCGCGATCGAGGCGGCGCGCGCTGGGGAACACGGACTGGGATTCGCGGTTGTGGCGGACGAGGTGAGGAAGCTGGCGGAAAAATCCACGCAATCCACCAAGGAAATCGCGGATCTGATCCAGAGCATTCAGCGCGAGGCGCGGCAGGCCGTGGCCAACATGGAGCTGAGCACCAAGTCGGTGGAGGAAGGACTGACGCTGGGGAACGAAATGGGAGTGGCGCTGCACAAGATTTCCAACGTGGTGATCGAAGTGTACAAGCTGTCGCAGGAAATCGGGGCGGCCACCAACGAGCAATCGGCGGGGTCTTCGCAGATCGCGCGGGCGACCAGCCGGCTGATGGAAATCACCCAGGAGATCAATTCGGCGGTGGAAGAGCAGGCTTCCGGGGCGCAGGCGGTTGTGCGGGCCATGGACAAGATGAGGGAGATGGTGCAGCAATCCTCTTCGGGCTCGACGGAGCTGTCAGCGGCTGCGGACCAGATGCTGAAACTTTCGCGGCAGCTGATTGATTCGATGGACCGGTTCGTGCTGGACCGCGAGGTGCAGCCGCGGCGCAGCCAGAACTCGCATCCTTCCACTTCGCCACGCCGGGATGACAACGGACGCGATGGCAATGGGCGTGACGGCAATGGGCGCGGAACCAACAAAGTAGAATACGCCGAAATGGCGCGACTCTAGGACGGGGGGCCCGTGGATGGCAAATGATTTCCATGTAATTGGTTTTCGAATCGGAGGGGAGTCCTACGGGATTCCGATCTCGATGGTGCGGGAGATTGTCCGGGTTCCGAACATCACCGCGGTTCCAAACGCTCCGGAGACGATCCTGGGGGTCATCAATCTGCGCGGAAAGATAGTGCCGGTGATGGACCTGCGGAAGAGATTCGGGCTGGGAGAACTGCATGCGGACAAAAAGAGCCGCATTCTGGTGGTGGACCTGGAAAACCGGCTGCTGGGGCTCTTTGTGAATTCGGCTTCCGAGGTGCTGAAGATCCCCTCGTCGGAGGTGGAGCCGCCCGCCAGCATGTTTTCGGACGGGGAGTCCGGGTATGTGACTGGAGTGGGAAAGCTCCAAGGCAGGCTCATCATTCTGCTGGATATCGCCAAGCTATTGCTGCGCCAGGATTATAAACGCATCGAGGAGGCCGCGGAATTCGCCGGAAGCACGCGCTAGGGAGGAATTCCCGCAAGGCCCCTGCGAAGACCGGCGTTGCCGCGCAACGATCTTTCATGGAAGCTCTGACAGCACAAGTTAACCTGACGGAAGCGGAACTGAAGCTCCTGCAAACCCTGGTGTACCAGGAATGCGGGATGTATTTCGATGAGCGGCGCGCGCATTTCCTGAAGGACCGCTTGCAGCGGAGGCTGAAGGCCTGCCAGCTGGAATCCTTCTATAACTACTACCGCCTGCTGACCAGCCGGGAAGGCAAGGCGGAGATGGCCGTGCTGCTGGAAAATCTGACGGTCAACGAGACGAGTTTTTTTCGGAATAAGCCGCAGCTGGATCTGTTGCAGAAGTCGGTGCTGGACGAGATTCTGCGGCGAAAGCAGGAGCGGCGCGATTGGACGATCCGGGTATGGAGCGCGGGATGCTCCTCGGGGCAGGAGGCGTATTCGGTGGCCATCCTGATCTGCGATGCGCTGGCCTATTACTATCTGCGGAATCCGCTGCCCTTCGATATGCCTTCACCCAAGCCGCTGATCCCCCCGCCGTGGAAGCTGGAGATTCTGGCATCGGATATCAGCTACTCGATCTTGCGCACGGGAGCGGAAGGACAGTACACGGACGCGCAAATGGAGCCGGTGGATTACACCAGCCGGCTGCGGTATTTCGAGAAAGTGGGAGAAAAATACGCGGTGAAGCAGCCGCTAAAGGATATGGTGCAGTTCGATTTCCATAATCTGAAGACGGAATTCTTGCCGCGGCGCAACGACATTATCCTGTGCCGGAACGTGATGATCTATTTCGACGAAGCCGAGCAGAAGCGGCTGATCGAAAAGTTTTATCACTGCCTGAACCCGGCGGGATATCTCTTCGTGGGGCATGCGGAAAGCCTGTTTGGGCTGAGCACGAAGTTCAAGATGATTCATGAGAACAACGGCACGGCCTATCAGCGCATCGAGGTGGGGATTTGAGCCGGAAGAAAGATGAACGCGGCGACGAACTGCGCAATCTCTTCTTCGAGAGTGCGTATGAGCTGTTGCAGTCGCTGAATGAATCCGGGCTGGCGCTGGAAGCGAACCACGCGGACGAAGAAATTCTGCGGAGCGTGCGCCGTGCCGTGCACACATTGAAAGGGGATTCGGCCGCTTGCGGATACCAGACGCTGAGCGAACTGGCGCACGAGCTGGAAGATGTGCTTTCGCCCAGCATCGGGCTGCGGGAAGGGGGCCGTCTGGCGGAGGTGGTGCTTTCCGTCGCCGACACGTTTGAATTGCTGCTGGGAGCCTACAAGAAGGGCGCGGAAATTCCCTCCACGGACGCGGTAAGAAGGCAGATTCGCGAACTCATCGAAAACGGGGAAGGCGCGGAGCCGAATGGCCCGGCACGGGCGGGGGCGGCGGGGGAAAGCAGAGGCGAGGCGCAATTCGCGTGGACCGAATATGAGCAGCTGATGGTGGCGGAGGCGCTGCACCGCGGTGAATTGGTCTATAACATCGCGCTGCGCATCGATCCGCAGAGTGCCATGCGGGCGGCGGCGTTCCAGCTGGTGAGAAATGTGCTGCATGGAGCGGGCACGCTGATCGCGCTGCGGCCCGAGGATAATGCCGGAGCGGCGAATGTGGAGTTGATCGAAGCGTCGCTATCCAGCACGGAAACGGCGGAAGGAATCGTGCGGCGCTGCAAGATTCCCTCGATCGTCAAGGATGTCCAGGTCGTGCGCGTGAAAGCAATCGAGTCGCCCGAACATGAAATGATCGGGGACATTCTGGAAGCGCAGGCCGCGGCGGCGGCGAAGGCGGCAGAGAGTCCTTCCGGAGCGGCGACTAGTCCGGCCGTGCCGGGAAAGAATGCGGTGGCCAACGCCGTGGCCGAGAGCATGCTGCGCGTGGATGCGTCGCGGATTGATTCGGTGATGAATCTGGTGGGCGAATTGATCATCGGGAAGTCCATGCTGCACCGGGCCATATCGGAATTTGGGCAGAAATATTCGCGCGACCCGCTGCACGGAAGGCTGAGCGATGCGCTCTCATTCCAATCGCGAATTCTCGAGGAACTGCAGAAGTCGGTGGTGAAGATCCGCATGGTTCCGGTGGAGCAGCTATTCCGCCGTTTTCCCCGCGTGGTGCGGGACGTGGCCAAGCAATGCAAGAAGGATGTGGCGCTGGAGCTGAGCGGCGAAAGCACGGACTTGGACAAGGGCGTGCTGGATACGCTGGGCGAGCCGCTGGCGCATCTGGTGAGAAACGCGGTGGATCACGGCATCGAGCCGGCCGAGGCGCGCATTGCCGCGGGGAAGCCGGCGCGCGGCACGCTGTATCTGAACGCGTACCATCAGGGAACGCAGGTCGTGGTGGAAGTGCGCGATGACGGCGGCGGCATCCCGGCGGAGAAGGTGCGCGCAAAAGTGGTCGCGCGAGGGATTCTTTCGCAGCAGGAAGCGGACAAGCTGAGCGACCGCGAAGTGCTGAACATGATCTTTGCGCCGGGCCTCAGCACGGCGGCGGAAGTGACGGAGATCTCCGGGCGGGGAGTGGGGCTGGATATCGTGCGCACGGTGCTGGAACGGCTGAAGGGAACGGTGGAAGTGAGTTCGCAGCCGGGGAAGGGCACAACCTTCCAATTGCGGATGCCGCTGACGCTGGCCAGCATTCAGACGCTGCTGTTTCACGTGGGCGGGCGGATGTATGCGGTGCCGCTGTCGGCGGTGCTGGAAATCACGCGCGTGACGGAGCCGGAGATTCGCCGTGTGGACCAGAAGGAAGTGCTGCAATTGCGCGACCGGGTGCTGCCGGTGGTGCGTTTGAGCCGGCTCAACCACATTCACGCGGTGGCGAAGAGCAAGCGGTCGTTTGTGATCGTCATCGGCGTGGCGGATAGAAAATTCGGCTTGCTGGTGGACAGCCTGGCGGGAGAAGAAGAGCTGGTGATCAAGGCGCTGCCTGCGGATCTGGCGTGCGGCGATCTGGTGATCGGGGCGTCGGTGCTGGGGGACGGTTCGGTGGTGCTGATTTTGAACGTGAACGCGGTGGTCAGCCGGCTGAGCCGGACGCCGCTGATGGAGGCCAGCGCATGAGCGAGCGCCTTCGCGTCCTGGTGGTGGATGATTCGGCGCTGATGCGCAAGCTGATTCCGCGCATTCTGGAGAAGAACGAATCGATCGAGGTGGTGGGAACGGCCATGGACGGCGCGTTTGCGCTGAAGAAGATCGAGGAGTTGAAGCCGGACGTGGTTACGCTGGACCTCGAGATGCCGCGAATGGACGGGATCGAGGCGCTGCGGCTGATCATGCAGCAATACGATGTTCCGGTGATCGTGGTGAGCACGCATTCGCGCGAGGGCGCGTACACGACATTCAAGGCGCTGGCCCTGGGGGCCATCGATTTCGTGGCCAAGCCGGGAGACGCGGCGTCCGGAAGCCTGGAGCCGATCGCCGGAGAATTGGTGCAGAAGATTCTGGTGGCCGGGCGCGTGGCGCGGCAAAAGAACATGACCCGCGTCAGCGCGGAGCCGAAAACGGTTTCGAAAGGCGGGCCGCGGGCGGCGCGGCAGCCGAATCGCGTGGTGGCCCTGGGCGTTTCGACCGGAGGGCCCAACGCACTGCAGTACGTTCTTTCGCAGATTCCCGCTGATTTTCCGGCGGCGTTGCTGGTGGTCCAGCACATGCCGGAGGGATTCACGGAAATGCTGGCGAAACGGCTGAACGACTGTTGCGAGATCGACGTGGCCGAAGCGCGCTCGGGGGATATTCTGCTGGCGGGGCGCGCATTGATCGCCCCGGGGAACCGCCACATGATGGCCAGGCGGATGCCGCGGGGAGACGTCGCGGTGCTGACGGATAGCGCGCCGGTAAACGGGCACCGCCCGTCGGTGGACGTGCTGTTTCATTCGGTGGCGCAGGAATTCAGTTCCAGTTCCATCGCGGTGCTGATGACCGGGATGGGGGAAGACGGAGCGGATGGACTGGGAGCGATCAGGAATTCGGGAGGCACGACGATTGCGCAGAGCGAGGAAAGTTGCGTGGTAAGCGGAATGCCCCGCGCGGCGATCCTGAAGGGATATGCGACGCACGTCGTGCACCTCGAGAAAATCGGGGCGTTTCTTGTGAGCCAGTGCAGCGGGGAACGGGACGGCACCGAACAGAAGGACCGAAAGAGTTTGACGGAAAAACCAGAAGTAAAGGAAAGGACACCTGTTTCCTCGCCGCGCAATTGAAGAGATGGCGGAAGAGGAAGGAGAAGGCCATGGCCCAATTTGCCGCATTGCTACGGAAAGATAATCAGCCGGTTCGCTATCTGGTGGTGGACGATTCCGTCTTCGCGCGGAAGAACATCATCAAGATGATCGAGACGTTCGGCGGAGAGGTGGCCGGGGAAGCCGGCGACGGTCTGACGGCCATCGCGGAATTCAACCGCGCCCTGCCGGATATCGTCCTGATGGACATCACCATGCCACAGATGGAGGGGATCGAGGCGGTCGAGCGCATCATCCGGCAGCACCCCAACGCGCGGATCGTCATGGTGTCGTCGGTGGGGTACCAGGAGAATATTCTGGCGGCCTTGCAGAAGGGCGCCAAGCACTTCGTGCAGAAGCCGGTCAAGCCCGAAGGGCTGTACGAAATTCTTCGCTATGTGCTGAGCGACGAGGCGGGATCGTCCCAAGCCTTGCCGGTGAGCGCGGGGAAGGACGAGCTGCAATGAAGATCGAGCTGATTCAGCCGTTCATCAATGCCGCGGACGCGGTATTTTCGGAGGCCTTTCAGTCGCCGACGAAAATCGGGGACATGGTCATGGACGAGGAAAGTTACCGGCTGAAGGGCGTGGCGGCCTTGATCCGCATCGAAGGGGAAATCGAGGGGCGGATCATTCTGGACGTGGGCACGGAGGCGGCCAGGAAAATGGCCAGCCATCTCTCCGGCGGCGAAGCGGTGGAGGGAGAACAGGTGGAGACCGAGGCGGTGTGCGAGCTGGCCAATATGGTCATCGGCAACTCGGTGACATTGCTGAATGACAAGGGTTTCAAATTCAAAATTCATCCGCCCGAGATTCATACCAGCCAGGAAGGGATTGGAAGCAACCGGGACACGGAAGCGATGGTTTTGAGCATGCAGACGCCGTACGGAGATATTTATCTGAATATCGCGATGCATTATCTGCAGCGGCGGAGGCAGGAACGCGAAACGTCATCGGCCGCGAATTGATGATACCGGAATCATTCTCCAGGTTTAATGTAGGCGGCTCCATGACGGTACAGGCCGGCGGAAGGAATCGGGCGGGAAGAAACGATGCGGATCGGAACGAAGATCGCGCTGCTGCCCGGGGTGTAGGGAACGGCGACTTCCAGGCGGGCGCCCTCGGCATACTGGTTGCGGCTGCGGAAAGCGATGCCGCCGCGGGAAAGATCCTCGCAGACGGCGACTTCCTCCTGGAAGCCGCGCTGGCGGATGCAGGCGAGAACGCGGGCTTTGACGCGGGCGCGGTTGCGAGAGGGAAGAATGCGATTCTGGAGGTCATCGAGGCTGGGGGCGTCCGGGCGGGCATCGGCGCCGGATTGCGCCGTGCGCGCCTCGATCCAGATGGAAGGAGCGCTGCAAAGATTGCAGAGACGGGCCACGCAGCGGCGGGCCTCGAAGGATTTGAGTTCCAGTTCGTTGAGGTAGACCACCTCGCGCTTCTGGCAGAAGCTGCATTCCATGAGCATGCGCGCCAGCGCGTCCTGGGCCTGCACCGGGGAAGGGAAATCAATATCCCAGAAGTCTGGGCGGGATTCGTGCAGGGCGATGGCATAGAGGAATCCGCTGGGGTCGCGGTCGATCTCGGCGACAATGTGGGCGCGCACCGTCTTCCATTGGCTGCCGGAAACGCTGCGGCGCAGGACCAGTTCCTGCCCCATGGAGAGAGTTTCGGCGAGTTTCAGGACGGCGCCGTTGCGGCTGACCAGAAAGGTTTCGACGGTTTGGGAAATGGCCTGGCCCAGGGAATCGGTCCAGGAAGCTTCAACGGGAACTTGCAGGCTGATGCGGTCGCTCTGCCTGTCTTTGGCGGATGGGCTCATGCGTTTTTTTGCCGAGAGAGAAGCACCTCGGAAAGCCTAGCATGAATTTGCGGGCAGGGCAGGGAAAGCGGCAGTGAATTTGTCTATTGTGCAATGGCCGGCCCGGGGGAGGAGCGGAACTCCGCCGCCGGCACCTTTTCACGGAGGAACGGAAGAAATATGAGCTTGGCGGACGACAAGCGCGCAACGAAGCACTTGACGATGTATGACCGTCGCTATGCCATCCGCATTCCGATATCGGCGGAAGCCGAAATCATGAATCTGGAGACCGGAACGCGCCTCAAGGGAGACACCACGGATATTTCCCTGGGCGGATGTTTTGTCACCACGGAGCGCCCCTTGTCCCGTGGTTGCCGGGTGCGCGCTTTCCTGAACCATAAGAATGAAAGGATTGAAGTGCTGGCGGTGGTGCGCACGGTCAAGGAACGGGAGGGAATGGGAATTGAATTTTTGGACCTGGACGAAACTGCGCACGCCATTTTGCGAAGATGGGTTGCAGCGGGCAAGGCCCAGCGCTGAAGCGCCGCCGCGAAGCGCGCCTGAAATCCGGAATGCTGGCTTATTGCGGCAGGAAAGACTGAAAAACACCTGCCTCTTGCCAACAGCCGCGCGATTTCGGGAATCCGGTTAAACTCGTGGCCGAAGCCGCATGCCGTGCGTTTCGGCCTGGCTTCCGAGCCCGCGAAAGAGGCCGGCGGGCGGGAAAATAATGATGAGTGAAAAACCTGCCTGGTGGCACCGCGAGCACATCGAGCCATACCGGCTGAGTGATGCGGAGGCGTGGAAGCTGATCGAGAGCCCGCCGTTTTACTGTGTTCTTTCGTGGGTCACCCGGGAGCCCGCGCCGGTCTGCTGCGCCATGGCTTACGTGGTGCTGGACGGCTGCGTCCTGCTGACCTCGACCGCGAACCGCGACAAGGTCAAGGCGCTGCGCCGCAACCCCGCTGTTTCTCTCTGCTTTCACCGCGGATTGCGCCAGGTAACCCTCCGCGGACGGGCCGAGGTCTCTTCCGATCCGCAACTCGTGCAGCGTTGGGTTGCCGCGCATCTGGATGGCTGGGAGCGCCCGCTGACCCCGGAGCAGCGCGAGAGCGAAACGCGCCGCTTCCTCAGTCCCGACCGGGTGATTCTGGCGGTGCGCGCCGAGAAACTGCGCAGCTTCGACGGGGCGGAGATGTTCCGCGCGGAATCGAGCGGCTGACCGGCGCCGGCGCCATTCTCCGGCTAACGCTTTACGGCGATGCCTTTGACTTCAAAGCGCGCGCCGAAGAGCAGCGGCCCGGAGCCCAGAAAAGCCCGCGCGGGAAAGTTGCCCTTGAAATAAGTGCGATAGACACCGTTGAACTTGTCGTAGTGGGCTACATCCGGGCAATGAACTTCCACGGCCACCAGATCGTCCATGGTCATCTCGGCTTTGGCCAGCGTCGCGCGTATGGAATCCAGCGCCAGGCGGGCCTCCTCCTCGACGTCGGCCGGAGGGCGGCCGGTCTTGGGGTCCAGGCCGATGCTCCCGGCGACGTAAAGAGTATTTCCAACCAGCACCCCATTGCTGAAGGGCAGTTTGGAATCCGGGTTGAGCACAATATAACGCCGTTCGGTTTTCTGCTGGGGACTCGCCAGCGTCACCGCGGCGATGATGGCCAGCGCCGTGAACAGTCCAATCATTCTTTTCATCTTCATCCTCCCGCCGGATTGCTCCGTGCGGGGTGATTATAGACGCTGCGGGAAGGGTTGTCCGGATTTTCCAGGCGGAGAGGACAGGGCCGTTCGCGGGAGAGCGGAACCGGCTTGAGCGGCGCAATGTTCTTCAAAAAGAATGGAGAAATTGACTGTCAGCAGCGCCGGTCGGCGGCGCGCCGGTTATTTGCGAGTCACGGGGGGAATGGCGGGGGCATCCTGTATGGTCGTCTGCTGACTCCAGGCGATCAGCCAATGGCCGTCGCGATGCACGAACACGCGGGCGTTGTAATAGGGCTTACCGCCGCGGTATGGCGCGTGCCGCGAAATCATCAGCACCGTGTTTCCAAAATCGGACATGCTCATGGACAAGACCGGGTCGCCTGGCATGCTGATTCCCGCGTCCTGCCACTTCCGGGCGAGTGCGACGCGCTGCTCCTTGTTGCGCTCGGCGCGGTCATTGATGATCAGGAATTCGTCCGCGACGTGCGTGGCCCAATCCGCTGCGTCCGGATGCCATTCGTCCATCTTCGTTTTTTGCCACTCGGCAATGACGGCCTGATCGGTTGCCGTCGTTGGCGCGTAG
This sequence comes from Terriglobia bacterium, assembly GCA_041500985.1. Lineage (GTDB taxonomy): Bacteria > Acidobacteriota > Terriglobia > Acidiferrales > UBA7541 > Acidiferrum. Next base: position 92,082 of record JBGQNE010000003.1, on the reverse strand, counting down.
GGCAGGCTTGTGCAGGGATTGTTGCAGTCTCCCGCGTTTCCGCCGGCTACGGCGGGAGAAGCCTGGCTGGGCTTGGGCGTGTCCAGAAAAACGAGCGCCTTCCATCCGGCCGAACGCTTCACCCAGATGCGCGCAAAGCGCGCGCCGTGATGAAAACCGAAGACAATGCCAAGCTCGCCGTAGGAGTGTGTCTTTACGCCGGTGTCTTCTTCGCCGTCCTGGGCCAGCGCGGCCAGGTTACGGAGAGACTCAGCCCGGGCCGCTGTTTTTCCGTTCATGTCCGTCCATTCGAATTGTTCGTCCAGGAGTTTGTCTGCCGCTGCCTGATCCGCCTTTCGGAGGGCTTCCGCCAAAGCGTGGTCGGCTTGTACCAACGCCTGTTCCTCATTGCTGGAAACATGCGGTCTGTTCTCCTGGCCCTGAGCGGCGGGCGCGGTGCAAAAGAAAAGTCCGCAGGCCAGGATCGTCACACAGAAGCGTTTCATAAACTCTCCTTCACTGATTTCCCTTGAGTGTTTTTATTCCGCTAGGCCCAGTGAAAGCCGTGTTTGGCGAGCGGCAGCGAGCGGATGCGCTTCCCCGTCACGGCATAAATCGCGTTGCCTACGGCGCCGAGAATCGGAGGCAGGGCCGGCTCGCCGAGTCCGGTGGGCGGATTGTTCGTTCGCAGAAAGTGCACTTCGACATCCGCGGGGGCTTGGTGCATGCGCACGGGCTGGTATTCGTGGAAATTGCTTTGCAGGGCGCGGCCGCGGTCAATCGTGATTTCATAGCTCATGACCGAGCTCAGCCCTTCCATGACCGCGCCCTGCACCATGTTCACCGCGTTGCTGGGATTGATGATCTGGCTGCCGATGTCGCCGGCGACCCAGACCTTGTTCACTTTGACTCCGCTGTTGGCGTCCACGCGCACTGCGGCGACTTCGGCGAAGTAACCGTGGTGAGAGAATTGGAAGGAAACGCCCAGGCCGGTGTCCTTCGGCAGTTTGCGCGAGCCCCAGGCGGACTTTTCGGCCACGAGTTGCAGAACGCCGCGCATACGCGGCGCGTCGAAGTCCGGGGAAAAATAGTCGGGCTTCACATCGGGATTGGCCACGCGCGGCTGGCCGAGCAGTTCCAGGCGGAATTGCACGGGATCTTTTCCCGCGGCGTGCGCCAGTTCGTCGATGAACGATTGAAATACCCAGGAGTAGGCATTGCTGCGGGGAGCGCGCAGGGCATACGTGGGCACTCGCAGGGGCATCAGCGTGGCCGCGAAGAGGAAGTTCGGCAGGAAAGTTCCCGGAAACTCGCTGGCGGGAATGAAAGCGTGCGGAGCAAACTCCCGGCCTTCGCCGAAACTCACGAAATGATTGCGCCAGGCGATGAGTTTGCCCGAGGCGTCCAGTCCGCCTTTGAGGAAATGAAATCCCGCCGGGCGGTAGTGATCGTGATGAAAATCGTCTTCGCGCGTCCAGAGCAGCTTGACGGGAACGCCCACGACCTTGGCGATGGCCGCAACCTCCAGCATGTAGTCGTTGGTGAGCCGCCGGCCAAATCCGCCTCCGGCGCGCATGATGTGGATGGTGATATTGCCCGGGGGAATGCCCAGCAGTTTGGCGACCTGCTGGCGGCCGGATTCCGGCGTTTGGCTGGGCGACCAAAACTCGATTTTGCCGTCCTGGTAATGCGCCAGGCAGTTTTCCGGTTCGAGCGGCGCGTGCGCGATGAACGGGTAGGCGTAAGCCCCTTCGACGACTTTCGCGGCGGACTGCAAGGCTGCGTCGCTGTCGCCGTCGCTGCGCAGGGCGAAAGCGGGCGCTTGGCGCGAAATTTCCTCGGCGCGCCGGGCAAAGCCCGCGCTGCTCTGTTCCGCGGCCGGCCCCTCGTCCCACTTCACCTGCAATTTCTTTCGCGCCATCTGCGCCTGCCACCAACTGTCGGCGACAATGGCCACGCCGGGGTGCAACCCGAGCAATTCCTGCGTGCCCTCGATCACGAAGGCATGGCGCACGCCCGGCAGGGCCTTGATTTCTTCCACATTGGCGCTCAAAACTTTTCCGGCGAAGACGGGGCATTTTTCATAGGCGGCCCACAACATGCCCGGCACGCGAAAGTCGATGCTGTGCACCGGTTTTCCGGCCACAATGCGGGCGTTATCCACGCCCGGCGTGGGCTGCCCGATGATTTTGTAGTCCCTGGGATCCTTGAGCGGGACGGTCTTGAGATCGGGGGGAGCCAGCGTGGCCGCCGTGGCCGCCAGTTGTCCGTAGAGGGCGCTGCGCTTGCTCAGTAAATGCATCACGCACCCCGACGCCGTCTGGCATTCGGATTCGGGCACTCCCCAGGTCCGCGCCGCAGCCATTACGAATAGTTTTCTCCCCGCGGCGCCCACCTGCCGCAGGGGATCCCAGTTGGTGGGAGTGGCGGTGCTTCCCCCGGCGCGTTGCGGGCCATATTTGGATTCATCCAGATCGGCCTGCTCGATGCGCACGTCCTTCCAGTCAACGTCCAGTTCTTCGGCAATGATCATGGGCAGGTGGGTCTTCACGCCCTGCCCGATCTCGGGGTTCTTGGCCATGATGGTCACGGCGCCATCGGGCAGGATGCGGATGAAGGCGCTGGCTGCAAATGCCGGCGGCGGCGCTCCTTGCGGGCCAGGCGCAAACGCTTGTGCAACCGGTTCGACATAGTAAGCCAGCAGAACTCCCCCGCCACTCAGGGCGGACACGCGAAGAAAGGCGCGGCGATCGAGAAGCTTTGTTTTCACGGGGGCTCCTTCGGGGATGGTGAATTTGTTTCCAATCACGGAGATAGAGTACATGGTTTGCAGCGCCTGGGGGAGACTGTCTTGGGGACAGCGCTGCGGCAGCGCGGGCGAGGCGGGAAACGCATCAAGAGCCGTGGTGGGTGAGTTCGGCCTCAAGCGTTTCGGCGGGCGGTTTGGGGAACTGCTTCGCGCCGTAACGTTCAATCAGCAATTGATCGCCGATATCCGTGCGGCTTTTGAAGATGCTGTGCGCGGGGAGCTCGATCACGCTCTCGGCGCGGAGATTGGGGCGGGTGACGGAAAAAGGCCGGACGAGTTCGCGCAGGCCCACGACTTTGAAGTCTTTGTCGATCAACACCAAGTCAAAGGAAAAGAGCATGCCAATGGTGTGAATCGCGTTGGCCGGAACGATCCACACGCCGCTGTCGGGCTGGAGCGATCGTCTGCCCAGCAGCCCGATCAAACGGCTGAGGAAGGAATCGGCCACCTGAACGCGAAAGGCCAAAAAGGTCTCTTTCGTCCGGTTGTACACAAACACATCGCGGCCTTTTTCAGACATTACGGGTTCTTCTTTCCGGCCTGCCCGGCCAGGGGCCATCTATTTCGGCGCGGTCTTTTTCATCCGGTAGATCAGGATGCAGAGCACGGCCACGGCGAGCACGCCGGATATTACGCGGATCAGAGTAACGTTATCCATGTTGTGGTTCTCCTTTGCGGGGATTGCCCGCCTTACTTGGGAGCCTTCATTTTCATGCGATAGATCAGGATCGCCAGAACGACCACGGCCAGCAGTCCCGAAATGACTCGAATCAAAGTAACGTTGTCCATGGTTCACCTCTCCGTAGATAGTTGAAGCAAGCTCATTGTCCCAAATGCGCCATGTTGCGCATGACGGTGATGACCGCGGGCGCCACGGTGACGATAAAAATAGCCGGGAAAATAAAAAAGACCAGGGGAAGAACGAGCTTGATGGTGGTTTTTGCGGCGATTTCCTCGGCCTGCTGCCTGCGCTGGGTGCGCAGGCTGTCGGAGAAGATGCTCAAGGATCTGGAAATAGGAGTGCCAAAGCGGTCGGTCTGGATGAGCATGGCCACGAAAGAGCGGACGCTTTCCACATTGGCGCGGTCGGCGAAGTCCTTCCAGGCGGTAATGCGCGGGGAACCGGCGCGCTGCTCGAGATTGATCTGCAGCAGTTCTTCGCTGAGTTCGCGATGGCTCAGGCGGAGTTCCTGGCCGACGCGCACGATGGCCTGATCCAGTCCCAGTCCGGCTTCCATGCAGATGGCCAGGAGGTCCAGGCCGTCGGGGAGACTGAAGCGGATGTGGTCGCGCCGGGCGTTGACGGCATGAGAGAGCCAGAAATCCGGTGCGAAAAAGCCCACAATCAGCGCCAGCATGAAAAACAGGAAAGTATTTTCGCTAATCAGGAAGGCGACGGCGATTCCCAGGAAGGCGGGAAGGGCCAGGCGGGCGCCGAGGAAAAGATCGGCATGAGCGGGTTTGCGGTAGCCGGCCAGCATGAGACGGCGAACCAGGGCCGCGTCGGGTTCGGCGGAGAAAAGACGGCGGAAGAATGAGAAAGGTTTGGCCAGTTGGTCCACGCTGAATAAGGACGGAGTGGTCTGAGAGGCGGCGGCCTCTTCACGGCGGGACTGTTGTGTCACCTTTTCCAGCAAGGCGCTTTCCGCCGAGGGCCGTGCGAGCACCAGGAAGACGACCAGGAAGATTCCCAGGAAGAGAACAAAGCCGGCGAGTGTGGCGGTCAGTTCCATAGGCTCAGACCTTTATGTCAATGATCTTGCGGATGGCCAGGACGCCAAGGACCATCATGATCAGGCCGGCAATCACCACGCGGATGCCCAGCGGGTCGGTGAAAAGAATGCTTTCGTAGTCGTGGTTGATCATGCTGATGAGCGCAAACATGACAAAGGGCATGCAACTGAGAATCCATCCGGTCAAGCGCCCCTGGGCGGTGTAAATGCGCAACTGGCCGCGCAAGCGGACGCGTTCGCGCATGACCGCGGCGGTCTTGTCCAGAATTTGCGCGAGGTTTCCGCCGGTTTCCTTCTGGACGAGAATGGCGGTAGCCAGGAAGCGCACGTCGTCGCGGGGCAATCGGTCGGCGAGATTGAGGATGGCTTCGCGCATGGGGAGGCCGAAACTCTGCTCCTCATGAACGATGCGGAATTCTCCGGCGAGAGGTTCGGAAATTTCCTGGCCGACCATTTCCAGGGCCGCCGTTACGGCGTGTCCGGCGCGCAGGGCCCGGGCCATGAGGTCCACGGCTTCCGGCAGAAGCGCGTCGCAGCGCCGGAAGCGGGCATCGCGCAGAATCAGGAGATAGAGGAAGGGGGAGAAGGCCGCGGCCACCCCCAGGACGGCGCTCAGTCCGAGACGGGAAAGCATGAGATAGGCCGCCAGCCAGACGAAGAAAAACCCCAGCAGCGACAGGGTGATGACGGTGCTGACGCGCCAGGAACTGCCGGCCTGCTTGAGCAGGCGCATGAGGGACCAGGTTCCGGGAGCCTGGCGCAGCAGATCATCCAGCCAGGGGATGGAGCTGAAGGGCTCGCGTTTGAGGATGGTCGCGCCGCCGAGGTCTTCCAAGCGAGTGACTTCAATCTCCTTCAGGTGGCGTTGCACGGCGGATTCTTCCCGCGTCGGCTTCAGGAAAAAAAGGAGAGCCGCGAAGGTCAGCAGCAGGAGCAGGGCGAAAAGAAGCATGGGTGACATGTGGTTCTCCCGGCCTCAGACACTCATGGAATGTTCAAAGAAGGACGCCGGCAGGTTGATGCCGGAGGCCTTCAATTGTTCCGCAAACTTGGGGCGTATGCCCGTGGGGGTAAACGTCCCGGTGACTTTTCCGTCGGGAGTGATCCCCTGTTTTTTAAACACAAAGACGTCCTGCATGCTGACCACCTCGTCGTCCATGCCGGTGATCTCGGTGAGATGGGTGACGCGGCGGGTGCCGTCGCTGAAACGCGAGACCTGGATGACGATGGTGATGGCCGAAGCAATCTGGCGGCGAATGGCGTTTTCGGGGAGATTCAGGCTGGCCATCATGGCCATGGTCTCCATGCGGGCGATGGCGTCGCGGGGGCTGTTGGCGTGAATGGTGGTGAGGGAGCCGTCGTGGCCGGTATTCATGGCCTGGAGCATGTCCAGAGCCTCTTCGCCGCGCACTTCGCCGACGATGATGCGGTTGGGGCGCATGCGCAGGCTGTTGATCAGCAGTTGGCGCTGCATGAAGGTGCCCTTGCCTTCCACGTTGGCGGGGCGGCACTCGAGGCGCACCACGTGACGCTGCTTGAGCTGCAACTCCGCGGAGTCTTCGATGGTGACAATGCGCTCGCGGTCGGAAATATAACCGGAGAGCACGTTCAGCAGGGTGGTTTTGCCGGCTCCGGTGCCGCCGGAGATGACGATATTGATGCGCGACTGCACGGCGCCCTTGATCAGTTCCAGCATGGGCGGGGTGATGGTCTTGTTGTTGAGGAGGTCCTGGTCGGTCAAAGGAACCTGGCCGAAGCGGCGAATGGAGAGATGCGGGCCATCCACGGCCAGGGGAGGAATGATGACGTTGACGCGCGAGCCGTCCGGCAGGCGGGCGTCCACCATCGGGGAAGAATCGTCCACGCGGCGGCCGACGGCGGAAACGATCTTGTCAATGATGTGCATGAGGTGCGCGTCATCCTTGAACATAATCTTGGTTTCTTCGAGGATGCCGGCGCGCTCGACGTACACGTGCTTATGGCCGTTGACCAGGATGTCGTTGATGGTGGGGTCTTGCAGCAGCGGTTCGAGAGGGCCCAGGCCGAACACTTCGTCCAAGACCTCCAGGCACAGGCGCTCCTTCTCGGGGCCGCTCATGGGCGTCTTGAGATTGGAGACCAGATCCTGGATGACGGCCAGAACCTGGCCGCGGATGCGCCCATCCCGTGCGCTGGCGATTTTTTCCAGGTCCACGCGGCTCAGGAGATCGCGATGGACCGTGGATTTCAATTCCTGATAGGCGGCGAAGTTGAGCCCGGCGCGGCGGGCATTGCTCCCGAGCGCGGACGGGCTTGAATTGTTCGCCGGTGCTGCGATCTGGTTGAAATCACCCATGAAGGCTCCTCTGGCAGACAGCGAATCTCATCGGTTCAAGAACCCCAAGAAACCGTGATTTTCCTCTTTCTTGTATTCCGTTCCCGGCTTGCGCCCGATCGTCCCCGCCCATTCGCTGAGGTTGCGCATGACGTCGGAGCGGGAAAGGTGCGCGAGAGGATCGCCCTCGTTGATGGTCTTGACCACGTGGGCATACTGGTTGGGAACTTTCCAGTGGATCTTCTGGCGGATGGCTTTTTCGATCTGGGCATCGGAGATCGGAGAATTTTTCTGGTGGCGGTTCAAGACCACGCGCAGCTTGTCCTGGGGCATGCCTTTGCGGGTGAAATAGTCCACCAGGCGGGTGACGTTGCGGAGCGCGGACACCTCCGCAACCGTGACCAGATAGAGATGGTCGCAGTACTGAATCAGCTCCAGGTTCTGGTCGTTCAGCCCCGGCGGCAGGTCCACAAGAATAAATTCGCTGCGCAGGCGCAGAAAATCGAAGGTATGGGCCACCGCGCCGGGCGAGACATGCCGCGCCGCCTCGCTGCCTTCCGGCGCGGGGATCAGGCTCAAGCCGCTCGAGTGGGGAGATACGAAACCCTGCAGGAGTTCGGCATCCAGGCGGTCGGTGTTCTCCAGAAGTTCGAAGGAGTGATAACGGGATTTGGTCAAGCCGAGGTACAGGGCGGCATCGCCGAAATCCGGGTGGAGATCCACCAGAAGCGTTTTGCGGGAGTAGGTCTTGGCGAGCAGGGCCCCCATCTGGGTCACCAGAGTGGTCACGCCGCAGCCGCCCTTGGCGCCGATGAAGGCGAGGATCTGGGCGTTGAACTGATCTTTCTTTTCTTTTTTGCGGCCGCCGACGCGAGCCAGGGCATTGAGGAGCTGGTCGCGGTTGATGGGCTTCACCAGGTATTCGTTGCAGCCGCTGTGCATGGCCTGAATGATCAGTTCGGCTTGCGATTGAGAGGAGACGGCGAAGATGGAGGTTCCGGGAGCGTCGGCGCGAATGCTCTCGGCGGTCAAGGCCGCGTTGCGGCGGTCCTTGTCGAAATCGATCAGGCAGACGTCGGGAGGCGGTTCGCCGAGCCATTCGGAAATCAAATCGTTGTCGTCCGTGCGGTAACTTCCCAAGGGCGCCCGCAGACGGACCAGCGGAGCGGACTGAGCGAAGAGCTTGAGCAGTCCCAGCGTGTCGTTGTCCAGAGAGATCGTGGCCAGGGTCAGCGGCTCGCTGGGAGCGAACCCGCCTCGCGCCGGCGTATTCAGGATGTTCTTCGTGCTCATGGCTGTTTACTGGAAACCGGTGCGGGCGGCGCCGCTTTGCCGGCGCCCGGCAAGGTCTTGTCATATTTCGGAACATCGAGGAACGGCAGCGGCATCTTGGGAAGCGCCGGTGCAGCCGCCTGTTCGCGCACAGGGTCGATGATGTGCGGAGTCACCAGGACCAGCAACTCGGTATTGCTGCGGTTGATCGTCCGAGAGCGGAAGAGTTGCCCCAGGATGGGAATGTCGCCGATTCCGGGAATCTTGCTCATCTGTGTCTGCAAGCGGTGATCCAGCAAGCCGGCGATGCCGAAGGATTGTCCGTCCTTCAGTTCGATTTCCGTCTCGGCGCGCCGCGTGGAAAGAGCGGGAACGGTAAAGCCGGAAATGGTGACCGCGTTGGTGTAGTCCAGCGCGCTTACTTCGGGAGCGACGTGCAGGCGCAGGATGTCGTCCTTGCCGATATAGCCGGTGAACTCCAGTTTCACGCCGAAGGGGCGAAACTGAATGGTGACCATGCCGATGTTCTGCCCGCCTTGAACCACCGGGACGGGAAATTCACCGCCGGCGAGGAAGCTGGCCTTCTGCCCGTTCAGGGCCATGAGATTGGGTTCGGCCAGGATCTGCAGGATGGATTTTTGCTGAAGATCCTTGATGGTGAGCCCCAGATTCATATCCGGGCGAAACAGAAAAATATTGAGCAGGTCGGGAACCGTCAGCGAGCCTAACTTGCCCGAGAGAGAACTCCCCGCGCCACCGCCTCCACCCCCGCTTCCGCTGCCGCTTCCGTTCGTGGTGGCGCTGGTGGGAGGACCGAACTGCTGCGTGGAAAGAGAGCCGATAGTGTTGGTCGCCCCGACGTTCAGAAAATTGATGCCGAACTGTTCCAGGCGCGTGCGGTCCACTTCCGCGAATTTCACTTCCAGCAGCACCTGCCGCTCGTGCGTCACTGAAACCAGGAGCGAATTGACCACCTGCGTGGAATACATCCCGGCCATTTTGCCAAGGTCCTCGGAGGTACGCGCATCGGGAACATTTCCGGAGAGGATGAGGTGGCTGCCGTCGGCTTGCACGGCGATCTGCTCGTCGGGATAGGCGTGCTGAATGGCGGCGCGCAGTCCGGAGAGGTCGGGATCGACCACGACATCGAGAATTTGCGAGTGCTCGGCTTCATCCCACAGAATCAGGCTGCTTCTCCCCGCCGATTTCCCCTCGACCACCACCTGCGTGGGCGAAGTGGCCAGCGTTTCAATCACCGCGGGATTGCTCGAGAGCACGCGCGTGATGCGCGATTGCATGTTGATGACCACGGACTTGCCGGTAAAAATATGCAGCACCTGGCCTTCGGGAGCGGCGGCGGTTTGCGGAGGCGCCGCCGCGCACGGATGCCCGGCGGCCATCACGGCAAAGAGGCACAGCAGAGTAGTGATGCGCACTGCTCTTGAACTGGTCATTTCGGTTGCTCACTGTTCCGGCTGGGCGCCGCCGTCTCGAACTTGCTGACGTTGCGCTCTTTTCCCTGAATCACTTCCAGAACGTAAGTTGTGCCGGCGCTGCGGGCCACGAGCGCTTTCCCCGCTCGTTTGCCGCTGGGCGCGGGCGGCGCGGGCGGTTTTGCGGAAGGAACCAACTGCTCGAGGCGCGTGGGATGAACCTCTGTTTTCGTCTGGTCCGCGCCGTTGCGCAGAACGAACTGAATCGTTCCTTGCGAACTGGTGAACTGCAACTTCTGCGAATCTTCCGGATTCAGCAGCAGGGTCACCACGTTGACGGTCTGCGGTTTTCCCTGGGGGTCCGGTTCGATGGTCTGCCCGGCCGTCAGCACTTCCACGTCCTGCAAGATCGTTTGCGTGACGGGCCCCGCGCCGCCCGGCGGATTATTGTAGGTGGCCAGAACGTCAACGTGCGAACCGGGATAGAGGAAGCCGGCGACACCCACGATTTCGTTTGAGCGCACCGCCACGGCGCGCATGCCCGGCGTGATTCTTCCGGAGAGGCCGATGCCGGAACCAGTGACGCCCATGTCTCGTTCCATGACGGGCTCTTTGGCCCCGAGTGGATAAAGCAGCGGTCGGCCCACAACCGCTTCGATCTTGGCGAACGAGCCGGGCAGGGGAACGTCCGAGGGCCAGTCCACCAGAATAAGATCCTTGGCCGCCAGGGTGCTGCCCGAGGGCAGCGCCTGTGCCGCGGCAACCACCTGCACGACCCTGCGCTGTTCGCTGCTCATGCGCAGGCGGCGATAGACTCCATACGTGATGCCCCCGGCCAGCACCGCGGCCAGCAGAAAAGCGATCAGGATGCGTCGTAGGTCCATCAATCACCCCCGCCAAAGAGAACTGCCGAGGCAGTAGAGAGTCCCCGCGGCAATGGCTACGCCGTAAGGAACCCGCAGAGCGCCCGACTCGCGAACGTTCAGCTCCGGATGCGGCCGGAGACCCGATTGCAGATGGTGGCGAATGAGTTCCACTGTGTTCATCAGAGTTTGCCGCACCGTTTTGTAAAAGAGCATTGTGCCGACCGCCAGAACGCCTCCCGCCAAGGCTGCGGCGATGAGGATATTCACCGTCTGCGCCGCTCCGGCCCAGGCGCTGACCGCGGCGATCAGCTTGACGTCGCCGCCGCCCATGCCGCCCAGCAGGAAGAGCACATAGAAAATTCCCCCGCCGAGAAGCAGTCCGAGCAAACCTGCCGTGAGGCCCGGCAGGCCCGCCGCGAGGAGACGCACGGCGAGAGCGGCCAGGAGGCCCGTGTACGTCAGCCAGTTGGGAATTTTCCTGCCGCGGACATCCTGCACCGCGCCCACCGTGGCGACACACAACGCGCAGATGAGAAAATAGTTCTCCACGGTTGTCCCCGCTGCCGGGCCCGCTCGGCCAGAGTTTGGGTGGAGGCCGGAATTGGACTGGCGATCCACCCTGTAAGGCACGTGCCGGACAAAGGCCCGGCAGGGCAGACTGGCAACGACGAGATGGCTCTAGGAGCCGATGGCGCTGGTGAGCTTGCTGGCAATCGCGATGAAAGCGCTGTTGAGGCCGCTCGCCAAGGCATTCATTCCTGCGATGGCGGCGAAAGCCACCAGCGCGAGAATCAGCAGATACTCCACCAGTCCCTGGCCGGATTCGTCCTTGTGCAGGCTGACCAAGGCATTCAAGAGTTGCTTTTTCATTGTTTCTCCTCTTCACAGAAAGCTGGTCCAGTTTACTATCACGCCCAATAGCTTGTAATACAAACCAGACTCTGAGATGAAGAAGTAGAAGCAAGGGGGATGCCAAAGGCTGAGGAGGCCACATTAACAGAGGCATTAATTGCGCAACGCATTGTAATGAAAATGCTTAGGCAGCTGTCCGGATTCTCGAAACGAGTGGAAATCAATATCCAGCCGGGTGCAGAAGAGGAGTGGATAGGCTCTTCGATACCCAAATCGTTCCCGCGAGAGTGGAACTGAAGACTTTTGTATACACTGCAACCGTCGATAGCATAATGGGTCGACGTTAGGGAGTCGGCCCTTCAGGGATTCCAGTTTCGCTTTGTATTGGGGCGCGCCGATTACCTTGAATTGCTTTTAGTCTCCTCCTGCGGACAGACGGTGTCCTTGCGTACCATGAATACGAAGTGCCAAAAGCCATTTGCAGTAAGTGCGGCACAAGGCCGATAGTTTGAGAAAAGATAGCCTTCCACGGGATCCCTTTCCGCGAAGACACGCAGCGGGGTGCTCGGCCACGCCAGGGAAGCCTTCTCGGCGAAGGATATTTCAAGCAGGGCTACCCGTGGATGATTTGTCCGCAGATCCTGGATAGCTTTTTGCATCTGGTCTGAAGTATGCATCCCCGGCTGGAGGAAATCATAACGTGTGGCACTGAATGTCCCAGAGAGATAGTAATGGAGAGGCCCGTATGGATAGACGATGATCTTTTCGCCGCGAGGGACGTGGGCTTGAATATATTGCAACGCGCCGTCCGGCTTATGCATTCGTACTGTTCCCCTAACCGTTCTGACTGTTTGTTGAACGCCCAATGTTTCCCACAGGAGCACCATTCCAAAAGCTGTGTATGAGAAGAAAACAACGAAAACGACGACAGGCATGAGGGAACGCCAAAGACGCGAGGGGATATGCAGCCCGTCGAGAGACCAGGCAAAGGGAAGGTAGAAGAGCGGACCTTGATAATCGAGGTGTGGGAAGTCAGGTCGTTTCGTCATGAAAGTTGAGAGAAGAAGCCCTGTTACAACCGAAGAAACCAGAAGCCAGTAAGCCCCTTTCTCTCTGTGGAGTTTGCCTCGCCAACTCTTACCGATAGACCACGCCAGAATTCCGATGGCAAGGATGGGCAGAAAGGGGAGCAGGAAACATGGCCCCATGAGAAACAACATCCCCGCGCGGGAACTCCATGAGCCGCCGAAGAAGAGTTCACGAGTGGAAGTGGACAGCACCAGATATCCATAGAGCAGCTTGTTTGCCCCGGTGTAATGAAACAGGGGCCAGGCCCAGCCGTTCAACATCGGGATCAGGCTGTGTTGTGTCGCGAAGTAAGTCAACGTTAGGATGAAGGGCCAGGCAAACCCTGCGAAAAGTGCGGCCTGATGCTGGTAACCAATGGGGAAACGAAGCCCATTGCAATGCACAAGCACAAAGCCGCCGAGGAGAAGTCCGAGCACAAGACCTGTGCCCTTGGATTGCTCAAAGAGGCAGGTGAGGGCAGCGAAGGAGCCGGTTCCCAGCATCCATGTCCAGTGGCCGCGTTCAAGAAATACCACAGCGCAATAGAGCGCGAGATAGGCCAGGAGAGTGCTGTCCCAGTTGTGTAACGCCACAAATCGAAACGGTAGGCAGGTAAGGAGAACCATGTAGACTGTGAGAAGAGCACTCCAGCGTGCGCAGATACGCCGCGCCAGTAGGTAGGTTAGAACGGAAAATACGCCGCCATAAATGACCAGCGCGGCGCGCCCCACGAGCAGGGAACTGCCAAAAATCCTAAAAAGCAGGGCCATCCAGTAGTAAGAACCCGGCGTGTAAAAGGAAAAGAAATCCCGGTACAGTACTTGCCCCTCGATAATGCGCTGCGCTCCTTGAAGTACAATGCCCTCGTCGGCGTTCAAGAGTGTGTAATCGTAAAACAAGCGCAAGTACAGGCAGGAAGAGATGAACAAAAGGAGCGCGATCCACCTATCCAGCGCGCACCCCTCTGGGAAGAAGTATCCCTCCCTTGGCTCCTCATGTTCGGTGAATGCCGTGGTTGTATTCATAGGTTGCGAATCATGCTGATTCACTCTGTTGTTACTTCTCCCCGATTGCTGTCTTGCTCCCGATCATTGCCCTCTTTTGACTGCTCTAGGATATTTTCGTGATCTTCCGCCAAGCCTCGCCCAGCCACTCCCCGGCTGCTTTCACTGAGCCGGTCAGCCACGAAAAATCCCACTCGTATGTCTTGCTCCAAACGCTGGGGACGTACCAGAGTTGCCGTAGTTTGCGCCAATAGCGCAGGCGGGTTGCGGCGGCTTCCGCGTCGTTGCGCGGGGTTGGCCCGGCAAGCTGGAATCCTGGCGGCGGATCCGGGGGGATCTGGCGCCCGTAGCTGTATTGGATTTGAATTTCGGTGACGGCACAGGTCCAGTAGGCTGTGGCGATGCGTTCTTCCGTGGCACGCTGCGGGGCCGGCAGGGAACTGGCAGCATCCGCAAATTCCAGGGGCATTGTGGTGCGCAGTCGATAGACCGGCTGAAACGACAGATAGGCGAAGAGGCCCGCCGCGAGGGCCACGATCACGTATTTGTCGAATTTGCGCCGAATAAACATGCATGTTGCGCATGTGCGTCACGCTTCCTAGGGAGAGCGAGGCGCGAGCAGGCCTCCTGTGGCGGCGGGAGCCGCATCCACGCGTTCCAGAAGTACGCATACCGCGTCGCGGTACTGCACGTTCCAGCCGGGATCATGCTCCAGCACATACGTCAGCGGCTCATCGGGCGTGAAAAGCACGGTGCGGATCTTGTATTTGTCCAAAATGGCCACGGGCTTCTTCACGGCCAGCAGGTCGAGATAGTCCTGAAAAACGCCGGCGTATTCAAAGATATCCACGCGGCTGTCAATGAACACTTTCAGGTTCCGATCCTGCCAGCCCAGATAGCCGCCCCACAGGTAATTATTCAGGAGCGGGCCAGCGGGCGGGTGGGCTTTGAGATATGGGAGCACTCCTGCGGGGTAATCCTGCGCAACGCCATCTTGGAGATTCGTGGTGCTCGGCCAATACCGCACCATTCCTGCGGCCATCAGCAGCATGAGCAGGGCATTCAGCAAGTATTTGTCGATTTGCCGGTTATACGGCGGCACAAAATCCAGAATCCTGGCGAGAATGGGCGCCACGAGAATGCCCAGCAGGAAAAGAAAGCGGCTGTAGGTGAGGCCGCAGTACAGACCGAAGAGGAGCAGGAGCACTTCCGTCAGAGTCCAGCGGCCAGCGCGCAGTAACGCGGCCAAAAGCAGGAGGACGAGGAGAGCGAGCACCATCTTGCCGCGAAATTCATGGAAATTTACGGTTACCCATTCGGCGATGTGGCTGATGTTCAGTTTTTGGCGGTAGGCCAGGTCGAAGGGATAGAACACCAGGCGCGGACCGAAGGGGTTCACAAAAAGCGCTGCCACGCTCGCCGCGCCGGTCAGCAGCAGCGCGCGAAGCTGCGCCGGAGTCCAGCGTTCGGCTTGCACCTGTCCCCACGAGCCCTGGAGCAATCCGGCGGCGACAGTGATGGAGAAAAGAATCAGTCCCAGCAGCCAGGAGCCGTGCGTATTGATCCACAGACAAAACAGCGGCGGAATGGCCCAGAGCGTGGCGCGTCCCCGAAGGCGGAATTGCTGAAGAAGAATCAGCAAGAGGACCATGTACAGGTAGCCAAAAAGAATGGTGCGCGGGCCGAAGGAGACCGTGGCAAGGAATAGGGAATAGCAGACGGCCAGGACCGCGGCCTTGATGTTTCCGCTGGCTTTATAGCAGAGGTAGAGCAGCGCCAGGAAGATCACGTCGAGCAGCGCAATCTCCAGAATTCTGATCCCCAGAAGCCCCCTGGCCCGCCAAGCCAGGTAGTAGGGGATCTCGGCGAGCCATTCATGGTTGATCCAGGGATGCCCCGCAACCGTGAAGGAGTACATGTCCATGCGGGGAAGGTGGTGGGAATTCAGGAGATATTCGGCATTGCGCAGGTGCCACCAGATATCGGGATCGCCCTTGCCGCCGCGGGCGAGAAGAAAGACCAGCGTCAGGAGCAAGGCGATCAGCATGGCCGGGAAGGAAAAGACCAAGCGGGACAGGCGCGAGATGTCGCTGCGATTCACGTTCGGCTCCCCTTCGCTTGCCGCACCGTGGTTGTACATGGACTTCCAGTGGATACGCAAGTCCTAAAGTAATGAGAGAGATATCGAGATTCAGGCAAGAGCCCCCCCCCCCCGGGGTCGTAAATGCAAGAGTTTCCGGGAATTTTGGGGCAATTGGGATGCCAAAAGCAGGTCCTGCCCGGCCATGCGTACCAGGAGGCGTAAAGGGGGAAGTTGAACAGTCTCATTGCACCTATTGTTCTGAACAGCTTGCCTCCCAATGGAGCGGCCGCTCAGGGGTTCAGGTATGTTGAAAGGCCAGCAAAGAGGCTGGGCAAAGGGGGGAGTAGCAATGAGTTATGGGAAATAAATGTCAACAAAAGTGCCCGTGATGTGAAACAGATTAGCTACATGACAGATGCGTATAGCGGCGAGAATTGAAAAGAAAGAAGTTAAATTAGAGGATTTAATCCGCGACTTGGAGGTCCACATGCACGAGCATCCCCAGATATGGGAGCAATTTGTTTACAGTGTCTGGTTTAGAATTCAGGGCCCGAAAGGATTCCTGGAGTCTTGGCGGTTGAAGGTAATGGTACGGGGTGGCTGAGCAGGATTGCCGATTTACACCGAGGAAAATTCAACTTCGTTTTTGGGTCCCAGTGAGTGTGGTAGGGAGCAAGCCCATGCGATTACAAGGCGTTGCGGAAAAGCACATCCTTCTCGTCGAGCCGGACGAGGCCTTTGGGGATGTTCTCCAGGGAGTGTTAGGCCCCGGATATGTGCTGCGGCCGGTCCCGAGCGTCGAGGCGGGAATTGCCGGGCTGGAGGCCGATGACCTGGACGTTGTCCTGCTGAACGTGGACATTCGGCAAGACCCTGGCGGGGGGCTGAATTGCGGCGATCTGCTGCGGGCCGCGGCGGAGTGCCCCGTCCCTCGGTCGGTAATCGCCTATGGATGGGACGCGAACAAACAAGCCGCGATTGAAGCATTTCAATTTGGCGCCGTGGATTTCCTGGCGCAACCCCTCGACATCCGGGAATTGAAATTCGCGCTGGACGGTGCATTTCGCCGCTCCGCCCTGGCCCGCGAACTGGTCTCCGCGCAGAGTTTTCTTGGCCCCACGCGGGTCGAAGGTCTTCTGGGAAACAGTCCGGGAATGGAGCGGGTTTCGGAGATGGTGCGCAAGGTCGCCGGCGTCTTCACGACGGTGCTGCTCACCGGAGAGAGCGGAACCGGGAAGGGAATCGTCGCGCAAGCCATCCACCGCCTCAGCCCGCGGGCGGACAAGCCATTTGTGGCGGTTTCCCTGTGCGTGCTTTCCGAATCGCTGATCGAAGACGAGCTTTTTGGGCACGAGAAAGGCGCGTACACTGGGGCGTCGCAGAGCCGGCGCGGGCGTTTTGAGGAGGCCAACGGCGGCACGATTTTCCTCGACGAGATCGGCGACCTGGCGCTGCCCTTGCAGACCAAGCTCCTGCGCGTGCTGCAGGAGCGCACGGTCGAGCGTCTGGGCTCGAACGCAGCCCATCCCGTGGACGTGCGCGTCCTGTGCGCCACCAACCGCAACCTGGAAAAGATGGTGCAGGAAGGAACCTTCCGCGAGGATCTTTACTACCGTATTTCCGTGGTCAAAATTCACATGCCGCCGCTGCGCGAGCGCATGGAAGATATTCCCTTTCTGGCGGAATACTTCGTGCGCTACTTCGCCAAGGTGCACAACAAGGCCGCGCGCGGATTGACTCCGGGATATCTGAGCGCGCTGGCCGGACACGGCTGGCCGGGCAATGTGCGCGAGCTGCAGAACGTGATCGAGCGCAGCATTGTCTTGACCAACGGCCACGCCCAGCTGGGAGTGAAGGATTTGCCGCCGGAGCTGAAGGGCTGGGCGGTTTCCGAGGACGCGCCGGCCGGCTCGTTCCACGATGCCGTCCTGGGCTTCAAGCGGGAACTGATCCGCGCGGCGCTGCGCATGCACGGCGGCAACAGGCTGCGCGCGGCGCAGGAACTGCGCATCAGCCGGTGCTACCTGCACCGCCTGCTGAAACAGATCAAGCTCAAGGATGCCGAAACGCCGGGCCGCGAGCCGCAAGAAGGGCTGATTCGCGAAGCGCCACGTGGGCCGCGTGTGCATCGGGCCGGGCGCGGCGGCGCCGAAGAGTTTCGGCTGCCTTCGCGGGTGGTATGAAGAAATGGGACTGCACAGGGGCAGAAAGGCGGGAGGGCGGCGCGCTTCCGGGCAGAGCATGGTCGAGACGGCTTTGTTGATCCCCCTGCTTCTGCTGATCATTCTGAACGCGGTGAACTTCGGATATTTTTTCCTGGTGGCGCTGAATCTGGCCGCGGCGCCGCGTAGCGGGGTGGAATACTCCATCCTGGGGTATGCGACTCCGGGCACGTTGAATTTGCCGTCGCCCGGGCCGCCCACAACGGCCACTTCGGTCAGTTATCTGACCTACCAGGACATGACCGGGGCGCTCTACCAGCCGTCCAGCGCCACCGTGCAGGTCTGCTCGAAGATCCTTGGCGTCAGCAATGCCGGGCTGACGACGCAGACAGCCAACTGTGTCACTTGCTCGGGCAGCACCTGCGGCTCGCCCGGAACAGGAAGCCCTGTGCCGGATGCCGACCCGGAATCGCCGCTGTTTGTTCTGCACCGCGTGGACGTTACCTACACCTTCACCCCTTTGATTCCCGGAACGCCGTTCGGTTTGACGCTGCTGCCGTCATCGATCTGCTCTTCGGCCGGAGGAAAAATTACCTGCACGTTTCATCGTCAGGTGTCCATGCGGGCGATGGATTGAGCGAGGAGCGACAAGGAATTGCAATGGCGAGCGCGCGATACACACAGAAAAGACCAGGGCTGCGGGCCGGAGGGCAGGCGGCGGTGGAATTCGTGCTGACGTTCCTCGCCATCCTGTTCCTGATTTTCTGGACGTTTGAACTGATCATGCTGCTCTATTCCTATAACGTTTTCGCCGATGCGGCCAAGGAAGGAATACGTTACGCCATTGTGCATGGCGCTGGAAACAGCGCATCGAGCGGACCCAGCACTGGATCGGCCAGCGATTGCACGACGAACGTGGCCGCCGTGCAAAACGTGGTGAAGAGCTACGCTAAGAATTCCTTCCATGACATTTCCGGGATGACGGTAACGGTCTGCTATCTGGATGGGACCAATCAGTCGCCCAATCGCGTCCGCGTGACGGCCAGTTATCCGTACATTCCCTACATCAGGCTGGGATGGGCTCCGCCCACGATCCAGGCAGCCGCGGAAGGGCGGATTGTGTATTGAGCGGCAGGGAGGCAGGCACTCGCATGATTCGAAGTAGCGTGAAACAGTTTCATGGTCGGAAGTGGCGCGGGCAGCTAGGGCAGACTACTGTATTTGTGCTTCTGGCGCTCGGCCTGTTTCTTCTGGCCACGGTGGCTTTCTCCGTGGACGTCGCCAATCTCTGGTTCCATCGCCAGACGGCCCAAAGCGCGGCCGATGCCGCCTGCACGGCGGGAGCGATGGACATGCTCGTCTCCGCCGAGGGCGGCGCTATCACCGGTGCGAATTTCACGCCCGGCACGGCTTTCAATTGTTCCACGAAAAGCACGGCTTCGCCCTGCCAGTATGCCGCGCTGAACAGCTACAACGGAACGGGACTGGTGGCCAATTCGCCGTCCAACGATGTGTCCGTCAGTTTTCCGCCGCAGAGCGCCAATCCCGCGCCCGGAGTGACCCCGGCGCCGCTTTCCCTGGCTCCGTACTCGTTTATCCGCGTGGACGTGATCGACCGGGCTAAAGTTTTCTTCATGGGATTGCTGACGGGCTCGAAGACGCAGGATGTGCGCTCGTTTGCCGTGTGCGGGTTGACGCTGGCAAAGTCGCCCATTCCAATTCTGGTTCTGAATCCGCAAAATCCCACGCCGAAAACGAGTGCGCTGGACATTTCGGGCACACCCGCGATTTCGATTATTGGCGGACCGATAAAAAGCATTCAGGTCAATTCGCAGGATCCTCTGGCAGTGAATGCCGTCGGTACGACGGCGTCGATTGATCTCACGCGGGGCGGTCCGAACTTTGATGGCAGCGATTTTGGCGTGACGGGCGGCCCAGCCACGGCGCCGGTCCCGCAATTTACGACGGCTGGATCCGGAGCATGGCGCTCACCGGCTGCCCCCATCAGCGACCCCTTTGCGCAAATTCCAGCTCCCAGTGGAATATCCCCCGCGCCCGCGCTACCGCCGATTCCAGCATGCCCTAGTGCCGGATGCCTATCCCACGGCTGCCCGGACATGAACGGATGCGACGAATACGCCGCCGGATATTATTCGAACGGAATTGCGGTCAAGAACAGAACGGCTATTTTCGATCCCGGCGTTTATTACCTCAATGGCGGTTTGGCTTTGCAAGCGAACTCGCTCGTACGGCCCAGCAACCAGCTGGGCGATGGTAGCGGCGGCACCATGTTCTACGTTGCGGGCACGCCAGCAGCAACTTGCAGCGGCCAGAATGGGCTCGTCTGCGTGGGCTCCAACGCCGGCAGTCCAACCGTCTGCTCGGCGACGACCACCACCAAATGCGTGTACCCGTTTGACAGCTCTCTCGTGCAATGTGCGGGCGGAGCTCCGGTGGATCCCAGACTGAAAATTCCCTCCACCCTGCCGGGGAATGTTCTGCTCGCACCATGCACCGGAACCTACGGCGACCCGCTGGGACAGTATCGCGGGCTCCTCTTTTTTCAGGACCGCTCCAGCAATCAAGGAGGCGGATGGGGTGGCGGCGGCGGATTCCTCCTCGCCGGCTCCATGTACTTCCATCAATTGACCAATACCAGCTCACTGTTTACGTTGCAGGGGAATTCCGGTTCGGCCAGCTACATTCTGGGAGAGATCGTGACCGATAACCTGGCCATGGGCGGCACTCCCACGATTAACATGGCGCTGAACCCCAGTGCCACGTACAGCATCTTGAAAGCGAGCCTGTTCCGTTAGCGCGGCAGGGAGAAATGGCGCTACTGTTAATCAATCTTCGGGCACGGCCACTGGCGCCGGTGAGGAGCCTGCCGCGCGGGCGGTCGTCCCGGTTCGCGCCCGTGCTTCTCAGCCGCGGTTCGCTTCCCGGGCGCGGAGTTCTCTATTCCTTCCTGGCGCATGAAATCTGGCTCTTCGGCATGCTCTTACTCTCCTTCCTGCCCGGCACTGCGCGCGTGCGGCATTCCACGGAAGACGTGGAAATGATCGATCTCCGCAAACAGCACGAGGTGATCTATTTGCCGAGCCTGGGCGGGGGCCGCGAGGGAAGAGAACATGCGGGAAGCGGCGCGGGAAGCGCAGCGTCAATCTCGCCGGGAGAAGCGGCACGGAGCAGCAAAGGTTTTACATACCCGGGGCCGCAGCCGATGGTCTCCGACCCGCCGAATCCCACCAACCAGCTTCAGACGATACTGCAGCCCGCGTTGAGCAGGCCGCGCATCCTGAAATCTTTTGCGCCCCTGCCGAATCTGGTGCAGGCGTCGGAGATGGCGCCTCCTCCGGGAATCGCAACGGCCCGGTTGGATGCGCAATTGACGACTCAGGCGATGCCGGAGCGGCCTTCTCTGGAATGGGAGAAGCGTCAAGCCGCAAGGGCAGTCCAAACGGCGTTGCGTCGCCCGAAAAAATTGTTGATTGAGGAGTCCAAGCTGACGTTACCAACGAGCGAACTGCAGCCGACGTTGCTGGCGGCAGCCGACAAGCCGAAAGCGCCGCGCCCGGAAATTACCGCGAACCTGAGCAAGCCGCGCCAGATGCAGCGCAAGACGGCGGTGGAAGCTCCTAAGTTGAACCTTCCGGCGAACGAGATGCAACCGGCACTGCCTGCGCTATCCACACAAACAATACTGCCAGCCGCGGAAACCGCCGATCCGTTGAGCAAGCCTCGTCAAGCGCCACGGAAATCGCCTTCCGCGACGAACGGAAAAGATGCGCGCGATCTTCTGACGCTGAGTCCGGCGCCACTGCCCGCGCAACAGATCCTGGCGATTCCCCTGGGCGAGGCGCGCGGGCGTTTTGCCATTTCTCCGGGACCGCCCGCGCCGGCTCTGGAGCGTGAACCTGGAGCGGTCGGCGGAGGGCGTTCTTCCGCTGGCGTCGGGAAGGAGAGCGTGGCCGCAATTGTTCCCGTCAATGCCGCCGGGGGAAGCGGAAGCAGCGGGAAGGGAACAGGTGGAAATGGAGCAAGCGGGGCCGGCGGCGGGGAAGGAACGTCGCGCGGAATTGGCCGGGGAGCAAGCGGCGGCGCGAGCAGCGGTGCAGGAAAAGGGAATGGCGCCGGAAGCGGCGGAAGCGGCAAGGGAGCGGGGCGCGGAGCGGGGGACGGCCACGGCAGCGGCAGTTTTTCCGGGATGACGATTCAGGGAGGAAGCCTGGAGGGCGGCGGCGCGAGCCCGTCGAATATGCAGGCGGGAACGGCTGTGACGCCGCCCACTTCCTACAGCCTGACGATTGTTTCGACCGCGAGCAGCGGCGGCGGGCTGGGCGACTACGGCGTTTTCGCGAACGAGCAGGTTTACACGGTCTATGTTGACGTGCGGCGGACGCTGGAATCCAGGACACCTTCCTGGACGCTGCAGTGCGCGGTGCTGCGCGGAGCGAGTGCGATAACCATCGAGGGCCAGGAGGCCAGCGCAAATCAGCAAGGGTTTGTTCCGCCCATCCCCATCATCAGGGAATTGCCGGATCTGCCCGCCGAACTGGTGCAAGATCATCTGCGCGAGATGGTGGTGATCTACGGGGTCATCGACACCACGGGGAAATTGCAGCAGCTGACGGTTAAGCAGAGTCCCGATGGGCAGTTGAGCAGAGGCCTGCTGCGGGCCCTGGATCAATGGGTGTTCCGCCCGGCCGAACTGAATGGGCGGCCCGTTGCGGTGAAAGTGCTGCTGGGAATTCCGCTCGCGCCGTAGGGCGGTGGGGAGTTCACTTCCAGGAGCAGGGTAGCCGCAAAAGGTTCTTCTATCCACCATATGACCTGTTTGGCGAGAGACAAAGAATCCTGTTGACAGGGTGTGGAAGCGGGCGTAACATCCCGGCCCACAAACCAAACGGTGGTTTGGTAGTCCGCCGCGGGCTGGTTTGCGGTTTTCTTGGGGTGGTTGCAGAGGGCTGGTCAAAGCCGCTGGAATTCAAGGGAAAGGAGTATTTCCGCATGAGCAAGATCTTGGGTAGCCGCCGGATATACGGATTCATGATTTTGGGGCTCGTTTGCGCGATTGTTTTATCGCTATCTTCTTCACCCGCCTATGGGCAGGGAGCGGCAACGTTCTCCTCGCTGACGGGCGATGTGAGCGACCAGAACGGGGGAGCGCTGACGGGCGCCACGGTGACCGTGACCAACAACGGCACAGGGATCTCGCAGTCGGCGCAGACCGATTCGTCGGGGCATTTCAGTTTCCTGCGGCTGCCCCCGGGCAGTTATAAGGTCGCCGTGGAGGCCGCCTCCTTTAAGAAGTGGGAGGCCAAGGAACTGACGCTGGCGGCCGGGCGCGAAGAGAGCATCAAGATCGCCATGTCCGTCGGCGATGTGAAACAGGTCGTGGAAGTGAAGGGTGAAGAGTTGCAGATCAGCACTACCGAAGCGGTGGTAGGTGACTCGATCTCCCCGCTGCAGGTTTCGGATTTGCCGCTCAATCAGCGCAGCTTTACGGCTCTGGTGTCCCAGCAGCCGGGTCTGGTGGTGATCACGAACACGGCGGGCGCGACGGTTCTCGGCGCGTCCACCAACTCCGGCTCGTACATCAGCGGCAACGGGCTGATGGGCACCTCGGTGGGCTACCTGGTGGACGGAATCAACATCACCAACGGGACGTTCACCGCTCCGGGAACGGCCTCGGCCGGCGACATGCCCGGCGTGGAAGCGATCAGCGAATTCCAGGTGCTGACGCACAACTACAGCGCGGCGTTTGGCGGGGCCTCCGGCTCGATCGTGAGCTTTGCCACCAAGACGGGCACCAACAAGCTGCACGGCAGCGTCTATGAATTCCTGCGTAACGACAAATTCGATGCGCGCAACTTCTTCAATGACGCGGCAAGCCAGCAGAAACCGCCCTTCAAGCGCAACCAGTTCGGCGGCGCGATGGGCGGTCCTATCAGGAAGGATAAGACCTTCTTTTTCATGAACTACGAGGGCCTGCGGCAGCGCCTGAACGAAACGGAAACGGCCTACGTTCCGACGCAGTGCGCGCTGAACAGCGGCGTGGGAGGCAGCGGAGTGGGATGCCCAGGCGGCGTGCCGTATGATGTCCTCGGCCCGGTTCCCATCGTAGCGCCGCCGCCCACGGGGCCGTTCTACCAGTTGGTTCCCGTGGCGATCTCCCCGGCCATGCAATCCCTTCTGAGCCTCTATCCGGCGCCCAATGGCCCGGGGTTCTGCACGGGCACGGCAAGCTGTGACTGGGTTGCCACGTCCGTTTTTGCCAACAAGAAACCCACGCGGCAGGACTTTGGTATCGTGAATATCACGCACACCCTGTCCAATGGAGATTCGCTTTCGGCGCGCTATTCCATTACCGATGCCGATGCCACGCAGGACTTCCATCTTCCGGGCTTCATTTTCCTCCGCAAGGACCGCAACCAGAACCTGATGCTGAAGTGGAATCACTCCTTCAGCACCCGGCTGATCAATACGGTCAGCCTCAGCTTCCTGCGCAATTTCATTGATGCCAATACGGATACGACGAGCGCCCTTTTGCCCAGCCAGTACACCGGAAATGCGCTGCGCCAAACCATTGGCGCCATCACCATCGGCAGCGGCAGCGCGGGCACGGCTTCGGGTACACTGACCTTTCTGGGGAATGACGACGCCAGCCCGTTCCGTCTGGCCAAGAACAATTTCCCCGTCTCGGACGATGCGGTCTACTCGGTCGGCAAGCACACCATCAAGTTCGGCGGGATGGTCAACCGCTTCCAGTGGAACTGGAAGTCAGCGACGCTGACGGGAGGAAGCTATACTTTCCCGAGCGTGAATGACTTTCTGGCAGCCAATCCGGGCGTGGCACTCATCCACCGAGATGGGCCGGATTCGATCTTCGGTATCCGCACTACGCTGCTGGGGTGGTATGCGGAGGATGCGTTCCGCGTTCGTCCGAGCCTGACAATTACCTATGGCATTCGGCACGATTTTCAGGTGCCGGTCCTGTCCGAAGTGAATGGACGTCTCGGCAACTGGCAGAGCCCGACGGATACGCAAGTCACCGTGGGCACTCCGTACAACAATTACACGCTGAAGCAGTTCCAGCCGCGCATCGGCATCGCCTACGATCCGTTCAAGGACGGCAAGACGGTGATGCGTGCGGGCTTCGGCATCTTCAACGACTTCGTGGACTATGCCGGTAACGCGCAGGGGCAGTTGCAGTGGAATGCGCCTCAGCCGGTGTTGAACACCTACTTTGGCAATGCGTTGGCGCCGGGTTATCTGACCCCGATCGAGTTCCCGACCTGCGCGAGCTGCACCGTGGGGGGACCTTATATCGGCTTGGTGACGGGGATACTGGGTCCCATGAAGTCGCCGACCTCCCTGCAATGGCACGCGGAAATCGAGCGGCAACTGCCCGGCAACTTCAATGTGACGCTGAACTACTCGGGTTCGAACTCCACGCATATTCCGCGCAAGATGGAAGCCAACTACAACCTGCCGTGCGGCACGGATGCCAACGGCTTGCCAATTTTCCCCACTCAATTTCCCTTCCCCCCTACGTGTGCGGCGGTGGGAACGGGCGCTCCCGGCGTAGCGGGCCAGGCGTTCTCTCTGTATTCGAAGCGGTTTGACGCCACGGCCAACTACAACGCGGTCACGGCGCAAGTCAGCCGGAAGATCTCATCGGTCATCACTTTTTCCAGCAGCTACACCTTTGCCAAGGCGCTCTCCGAGTCCGACTCCGTCAATTCGGGCAACGTCCTAACGGGCATCGCCGCGGCGTCGCAGTATCCGGCAATGAAGGGCTGGGACCGCTCCGAGTCGCTCTTCAGCATCCGGCACCGCTTCACCGAGAACGTCATCATCAACCTGCCGTTCGGCAAGGGCCGCCAGTACCTGAGTAATGCGGCCGGCGTCGAGCAGGCGCTTCTCGGCGGATGGCAACTCACTTCGCTGGGTACCTTCCAGAGCGGGATGCCTTTCTCCGTTCTGGCCGGGTACGGCATCACCGGCGTAGGCGACAACATCGACTTCCCTGACCGGTTGAACCAGATCTCCGCAAATACGACCACGGGGGACATCAACCACTGGATCAACACGGCGGCTTATGTCGAACAGACTCCGGGACACCTGGGCAACTCCGCGCGTAACTCCGCCAAGGGGCCGGGATTCAGCAGTCTGGACTTCGGGATCGGGAAGGACTTCAGTATCACGGAGCGGATTGGCCTGAAGTTCCGGACCGACATGTTCAATGTCCTGAACCACCCAAACTTCGGTTTACCGGGATCGATCCAGTTGTTCTCCGGACCGGGAACTCCAAATCCGGCGGCGGGCGTCATCAGCACGACGGTCGGCACGTCGCGCCAGATTCAGTTCAGCTTGAAGCTGACGTTCTAAGCAGGCGGTCGGGTAACACCTTCCGGGAGCCGGGCCGTCAGGGCCGGCTCCCGCTTTTCTAAGTAGCATCGAGTATCATCAGAACTGCAGGACCGCCCACCCCGGGCCCCAGGAGCCACACCTTGAAGTTCGGGATGCTCATCAACAGCCAGGATCCGCCGGACGGGAGCAATATTCCCCGGCTCTACGAAGAAATCATCATGGAAGCCGAACTGGCCGAAGCGGTCGGGTTCGATTCGATGTTTGTGCCGGAGCATCACATGATGCCGGACGGGTATCTGCCGGCGCCGGCGGTGTTGCTGGCGGCGGTGGCGTCGCGGACGAAGAAGCTGCGGCTGGGGACCTCGATTCTGCAGTTGCCCGAATGGCATCCCATTCACGTGGCGGAAGAATGGTGCGTGCTGGACAATATCTCTCGCGGGCGGGCCATTCTGGGCGCGGGGCTGGGGCTGGTGGAGCCGGAGTTCAAGCTGTTCGGGATTGAGTTGAAGGGAGCGGTGGACCGCTTCACCGAGCAGATTCAGATTATTCAGAAATCGTGGCGGGAGAAAAACTGGAGTTTTGCCGGCAAATACTACAATTTGGAAAACGTGACCATCACGCCGCGGCCGGTGCAGAAGAATGGACCACCGCTGTGGATCGGGGCGATGAGCGAAGGCGCGCTGAAGCGCGCGGGTAAACTGGGCTGCGGCTGGGTGACCGATCCGCTGCATCACATCAACGTGATGAAGTCGTGGGGCGATATTTACCGGCAGTCCTCGGCGGAGCACAAGAATCCGGCGGTGGAGACGGCGCTGCTGCGCACGGCGTGGGTGGCGGAGACGAAGCACGAGGTGGAGAATGTTTTCTGGCCGCACGTGCGGGCCATGCATCTCTTCTACAAGAATCTGGGTTTTTTCGAATCGGGGCGGTTCAATACCGAATGGGAGCCGTGGGTGCGCACCATTACGGACGCGGAATGGACGTTCGACCGCGTGGCGCCGAACCGGCTGATCGCCGGCAATCCTTCGCAGGTGATCGACGAAATCGCGCGGTACCGCGACGAAACCCGCTGCGAGCACATGATTTTGTATTTGCGCTACCCGACCGGACCCGGGCATGAGGAAACCATGAAGTGCATCCGGATGTTCGGCGAAAAAGTGTTCCCGAAATTCCAATAAGCCAGTGCGAAGCGAGCGAGCCGATGAAACTTCACTACCTGTTGGATACGCATGGCGGGCCGTACGACCGGTCCTATCCGTCGTCGAAGGAAGTCGCCGATTTTTCCGACCAGCTGTTCCGCGAGGCGGAACTGGCGGAAGCGGCGGGATTCGATTCGCTGCAAGTTCCTGAACGGCACATGCGCACGGAGTGCCTCTTTCCCGGCTCGGTGGTGCTGCTTTCGGCGCTGGCGGCGCGCACCACGCGCATTCGTCTGGGCACCTACATCCTGATCCTGCCGCTGTATAACCCCATGCACATTGCCGAGCAGTTCGCGATGATCGACAACCTTTCGCGCGGGCGGGTGATCCTGGGCGTGGCTTCCGGCTACCACACCGGCTACAACCAGATGTTCAACGTGCCGTTCAACGAGCGCGGGGCGCGGTTCGAAGAAGGTTTCGACGTGCTGATGAAGGCCTGGGAAGGGAAGAAGTTCTCCTACAACGGGAAATATTACCAGTACACGGATGTGCAGCTGGTGCCGGGGCTGTACCAGAAGCCGCGGCCGGAGATTTGGGTTGGGGGAATGTTTCCCAAGACGATTGCGCGGGCGGGGCGGCTGGGAGATGCGTGGTGCAGCGATCCGTTTCCGCTGGACCCCAAGGTGTGGCACGGGCAGGTGAAACTGTATCGCGACAGCGCCAAAGAGCACGGGAATAAGTCCAAGGTGGTGCTGATGCGCGACGCCTGGGTGGCGCCGACGCGCAAGCAGGCCGAAGAGACGTTCCTGAAGCTGGCGGTGGAGGAGTGGCTGTTCTATTACCGCTGGGGCATTCTGACGCACCATCCGGAATTCCAGAAGGAGTCCGATTTCACGACGGCGCGGGCGGCCAAGCATTTCGTCTGCGGGACGCCGGAGGATTGCATCCGGCAGGTGGAGATGTACGGCAAGGAATTCGACGCGGACGAGATCGTGCTGCGATTCCGGCTGCCGGGCGGGCCCCCGAATGCGAAGGTGCTGCAGTCGCTGAAAATGTTCGGCAAGGAAGTGATGCCGGAATTTACGAAGAAGACGAAGAAGGGAAAGAAGTAGCCGCACCGGAGGGACAGATGCCGCAACTCAAGCTCGTGGACCCCGCGAAAATGCCGGAGGATATCCGGCAGCTCACCGAGACGTTCGATCAATGGATCGGGGACACGGTGTACGCGCGGGTGATGGCCAACAATCCCCAGGTGTTCAAGAAGTTTTACGAGTTTTACGGGTCGCTGCTGGGCGGGAATGTCGAATCGGAGTCCAAGGAACTGGCGCGGCTGCGGCTGGCCCGGCTCAACAACTGTCATTATTGAAAGGAAGCGAATCTCGCTTGGGCCAAGCGAGCCAACATTCCGGAACGGAAAGTTCTGGAGATCGACAATTTCAGGGAGTCCGACGCGTTCACGGAGCGGGAGAAGGCGATTCTGACCTTCGCGGAATGCATGGCGCAGGAGCGCAAGGGAATGATTGACGACGCGACCATGGCCGAGTTTCGCAAGCACTTCAGCGAGGCCGACCTGATTGAATTGGGGACGTATTTCGCACTGGTCACCGGGTTTCAGCGTTTTAACAACGCGTTTCATATTTTGTACCGCTGCGAAGATTAGGCGCGTCACGCGAATTGAAAGAGGAGAAACGAAACCGCATAGCGCTCGTGACCGGTGCAAGCTCCGGCATCGGACGGGCCATTGGCGTGGCCCTGGGCGGCAGGGGATTCACGATCATCGTCAATTTTCTGCGCAATGAGGAGGGCGCGAAGGAGTCGGCGCGGCTGATTGAGCAAGCCGGTGGCAAGGCCTGGATCCACCGGGCGGATGTGAGCGACGGAGCGGCGGTGCACGGGATGTTTCGCGCGGTGCAAGAGAAAGAAGGCGGCCTGGACGCGCTGGTGAATAACGCGGGAGATCCGCTCTTCCGCAAGCAGTTCGCGGAGTGGACAGCGGAGCAGTTTGAGCGCGTGCTGGCGGTCAACCTGAACAGCGTGTTTCTTTGCTCGCAGGCGGCGATTCCGCTGCTGCAAAGCCGCGGCGGCGGCGCGATCGTCAATATTAGCTCGATCGGGGCGCGGCTCGGCGGCACGCGCATGACGCTGCCGTATGCCGCAGCCAAAGGCGCTGTGGAGACGTTTACGGTGGGGCTGGCGCGGATGCTGGGGCCGGAAAAGATCCGCGTGAATGCCGTGGCCCCGGGGTCGGTTCGAACGCCCATGCTGGAAGCCTATTCCGACGAAGCGCACCGGAATCAGGCGCAGGCGGCAACTCCGCTGGGGCGGGCGGCCGAACCGGAAGAGATTGCCAAAGCGGTGGCGTATCTGATTTCCGATGCGGCCGCCTTCATCACCGGACAGGTGCTGCGGGTGGACGGTGGGAGGCAGGGCTGAGGAGGCGCCAAATGGGAGAAGCCGAGAAAACCGGGCCAGGGCTGCTGCTGGGAGCCGCAGGGAACGGTGAGGCGCCCCGCGTGTATGAACGCACGATCAGCGTGAAGCTGGTGGACCACGGCGGGAAAACGATTCACGTTCTGGCGTCGCTGCAGGACATCGAACACAGCTTTCAGGCGGAGATGATTGTGGACGTGGTCAGCGGGAGCATCGAGCAGGCCGTGGCGGTGATGGCCAAGCGGCCGTACGACACGTTGTGCCTGAAAGCGCTGGGCGTCGTGAAAAAACTCGAGGGAGAGATCATCGGGCGGGGCATCAACCGGCGCATCGTGGACCTGCTGGGAAAAACGCAGGGATGCGTTCACCTGGTGGAAATTTTCCAGGCCGCGGTGGGCTTTACGGCCACGATTCTGATCGGGCGGCGTTCGGGATTGCATGACGATCCCAAGAAGACCGAATTCGAAAACCGGGAGCTATGGTTCCCGGTGCTGAAAAATTCCTGCCAGGTGTTCCGCGAAGAGGATCCCGCGGCGCCCGGCGGAAAAACCAAGGGATGAGACGGAACGAATGACCGCGAAAAAAGAAGACAAGCTGGTGAGTTTGCAGCAGGCCGCCGCGATGGTGCGCGACGGCGACACGATTGCCATGCAGGGCATGGGCACGCAGATGAGCCCGCTCGGGCTGGTGCGCGAATTGATCCGCGCGGGCCGGCGCGACCTGCAGGTGGCCATGGTGGTCGGGGGCATCGGCCTCGACTGGATGATCGCCGCGGGATGCGTGCGCAAGGTGATGGCCATCATCATCAATCTGGATGAATTCGGCATGGCCAATAATTTCCGCCGCGCCGCCGAAGCGCAGCAACTCGAGGTCGAAGAGTATACGGAACACACGATTCTGACCCGTCTCGGCGCGGGCGCCATGGGCTTGCCCTTTGGCGTGACCCGCTCGGGGCTGGGCAGCGACATCCTGGGCCTGCATCCGGAGACGACCAAAGTCATCGAATGCCCGTTTACCGGCAAGCCGGTGGTGGCCTGCCGGGCGCTGGAGCCGGACGTGGCCATCCTGCACGCGCACCGCGCCGACAGCTTCGGCAACATCCAGTTTTTCCCCAAGCCCATCTGGACGGACGTGGACGTCTTTCCGCGGGCGGCGAAGAAAGTGATCGTGAGCGTGGAGGAAATTGTCGAAAACGAGGAGATCCGTCGCACGCCGGAGCGCACCGGCATTCCCTATTTCAAGGTGGACGCCCTGGTGCATCTGCCCTACGGAGCTCATCCCTGCTCGCTCTTCCCGCGCTACAACTTCGACCGCGCCGTCTTTCAGCGTTACGCGGACGAATCGCGCACGCCGGAAGGCACGAGGGTCTTCCTGGATGAATTTGTGTATGGGCTGAAGACGCACGACGAGTATCTCGCGAAGCTGGGCGGACCGGCGGCGCTGAAGAGTCTGGAGAGATGGGACTAGGCCATGGGAACCGCGAAGGAATACACGATCGACGAATTGATGGTCTGCACGCTGGCCAAGGCGTTCACGAGCGAAGATATTATTTTGAACGGAACCGTGTCGTTCATTCCCGTTTCCGCCGTTTTGCTGGCCCGTGCGACGCACGCTCACGGCCTGACCTGGGTTGCCGGCGCCGTGGGGGTGGATGCGCAGCCCGGCGCGGTGATCGGCAACACCCTCGACCCCACGATGTGGAAGAACTGCGTGATGTACTTGCCGCAGTACGAGGACATGTGGTCGTACGTGCACCGCGGCACGCTGGAGACGTTCTGCATTCGCGGGGCGCAGATTGACCAGTACGGCAACATCAACAACAGCATCATTGGCAGCGACTATCACAAGCCCAAGGTGCGCCTGCCCGGTTCGGCGGGGATGGGGGACATGGGATCGCTCGATAAGCGCGTGTTCATCTGGTCCACCACGCACAATCCGCGGACGTTCGTGAAGAAGGTGGACTTTCGCGCCTGCGTCGGCTGGCTGGATGGAGGCGATTCGCGCGCCAAGCTGGGATTGCGCAACGGCCCGCAACTGGTCATTACCGACCTGTGCGTGATGGACTTCGAGCCGGATTCGAAGCGCATGCGCCTGGTGAGCGTGCACCGCGGCGTCACCGCGAAACAGGTGCAGGAGCAGACCGCGTTCGAATTGGTGATGCCCGCGAGCGTTCCGGAAACACCCGGGCCGGATTCGGAATACTTGCGCCTGCTGCGCGACGTGGTGGACCCCAAGTCCATGCGCAAGATTGAATTTCGCGGCTCGGCGACAAAAGTTTAAGGGATAAAGGCAAACGATGAAGATTCGTCTGGGAGTGCCCGGCGGGATCATGCCGCCGTTTGACAAAGTAATTCAGCAGGCCCAGCGGGCCGAAGCGCGCGGCTATGACTCGGCGTGGTGGCCGTGCCACTTGATGGGCTGGCATCCGCGCTCGATCTGGACGCCGGACATCACCCCGCTGGCCATTTTCCAGAAGAGCGCCGACGTCTATCTCGATCCCGTGCCGGCCATCGCCGCCGCGGGGTCGCATACGCAGAAGATTCGCATGGGCACGGGCGTGACCGACATCGTGCGGCGGAATCCGGCGATGCTGGCGCAGTCCGCGCTGACCCTGGACCACATCACCCGTGGCCGCTTCATCCTGGGTTTGGGCGCCGGGGAAGCCTGCAACGTCACACCGTACGGACTCTCTTTCGAGAAACCAGTTTCCAAACTGGAGGAAGGGCTGAAGATTATCCGCAAGCTGTGGGCCTCGCGCAGCGAACCGGTGAGCTACGACGGACAGTTCTGGAAGCTGAAAGACGCCGTGCTGGGCCTAGAACCCTTTGAGGGCAAGACTCCGCCCATCTGGATCGCCTCGCACGGGCCGCGCGCGCTGGGCATCACCGGGCAACTGGCCGACGGCTGGCTGCCCACGCGCATGACTCCGGCGGAATATCGCGCCAAGCTGAACGTGATTCACGCGGCGGCGCGGGCCGCGGGCCGCGACCCGGGGGCCTTTGAAGCGGGCATGCTGGCCTACGTGGTGGTGGATGAGGACCGTAACGTGGTGCGGCAGCTTTTGGATCACATTCTGGTGAAGGGATTGTGTCTGCTGCTCCCCGCCGAATTGTTCGAGCGATTTGGCGCCGAGCCGCCTTTCGGTAAGGACTCTTCCGGCTTCCACGATTACATTCCCTCGCGCGTCGGGCGGGCCGAAGCGGAAAAAATCATGAATCGCGTGCCCCGGGAAGTGACCGAGTACTACACTCTGAATGGAACGCCGGAAGACGTAGCGCAGCAGATTCGCGATCTGGGCGAGGCGGGACTGCAGCACATCGTGCTGTGGAACATCACCGCCTTCGCCGACCCCGCTCGCGCCAAATCGTCCTTTCAGGGCATGGACCGCGTGAAGGACTTGCTGGACGCAGCAGGAGTCACGGGCAGTTAGCGGCAACTGTTCGCGGATTCATCGGTTGGCCGGGAGGGAAGGGAGCAATGAGGCTCAAGGGAAAAAGGGCGCTGGTCACCGGAGCGGCTTCCGGAATCGGGCTGGCTACGGTGGAAAGATTCGTCGAAGAAGGGGCGGCGGTGGTGGCCGCGGACATCAACGCGGAAGGCGCGGGCGCGGTGGCCAAGCGGCTCGGCGCGGCCGGCCATAAGATCAGAGCGGCATCCGGCGACGTATCGAAAACGGCGGACGCGCAGCGCATGGTCGTGGAAGCGGTTGCGTTTCTCGGCGGCCTGGACATCCTGATCAATAACGCGGGAATCGACGTGAAGGGCACGGTGGTAAGCATCAGCGATGAGGATTGGGAGCGGCAGATTGCCGTCAACCTCACCAGCATCCAGCGCATGAGCAAATACGCCATTCCGGAAATGATCAAGTGCGGCGGCGGCGCGATTGTTAACACCGGTTCCATCGCCGGCTATCTGGGCTATTCGAATCTGGCCGCCTACGGCGCCTCGAAGGGCGGCGTGGTGCAGATCACGCGAAACATCGTCGCCGACTTCGCCGCGAGCAACATCCGCTGCAACTCCGTGAATCCCGGAGTGGTGAACACGCCGCTGCTGGTTCACGCGTGCAAGGAAGTGGCCGGGCCGGGAGGCGATTGGGAAGCGGTGGCCAGGGCCTATTGCGCCGGGCAGTTCATCCAGCGGCCGGCCGAGCCTCGCGAGATTGCCAACGCGATTCTGTTTCTGGCGAGTGATGAAGCCAGTTTTATTACGGGAACGGACTTGCTGGTGGACGGCGGCTTCCGCATCCATCCGTGAAGCGGCCGTGTTCGCGGCTGAAATAGCAAGACGCAGTGCGCGAGGAAGGAAGACATTGAAATGAGACTTAAGGGCAAGCGGGCAATAGTGACGGGAGGCGCGTCGGGCATTGGACGCGCGATTGCGGAGAAATTTGCGTCGGAGGGCGCCGCGATGGCGATCTGCGACCTGAATGAAACGGCCGCAAAGGCGCTGGCTGCGGAACTGGCCGCCAAGGGTCATCGCGCCTGCGGCGTGGCCTGCGATGTGGCCATGACGGAGAGCGCGAAGAAGGCCGTCGCGGAATCCGTGGCCGCGCTGGGCGGGCTCGATATTCTGGTGAATAACGCGGGCATCGAGACGACCGGTTCGGTCACCACGGCGACGGACGAAGACTGGGAACGGCAGATTGCTGTGAATCTCAACGGCGTGTTTCGCGTGAGCCGTTTTGCCATCCCGGAAATCATCAAATCCGGAGGCGGCACCGTCGTGAATATGTCCTCGGTGGGAGGGCTTGTCGCGGTGAAGGAGTTTTCCGCCTATGGGGCATCGAAGGCAGGAGTGATTCAACTGACGCGAAGCATGGCGGCGGATTATGCGGATAACAACATTCGCGTGAATTGCATCTGTCCGGCGGCGGTGCAGACCCCCTTGCTGGACAGGGCGTGCGACCGCCTGAAGGGGCACGGCGCGCCGGAGGAGATTCGCAAGCTGTACGCGAGTTTCACGCTGCTGAAAAGAGTGGGAACCGCGGAAGAAATTGCCAATTGCGCCTTGTTCCTCGCCTGCGACGAGTCGAGCTTCGTAACCGGTCACGCGCTGGTGGCGGACGGCGGATTCAGTTGCCAATAAGAGAGAGGAGAAAGTTTCGATGACTGCGCAAGATCCCATAGCTGTTGCCAAGGCGTACTTTTCCGCGGTAAACGAGACGCGCTTGGATGAGCTTGCCCTTGTGTTCGCGGAAAAAGCGCGGCTCGAGTTTCCCCAGCAGGAGCCCATCCAGGGTCGCAAGGCGATACGCGAGTTTTACGCCGGGGTATTGCAGTTTTATCCCGAGCGATTCGACAAGGTGACACGCTATTTCGCCGATGGGCAGGGAGGCGTGGCGGCGGAGATTCATTTCGAAGGAAAGACGCTTACGGGACGCCCGGTGGTTTTCGATGCCGTCGATCTTTTTCGCACCAGCGGCGCCGAAATCCAGGAACTGCGTATTTTTTACGACGCCAAGAAGGTTCTCGAAATGGTGGGAGAGCTGCCCCAATAGGGTCCCAGGCGTGAACTCGCAAAACACCGGTAATTCCGCTCAATTCATCGCACCGGCAGAGCTGTCTCACATTTGCGGCGACGAAAGGGAGTCTCCTCTCGGCGCCGCCTGGGGCCGCGAAACTCTTCCCCGGGCGCTGCGGCGTTGCGCGGCTCAATGGGGAGACAAAGAGCTGCTGGTGTTCCCCGAACGGCGGGCCACCGCCGCGCAATTTCTCGAGGAAGTGGAGCGATTTGCGCTCGGGCTGAAGCAGCTTGGTTTTGGCCCGGGCGATCGGCTTGCCGTTTGGCTGCCGAACACCCTGGAGAGTGTGGTCGCGGAGATGGCGGTTGCGGCGCTGGGCGGATCGCTGGTCTTTATCAACACCCGTTATAAAACGCACGAATTCGAATACGTGCTGCGCCAGTCGGATGCGTCGGCGCTGCTTCTGCCGCGCGAATTCCTACAGATTGATTTTCTGGCGATGCTCCGGGAGGTGTGTCCGGAAGCGGCGCAGGCAAAAAAAGGAAGCGTCGCCAGCGGCGCGTTTCCGTGTTTGAAGAAAATTATCGTGGCCGGCAGCGCGCCGGATGAGTTTGTCGCGTATGAAGAAGTGCTGCGCATCGGCGCATCTACGGGAAGACGGGAAGACCTGGAGCGCATGGAAACCTCGGTGCAGCCGGAAGACGTGGTCATCCTGCAGTACACCTCGGGAACGACGGCCTTTCCGAAGGCGGTCATGCTTTCGCACGGGCAGGTGCTGCGTAACGCCTACCAGATGGCGGAACGGGCCAATATCGGCGCGGAGGACCGCGTGCTTTCCGCCATGCCCATGTTTCATGTGGGCGGCTCGGTCTGTGCGCTGCTCGGCGCGGTGACTCGCGGCTACACGCTCTACACCTCCGCCACGTTCGATGCCGGAGAGACCATACGGCTGCTGGAAGCCGAGCGGATCACCACGTATATCGGGCTCGAATCCATGTTTATCGCCTTGCGAAATCACGAAGCCTTCGAAAAGCATTCCCGCGCCAGCCTTTCGAAGGGATGGTCGGCGGGCACGCCGGCGGTCTTGCGCATGGTCGTTGAGGAGATCGGCATCCGCCATCTGTGCCCGCTCTACGGCCTCTCCGAGGGCAGCCCGAACGTGTGCATTGCGGACTGGCGCGACCCGCAGGAAAAGCGGGTCAGCACCATGGGGCGGCCGGAGCCGGGCGTCGAAGTGAAAATCATCGAACCGGCGAGCGGGGCCACGCTGCGGCGCGGGGAATCCGGGGAGATCTGCGTGCGCGGCTGGAACGTGATGAAGGGCTACTACAAGAAGCCGGAGGAAACCGCGGCGGCGACTGACGAAGAAGGCTGGCTGCACACGGGCGACCTCGGGCGCATTGATGCGGACGGCTACCTCATCTGGAAAGGCCGGCTGAAGGATATGCTGCGGGTGGGCGGTGAAAACGTGTCGGCGGTGGAAGTGGAAAATTTCCTGTGCGGGCATCCGGCGGTGCGCGCGGCGGCGGTGGTGGGCGTGCCGGATGAGCGCCTGCGCGAGGTGCCGCTGGCGTTTGTGCAGTTGAAGGCGGGAGCGTCGCTGACGGAAGCGGAATTAATCGACTATTGCAAACCGCGCATTGCCGGGTTCAAGGTTCCCCGCCACGTGCGCATCGTCGCCGAATTCGAAATGACCGGAAGCGGAAAGATTCAGAAATACGTGATGCGCGACCGCATCCTTCGTGAATTCGAAAAAGCGGAACCGTCCTGACGAGTTCCGATCTTATTTCCCTGTAAAAACGCCCCAATCCTTTGGCCGGTCGGCTTCCAGCCGCCAGTGCACGTTGGTCTGCCCGTACCCGGTCTGCCCTTCGCACTGGAATTCGGAGTGGCAGAAATAGTGATAACCGGTCTTGTTGCGCTCCTGGTGCGAGGTGTTGAAGGCGTTCAGCATGCGGCAGGATGCTTCCACTTTGTCGCCGTTGACCGCTTCCAACGAGAACGTCCCGCTCTCCGGCGCCTTGCCCATCTCCGCATAGTTCAGTTGCGCGTGCGAGCGCCGCAGGAGCATGTTTTCGCCGCCACGATAGACGTAGCCGTAGTGAATCTCGCGCTGGTCGGCCAGGGTCACCTGGAACATATTCCACGCGAAGCGCTCGCCGAATTGCGCCGAGGCCCACACCCAGCGGCGAATGCCGGCGCGTGCGCCCCAGCCCCAGGCGTGGTCGCGCGCGCCCATCCCGGTTACGTCGTGGCGCTCGCCGCCCACGCGGATCGTGCCGCTGTAGCGCCCCTGCTGTTCGTAATGGTGGCTGTTGGTCTGCGCCAGCGCGCCGTGCGACTGTCCCCAATTGTAGGCGGGATGAATCGCTTCGAAGGTCAGGTCCACGCGCGCCGCACCATCGTCATAAAACATCCGCCATTTCTTGTAGGGATCGATAGGGCGGAAGGCCAGGGGGCCGAAATCGAGGCGCTCTTCGCCGATTTCCCGCGGGATGTTCAGGTCCCAGCGCGTGTATTTGGCCAGCAGGACGTCGCCACGCCACAGGGCGAAGATGACGTCGCCGGTTTCCTGATTGGGGTGCACGCCGGAATAGCCGAAAGCAGCCAGCTTTGTCCGGGGGTCGTAGAAATCGAAATAGAATGCTTCGCGCCAGGATTCGTCCGTGCCGGTCGGGTGGATGAATTCGTCCTGAGGATTCAGTGCGGCCACGCAGGTCTCCTTGTTCTGGTCATGAATGGTTCAGCGCTTGCTCGCCGCTTCCGAAGCGATCTTCTGCTCGGCGGCGGACACCGCTTCCACGGTTCTTGCAAACGATTCCGCGGCGACGGAGAAGCTGGTGAATCCGAAACGCAGCAGGGGTTCGACCAGTTCCGGGTAGCGCGAGGGCGCATTGCCGCAGATGGAAACGGAAAGATTGCGCGCGCGGGCCGCGCGGGCGATGCGCTCCATGGCCGCGAGGACGGCGGGATGGCGCTCGTCGAATTTCGGGGAAAGGCGGCGGTTGTCGCGGTCCATGCCGAGAATGAGCTGGGTGAGGTCGTTGGAACCGACGGAAACTCCGTGGACGTAGGGCAGAAATTCCTCGATGAGCAGGACGGTCGAGGGCACTTCCGCCATCATCCAGAGCTCGAAGCCGGGCTGGTCCAGCAGTCCTTCTTCGGCGATCCATGCGCGGCACTGCGCCAGTTCTTCGGGGAAGCGCACGAAGGGCAGCATCAGCTTGAGATTGGTGAGGCCGCGCGCGCGGGCCCTGGCCAGCGCGCGCAATTCCAGGCGGAAGGATTCCGGATGCGCGACGTAACGGCTGCAGCCGCGGTGGCCGAGCATGGGATTCTCTTCTTTTTCCTCGTATTCCTCGCCCCCTTCCAGGCTCGCGTATTCGTTTGATTTCAGGTCCAGCGAACGGTAGATCACCGGGCGAGGGAAAAAAGCCTGCGCGACCTGTGCGATCTTTTCCTCGAAAAAGTCGATGAAACGTCCTGCGCCGCCCTGATCCAGCATCTTTTGAGGATGTTTGCCGATGGAAAGCGCCAGAAACTCCGCGCGCATCAGCCCCACGCCGCCCGAGGGCAGTTCCGCGTACTTCGCCGCCATCTCGGGAAAGCCGAGATTGAGCAGAACCTGAGTTTGTGTCGTGCGCGTGGTCATCTCTTCCTGTGCCTGTGCCTTGCGGCCGGCTAGCCTGGAAATATTTCGCCCTGTTCGTTGAACGTAATCTGCTTGCCGTCGAGTTCCTTCACTCCCGGAAGCTCGCTGCCCATGATGCAGGGCAGATCGAATTCGCGGGCCACGATGGCCAAGTGCGACGTTGCGCCTCCTGCCGTACAGATTACACCTTTCACGCGGGAGAAAAGGGGGATGACGGCGGTCGCGGAGGCCGCGGTGGTCAACAGGATCGTCTCCGCGAGGTCCGTCTTCATCAGCCGCAGAACATCCTGCACGGTTTCCACCAAACGGAGGGTGCCGCCTCCACTGCGTCCGGATGTGAACGTGCCCTGTCCGATTTTCTCCATCTGTTATGCTCCTCCCACGCGCCGGGTGTGCCCGGCCCAGTATTTCTCCCGCAAAATGCGCTTCAAAATCTTTCCGGTGGGGGCTTTGGGCAGTTCGCTCACAAAATCCACTCCGGTAGGCTTCATGTAGCTGGCCAGATTCTGCCGGCAGCTCTCAATGATCTCCTCGGCCGTTGCGCTGGCCCCCGGCCGCAGCACCACCACCGCCCGCACCGTTTCTCCGAAGGTGTCGTGTGGCACGCCGATCACCGCGCATTCCAGAACGGCCGGATGCTTGTAGATGGCCTGCTCCACCACCGCCGGATAGATATTCTCTCCGCCCGAGACGATCATGTCCTTCTTGCGGTCCACCACGTAGAAATAGCCCTCCTCGTCCCACGTGGCCATGTCTCCGGTATGGCACCAGCCGCCGCGCAGCGTCTCCGCGGTCAGCTCCGGCATATTCCAGTAGCCCTTCATGACGTTTTCGCCGCGCACAATCATCTCTCCGGCGGTTTTGCCGTCGCGCGGCACATCGTTGTCCTCATCATCCACCACGCGGCATTCGCAGAGCAGCGCTTCTTTTCCGCAGGAAAGTAGCAAGTGGGGCTTATCGGCCAGACCGCGGCGGTGGTCTTCCGGTGAGAGCACGGCGGAGATGATGCTCAGTTCGGTCTGGCCCATGTATTGAATGAAGCCCGCGTTGGGAAAGGCGGCCATGGCCCGGCGCAGCGTGGGCACGGACATGGGCCCGCCGCCGTAGCCGATCAGGCGCAGGGAACGGGTGTCGTACTTGGCGAAGTCCGGCGCGTCCAGCATGTAATTGAGCATAGTGGTGATGCCCAGAAAGGAGGTGACCCGCTCGCGCTGGATAATCTCCAGGGTTTTGCGCGGCTCGAAATTCAGGATGATCACGCGGGCGCCGTGAAACAGATAACTGTGCGGAAGGAGCACGGCGATATGGAACATCTGCCCCAAAATCAGGTACACGTCATCCGGGGAAATGCGCTCGGCCACGCTCATGTTCATGATCGTGGTGAACGCTCCGCGGTGCGTGATCATCACGCCCTTGGCGATTCCGGTGGTTCCCCCGGTGTAACAGAAGAAATAGAGATCATCGTCGCCCACCGTCAGGATGCTTTCCGGCTCGGCCTCGGATTGACCCGCGATCCATTCCTCGTATGCGAGCGGGAATCCATGCCCTTCGCCCAGTCCCACGACGAATTCGATCGAGGGCAGTTCCCCGGCTTTATCGCGGTAGGCCTTGGCGAATTCCGCGCTCACCAGAATTCCCCGCGGCGCTCCGTCCTTTAGAGTGAAGGCCACTTCCTCCGGCGTGAAACGCCAGTTGAGCGGTTGGATGACGATTCCGGTCTTGGCCCCGGCGTAGAACAGCTCCAGGTATTCCAGGCAGTTTTTGGAATAGATGGCGATGCGCTCGCCCTTCTTCAGGCCCTTTGCGGTCATCGCGTGGGCCAGCCGGTTCACCCGCCAGTTCAGGTCTTTCCACTTAATGCTCCGGTCGTTATTCGCATCCACGAGCGCCACCCGTTCCGGATAGCGCCGCGCGTTGCGGCATACTGTCAGCCCGATGTTCATCTGCCGTTTGGCTCCCGTCTTCCAGTGTTCGCGCCGTTCTAGGCGATCTGCAAATCCCAAATCGGCGCATCGCCGCGCCGCAGCAGTTCGGTCTGCAGCAGCAGGCCGCATCCTGGGCAGGCGTGTTGCAGGAAGACCACGTCCTCCTCGATGTACTGCCGGGGATCGAGAATATGGGGATTGGCGGTAGTCGCCGGTCCGCTCGATGTGACGCAGGATGTTTTGTAATTCTCCTCTACGCCGCAGAGAATCCCGCGGCACTTGCGGCAGGCGAGCACCCTTCGTCCGTTCTCTTCGCCCAGCAGCAACCCCTCGGCGACTTGCCGGTCCTGGCCGGCGGCGAGCGCGGCCAGTTGCCTGGATTTCCCGGTGATTCGTTCCCGGCGGATTTCGGCGCGGCGGGCTTCGCTGGCTTTGCGGTCAATCATGCCTTTGTCGCCGAAAACCACCCCGTAGATTTTCTCCACCCATTCCTTCGTCACGTTGCCGTGCAGCAGGTCGTGTTCGATCAGTTGAGGGGCGCGCTCCAGCGGATCGCCGTAACCGCCCGCTCCGGCCCAGGCCACGAGGAAGGCGTCGTCCGGAGTCTGCGGAATATTGAAGGATTTGGGCGCGGGATACTCATTCGTGCCTTCGAGATCGGCAAGGCGTGCGGGAAACTTGCCGGTGCTGGCCATCAATTGGCGGGCGTTGGCGCCGCGGCGCACGGTGTAGCGCGTGGTCGAGGGCGGCATTCCTCCAAAGAGGCCCGGCGGAGGCACGGCGGCGTGGCCCGTGGCGGTAAACAAAGTGAGCCGGTCGGTCTTGTGCGGGATAAACGCAAATTCGCCGGGGTTGCCGCCACGGAACTTCCCCGCGCCGCCGGCATCGGCTAACTCGCGCCGCCACAAATAAAGAATCGGGTAG
This sequence comes from Terriglobia bacterium, assembly GCA_041500985.1. Classification (GTDB taxonomy): domain Bacteria; phylum Acidobacteriota; class Terriglobia; order Acidiferrales; family UBA7541; genus Acidiferrum. The sequence continues at coordinate 50,600 of JBGQNE010000003.1, read as the reverse complement.
AACCATTCCTGCTCCTCGACGTTGGGCATGGTGCTTTGCAGGTCCCACGGCCAGCCGCCCGTGTCCACGCCGTCGCGCCAGGAAAGCCCGGCCAGCGCCGCGCCCACCGGATCGAGGAAGAAGGACGTGCAGGGATTGCCGCGCTGATCGGTGCCGCTGAAGGCCGCGATGGGATACATGGCGCAGCCCATGCTGCTCTGCACTTCGGTGCGCAGCGTTTCGTCCGTCGAACAAGCCAGCATTTTTGAAATGACCAGTCCGGCCAGCGCGATGGTCTGCAGCAGAGTCAGCGCGGGCGCCGCGCTGACCGCCGCGGGATAGGTCGCGCAGGTGATCGTTCCCGGCGTGGCCTCGAACTCCATGTGCCGGTAGGCACCCTCCACCACGAACATCTGGTCGAAGAGCATCTGCGCGCAGATCATGGAAGCGATGGCGCCGCGCCAGGCCACCGCCGTGCAGTTCAGCGTGCCCGCCTGCGGGTCCGTGCCCTCGTTTGAAAAAATGAGCTTGTCGCCCTTCTTGGTCAGCGTCAGCGAATTGCGGTAGATGTGCCGGTCGGAAGGATGCGCCAGTTCAATCCACGCCGATTCCCGCCAGGTCCCGTCCGGTATCGTCCGCAGACGCTTCACGAAGGCCTTCTCCGAATCGTCCTGCAGCTTGCGCATCACGCCCTTGAGCGAGCCCGCGCCGTAGCGTTTCAGCAGCCCTAGGATGCGTTCGCGGGCGATGTTGCAGCCGGAAATCTCCGCGCGCAGGTCCAGCGCCACGAGTTGCGGCATGCGCGAGCGCCGGATATATTCCTCCTCGAGGTCCCGGCGCAGAACTCCTCCTTCCACGATCTTGATCGGCGGGATGCACCCCGCCTCCCAGAAAACGTCCGCGGCCATGGGATTGAACCCGCCCGGCGCCGTTCCGCCCAGGTCCCATTGGTGCAGCGTATTGCCCACCCAGCAGAACAGTTTTCCTTCCCAGAAGACCGGTGCGATTACCGTCACGTCCGACTGGTGCGTCGCTCCAACCCAGGGATCGTTAGTCAGAAAAATGTCTCCGTCTTCGATGCCGGGATTCTCCGAGCGGTGCTCCAGCGTCCATTTCACCGCGGAGCTGGCCGCCGAAGAAAGATATTGCAGGAACGGCCCGAAGATCACGAAGTCGCCCTTTTCATCCAGCAAACACGGATTGAAGTCGTGTCCATAGGCGCAGATCGGCGACCCGGAAATCTTCATGATCGTGTTGCCGTGCTCCAGGTTGACGTTCCACATGGCGTGGCGCAGCACCTCGTACGTCACCGCGTCCACCTTCTTGTCCGCTTTCGAATGCAGCCGCAGCTTGGGGTCGATCTTCAGGTCGCGCGGAGGAATGTACGGATAGTTGATGCCGTCCCACGAAACTGTTTTGGTTGCCATCGGGCGTCTCCTATGCCTTTTCCTTGATCGTCAGAATAAAATTTCCGTACCCATCCACGTGCCCGGCTGTTCCCGGCGGTACCACCACGGTTGTTTCCGGCATCTGCACGATCGCCGGGCCTTTCAGCTTCGTCCCCGCGCCCATCTTGGTCCAGTCGTACACCGGCGTCTTCACCCGCTTGCGCAGCCCGCTCCAGTACACTTCGCGGTGCCCGCTGCGCGGATTCTGCCTGCTGGCCGGGCGCTTCAGCAGGGAAGGCCGTCGGATGCGCCCGCGCGCGGTCACCCGCAGCAGCCCCATCTCGACGCCCGCGCTGGTGAAGGCCGAGCCCTTGCCGTGCAGGCGCTCGTACTTGGCCACGAAGGCCTGTTCGAGCGCAGCCAGCGATTTCGCGGTCAGTTTGCCCGGCGGCACGGGCACTTCCACTAGATGGATCTGCAGCCGGAATTTCATTTCGGCGTAGCGTTCGAGCGACATCTCGTCGCGGCGCAGGCCGTCCCTGGTCAGTTGCTCGATCCCCCGCGCTTCCAGCTCCTCGCAGATTTCATTGATGCGCGCGGCGTTGTACGGCGCCACGAACAGTTCTGCTTTTTCGAAGACATGAAAGAGGTCCGCCGACTGCACGCCCAGTGCCGACCAGGTCGAAGCCGTCGAGCCCAGCGGCACCACCACTTGTTTGCAGCCGAGTTCCCGCGTGTACGTCGCGCAGTGCGCTCCCGCCGCTCCTCCGTAGGCGTACACGACGAAATCCCGCGGGTCAAAGCCGCGCTGCACGGTCATCTGCCGCATCAGCTCGGCCATCTGGAACTCCACGATCTGCACCGAGGCGCTGGCCGCTTCGAGCGGGCTCATGCCCAGTTCGTCCGCGACCGTCTTCATCGCCTCTTGCGCCTTCTCCCGGTCCAGCTTGTGCGTTCCGCCGAGGAAATAGTCGGGGTCCAGATAGCCCAGCAGCAGGTTCGCATCCGTCACCGTGGGCCGCTTGCCGCCGCGTCCGTAGCACGCCGGCCCGGGATTCGCGCCGGCGGATTCCGGGCCGACTTTCAGCGTGTGGCTCATGGGGTCCACCCAGATGATGGAACCGCCGCCGCTGCCGATCGAAATCACGTCCAGATGCGGAGCGAGAAAGGTGTACTGATTGAGGGTCGTCTCGCTTCCCGTAATCGCCTGGCCTTCGTGAATCAGACCCACGTCGAAGCTGGTCCCGCCCACGTCCGAGGCGATCACGTTCTTGTGCCCGATGAGCCCGGCCAGGAACTGGCAGGCCGTGAGCCCGCCCGCGGGACCGGAGCCTATGGTGAACGCAGGCTTGTGCGCCACCTCCGCCGCCGTGGCCACGCCGCCCGAGGACTGCATGATCAGCAGCCGCCGCCGGTAGCCCATCTCCTTGGCGCGCGCCTCGATCTTGCCCACGTAGCGAGACATGATCGGCCCGATGAAGCAGTTGATGGCCACCGCGGCGCTGCGCTCGTATTCGCCCGGTTTGTTGATCAACTCGTGCCCGCAGGTCACGTAGATCTCCGGTGCTTCCTCGCGAATCATTTTCTTCACCGCCAGCTCGTGCTCCGGATGCAGAAAGCCCCACAAGAAGCACACGCCGATGGCTTCGACCTTCTGCACCAGCAGTTCGCGGATGGCCCGCCGCGCCTCCTCCTCGTTCAGCCGCAGGACCACCTCGCCGCTCCAGTCCACCCGCTCGCTCACTTCGCGGATCAGCTGCCGGGGCACCAGCGGATCCGGCTTGCGGTGCCGCGATACATGCAGAAGCTGCTGAATGGGCAAGCCCGCCGAACGGCCCACCGAGCGCATCATGATCAGCGCGTCGGCATGTCCAGACGTGGTGATCAGCCCCACGCGCGCGCCCTTGCGCTCCAGCAGCGCATTCGTTCCCAGCGTCGTCCCGTGCAGCAGCAGTTCCGTGCGCGAGACGAGTTGCTCGAGCGAAAGCCCCAGCTTGCCCGCGGCCACCCCCAGCGCGTCGAAGAACCCGCGCGAGGAGTCGTCCGGCGTGGAGAGCGCTTTGGCGATCGTCAGCCGCCCCTTCTCGTCGCGCACCACGCAATCGGTGAAGGTTCCCCCGATGTCGATCCCGCAGAAATAGGAAGAGCCCGCCGCTCCTCCGCTCTTGCCGCTTGCCTTCTTCTTGGTTTTGGTCGCCATGAGTCTATCCGTCTCCGTGTGCCTTCCGCTTGGACCCGGCTGCTTTTGTCTCCACTACCGGCCAGAAAAAGTCGCCTTCCGTCGTGCCCATGAATTTCCACATCGAGGGTGGCTCGGGCTCCGCCAGCCAGCGGTCCAGCACGCCTCCCGCGGCCTTTTCGAACGCCGCGCGAATCGGCTCGCGGTATTGTTCGCCGCCCGGCAGCAGCATGAAAAAGCTTTGCAGGTGATTGGCGAAAAGACAGGCGCCGTATTCCGCCTTATATCGCGGCGTCCACTCCGCCGCCTTCTGGTACAGCTCGTTCTGCGCTTCCGCGGCGCAGCGCTGAATCTCCGGGATCTCCGCGAAAGGCACCGCCCGAGGCACTCCATCCGCGCCGCAGGTGAATACGCCCTCCGCTTCGATGGCCGGTAAAATATCCGCCGGGTCGAACAGCACGCCGCCAAAAACGTCAAAGCGCGTGCGCACCCCGCGCAGCTTCAGCGCCAGCGCCAGATTCGGGTAGCGGTTGCGGGTTTGCGTCGCGGCCCACGGCAGAAAATCGTTCTGCAGGTCGGTGAACTCCTGCACCACGATCTGCGCGCCGTCGCCGGCTTCATAAGGACCGTGGGAAAAGATGCCGTCGCGCTGCTCGCCGTGCAGAATAAAGCAGTAAAGCTCCATCGTCGCGGCCAGGCGGCGCAGCGCCCGCCGCTCTTCGCTCGTGGTCGGCCGCAGCTGCCCGCGCAACTCCCGAACTCCCTCTTCCGGCAGAATCGCCTGCGTGTAGCCGCCTTGCGCGGGCAGCCACAAACCATCATTGCGATAAGCCGCCGCCGCGCGCCGCCAGAAATCCGCGATGATCCTGGCATCGTCCAACCGCTCGCCGGAAAACGCCTGCCTCGGCTGCAGCCCCGCGTCCAGCAGCAGTTGCTGCCGCGCATTGAAATAGCTGCACATCACAATGGAAAGCGTCAGATAGTACGGACGCGAACACAGGCGCTTCATCCGCTGCCCAATCACCTCGGGGGAGATGCGGCGGCAGAGTTCGCTCAGGAAGCCCGGCCCTTCTTCGTAAAAACAGTGCCAGCCGATGGAGGACCGCCGCGGCACGTCAAACAGCATCGAGCGCAGCGAGGCGCGCTTCTCCTGGCGCATGAAACTCTTCTGGCTTTCGCCGAAGAGCCGCATGCTCTCGTTCAGTTCCGCGGCCGTGATGTCGCCCAGGCGTTTCATTGGTTACCCGCGTAGCGGCGTATAAATCGGTCCCTCGGTCTTCGCAATGTGCTGCAATATCAGCGGCGGTTCCGCCCCGCTCGCCAAATCCTCCGCGTGCCGCGCAACCGAATCCCGAAACCGTTTGCGCACTCGCGCCCCGAATTCGGCTTGCCGCCCGCAAGGTTCCGCGAAAATGCGCAACAGGTTGCCGTACAGCTCCGCGCCGTATTCCACGCGATAGCGCGCGTCCCACTCCATCACCATGCCGTAGAGCTTCATCTGCGCTTCGGCGGCCTGCACCGCCAGCTCCACGCTCTCCGCGGCTTGCAGAGGGCGCAATGTTCCGCCGTCCAGCGCAAAAACTTGTTCGGCCACGATGGATTGTTCCTCGTCGCGCGGCTCCGTGGTCAGGCTGCCCATCAGCACGATGCGCGCTTGCAGTCCGCGGTAGCGCCGCGCGCGCACTACGCCATCCACCGGCAGCGGCGCAAGGCTGCGCTGCCACGGATAATAATCGTCGCGGAAGCCGGTCAGTTCCTTCACCACCAGCACGTCCCCATTCGCCAGCCGGTACGGCCCGTGATGAAACACCCCCACGCGCGCCTCGCCGTTCAGGATGAACGTATACAACTCCAGCGTGGCCATCATCCGCCGCAGCTTCCTCCGCGCTTCCTGATCCTCGATTCCTTGCAACTGGCCCGCCAGCGCTTCCGCTTCCTCCGCCGCCAGCGAGGGGATGGTCCAACCCGATTCGTCGGGGAGGCGCTGGGCGTCGGCGCGCGATGCCCGCGCCGCTGTTTCCCAGAATTCCAAAACGTGCGCGATCTCTCTGGCGTCGTCCGGCCGGGCCGTTCCGCGCAAAATCGCCTGCTCCCGCCCGTTAAAATATCCGAGCATCAGCGAGTGCAAGTGAATCGCATTGGGCCGCGCCCCGATCCGCCGCATCCCTTGGCCCGCGGCATGCGCCGAAGTCATTCGCTCCAGTTCCGCCAATAGGGCGGGGAGCTGCTCGTAGTAGCAGTAACTTCCCAGAATCAGCCGCCCGGGCAGATTGAACATCGGCGAAGCCATTGCCGAGCGCTGCTGCGAACGAAAAAAATGCCGCACCGATTCGCCGTATACGCGCAGTTGCTCGTTGGCATGCGCGATGCGCCGCTTGCTGTCCCGAAGGGGCGGCTGCTTGGCGGCAGGCTGCGTCATCCGCTAACGTCCTCCCCCGGCCGGTTCTTCGATCTTGGCATCGAACCGCGACGGCCGCCCCGCCAGCGTGGCAAAGGCCCAGTTCATCACCCCGTGGCCCACGCGCTCCCCGCAGCGGTATTCCCCCACGCTGAACAGCATGTGGTCGCTGCGATGCGGCCAGCGGTGCGCCGTATCCAGAATTCCCTGCGGCTTCCCGGTCAACTGCACGCTGCGCCCGGCCATGTCCTCGGCTTCGATGCGCACGCTTCCCAGGCTCTTCCAGCGGTGCTCGTCCCAATGCAGATCCACGGTGGCGCGCCGCAGCAGTTCGTGCCGCCCGTCGCGGTCCAGATATCCGGTGAGGGCCAGCCGCCCGTCGGTGAATTCCTGAATGGCCACATTGGCGATGAAATCCTGATCGAAGCCCGCCCACAGGATGGCGTAATTCTTCCAGGCCCGCCGCCCGCCCCAACCCCACATGCGGTCGCGAAAACCCAGCGCGCTGATCTTGTGCTCCTGATTGTGCGTCCACACGCGTCCGGTGTAGCGCCCGAACTGGTCGAAATGCTGGCTGCGCTGTTCAGCGGGCTGCGCCGTTTCCATCCACAGGCGCGCCGCGGCCCAGCTGAAGGGCGGCTTCAGCGCCGTGAACTCCAGATCGGCCTGCGCATCGGCGGTGTCGTAGCGGATGCGCCAGCGCGTGTACGGCTCCAGGATTTCCATCCGCATGGGCCCGAAGCACAGCCGCTCTTCCAGGGGCGAAGAGGCCGGCAGGCGAAAATCCATCTTGATCTCGGAATGAATCAGGTGCCCGGCGTGGAAAAACGCGGCGCAGAGATCGCTTGTTTCTTTGTTCGGAAAAACACCCTGGTAGGCCTGAAACTGCACGCTCGATCGGGGATCAAAGAATTCGAAGTACCACGCCTCGCGCCACCACGGATCGCCCGTGGCCGCGTGCAGCCCGTCGTCTTCCGGCCCCAGGCCAATGAGAGGGAACTCGCCCATTCCGGCTCCTGTTTCCAGCGATCGTTTCGAAAAACCGTTCCGTTCTTCCGCGGCCAAACCGCAACGAATCTTCAGCCGCGCGTCCGCTGCTCCAGCACTTCGGCCACATCCAGCACACGCAGCGCTTTTTCGCCCGCCACGCTCTTTACACCGTCCTCCAGCATGACCATGCAGAACGGGCAGGCCACTCCGATGGTTTCCGCGCCGGTGGCCAGAAGCTGCCTGGCGCGGTTCTGATTCATCCGCGTCCCGGATTTTTCCTCCATGAAGGAAAATCCTCCGCCTCCGCCGCAGCAGAGCGCATTCGCGCGGTTCATTTCGGCTTCCGCGGGCGGCGCGCCCTGCGCATCGCCAAGCAGATTCCGCGGCGCGTCGTACACGCCGTTGTAGCGCCCCAGGTAGCAGGGGTCGTGATAGGTCACCGTACCCTGCTGCTCCCCGCCCTCCGGCTTCAGCCGCCCGTCGGCGACGAGTTTCTCCAGAAATTCGCTGTGGTGCAGCACGGTGTAGTTGCCGCCCAACTGCGGGTACTCATTCTTCAGGCAGTGGAAGCAGTGCGGGCAGGCCGCCACCACCGTCTTCACCTTGAAGCGGTCGAGCGTCTGGATATTCTGCCGGGCCAGTTGCTGGAACAGAAATTCGTAGCCGATGCGCCGCGCCGGATCTCCCGTGCACTTTTCCTCGCGCCCCAGCACCGCGAACTTCACCCCCGCGCGCGTCAACACCTGCGCGATGGCCCGGGTCACTTCCTGATTGCGTTTGTTCAGCGCCCCCGCGCAGCCCACCCAGAAGAGCACTTCGAATTCCGCGTCCGGCTCCGCCGCCAGATCCGCCAGCTTCAATCCCGCCATCCAGTCCGTCCGCGAGGCCTGCGCCCCCGGATAGGGATGCGCCCGTGCTTCCAGGCTGCGCACCATGGCTTGCAAATCGTCGGGGAACTCCGCGCGCTCCATCACCAGGTGCCGCCGCATGTCCACGATCTTGGGCACCTGCTCGATCATCACCGGGCATTGCTCCATGCACGCCCGGCAGGTCGTGCACGACCACAGCGTCTCTTCGTGAATGATCGGGCCCACCAGCGGGGAAGGGGCGTCGGCGTCAGCCGCCGCGCCGGCCGCATCCATGCTCATCCCATGCATGTACTTCTGCAAATCCAAAATCAGCGCCTTCGGCGAAAGCGGCTTCCCGGACAAGTGCGCCGGGCAGTTCACTTCGCAGCGCCCGCATTCCGTACAACTGTCCAGGTCGAAAAGATCCTTCCAGGTAAACTGCTCCAGCCGGCTGACCCCCAGCCTCTCCGCTTTCTCCAGGTCCAGCGGCTGCAGCGCTCCCCGGGTCCCGAGATTCTGCAGGTAGATGTTGGCCGGGCTGGTGATGAGGTGGCGCAGCTTCGAATAGGGCATCCAGGCGATAAATCCAAAAACCATGACGGCATGGAACCACCAGACAGCGCGATGCAGTCCGCGCATCGCTTCCATGCTCAACCTGCCGGCCAGCGCCGCGCCCGCCGCGCGCCCCACCGGCGACCACGCGGCCCAGGCGTCGTGCGTCAGTTCGATGCGCATCCCTTCGATGATGAAACCTGTTGCCAGAATAACCAGAATGACCGCCAGCATCGTTGCGTCGTTTCGCGTATCCGGTTTGAGCCGCTTCGCCTTGTAAATGTAGCGATGCCCGAAGGCCATCAGGATGCCCAGGATAGCGAATGCGCCGAAAAGGTCCGCTATGAGCGACTGAAAGATCAGGTAAAACCAGCCCTGCATGATGTGTATGCCGAGATCTTGGTGGATGAAAACGACCGTGGTGGCCAGGAAGAGTACGACAAAGCCCCAGAAGAACAGCGCATGAAAAATTCCCGCTGCCCGGTAGCGCTTGAGCAGCGTCTGCTGCGAAAAAACCTGCCGCAACGCGCGCCCCAGCCGCGCCCCCAGCGGTCCCGTTCGCGCCGCCGGCTGGCCCATGCGCCAGCGCCGCCATAGCCCGTACCAGCCCCGCGCGAAGATGGCCAGAGAGGCGGCGAAGAGCACATACATCACCCAGATGTGCTCGATGTTGAAATAGACTTCGCGTGTCGGAGTCATTTTCCTTGAGCGGCCCTGTGCTTCTTCACGGCTTCGATCAGCGCGGGAATCATGGTCCGGTAATCCTCGACCACCCCCGCTTCGGACGTCTCGAAGATCGGCGCCTTCTCATCCTTGTTCACGGCCACGATGTGCTTCGCTCCGCTGATCCCCACCAAGTGCTGGCTGGCGCCGGAAATGCCCACCGCGAGATACAAGTCCGGCGCAACTTTCTTCCCCGTCTGCCCGATCTGCCACGACGCGGGCACCCAGCCCTGGTCGCACGCCGCGCGCGATGCTCCTACTGTTCCGCCCAGCAGCCCCGCCAACTCTACCAGCAGCTTGAAACCGTCCGGCCCGCCCAAGCCGCGCCCGCCGCTGATGATGATGCGCGCATCCTCCAGCCGTGCCCCTGCGCTGGCCTCCTGTTTGCGCTCCACGATTCTACTCTTGGCCAGCCCGGCATCGAGCTGCACGTCCAGCTTCGACGTCTCCGCCGCCGCCCCGGCCTTCCTCTCCAGCACCGCCACCGACCGCGCGCGCATCACCAGCACCAGCGGCGCCTTCCGCGCAATCAACTCCGAATTGGCCTTCCCGCCGTACACCGGCTTGGTGATTTTCACCTGCCCGGCTTCCCCCGACGCGGCGATCACGTCGGTGACCACGGCCGCGCCCAGCTTCTGCGCCAGCACCGGCGCCATCTCCAGGCCGTACGTGCTGCTCGGAGCCAGGCACACCTCCGCCTGCAGCGCCGCGCACGCCCTCCTCGCCGCTTCCACCATCATTTCCGTCTGATACTCCGCCAGCCCCGCGTGCTCCACGCGCACCACACGATCCGCGCCATACGCTGCTGCATCCCCGTCCCAGGAGGTTTCCGCCGCTCCGAGGATCACCGCCGCCAGCGTCCCACCCAGGCCGTCGGCCAGCCGCCGCCCCGCGCTCAATACTTCCGCTTCCGTGCGCCGCAGGCCGCCCGGCGCCGCGATCAATAGCGCTACGACGTTCTTCATCCCGCTCTCCCGAAACCGCTCCGGCCGCTCCGCAAAGCGCCCGCTCCTCTACAGCACATGCAAATCCGCCAGCTTCTGCGCCAGCCGCGCCGCCTTTTCCTCCACCGACTCTCCGCCGATCACCTGGCATTGCCTCTCGCTCTTGGGGATCCCCAGGCTGGCGAACTCCAACGCCGCATTCGGCCCATTGATTTCGGCGGCGTTGATACCCAGTTCCGCCGCGCCCCACGCCGGAATCTGCCGCCGGAAGGCCATCATATTGTCTTTGACCTTGGGGATGCGCGGCTGGTTGGCATCGTCATTGGTCACGCTGATCACCGCCGGACCCGCGCATTCCACCGTTTCCCATCCTTCGTCGGTCTGCCGCCGCAGGACAAATAAATCGCCCGCGCGCTGCGCTCCCGCCATCAGGCTCACGAACGGACGCTGCAGTTCTCCGGCCAGCAGTCCGCCCACGATGGCGCCATGCCAGTCACCCGCTTCCCGGCCGCAGAAAACCAGATCCGCCGGCTCCAGCTTGCGCAGGGCCGCGGCCAGCAGCCGCGCCGTTCCGTACGCGTCCAGGGCAGGGAACTCCTCTTCGCGAATGCGTATGGCCTCGTCCGCGCGCATGGAAATCGCCTTGCGCAGCGCATCCACCGCGCTCTCCGGGCCCACGCACAGCGCCGTGATCTTTCCCCCGCCCGCCGCGTCGCGTAATTGCAGCGCCACTTCCAGGGCATTCTCATCGAACACGCTGATGACCAGATTGGCGCTGCCGCGCACCGCCTCTTTCTTTTGGGCATCCACGCGGAAATCTCCCGGGGGAAGTTCCGGGTCCATGATCTGCTTGAGGCAAACGACAAGGTGCATCGGTGTTCTCGCTAGTGAGGCTCTTGCGCCGGGCGCCCGCGGGCCGCTCGCGGTCCCAAGCGCGCTCCCGTGCCGGACTCCATCTTACCAAACAATTGTTTGGTAGAGGAAATTACGCACAGGAGAGTAACCGCCCGCCCGGCCCTTGTCAATGGCCCCTGGGCCTGCCGCCGCCGTTTCTGCAGTTTACCTGCTCCCGGTGCGGCGGACTCCCAACTTCTGTGTGGTAGGATGACCCCGGTCGCGCTTTCGCGCAAGTCTGCAAGGGAGTGCCAGACGGCCATGTCCAGCCCCCAAGATCCGCGGCAGTTCCACTCTTTGCATTTTGCGCAATTGTCCCCGGGCAATTTCTCTCCGCCGCCAGCAGGGCAGGGGAGACGATGCAGGCCAAGGGAGCCTTGCGGGGGATGAGCGGGCCGCGGCAGTTGACAGCGGGCCTGTCATTTGCTAAGAATCACTATCTAACGAACGGTTGTTTGATTGTGGAAACTGTTCCGGCGGGGAAGCAGGCATGCTCGGCAAGTTGAGTCACATCGCCATTGTCGTGCACGACCTGGAGGGCGCCATCGGCCGGTTCCAGCAGTTGTTTGGCGCGCGTCTCCTGGAGCGCGATTTCCTGCAGGAGACCCGCACGGATGTGGCCGTCGTCGAACTCGGCGGCGTCCACCTCGAGTTGCTCAGTTCGCGCGAACCGGACTCCAAGGTCGGCCGTATCCTGCGCGAGAAGGGCGAAGGGTTGCATCACCTTTCCTTCGAGGTTCCGGAGATCGCGGCGGAAATCGGCCAGTTGCAGGCCGCCGGTGTTAAACTGCTCGACGAAAAGCCGCGCAAGGGCGTGCACGGCCGCCAGATTGCCTTCGTCGATCCGCGGGAAACCAGCGGTGTGCTGATCGAAATGGTGGAAGAAGTTTCGAAACAGAAGCGGGAATCGATTCCCGAAGAGAAAGAAGACTAAGGACAGAGCGCATGACAAAATCTGGAGCCATTGACGTCTGGTGCAATCCCTTCACCCCGGAGGGCATTCAGCATCTCTTCATCGACAACGAAGAAGTCCACTTCATGATGGGCACCCAATGGGGCCGCACCGGCAACATGAAGGGGTACACCGCCGAGCAGTTCGTCGCCAACATGGACCGCCTGGGCATCCAGAAGGTGTGTGTGCCGGCGCTCAAGCAGGCTTTTTACCGCAAGAATAATATGGGCGCGGACTTCAAGTACGAAGATATCGCGCGCCTCATCGAAAAATTCCCCGACCGCATCGTGGGCCTGGCGGGCATCAACCCCTTCGAGCGCATGGAGGGCGTGCGCAAGCTCGAAAAGGCCGTCAAGGAATACGGCTTCAAGGGCGCGCATGTGCATCCCTTCGGCTTCGGCATTCCCATCAACGGCCCGGAATGGTTTCCCTTCTACGCCAAATGCGCCGAACTGGGCGTCCCGGTGGTTTTCCAGGTGGGCCACTCCGCCGAATTCATGCCCAGCGCCTGCGGCAAGCCCATCCTGCTCGACGATATCGCTCTCTATTTCCCGGAGCTGAATCTCATCGGCGGGCACACCGGCTGGCCCTGGTGCGAAGAGCTGATTGCCATGGCCTGGAAGCATCCCAACGTCTATATCTGCATGAGCGGCCACGCCCCCAAATACTGGGACAAAAGCGTCCTGCACTTCCTGAACAGCCGCGGCATCGGCAAGTGCGTCTGGGGCACCGACTATCCGCTCATCCTGCACGAAGAGAGCCTCTCGCAGATCGAGAAGCTCAGCCTGAAGCCGCACGCCAAGCAGGCCCTTCTGCACGACACCGCGGCAAAAGTTTTTAAGTTTTAGCCGCGCACGGCGGCGGCTCCGCCGAAGGAGCGCCGCCCGGAAAGCCAACGAGCATGGCCGATTACAAATTTTTCCAGTTGGAACGCGCCGCGGGCGTCACCACCGTCTTCCTGGACAAGCCCCCGGTCAACTCTCTCGAAGAGCCGCTCTACGTTGAATTCGAAACCCTCTGCGATGAACTGGACAGCGATGCGCAGACCCGCGCCGTGATCTTCGCCAGCAAAAATCAAAAAATCTTCATCGCCGGCGCGGACATCAAGGACATGCAGACCTACCGCTTCGAGCATGACTGGGTCGACCGCAAAATCGCCCGCGTGCACGGCATTTTTAACCGTCTCGAAGACATCGCCAAGCCCACCATCGCCGTCATTCAGGGCTATGCGCTTGGCGGCGGCTGCGAATTCGCCCTGGCCCTTGATTTTCGCTTCATGTCCCGCGGCAAAGCCCGCATCGGTCTCCCGGAAGTGAACATCGGCATCATCCCCGGCGGCGGCGGCACGCAGCGCCTGCCCCGCGTCGTTGGCCACGGCCGCGCCATCGAGCTGATGATGACCGGCCGGCACCTGGACGCCGATGAAGCCGAACGCATCGGCCTGATTCACCGCGCCTGCGACCCCGAGAAAACTCTCGACGAAGCGCAGGAGTTTGCCCGCCAGCTTGCCGGGCAAGCCCCGGTGGCTTGCGCCCTGATCAAGCAGGCTCTGCGCAAATCCATCGGCATGGGCCGCGAAGACGGCATGCGCGTCGAGCGCGAGCATTGCCGCAAGGCCGTCTTGAGCGCCGACGCCCGCGAAGGCATCGGCGCTTTCGTCGAAAAGCGCAAGCCGAAATGGACAGGGAAGTGACCTTGCCGGCTCCCGAACAAGTGGCCATTCTCGGCGCGGTGCAAACGCGCTACGAAGCCGGCAAGCCGCACCAGACCTACAACGAACTGGTGCACGAAGTCGTGGACCAGCTCCTCGCCGAAACCGGCGTCGCTCTCCGGGAAATTCAGTCCATCGTCAGCGCCTCGCAGGATTTCTTCGACGGCAGGACCATCTCCGGCATGGCCATCAACGAAGTTGCCGGGGGCTATCTAAATTCCGAATCCAAAATCGCCGGCGATGGCATTCAGGCCCTGCTCTATGGCGCGGCGCGCATCCTTGCCGGCGCCTATGACCTCACTCTGGTCGTCGCCCATTGCAAGGAATCCGAAGGCCAGTTCCATCAGATCACCTCGACCATGTTCGATCCCTATGTCGAGCGGCCCCTCGGTCTCGACGAGCACATCGCCGCCGCGCTCCAGGCCCGGCGCTTCCTCAGCGTGGCTGGCGCCGCCGAAGCCGATCTTGCCGCGGTCTCCCGCAAAAATCACCGCCATGCCATGAAGAATCCCCTGGCGCGGCGCAGCGGCGATTTTTCCATCGAGCATATTCTCGCTTCCGCGGAAATCGTCTCCCCGCTGCGCGATCTTCTCGCCGGGCCCATCACCGACGGCGCCTGCGCCATCCTCCTCGGCAGCCCCGAGCGCGCCCGCGCCCCGCGCCGCCCCGTCTCCTGGATCGCCGGCATGGGCTCTTCCACCGACGCCTACTGGACCGATCGCGAACTCGCCGCATCGGCCGCGCTGGCGCAAGCCGCCGAGCGCGCCTTCGCGGCCGCGGGCATCCGCAAGCCTCTCGATGATCTGCACGTCGTGGAACTCTCGGCGCGCTATGCTCACGAAGAATTGCTCTATCTCGACGCGCTCGGCTTTGGCAACGGCGCCGCCGCGAAAGCCCGCCTGGCCGCTGGTGATTTCGACCTCGGCGGCAAGCTGCCGGTAAATCCCTCGGGCGGCGCGCTTACCGGCAACCCCACCTGCGTCGCCGGCCTCGCGCGGGTGGCGGAAATTCATCTCCAGCTCACCGCCGCTGCCGGCCAGCGCCAGGTGAAAGACGCGCGCACCGGCCTGGCCCACGGCACGAGCGGCATCTGCGGCCAGAGCCAGACCGTCGTCATTTTGCGGGGCGATGCGCCCCAGCGCCCATGAGGTCCAGCGATCATGCCTCATAAAGTCGGAATCGTGGCCACGGGCCAGACCAAGCACACCGCCAAGCGCACGGACATCAACCTCCGCGAGCTCATCACCGAAGCCGTCACCCGCGCGCTCGACGATGCCGGCCTGCGCATGTCCGACATTGACGCCGTCATGCTCGGCAACATGGAGCCCTTCGAAGGCTTCATGCTGCCCGAACTCTGGAGCGTCGAAGGCTGGGGCGGCCTCGGCAAGCCCGCCATGAAGTTCAATACCGGCGGCACCGTCGGCACCAGCACCGCCATCGCCGCCTACTACTTCGCCGCTTCCGGAATCTACGACACGATTCTCGCCGTCGGCTTCGAGAAACAGTCCGAGGGCCATACCCAGACCGCCATTACCACCGTTGGCGATCCGCTCTGGGAGCGCACCATGATGGCCGGCGCCATCGGCAATTTCGCCGTCATGGCCTCCACCTACGTCCACGAAAGCGGCGTCACCGAAGAGCACGCCGCCAAAATCGCCGTCAAGTCCCGGCGCAACGCCTGCAACAACGAATACGCCCATCTCCAGATGCCCAACCTTACCGTCGAGGAAGTCCTGGCTTCTCCCTACCTCGCCTATCCCGTGCGCCGTCTCGATTTTTGTCCGCAATCCGATGGCGCCTGCGCCCTCGTGCTGGCCACCGAAGCGAAAGCGAAAAAACTCGCGCCCCAGCCCGCCTGGATCAAGGCCGTCGCCACCGCCCACGAGCAGCAGTACATGGGCGACAGCCCCCGCCGCCTCGCCGATATGCGCAGCCAGCGCGCCGCTTCCCAGCGCGTCTATAAGGCCTGCGGCATTTCCGACCCCGTCCGGGATCTCGACGTCGCCGAAATCTACGAAGTCGCCACCTACGCCGAGCTGGCCATGTACGAAAATCTCGGCTTCTGCGCGCCCGGCCAGTCCGGCAAACTCATCGACCATGGCGTTACCACCATGTCCGGCCAGCTTCCCGTCAATCCTTCCGGCGGCGTTCTGGCCACCAACTGTATCGGCGCCACCGCCATGATTCGCGTTGCCGAAGCCGCCCTGCAAATCATGGGCAAAGCAGGGAAGCGCCAGGTGCCGGGCGCAAAGCTGGCTCTGGCCACCGGCTACGGCGGCAATGCCTGGACCGATGCGCTGATTCTGGGACGCGAGTAGCGAGGAACAACGTGAGCGAGAAGACCAAGAATCCGCCCGCCGGGAAGAAGGACGAAGGCTTGCGCGTTCCCTGGCTGCTGAGCGTCGAATACCAATATGCTGCCGGGCAGTTCGCCACGCGCTTCTTCCAGGAACTGCGCGACAACGGACGCATCTGGGGCGTGCGCTGCCCCGGCTGCCAGCGCGTCTATATTCCTCCTCGTCCCGTCTGCGGCATCTGCGCCGGCAAGACCGGCGAATGGGTCGAGGTGGGCGACGAAGGCGTGATTGTCGGCTGCACCGTCGTCAACGTCCCCTTCATCGATCCCATGACCGGCGAGCAGCGCCCCGTTCCCTATGGCTTCGCCATTATCCGTCTGGACGGCGCTTCCACCGCCCTCTACCATTTTCTCGAGGAGACCGACCCGAAAAAACTCGGCGTTGGCAAGCGCGTCAAGGCCGTCTTCCGCCCCGAGCGCAAAGGAACGCTGCTGGACATCAAGCATTTCCGCTTGCTGGATTGAGGAACGTCCGAGGAACCTATCGATGAGCGAATCGCACTGGATCGTAAAACAGAAAATTGAAATTCCCTTCCACTACACCCCCGGGCCGGCGCTGCTCCGTTTCCTGGAAGGCCTGCGCGATGGCAAGATCTTCGCTTCCGGCGTGCGCGGCGAATCCCGCAAGACCGTTCCCCCGCTCTCCTTCTGCGGCCGCTCCTGGAAGCCTGCCGACGACTGGACCGAACTGCCCGGCACGGGAACGCTGGAATCCTTTGCCGTGGTTCCGCATGGAATGGCCGAGTTGCCCCAGGAGGGCGAACGTATCGTCTTTGGTTTGGTCAAGCTCGATGGCGCGGATACCTGCCTGGCGCATCTGTTTCATACGAAAGAACCGGGCAAGCTCAAAGTCGGTGCGAAGGTGCGCGTGCGCTGGCACGCCGAGCGCTCCCCGGGCATCCAGGCCATTGCCGGATTTGACTTGTTGTAGGAAACCGGGCGACCCGCGGGACGGGCCGCAAGAGTAAATTGACGACCGGCCGGTTGTTTGTTAGACTTTGCATTACCAAACGGTTGTTTGAATTGGTGGCGCGTGGACTTCTCCTTTACCGACGAACAACAGCAGATCCGCAAGGCCGTCAGGGAATTTGCGCTCAAAGAGATCGCCCCCCACGTGGCCTCCTACGACGCCGACGGCCGCTTTCCCAAGGACATCATCCAGAAGGCCGCCGCCCTCGGCTGGATGGGCGGCATCGTTCCCCCCGAGTATGGCGGCGCGGGAATCGATTTCACCACACAGACCATCATCCTCGAGGAAATTTCCCGCGTCTGCCACTGCGTCGCCTGCGCGCTCTCTTTTCCCAGCGGCCTGGCCGGTTCGGCCATCCTGCGTTTCGGCAGCGAAGAGCAGAAGCAACAATACCTCAAGCCCCTCGCCGAGGGAAAAGTTTTCGCCGCCACGGGCGTCACCGAGCCGCACTCCGGCACCGACGTGGCCGCCATGGAAACCACCTGCCGCCGCGACGGCGACCACTACGTTTTGAACGGCGCCAAAGCATGGATCAGTTTCCTCGACGTCGCCGAATGGGTTCTCACCTTCGCCACTCTCGACCGCGAAAATCCCCGCAAGGGCATTTGCGCTTTCCTCATTGACCGCAACACGCCGGGCATGACCTTCAAGCCCTACAAACACAAGCTGGGTTTTAATCCGCTGACCACCGGCGACGTCATCCTCGAAGATTGCCGCGTTCCCGTGAAGAACCTCGTTGGCGAAGAGGGAAAAGGCATGCATGTGGCCATGTGCGCCGTGGAAAATGGCCGTCTGGGCGTGGCCGCGCGCGCGCTGGGTCTCGCGCAGGCCTGTCTCGACGAATCGGTGAAGTACGCCCAGCAGCGCATCGTCTTCGACCAGCCCATCGGCAAATTCCAGATGGTGCAGTCCATGATCACGGACATGGTTACCTCCATCGAGAGCGCCCGCATGCTCACCTATCGCCTGGCCTGGGTAAAGGACAGCGGCGCCAAGCAGGCCCGCAAGGACGCCAGCATCGCCAAAATGTTCGCTTCGGACACCGCCATGATGGCGGCTACCAACGCCGTGCAGATTCACGGCGCGTACGGCTGTTCCGGCGAATATCCCGTTAGCCGTTATTTCCGCGACGCCAAGGTGTTTCAGATTGTCGAAGGGCAGAACCAGTTGCACAAGGCTTTGATCGCCGAGTACACGCTCGGCTTCCGGCGCGATTAGCGCCCTTATAGAGGAGAGAACCTTCATCATGGCGAAATACGACGTAGTCGTGCTGGGAGCGGGCGCCGCGGGTCTGGCCGCGGGAGCGCTGCTTGCCAAACAAGGCAAGAAGGTCTTGGTCATTGACCGCGACAAGCATCTCGGCGGACGCGGCATGGCCGTGCCCTTCGAAGGCTACCGCATGAATCTCGGCGGCCACCTCCTCGAAGACGACGGCTTCGGCATCACCAAGATCATCGACTACGTCGGCGGCAAGCTCGAACACGGCCTCACCAGCCAGGGCATGCCCATCTGGCACGAAGGCGGCTGGAAAGCCATTCAGCAGCTCTACTCCACTGACAAAAATGAACTGAAGAAAGTCATCAAAATCCTCTGCGACACCGAGTGGAGCGAATTCGACAAGTACGACCACTTGCCCCTGCGGGCCTGGCTCGAGAAGCACACAAAAAGTGAAGGCGTCATCGCCCTCTTCGAATACGTGGCCATGGCCGAATGTCTCACCGAAAACTGGTGGGACCATTCCGCCAGCGACAATCTCTACGTTCGCAAGATGCACTACATGCACAAGCGCATCGCCGGATACTCCTGCTGGCCGGTGGGCGGCTGGCACGGCATGTTCCAGCAGTTAGCCGATGGCCTCAAGCGCCACGGCGGCGAAGTGATGATGGAGACCACCGTGCAGCGGGTCATCATCGAAAACCGCCGCGTCAAGGGGGTCATGATCGAGCGCGGCGAACGGGCCATGGCCACCGAGGCCTTCAACTGGGAAACCATCGAGTGCGACGCGGTCATCTCCACGCTGCCCGTCTGGAACGTCCTCAATGTCGTCCGCCAAAAAGATCTTCCCGACTGGTACGTCACCCAGATCCAGACCCTCGCGCAGGACGCCTACAAAGTCTGCTGGGTGGGCATGTACGTCGCCTGCCATGAGCCCATCTTCACCGGCATTCACCCCACGGAACTGGCCCTGTGGTTCGACGCTCCGCACAGCCGTTTGCCCGGCTGGGCTTTCCTGGCCACCGGCTACGACCCCAGCGTCGCTCCTCCCGGCACGCACCTCTATAACTGCGGCTTCGCCTTTCAGGGCACCCGCTCGCAGGAATGGTACGAGCAGAAATTTGCGGACATCGAGAAGGATCTCGAAACCTTCTACCCGAAACTCTTCACCAAGAAGAACATCATCTGGAAACGCCGCCATCTGGTGGCCAATCCGGCCTTTGGCGTCTTCCAGAAGCCCGGCCTCGTCGGCGTCTTCCGCCCCGATTACACCGCTCCCGGCGTGGACGGCTTGTACTTCGCCTCGGAAACTTTCCGCTCGCGCGGCATCGGCGTGGACCGCGCCGCTCGCGCCGGACTGACCTGCGTTGAAAAATATTTGGGCACGCGCATTCCCGATTTCAAGGACTCGTGGCACGACTGATGATTGCCGAACGCAAAAGCCTGGTGCTGGACGAGCACGCCGCCGCGGCGTTGATCCGCGACGGCATGACCCTGGCCATCGGCGGCTTCATCAATTCCAGCCATCCCATGGCTCTCGTCCGCCAGATCATCCGCCGCGGTATCAAAAATCTCACCGTCGTTGGCGCCGCCTCGGGCGGCCTCGATCTCGACCTGCTCATCGCCGCGGGTTGTATCAAAAAACTCGTCACCACCTATATGGGCGGCGAGCACTATTGCCCGGTGGCTCCCTTCTTCCGCATCGCCGCGCAGAAGGGCGAACTCGATATTTTCGAATGCGATGAAGGCATGTTCTATTGCGCCCTGCGCGCCGCCGCCCAGCGCCTGCCCTCCACTCCCTGGAAGGCCGGCATCGGCACCTCCTTTCCGGAGATCAACCCCGAGATCAAGCAGTACAACGATCCCGTCAGCGGCGAACCCATGCTGGCCATTCCCGCCATCAAGCCCGACCTCGCCATTATTTACGCCGCGCATTCCGATGCCTTCGGCAACGTCCAGCACGTGGGTACCGGCTTCGGCGACCGCGCCATGTGGCGTGCCGCGGAAAAAACCATCGCCCAGGTCGAACGCGTCATTCCCAACGAGGAAGTGCGCAAGAACCCCCTGGCCACTTCGCTCGTCGGCGTGGACGCCGTCGTGCGCGCACCCTACGGCTCGCACCCCTTTGCCGCGCCGGGCTATTACATCGAGGATGGCCAGCACATCCGCGAGTACGTGGACGCTGGCAACGCCTGGGCCAAGAAGGGCGACCGCGGACCCATTGCGGCCTATCTCGAAAAGTACATCCTGAAGCCGAAAACGCACGAAGACTATCTCGAAACCATTGGCATCCGGCGCTTGATTGCGCTGCACGAGTACTGAGAAGGGGAGCGCCATTGACCGGAACCACCACGCTGGCGAAGGATTTCACCATCAAGGAACTCCTGGCGACCTTTGTCTCCCGCCAGGTTCGCGACGGCGAACGCGTCGCGGTCGGCGCCGGCCTGCACGTCCCGCGCGCCGGCATTCTCCTCGCGCATCTCACCCGCTGCCCCAACGTGCGCCTCTACGTGGTCATGACCTTCACCAACCTCACCAAAGAGCCCCGCATGGAGCCTTTCTACACCGTATACGACTTCCGCCCAGCCAAATGGGCCGAAGGCTATATCATCCACGACGATTTCCAGGAAGACCCCCGCATCGTCTCGGACACGTTCGTCGTCGGCGGCCTGCAGATCGACAAATTCGGCAATTCCAATCTCATCGGCGTTGGCAAGGATTACAAGCACCTCGATTTTCGCGGTCCCGGCGCGGTGGGCACGCTTTCCATGGCCCATTACGTCGACCGCTACTACCTTTTCGTGCAGTCCCACGACAAGCGCATCCTTGTCGACAAGTGCGATTTTATCTCCACTGTCGGCTGGGGCCAGGGCGGCGCCGACGGCCGTAAGAAACTCGGCATTCCCGGCAACGGCCCCGTTTATTGCATGACCCCTCTGTGCATCATGGATTTCGACGAAACGACCAAGCACATGCGCCTGAAAAGCGTCCACCCGGGCGTCACCGTGCAGCAGGTCATCGATAACACCGGCTTCGATTTGATCATCCCGAAAGATGTGCCGGTCACCGCAGGGCCGACCGAAGAAGAACTGCGCACGCTGCGCGAGCGCATTGATATTGAAGGCATGCTGAGAAAGTAGCGGCGGAGAGCCATTGAAACTGTTCGAACCCATTTCGTTTGCCGGCCTGCGCGTGAAAAATCGCGTGGTCATGCCCCCCATGGGCATGGGCTATTGCCATCCCGACGGCAGCGTCTCCGACCGCGTGGTGAACTACTATAAGCAGCGCGCGGCCGGCGGCGTGGGCATGATCGTCGTCGAAAACTGCATCGTGGATCCTGACGTCCTGGGTGTCGGCCCCGAACTCAATCTTTTCGACGACAAATTCATCCCCGGCTTGGCCCGTGTCGTGGACGCGGTCAAACCCTTTGGCAGCACCATCGGCCTGCAGCTCAATCACATGGGCCGCCAGACGACCCTGGGCAAACCCGTCGCTCCCAGCCCCATCGGCATTTCCGAGCGCGGCCCGGTTCCCCGCGTCCTCGATCGGGATGGCATCCGCTACGTCGTCGATGAATTCGTCTCCGCCGCGCATCGCGGACAAAAAGCCGGATTCGAGTTCATCGAAATCCACGGCGCCCACGGCTATCTCATCTGCGAATTCATCTCTCCGCTTTCCAACCGCCGCGAGGACGACTACGGCGGCGATCCCGACCGCCGCCTGCGCTTTTCCCGCGAGATTGTCCAGGGCATCCGCCAGCTTTGCGGTGATCGTTTTCCCATCCAGTTCCGCATTTCAGGCAGCGAATATGTTCCCGGCGGGCTTACCCTCGAAGATACCGCCTACGTCTCGAAGAAACTCGTCGAATTCGGCGTGGCCTCCATCAGCGTCTCCGCTGGCAACTGGCAGACCCTGAAATACATCATGGCCCCCATGTTCATGCCCGCCGGCCTTCTCGCCGATGATGCTGCCCGAATCAAGAGCGCCGTCAGCGTTCCGGTTATCGCCGTCGGCCGTATTCACTCCGCGGCCCTGGCGGAAAAAATTCTCCTCGACGGCAAGGCCGACATGGTCGCCGTGGGCCGCGGGCTGATCGCCGACCCCGACTGGGCGAAAAAAGCCGAAGAAGGCCGCGCCGAAGACGTTCGCCCGTGCATCTCCTGCAACACCTGCGTGGACTACGTCTCGCGCGCCATGGAAGTGAAATGCACGGTGAACGCCGGGCTTGGCCGGGAATATGATTTCGAAATCGAGCCCGCCCCGCGTCCTGCCCGCGTCGTCATCGCCGGCGGCGGCCCCGGCGGCCTCGAAGCCGCCCGCGTGGCCCGCCTGCGCGGCCACCGAGTTACGCTCGTCGAGCGCGCCACCCGCCTCGGCGGCAAACTGCATCTTTCCGCCGCCGCCCCCTCCAAAAAAGAGGTAAACTCTTTTACCGATTTTCTCAGCCGTCAAGTGCATAGCCTGGGTGTCGATGTGCGCATGGGAGAACAACTCAACCGCGGCGCCCTGCTGGCCCTCCAGCCCGAACTCGTCGTGCTGGCCACCGGCAGCGTCCCGGTTGTCCCGCCGATTCCCGGCGCGCAGCTGCCCCACGTCGCCGTGGCCGAGGACGTTCTCCTCGAACGCGTCCAGGCCGGCAAGCGCGTGGTCATCGTGGGCGGCGGCGGTACCGGCTGCGAAACCGCCGAATGGCTCATGGAGCGCGGCCATCAGGTCGCCATCATCGAGATGATGTCCCACATCGGCCTGAACATCGAGGCCATCAGCCGCCGCTGGATGTACTACGAATTCAAGAAATTCGGCGTCAAATTGCTCACCAAATGCCGCGTCCTGCGCATTGAATCCGCCCGGGTGATTTACGCCAACGAGGAAAAACAGGAATTCGCCGAACCCTGCGATAGCGTGGTCATTGCGCTGGGCTACCGGCCCGACGACAGCATGTCCTTCTGCGAGGACGAGGGCTTTCCCGTTCCGGTCTATCGCGTGGGAGACTGCGAAAAACCAGGAACCATTCTTGATGCGGTAACCATGGGGGCCAACCTTGCGGCGAGAATCTGATCCTGCTCTTTCCACGGCGCGTCCAGTTCGTGCAAGCAAGACTGCTGGGCCGCGTTCACGTTCCAAATCTGGCAGCCGCATGGAGGAAGTTCTCCATAGCGCCGCGAAAATATTTTTCTCCAAGGGTTTCCACGGCACCACCATCGAGGACGTCGCCCGCGATGTCGGCATGCTCAAGGGCTCGCTCTACTACTACATCAAATCCAAGGAAGACCTGCTCTATCAGCTCCTCTACTCCGTCATCGAGCAGGGCGATGCCTATATCGCGCAAAATATCGACCCCGCCGGCGACCCCGTCGTCCAGCTGAAGCGCGCCATCGAGGCCCAGGTCGAATACATCATGCAGAACCGCGTCCGCGTCGGCCTCTTCCTCCACGAATTCGATACGCTCTCCGGCAAACGCCAGCACAAGGTCGTTGCCCTGATGACCCGCTACAACAATCGCTTCGTCGAACTGATTCGCCGCGGCCAGGCCCAGGGCAAATTCACCGACGGCGATCCCGTGCTCATCGTCAACGGCTTTCTCGGCATGGTCAACTGGATCTACCGCTGGTTTCATGCCGAAGACACCACTGATCCCAGGGAGATCAAGCGCGTTTTTGTCCGCATGATCATGAAGGGCTTGGCCAAGGATTAAGGAGAACCAACCATGAGCAACCCCACCGAAGCAGCGCCCGCCGTGGAACTCGGCAATCTGAATTTCGACCTCGGCAAGGAAAAGGATTTTCTGCGCCAGAACATCCGCGCCCTCGTCGAGCGCGAGGCGCCTCCCGAGTACGCCCGCGAAATGGACGAGAAAGAGGAATTCCCGCACAAGGTCTGGAAGGCTCTCGCCGAAGGCGGCTTTCTGGGCATTCCCATCTCCGAAGAGTACGGCGGCGCCGGCGGCGATGTTCTCGACATGACCATTGTCGTCGAGGAACTCTCCCGCCGCAGCGGTTCCATCGGTCTCACCTTCTTCATGTCCAGTTGCTTCGGCGCCAAGACCCTGCAGCTCTGCGGCAGCGAGGAACAAAAACGCAAACTGCTTCCCGCCCTGGCCCAGGGCAAGATCATGTTTGCCCTTTCCCTCACCGAACCCGATGGAGGCACCGATGTCCTCGGCGCCATGAAGACATTCGCCGCCGACAAGGGCGATCATTTCCTCCTCAACGGCCAGAAAGTCTGGACCACCGGAGCCAACGTCGCTGACTATCTCATCGTCGTGGCCCGCACCAGCGATAAAGTGGAAAAGAAAGCCGACGGCATTTCCGTATTCCTGGTGGACAAGAACTCCCCCGGCGTCAAGCTGCGCAAGCTGGAGAAGCTGGGCATCCGCGCCACCCAGTCTTTCGAAGTCTTCTACGACAACGTCAAGGTTCCGCGCGAAAATCTTCTGGGCGTGAAGGACAAGGGCTTTTATCAGATCCTCGGCATGCTCAATAACGAGCGCATCCTCACCGCCGCCCTTTGCCTCGGCGAAGCCCAGGCTGCCTTCGATGACGCTCTCGCCTACGCGAAACAGCGCAAGGCCTTCGGCCGCCCCATCGGGCAGTACCAGGCCATCCAGCACAAAATCTCCTGGATGAAGACCAAAGTCGAACTCATTCGCATGATGACCTACAAAGCCGCCTGGCTGCAGTCCCTCGGCCGCGATTGCGCCATCGAGGCCAATATGGCCAAGCTCGTCGCCGCAGATTTCGGCGGCGAAGTCACCGACTCCGGCATGCAGGTTCTCGGCGGTTATTGCTACAGCCGCGAATATGATATGCAGCGTTACTGGCGCGACATCCGCCTGCACAAGGTTGGCCCGGTCAGCGATGAAATGATCCTCAGCTTCATCGGCGAGCGCCTCGGCCTGCCCAAGAGCTACTGACCAGTGGCCGCCAACCCCATGAAACCGCTTCAGGGAAAAGTCGCCATCGTTACCGGATCCGGACGGGGCATCGGCCGCGCCACGGCCGTGGCCCTGGCTGCGGCCGGCGCGAACGTGGTCATCAACGACCTCGATGCAAAACCCGCCGCCGAATCCGTGGCGGCGGTTCATGCCGCCGGAGGCGCGGCTGTGTCCGTCCTTGGCAGCGTTACCTCGCCGGAAGTTGCTACGGCTCTGGTCCAAGCCGCCATCTCCGCCTGGGGCCGCCTGGACATCGTCGTCAACAACGCCGGACTCACCCGCGATGCCATGCTGCATCGCATGACCGACGAACAATTTTCGCAGGTGATGGACGTGGTTGTCCGCGGCAGCTTCAATCTCACCCGGGCCGCCGTCTCCCGCTGGCGCGACGACGCCAAAAAAGAGAAAGCCTCTGGCGCGCGGGTGCACCGCAAGATCGTCAACGTCTCCTCCATCAGCGGCATTCACGGCGCCGTTGGCAATGCCAATTACGCCGCCGCCAAGGCCGCGCTGATCGGCCTCACCAAGGCCTCCGCGCGCGAACTGGCTCCCCTTCTCGTCAACTGCAACGCCGTCGCTCCCGGCATCATTGACACGCGCATGACCGCCGCCCGCGAGACCAACGAGGCTCTCGGCCGGGGCATTCCCGCCGAGGTCCGCGACAAGATCCTCGCCCGCATGCCCTTCGGCCGCATTGGCCTTCCCGAGGACGTCGCCAACTCCATCGTCTTTCTCGCTTCGCCCGCCTCCGACTTTATTACCGCTCAGGTGCTGCAGATTGACGGCGGCATGGAATTTATTGACGTGGTGGGCTAGGCGCCGCCATTCCGCACGAAGCAGGAAACTTCTCCGCTCTTCTTGATGAAGCGCGGAGCCAATGCCAAATGAAAGGGAAAGCCATCATGCCGAATATGAAGTTCGATCACGTCTCCTTCCTGGTCCGCGATCTGGACGCCACCATCAAGGACTATCAGGAAATGCTCAATATCCTGGACCCCGAGCAGGCCAAACAGATTGTCTGGGGCGAGGGCGTCGAGCAGGGCTACAAGCTGCGCTGGGCCACCTTCGTGAATCCCGGTGGCGCGGTCCTCCAGTTTTTCGAAAGCGAAAATCCCTTCGACCTCAAACTCCTGGAAAAACACGGCGAGCGCGTTCACCATCTCGCCTTCACGTCCGACAATATTCAGCAGACCGTCGCGGACCTCGACAAGGCCGGCATCCCGCTCACCAGCAGGGAAGTCTCCGGCCCCGACGACATGCCCTGGCTCAAGTGGACCTTCGTGCCTCCCAAAAAAGCGCACGGTGTTTTGATTGAAGTCGCCACCCGTTACAAAGTGGAGAACGGAAGATGGGTCAAGGATTACTAGACCCGCCAGGCCGCGTTCCCGAAATACGCCAGGAGAGCTGAGAAAACCATCGTGCCGGATCGCAGAACAAAAATCGTTTCTCTCGCCGAAGCCGCCGCCTCCATTCCCGACGGCGCAACGATCGCCGTCGGCGGCCTCTCCTATTTCAACGCCCCAATGTCCCTGGTTCGCGAACTCATCCGCCGCAACGCCCGGAATCTTACTCTCATCACCGCCGCCGTCACTGGCATTCAGGCCGACCTGCTCATCGCCGCCGGATGCGTCCGCCGCATCTTCACCCCCTACGTGGCCTTCGAGGAACTCGGCCTGGCCCCGGCCTTCCGCCGCGCCGTGGAAAAACACGAAATCGAACTGGTCGAAATGGGCGAAGCCTTCCTGGCCTTCGGCTTGAAAGCCGCTGCTAGCGGCGCGCCCTATTATCCCCTCCCGCTCGCTCTCGCCGCCTCCGACAGCATCCGCCATAACCCGCTCTATCGCACCGCGCGCGACCCTTTCACCGACCGCGACGTCCTCTGCGTGCCCGCGCTGAAGCCTGACTTTACGCTGCTCCACGCGCAGATCAGCGACCCCTTCGGCAATCTGGTTCTCGCTCCCGCTCCCACCATGGATCATCTTCTCTCTCGCGCCTCCCGCCGGGTCATCGCCACCTGCGACGAGCTTCAGGAGTATCCCGCCCTGTCCGGCCACGGCGGCCAGCCTTCCATTCCCGGAGCGTTCGTGGCCGGTCTCGTACCCCTCCTGGGTGCCGCTCGCCCCACTTCCAGCCCCCGCTTCTATGGTGTGGACCGCGCCGAATTCAAACGCTATGCCGCGGCCATGAAGAACGACGACACGCGCCGCGCCTATTTCGACTCCTTCGCTGGCTCCTCCGTTTCCGAGGCGGCTTACCTCCGCTCGCTCCCCGCTCTGCCTCCCGAGGATTCCGCTCCCAGCGACGCTCCGCCGCTCGCTCCCGATTCGCCTATCGCCCGCGCCGAATTGATTGCCAGCGTCATCTCCCGCGCCGTTCGTGACGGCGAATTCACCGCCGCCGGTACGGGTTGCTGGGAAGTTGCCGCCGGGCTCCGCCTCGCCCAGCTGACCCACGCCCCCCATCTCACCTTCACCCTGGGTGGCACCGCAGCCGTCAACCATCGCCTGCGCTATCTGCCCGTCTCCATCAACACGGAACAGGCCCTCGCCGCCTGCGAAGCGCGCATCCCGCTCGAAGAACTCTTCGACCTCGAACTCGCCGGGCAGTTCGACGTCATGTTCGCCAGCGGACTTCAGATTGACTGCTATGGGAACCTCAATCTCGCCTGCATCGGTCCCTACGAGCAGCCGGTCTTTCGCGGCCCCGGCACGGTGGGGCTCGAGTTCGCTCCCTGCGCCCGGCGCATGGTCGCTTTCTTTCGCCAGCACACCAGGAATATATTTGTCGAGAAGGTTGATTTTGTTTCCGGAATTGGCTACGGCACTGGCCCGGGAAGCCGCGCCCAGTGGGGTATTCCCGATTCCATCGGCCCCGCTCTGGTGGTCACCAATCTCGCCGTAATGGACTATCACCCGGAAACCTTGCGGATGCGCCTGAAGTCCGTTCACCCCGGCGTCGGCATCTCCGAAGTGCTGGCCAACACCGGTTTCGAATTGCACGTGCCCGCAACCGTTCCGGAAACGCCCCTTCCCGATCCAGGGGAATTGCTTCTTCTGCGCAGCGAAATTGACCGTGGAGGCATGCTTCGCAAACTGATTTCCTAGCGCGGTGCCGGCGCTCGCGGCTCGGAGGTGAGCGCCCCACCTTGCGGGGTGTCATTCTGAGCGCGGTTTTTGCGCGAAGAATCTCAACGGTATGCGTTGCACAGACCTTGCGATAGGATGGCAGTAAGCAGTAAGTCGGCATCGTTTACGCTCTAACGAGGACTCACCCATGATCGGTATCACCGCATTCGCCGCAGCCATCCCCGCCTATCGCGTCGCGCGGGACACCATCGCCTCCGCCTGGGAAACGCGCTCTCTCGGCGGACGCCTGGCCGCCCACCGGTTCGACGAGGACTCCCTCACCCTCGCCTCCTCCGCCGCGGCCGACTGCCTCTCCACGCTGCCCGGAAAAACGGCCGGCGGACTCTATTTCGCCTCCACCACTGCCCCCTTTCTCGAGCGCCTCAACGCCGGCCTGATTGCCGCTTTTCTCGATCTTCCCGCCGAGGTTCGCACTGCCGATTTCGCCAACTCCCTCCGCGCGGGTCTTTTCGCTCTCGGCGCGGCCACCGATGCCGTCGCCGCCGGCCGCTCCGAGAACGTCATCGTTGCCGCCGCCGACACGCGCAACGCCCCTGCCGGTGGCGACGAAGAGCAGTTCTACGGAGATGGCGCCGCGGCCATCGCCATCGGCTCCGCGAACGTTCTGGCGGAAATCGTCTCGCGCGGCGGCGTCTCCGACGATTTCCTGGAAACCGTGCGCCGCGACCGCGATGACTACGTCACCAGCTTCGCCTCCAAATTTACTTCCGAACGCGGCTATGCCCACAGCATGGCCGCAGCCATTCGCAAGAACCTGCAGCAGACCAAACTCGAACCCGCGCAAATCTCCCGGCTGGTGCTCTCCTCCCCGGACAAGGGCGCGCATCTTGCGCTAGCGAAGAGGTTCGGCTTCCAGCCCGCCCAGGTCCAGGACACTGCCTGGGACCAGCTCGGCGTGACCGGGACGGCCATGCCGCTTCTTCTTCTCGCCGCCGCTCTCGAAAACGCCAAGCCCGGCGAATACATCCTCGTGGCTGCGCACGGCGATGGCGCGGGCGCCATGATTCTTCGCGCGACCGAAGCCCTGGCCGGCTACCGCCCCCGCGCCGGTTTTGCCCAGCAGCTTGCCTCCGCCATCGAATTTCGCTCCTATGCCAAGTGGCGGAAATCCCGCGACTATCTTCGCGAGCAGGACGACACGCTCGAAGTTTCCAATATCTGGTACGCCAAGGAAGAGACCCAGACCGTACGCCTGCGCGGCGTGGAGTGTGGCCACTGCGGCACGCGCCAGCTTCAGCACCAACTGCTTTGCCCCAAGTGCCACAAAACCGACGCCATCAAGGAAGTGCCGCTCGCCCGCACCGGCGCTGTCTTCACCTTTGCGGTGGACCAGCTTTTCCCTTCGCCCTTTCCGCCCACCGCCATGGCCGTGGTGGACCTCGACGGCGGCGGGCGCATCTATTGCGAAGTCGTGGATTGCGACCCGGACAAAGTTCAAATCGGTTTGCCCGTCGAATTGACCATCCGCAGGCTCAAGGAAGGCGGCGGCCTGCATCATTATTACTGGAAGTGCCGTCCCAGGCGCTTTTAGCGCCCGGTTCGGTAAAACGCATGCGCGTGTCATCCTGAGGGGCCGGCGAAGCCGGACCCGAAGGATCTCAACTTTGTGTGTTTGGCATTGCCGTGTTGCTACAGGAGGTTTTCATGGACGCATCGATTCGCGATAAAGTCGCCGTCATTGGCGTTGGCTGCACCAAGTTCGGCGATCTTTTTGACCAGAATCTGGCCGACCTGATGGTCGAGGCGGCCACCGCCGCCTGCGCCGACGCCGGAGTCTGTCTCGACGAACTTGATGCCGCCTGGCTGGGCACGTTTTCTCCCGGCATGAACGGCGGCAAGGCCACCATCACCCTGGCCGACGCTCTGCGGTTTCACGGGCGCCCCATTACCCGCGTGGAAAACTATTGCGCCACCGGCACCGACGCGTTTCGCAACGCGGTCATGGCCGTCGCCTCCGGACAGGTGAAAATGGCGCTGGTGCTCGGCGCGGAAAAACTGAAGGACCGCCCCGTGCGCGGCCTGCAACGCGAGGGCATCCACCCGCTCCTCGAATACGGCGCCACCGCACCCGGCATGTTCGCTCTGGCTGCGAATCGCTACATGAACACGTATGGAGTGAAGCGCGAATCGCTCGCTAAAGTGGCTGTGAAAAATCACGCCGCGGGAGCGCTCAATCCCAAGGCCCACTTTCAGATGAAAGTGACCGAAGAGCAGGTCCTGAAAGCGCCCTTGATCGCTTATCCCTTTGGGCTTTTCGATTGCTGCCCAACCACCGATGGCGCAGCGGCAGCCATCATCTGCAGCGCGGAGACCGCGCGCGCTCTGGGCAAGCCGCTCATCACCGTGAAGGGCATGGGCCTTGCCGTGCGCACCGGCAAACCCTTTCTCGATCCCACCTGCGACTACAGGGGCTTTCCCGCCACGCAGGAGGCTTCCGCACAGGCCTATAAAGCAGCGGGGATTCGCAATCCCGCCGAAGAGGTCAGCTTTGCCGAAGTGCACGACTGCTTCACTTGGACCGAATTGACCAATACCGAAGACCTGGGTTTCTGCAAAGCAGGCGAAGGCCCGCGCTTCGTCGAAGAAGGGCACAGCACGATTGGCGGCAAGCTGCCCGTCAATCCCAGCGGCGGCCTGAAATCCTTCGGCCATCCCGTCGGCGCCACCGGTGTGCGCATGGTCTATGAAATCGTCACCCAGCTCCGCGAACAAGCCGGCCCGCGCCAGGTCAAGAACGCGCGCATCGGCCTGGCCCATAATCTCGGCGGCCCCGGCGCCGTCTCCTGCGTGTTGCTCCTCGGCCGCGACACATAGGGCTCGCCTGCCCACGCCTTCTCCACTCGCTGGTTCTTATCGAGGGATGTCGCGAAAGCGAACGCCGCGGAGCAAAGTCGTGAAGATGGCGCTCAAAAAAATCGGCGCTGGCTTGAATCTTGGACCAGGACGGGACCAAAAAGCTCAAAAAAAAGGAGCCCTCTGGGGGCTCGATTTTCTTGACTTGGACCATGACTGTTTTCGCCATTCCTTGCTAACCACTTGCAAGAAATGGCGGGGACGACGGGACTCGAACCCGCGACCTCTGCCGTGACAGGGCAGCGTTCTAACCAACTGAACTACGTCCCCAAGCCTTTGTTTTCAACGAGTTGCAGAACCATGCCGTCTGCCCTTTGAAGCTGGTGTCAGTAGTGGCGCCAATGCTCCACTCCAGCCTGCCCGTATCAACAAAAATGATTCTACACGCAACGCCGTGCCTCGCGCAAGGCGTCCGCCGGAATTCTATCCCAGCGAGCGTTTCACAAATCTCTTGATGGAATTACAATTGTGGCGCGCCGGGCTCCTGCGGCGCGTACTCGGCGTCTTCGTTGAAGCGGTTGCGCTTGCGGTAGGCCGCAACGGCGATCCCGATGCAAATCGCCATGGGAGGGAAGACCAGCACCAATATCCCGCTGCGCAGCGCCTGGATGACTCGCTCGCCGGCTCCGGCCGCCTGCGTATAACACAGGGCGCAATTCTGCGCCTGCGCCAGCGCGGGAGTCAGCAGCAGCCCGAGCAGGGCCAAACTTCTCCCTGCCCATCCCATTCGCTGTCCTGTCGTGCGCATCATCGCTGGTTCCGCTCCCCGCTACTTGATAAATGGTCGCATATGCAGCAGGCGAAAGCTATCGGACCAGAACATATTCATCATCAGCAGCACAAAGAGCGTGGCCGGAATCAGCGTCAGGAAAAGACTGCGGCGCTCCTCGGCAAGATGCATGAAGTACATGACCGCCAGCGCGGCC
Organism: Terriglobia bacterium; assembly: GCA_041500985.1. Lineage (GTDB taxonomy): Bacteria > Acidobacteriota > Terriglobia > Acidiferrales > UBA7541 > Acidiferrum. Next base: position 18,642 of record JBGQNE010000003.1, on the reverse strand, counting down.
TGAATCAAAGCCACCGCCAGCATGCGCGCCAGGAGTTGCGGGCCTTCGGCATGCTGATAGGCAAACAGAAACTGCACGGCGCTCAGGGCCAGAAGGAAAAAATAGATGATGAGGTACCGTTTCAACGGACTCTTCGATTGTCCGGCAGTATTCATGAGCGCTCCTTCATTTTTCATTTCCCCGTGCTAACGCGCAATATTCACCAGATAAACAAACGGAACCACGAACATCCAGACCACATCGACAAAGTGCCAGTACAAGCCCACGCTTTCCACGTGGCCCGCGCCAAGCCTGCCACGGGCGAACCCGCGGGCGATCACCGAAAGCGCCACCACGCCGCTGATGACGTGCAGCAGGTGCAGCCCGGTGATGCTGAAGAACGTAGCGCCAAACAGGGGACTGCCCCAGGGATTCTGGAACATCCGCACGCCTTCATGAATCAGCCCCATCCACTCGCGGATGTGCAATCCCGCGAAAATCGCTCCCAGCAGCATGGTCAGGCCCAGCCAGCGCATTGTTTTGGGCTTGTCGCCCGCTTTGGAAGCATCCACGGCCAGCAGCATGGTCAGGCTGCTGGTGATGAGGATGAACGTCATGATCATCACGTTCAAAATGCTGGGATTAAATTTGAACGGTTCAGGCCAGTTCGGGCTTGCGGTGCGCACATAGCCGTAGGCAAACAGAATGGCTCCGAACGTCACCGCGTCCGAGATGATGAACAGCCACATCGTCAGCTTTCTCGATGGAATCGCGTACGGCGACCCCTCCAGGTAAGCTGCGTGCCCGCCCGTGCTGAGATTCGATTCGCTCACGGCGCTTTCCTCCCGTTTTCTCTATAGCCTCGTTCGCATGACCAGCAGAAGATAAATCCACAGTCCGCCCATGAAGTGCCAGTAGATGGACGTGGCCTCCACCGTTGACCGGCGCAGTCTCGGCGCGGCCGCCGCCAGTTTCCCCGCCAGGTAGCCCAGCGCCGCCAGTCCCCCCAGCAAATGCACGCCGTGGACCGCCGTCAGCACGTAGAAAAACGAACTGCTCGGATTGGTCGCCAGAAACAGCCCCTGCGAAGCGAGTTGCCGCCAGGCCTCATACTGGCCCAATAGAAACGCCAGCCCCAGCCCCAGCGTCACGAGCAGCCACAACAGTCCGCTCCGCGCTCCATCCTGTCCAGCGGTCTGGCTTCGGCTGATTCTCGCGGCCACCGGCCGCCGCGACAGCTCCAGCGTCATGCTGCTGGCGATCAGCACCAGCGTGTTGAGATAGAGCACTCCCGGCAGGGCCATGTGATGCCAGGAAGTATCCGTGCCCTCGCGGACGATGATCGCGCTGGTGAACGCCGCGAAGCTCATCGTGATAGCCGCGATGCCCACCCAGATGCCGCTCCTGGCCGCTTCCTCCGCGCTCGTCCGGTTCATCGCCGCCGCCTTTCCGCCCCTTGTCATGTTCCGCTCCGCCGCTCCCGGTTAAGACTCGTTTTCGATCTTCTCGGGCGAATCCTGCATCACGTAATCGCCCAGCGAACCTTTGACTCCGTACTGGTGCGGATCGTGGTACACCACCGGATGCCGGTCCCCGAAGTTGTTCCACGGCGGGGGCGATGGAACCGTCCACTCCAGCGAAGTCGCTTCCCACGGATTCACCGGCGCCGCCTTGCCGCGGAACCGGCTGTGAATCAGGTTGTAGAGGAAGATAAACTGCGCCGCCCCGGTAATCAGCGCCGCGATGGTGATAAAGCGGTGCACGGGCATCAGCGGCAGCAGGAAGTCATCCACGAACGACGAGTAGCGCCGGACGTTCCCCGCAAGCCCCAGATAATGGAACGGCATGAAAATGCAGTAGGTGCCGATAAACGTGATCCAGAAATGCGTTTTTCCCAGGCCTTCGCTCATCATCCGCCCGGTCATCTTCGGGAACCAGAAATACGTTCCGGCAAACACCCCGAAAATCGACGCCACGCCCATCACCATGTGGAAATGCCCCACCACGAAATAGGTCGCGTGCAGATAGATGTCAATCGAAGGCTGCGCCAGGAAGAAGCCGCTCACCCCGCCGCTCACAAACATGGAAATGAAGCCCAGGGCAAAAAGCGAGGCGGAGGTAAATCGAATTCTCGCTCCGTAAAGGCTGCCCAGCCAGATCAGCGTCATCACCGTGGCCGGAATCGTGATGGTCAGGGTAGGGAAGGAGAACATCAGCGAGGAAAACGGGTTCATCCCGCTGACAAACATGTGATGTCCCCAGACCATGTAGCTCAGGAAGCCGATGGATATCATCGAATAGATGATCACCTTGGCGCTCAGCAGCGGCCGCCGGATGCTGTTGACCAGGATGTGCGAGACGATACCCATCGACGGCAGAATCGCGATATACACTTCCGGGTGCCCGAAGAACCAGAACAGGTGCTGCCACAGCAGCGGCGAGCCTCCCGCATGCGCCTGCAAGCGGTCGCTCACCACCAACCCCGCGGGAATAAAGAAGCTTGTCCCGGCCATGCGGTCCAGAATCAGCAACAGGCACGCCGGCAACAGCACCGCGAAGGCCAGCAGGCTGATGCACGCGGTGATGAACCACGCCCAGGTGCACAGCGGCATGCGCATCAGCGTCATGCCCTTGGCGCGCAGGTCCAGCGTCGTGGCGATGAAATTCAGCGACCCCAGCAGCGACCCTACGCAGAAGATGGCGATGGAGAGCCCCCAAAGATTCTGTCCCCAACCCAGGCCGGGCCCGGCGTCCGTGCCCACCGCGCTCAGCGGCGCATAGGCCGTCCAGCCCGAGATCGGCGGGCCGTCGGGAATGAAGAAAGCCGTCACCAGCACCAGAAAAGCCACCAACGTCACCCAGAACGACATCATATTGAACCGCGGAAAGGCCATGTCCTCCGCGCCAATCTGAATGGGCAGGAAATAGTTTCCGAAGGCCGCGAACGGCGCGTTGGTCAGCACGAAGAACACCATCAGCGTTCCGTGCATGGTCATCAGCGAGAGGTAATACTCCGGCGTCATCACCCCGCCGGGCGCTCCCACCTTGGACAAAAACTCCAGCCCGAAAATCTTTCCGTTGGGATAGATCAGGTGATAGCGCATCAGCCAGGAAAGAATCATCCCGATGAATACGGCCGCCAGCGCCAGCGCATAATACTGCTTCCCGATCACCTTGTGATCGAGACTGAAGACATACTTGCGGATGAATCCTTCGGGTGGGCCATGGTGCGCCTGCGGAGCGGCGGATGCTTCTTGCATTACGTTCACCTCGCTGGAGAACGCCGGACGGCTTTTTCGCGGCTTGAACCGCAACCCTGCCTGTCCTGGCTGATTATTGTTCGGAAGCCTTCTGCTTGATCCACTGATCGAAATCTTCCGGCGACATCACGTTCAGATACGCCTTCATGTTGTAATGCCCCAGCCCGCACAACTGCGTGCAGACAATCTCGTACCGCCCCACTTTGGTGGCCGTGAAGTGCACCGATAAATCGAGCCCCGGCACGAAATCCTGCTGGATGCGCAACTCTCGCACGTAAAACGAGTGGCCCACGTCCTTGGCGTGCATCAGCAGCAGCACCTCCCGGTTTGCGGGGACCGCCAGTTCGCCGGTCACGATATCGTCCCGCGCTTCCACCTCGTTCGCCGGGTCCAGACCGAAATAGTTCTGGTTTCCTTCGTCAATCTTGTCCGGATGCAGTGCGCCGAATTTCCCGTCCGCGCCGGGATAGCGGAAGTAGAAGGCGAACTGCCCGGCCTGCGCCTGCACCTGCAGCGCGCTGGGCGACGCCGGAGTGAAATAGACGCTGGCCCAGGCCTTCTGCCCCAGCACTCCCAGCGCCAGCATCTCCGTGCCGACCAGAATCAGCGCCGCGATCACCAGCCCTTTCGCCCCGCCCGGCAGCGATTTGATCGGTCCGCTGTCCTTGCGCTCGCTGAACTTCCATACAAAGAATGCCAGCAGCAGTTGCGCCGCAAGAAACGAGAAGCCCGCCTCGGCCATCGTGTCCGTCAGTTGCTCGTCGATGGCGTGGCCATGCAGCGAAATGTCCGGCGGCATCCACCACGTGTGCATTACGATCGGCACCGCCGAGACCAGCGCGATGATCGTCAGCACGACAGCGAAGAACTTACCCATAACCCCTCGCCTCCGCATGCCCGCCTCTGCGGGCATGCCTGTACTCTACGGACTGCCGGACATTCCTTGCCCCTGCGTAGTCCCGTGAGAGACTGTTCGGACTAGTACGGCTTGGCCTTGAAAACAAAGCTGATGGTCTTGGTTTCACTGCCGGTAATGGTCACGTCCTGCGTCTGCGTCCCGTAGGATTCGTGCCACGCCGTGATCGTGTACTTGCCCGGCGGAAGATTGGGCAGTGTGAAGGCGCCGTTATTCGCGGTCACCGAGTAGTGCGAGGTCTTTAGCACCGCGAACGTGCTGTGCATCCAGGGGTGGATGTTGCACTTCACCGGAATAAACTCTTCCTTGTCGAACTTTTCCGAAAAAGCCGGCGATCCCGGCGGCTGCGATTTGTTCCACTCGCGGTTGGCCTTTGCCAGCGGGTGAATGTTGTGCGAGGTCTGGTCCTCGTTCACGATCTTTAGTTCCTGGTTGACCTGCATCGCCACCATGTGCGGCACGTACTGGCACCCTTTTTGTGCGATGGTCACGGCTTGCGCCGGCGCGGTAGCCCCGTCAGGCGCCCCCGCGGAGATGTACACCACCACGTTCTCCAGCGTATTGCCCGCGCCCGTCACCACCGCTTCCGTGGTGATCGGAGTCGCATGCGCCTTCGCGCAACTCGGTTCCTTGGACATATCAATCGGCTTCTGCTTCGCCGGCGTGCCTTCGTAGGTCACCTTGCCGCTTACCGTCCCGCCGCCCGGCGCCGCTACCGCCATCGCCGCAGCCGCCAGCACCGCTATTCCGGACATCAAGATTTGATTCACTTTCATTTTGGCTAGTCCTCCTGGGCCGTATTGTGGTTGTACTGCTATTTCCCGGATTTGTCCGCAACTTTTACGCTTCCGCCCTGGGCCTTCATTAGTTCGCTTTCCGGGCCCTTGCGCGCCACCTGCAGCGTTCGCAGATAGTGCACCAGGTCCCAGGCCTCGCTCGGCTTGATCACGTCGGCGAACGACGGCATGGGCGTGCCGTCCACTCCGGTAATGAAGATCTTATACAAGTCCTGATTGGTCGTCCCGCACTTGAAGCGCGTCCCCACCGAGAAATTGTAGGGGCGAATCGGCTGGTCGTTGCTGTCGGTCAGCGTGGACGCCGCAGGACCGTCTCCCCGTCCCTCCGGTCCATGGCATTTCCAGCATTCCAGCTTCTGAAACAGTTCCTTGCCGTGGTTGATGCTCTCCACGGTTACCGCCGTCTCCGCCGGAATCTCGATCGGCGTCCCCGGCTTCTCGTTCTTCCAGCGCTCGGAGAATGACTTGATGTAGGCGACCAGGTCCGCGCGCTGCTGCGGCGTCAAGGGCTCCCACGACGGCATGTTCGTGGTGTTGAACCCCCGCGTGATGGCGTTGAAGAGATCCTCATCTGTCGGCAGAGTTCCCGTCACCGTTGAGCGGCACTTGAACGTCGCCGCCACGAAATTACGCGGCTGCGGCGTCACGTAGGGCGCATTCTCGCCCTGCCCGTCTCCCCGCGGCCCGTGGCAGCCGATGCAGAACCTCCGGTAGAGTTCCTTGCCCGGTTTGGCATGCCCCGTGAGCTTGCCGATGTGGCTCTCCTGCGCGGCGGAGAGCGAGGGGAGCGCCAGAATGGCGAGAGCGCTCAGCAGGAACATCCACTTCGATGGCACTTTCGTATTCATGCGTCTCCACTCCTAGAAGATAAAATCAAATCCGATAAAGAGGCTGTTGGTTGTGAGATTCATGGGGCCCAGAGGTCCGGTGGGACCTGTGCCCTTTTGCCGCATCTGGGAATATTCGTTGTGAAAGGCAAAACCGGCCCGGCTGGTCATGAACGGGTAGTAGCGGTAGCCGATGGTGAAGATGTCCAGGTCGCCGTAATCTGGCGCGTTGGTGGTCATGGCTTGGCGTGACATCCGGATCAATTCATACCGCCCCAGCAGGATCAACTGCGGATGCACGGTGTAGTGAGGCTCGATCAGCATCCCGTTCCACTGCGCTCCGCGGGCCGCCGGGTCCAGCGGGACATTTCCTGGAGTATTGTTGGCCAGGAAGGCGCTCTCCCCGCCGCGCATATACATCGTGGTGACGTCGAATTTGTTGACGTACCACATCCCGAAGAAGCCGGCGCGATAAAAGGACTTCTGCCCAAGCCCATCCAGCGTGGACCCATCCGTGCCGCCCAGGAAATACGTCGGCGCGCGGCCCACATAGGCAAAAGCGCCCACGCGCTGAAGGCCGAGGCTTCCCGCATTGAAGGCCTGGCTGAACGTCAGATAGCCGTCATAGCCGTGGCCATTGGGCAGTCCCACGTTGCCGTCGTTGCTACTGAGCATGGCGATGGAGAACCGTGTGTAATCGTTCTTGGAATGGCCCATCAGCTCCATGCCCAGCTGGTTGTCTCCGATTCCGAAGGCATTGAACGTTTCCCCAGGGGGAATGAAATGATAGAGCTGATAGCCGCCGCCGACATCGGAAAGGGTCAGGACGCGCTTTTCCGAAAGCATGTTGTCGAGTTCGAATTTGCCCACTTTGACGTTGAGCCAGGAGCTTTTCAATAGATTGTCGAAGCGCACAAACGCGGATTCGAATCCCAGTCCGGAGCCCGACCCCTCAACGGAAGGGACCAACATGAAGGAAATGTTCTTGGCCAGCGTGCCGCCGGTCAGGATATCCAGGCCCCCAATATCAAAGCCGTGGGTCGTCACCCGCTGCACCAGCGTGTTCTCGGAATCGTTCGGGTCCACGACTTCCACGTGGTCGGTGCTCACCCGGTGCCAATGCGGCGTAATGCGCATGGCCACCGGCCAGTACGTCGGCTGCTGCCAGATGGGAGCGTCGCGGTCGTTGCCCAGTTGATACCCATTGTCCTTGAACGTCTGCCCGAAGTTATTCAGCTTGGGCCACGCCTCATGGCAGGCCGAGCACGGCAAGCCATACTTCCGCGCGAACGCCGGTATCGCATCCGCCTTCGGCTGTAGCAATACGCTGCCCAGCAGAATGGCCGCAATCAGAAACGCGCTGCCGCGGATGGAGGAGTGAACCGCCCGCCTGTTTCCTGTTTCCTTGGAAGCCCGAAACAACATACCGCCTCCTCTATAGTGGGTAACCTTGACTGCAAATCCCTGTTTCATTCTCCGCTGCTGTGCTTCATTCCCGGCAGTCTCGATCGCTGTAGCCTTCAGTTCATTTTTAAGAGCCGCCTGTATTCATCAGGAAAACTTAACGTGCCGGTAAAATCGTTCAGGCAACCACGGCCTGAGCAGCGGGGGGATATTACTGTCGGACCAAATTTGATTGCAAGGAAAATGTGAATAGTGGGTAAAGTTTCTTGATTGCCACGGGAGTATCAGAGCCATTACTCTGTAATTATTCGCGTGCAAATTCGCTATGTTTTGCGTTGTTTCCCATTTGGGAATTGCCCACAACTGTTCCGCTTTGCCCTCTTTCCTAGTAAGATGCCGCTGGCAGTAGCTCTGAGCGTCTTTGGTAATCGCTATGAACACATCCGGGAAGCCCATGACGGGTAAAATCTTACATACGGCCAGGAACTGTGCCAGGTACACGAAGTTTTTTTCAAGAGGAGGGATCGCTATTCTTGCCTTCGTCTCCTTGCTGGCAGCTCCAGCGATCTCTTGGCCCTCGCCCAAGGAAAAGAGCCCGGACGGACCGGGCTTCGTCACCGAAATTACCGCTCCGGAAAGCGACGTCCTGCAAGCCGTCCAAACCGTCGTGCGCGACCAAATCATCCACGGCACCTATCAGTTCGAGCATGAAAAGACCCTGACCGGCGCCGCCGAAGCCGCTTCTTCCTCCTATTTTGGAAAGTGGGAAGGCGAGGGAAAAATCTTTTACAAAGTCCGCACGGAAGTCATCGCCCCGCGCCATTTCAAGGAAAGCGGCGATATCGGCACCATCACCGTGCGTTATATCGTCCAGAGCCTAAGCCCGCAGCGCACCCGCCTGCGCATTGACGCCGTTTTCATTCAAACCGCGCGCCGCAGCGCTCATCCTTCCGACGGCACCGTGGAATCCAGCGAATTCAAGGCCATTCAGGAGCATCTCCAGGCGGCGCAACTGCAAGCGCAGGAAGCCGAAGAGGCCCACGCCAAACGCGAGCAGGAAGAAACCGCCCGCCAGTTGCAGCAACGCAATCGCGCCGAAGCCTCCGCCGGCCTCGATGCCGCGCAATCCTCCGCAAAGGACCTCGAAAAGCGCATTCGCGACCTCCGACACCAACTCGAAGCCCGCATCAAGGACCCCGGCGCCCCGCTGAAATCCGCTCCCTTCCAGAGCTCCGCTTCCCTGCAACCGCTCACCGCCTACACCGAAGTCGTCCTCCTCATCGTTACTCCCTACTGGTACGGAATCGAGACGCCCAACGGGCAACGCGGCTGGGTCCGCCGCGACCAGGTGGAGCCCCTGCCATGATTCGCCTCCGGCCAATCCGATTTTCCACGCTGCTTGTTCGCGGCCTCTTCCTCGCCGCCTTCACGCTCGCATGCACAAACAGCGCCCCCGCCCAGGACGTTTCCTCCGAGCGCATCTTCCTCCATTCCAAACCCGAAATCGAAAAAGCGCTGCAGCCCCTGCGCACCTACTCCAGCGGCCGCTTGCCGCTGCTCGACGGCTTTGTGGGTCCGGTGGAGCAGCCCCTCGGTCGCTTCGAGCGCGCCTATTATCAGTGCTCCGTTCAGATCGTTCCCCGCGTCACCGGCGACACCCTCGTGCGCGTCACCGCCAAAATCACCGCCTGGTACGCCTCCGCAAATTCCGCCGAAGCTGGCTATCGCGCGCTGCCCTCCAACGGCCGCCTCGAAAACGATCTCCTCGACCGCCTCGCCGAAGCTCTCGATGGCAAACCCGCCCCGCCGCCCGCCGCCCCGAGCGTCGCCCCAGGCCCTGCTCCGGCCGTCGTCATCCCCCGGCCGAATCTGAAGCTGGACGTTCCCTCTCCCAACGTTCGTATTTACGGTCCCGCCGCCGCTCCAGTCGCTACTGCTCCCTCCGCGGAAGCAAAGCCCGCCGTCCCTTCATCGCCCGCCGGGGAAGAGACCGAGAGCCTGCGCAAACAGCGGGAAGCCGCCGAAAAACGCATGCAGCAGCTCAATAGCGAGCTGCAATCCCTGCTCGAGATACAGCGCACCCAGGTCTATCCCAAGAACCTGGCCATCGTCCGCAAGTCCGGCACTCCCGTCCTGGCTAAGCCGCAAGAAGGCGCGCGCGTTCTCTTCGCCGCGGTGATCCACGATGAGTTTGAAATTTTGGACCTCGAACCCGCCTGGGTCCACGTGCAAATCTCCGGCCTCAGCCGCGGCTGGATCCGCCGCGCGCTACTCGATCTTCCCGAAGGCTTCCTCGCGCCCTCCGGCAAGCCGGCCTCTCCAGACGCTGCGCCTTCCGCGGAAAAACCTTCCTATCAGGTCCTGCGCGAAGAATCCGGCCTCTTTCCCGGTAAGTGGGAACCTCTGCAAGGGAAGACTGTAAAAATCATCTGGGTGCAGCCGGCTGCCCAGCCGCTGCCTCTAAAGGATAGTTCCGCTCAGGCCCGCCGCCTCTTCGCCAAATCTCTTTTCTGGAAAGCCCTTGCCGAACCGCCCGCCGCGGCGCCCATCGCCGGCGTTGTGCTCATTCTCGACGCCGCCGACGGCGGCGAGGCCGCCGCAACCCTCGCCACTCTCCAGCAATGGAAGTCCGGCACTCTTTCCGACGAATCTTTCTGGCAGCAGTGCTTCCTCGATCCCCCCGAAGCCTTCCGCGATCCCGCCCCCCGTTGATTTTTCTTTTCGCGCCCTGACGCAAACGCCGCCGTCGCACGACAATCTCCGTGCATGGAGTGTTTTCACGAATCTCAATTCACGAGTCACCAGTCACGCGAGTCACTTCGCACCTTCACACGCGTGACTTCTTCTATCAGACGCTTCCTGCGGATTTTCTGCGGAGGATGGTGGGCAGTGCAGGGCTCGAACCTGCGACCTCCTGCTTGTAAGGCAGGCGCTCTAACCAACTGAGCTAACCGCCCTTCCCGTACTTTCCTACAGTATCGCAAGCCCCGCGAGCGGTCAACGCAACATGCTATCCCCTGTTTCCCCCGCCCCTTCCTTGCACTTTCCCGCCTCCCCCAGTACACTCTTGTTTTGCCGTTGCGCACAGGATGGGACCCGGATGCTGCTCTCTCGCGATTTCGTCGCCTACATCTCCACCGAAACCGTCAAGCGCCTGGTCGAATCGGAAATGATTGAGACCAAAACCGCCGAAGCCGTGGCTCTGCGCGTCCGCCACGCCATGCAGGAGGAACTCTCCATCGAGGACCGCCTCAACGACGAAGTCCGCGAGATTCTCATGCAGCATCAGGACGAGATGCGCCGCACCGGCGTCTCCTATCAGGAAATGTTCAAGAAGGCCAAGCAGCAGCTCGCTCGCGACCGCAAGCTGATTTTGCGCTGAGCGGCAGGGAAGTCGTTTCCGTAGTTCAGTTTTTCCGTTGCAGTGTTCAGGAGCTCAGGAAGAGGAATGCGACTCAGCCGCGAAAAAATCATCCGCCTCTCGCACCAGATTACCGACGTCCTGGTCGCCAGCCCGGATGTGGACTTCATCGAAGACCGCGAAACCATCCGCAACCAGGTCATCACCATCCTCCAGGCCCTCATGCGCGAAGAGGAAAAAGTGGACGCCGAAGTCCGCAAAAAAATCACCTCCCAGAAGAAGGAAATCCTCGAAGGCAGCGAGGAGTGGGACGTCCTCTTCCGCAAATACTACGCCGAGGAAATGCGCCGCATCGGCGTTCCCCATCTCGCCGAAGAACCCCGCCGCAGCTGATTTTCTTCCGTAGCACAGCCATTCCTGTGTCAAGTTCCACGACATTCTTTACACGCCGTTATCAGGACATCCTTTACACTTTTGCGGGGCAGCTCACCCAGCGGTCCACTGCAGTGGACCGCTGGGTGAGTAGGTCGAGTTCGCGCACCAGGCTGCGGCAGTAGTACACCAGCGCGCGCCCAACGCCGCCAACTGCCCGGAAACAAGAAGGGCGCCCCGTGGGCGCCCTTCGTTGCTCGAATTCATTTACGCCGCGCGTTTTCCTACGGCGTGTCGTCCGGCCGCCGCTTCAGCGTGGGGCGGCCGTCGTCGCTCGCCGGGTCGCTGCCGGTCCCGTTCGCCGGCTGCGTCTTCTTGTCCTTCTGCTTTTCCGTCTTGGTGCGCAGCGTCGGCTTGCTCGGATCGTTGTCCTTGGCCTTGCGCGCGTAGGTCAGTCCCCGCAGCCGCGCCTTCACCTGATCGAACTCCGATGTGGTCACGATGTATTCGTCCCGCGCCGGCAGGATTCGCGCGATTTCCTTCTGCGTGTTGGCGATTCGCTCCGGCGTCGGCGGATGGCTTGAAAATACCTTGGGAATCGTCCCCGGCCGCCGCCGTTCATCGGCCTGGATGCGCTCGAAAAATGTGACGTACGCATTCGGGTCGTATCCCGCCTTGTACATGTACTGCAGCCCCAGAAAATCCGCTTCCCGCTCCGCATCCCGCGAAAACTTCAGGTACGTGATCGGCAGCATGAAGTTCATGCCCTGGTAAAGTCCATAGCCGGCCCACCCGCCCGGCCCCAGAAGAATCAGCGGAATCGTCGCCAGCTGGATGATCTGTCCCTTGGTGTCCTGCTTGGTTCCGTGCCGCGCCGTGACGTGCGAAATCTCGTGCGCCATCACCCCCGCCAGTTCCGATTCCTCCTGCGCCCGCAGAATCAATCCGCTGTTCACGTAGAAAAATCCGCCCGGCAGCGCGAAGGCATTCACTTCGTCCGAATCAATCACCTTGATGGTGAAGGGAACTCGCGCATCCGAATTGCGCACCAGATTCTGCCCCACCCGGTTCACGTACTCGGTCACAATCGGGTCGTCCACCAGTTTGGCCGAGTGCTCCACCTGCTGCGCCAGTTGTTTTCCCAGGGCGATTTCCCGCTCCAGCGAATAGAAATTCAGGCCCTTGCCGACGTCCCGGTTCCCGATCGCATCCACATCTTCCTTGGAATTCTTCGGGTGAACCTGATCCTGCTGCGCCACCGGCTTCTGCTCTGGCGCGGCAGCCGCTGTTGGCGCGGGCGTGGTTGTCTGACTCGTTCCTTGCGTTCCCGCTGCCGTCCCGTTGGGCTGCCCGGCGGCCGCCGGCTGTGCCGGAGCTTGCGCCGGCGTCCCATTCTGCTTCGCGCCATCCTGCGCTGCCGGGGCATCCGCCGGCTTTGCCGTATCCGCGGTTTTCGGCGCATCCGGCGCCTTGGTCGTCGCGGACTGCTCCTGCTTCGGTGCCTGTGCCGTTGGTGCGGGCTCCTGCGCGCCTTGCGCTACGCCGTAAACCGGCCACGTCACCAGCGCCGCCAGCGCCCAGCCCGCCATGTTTCGCCGAATTAAACTCATAGGCCTACCCCCGCAGTCTTCTTCCAATCCAGTATACATCCGCTTCTCAGGCGCACCGGCCCCTTGAACCCTTCCGTTCGTATGATGTACACCCGCTCCCGAAGGTTTCCTCATCTTTCTTGCCTTCAATTATATCCGCGCCCCCGGTTTGCGGCTCCCCTCCGTATCCGCTAGAATGAATCACTGCTCGTTGCAGGGGCGTAGCTCAGTGGTAGAGCAGCGGCCTTTTAAGCCGAAGGTCGTGGGTTCAATCCCCACCGCCCCTACCAGCAACTTGTTTTCTTAGAACAACTTAGTTTACGGGCACAGTCGTTGAATTGTTGATATCAACAATTGGAATCAACAGTTCCGGCTGGGCAATCTTCTGCGCCAGCGCGGCGACTGCGTTTCTTTGGCTATCCCCAACAACATGACCATAACGGCCGAGAGTGATTCTTGCGTCCGAGTGCCGCATCTGCGCTTGGACAACGGTGAGAGGTGCCCCGCTATCGATAAGCTCAGACGCGACACCGTGGCGTATAGCGTGGAAGCCACAGCGAGGAATCTTCAGCGTATCGAGGATTGGGTGCAGTTTTTTCTCCCGAAGTTTATTCGCAGAATACGGTTTGTCATTCCGATTGCAGAACAGCAACCCGGTTTCATTCTGCCGCCATTTGCTGACCAGGAAGTCCTTCAGCCGAGATTCGAGCGCCGCAGGCATGGGCAAGTCTGCAATGCTAGCTCTACTTTTCGTAGTTTGCAGGATGCCCATGTAGACCGAGCGTCGAATTTGAATCACTCGTTTACGGAAGTCCAGGTCAGACACCAACAATCCAAGCGCCTCCCCGATCCTCAGCCCGGTCATCGATAGCACCGTGAGCAAGGTGGCGAACGGTTCGTCCGCTGCCTCGATCACTTGTTGCATCTGATCCGCACTGAGGAATGGAGACTCCTTTGAGATAGCCACTCGGGGAAGCGCCAAATCCGACATCGACACTTCGGGGGCAGAATATCCCCAGGAGCGTGCAGTCCGCAAAACGGATGAGAGAGTCAAAAGGATGTTCTCGATCGTCTTGCGCGTACGTTCCCCAACCGAAAGGTCTGTGGCAAAGGATTGAAGGGTCTTCGTGCCTAATTCGGTGAGTCGCTTTTGTCCAAGTCGAGGCAGAATGTGGTGCCGTATATGAGATTCAGCGGCCCGCATGGTGCTCGGTTTCAGACTTCCGGCGATGTGCTTTCGCCACTCTTTGATGACTTCGTCCACGGTCCGACCCACTTTAGGAGTGGCTGGGACAAAGGCGTTGACACCGTCGAGGTACGGCTGGAATGCAGCCAATGCCGCGCGGTGCGACATCTGTGCGATGTCACCGAGAGTTATGCCGCGTTGCATTCGTTTTATCATCCCATCCGACTGGCGAACATCCTGGCGGAACAAGCCAACCCACTTTTCACCGCGTTTGACAAGACAACCTCTTTGGAACCGTCTTTGTGGCACAGTACGTCTCCCTGTGCTCATCGCTGACGGCGTTGCTGACGCGAACTGTAGCACACCGTCCGTTGGCTGGGAACCAACGGTCTGGTGCTGTTCGTGAGCGGTTTCCCGCGCCTCAGCAACCTGGAAAGAAACACGGCAGGACATGCTAAAGCGCCCCATCTTTCCAGATCGGGAGCGCTGCCCTCAATAGGGCGATTGGGCATGCATCTCCGAGGGCTTTTTGGAAAGGCGGGGACTCAAAATAGCTGAGCATTTCGACCCCGAAGGGCTTCAAATCCTCGACAGCCTCAAAGCGTTCGTTCGTCGGATGCTCTGCCGCCTCATGGAGAGCGCCCAGGCCGATATAACGCAGCATCCAGCCGCTCTTTTTCTTTTTTCCCCAAAGCACAATGGATCGCGACGTGGTGAAAATTCGCGCACGGCGGGGAAGCCGATCCAGGGTATGAACCACCTTGTCGCTGGCGAGATACACCGACAGGTATGCGGATACGCGATGCACGTCTACAAAGCGAATATCCACGATCTTCCCGCCGCCGATGGGCTGCCAAGCGCGGGAGAGCCACTTCTGCGGAATGTACTGCCCGACAAGCACGTGCAGATGCGCCATGCCGTTTTTCTGAAACTCCAATACCCCAACAAAGGGCAGGCTCTTTCCGTACTCTCGCGATAGCAGGACGCGCATCTTGCGCCAGCACTCGCGAATGTAGCGGTCTGTTCGGGCACGATTTGGCACGCGTTTCGGGTCGAGAGTCAGCGTAGCCATACGCTGCAACTTGTGCTCAGTCGCTAGCGCTGCAATGCGCGCGCGCACTTTCTTAAGCTTTTGCCCACGGCATCGGTTGCAGCGGTACGAGCCACAAAAGAGACACTTGAACCCGAATTTTCCCATCTGGCCCTTAAGGGGCCCGAAAACCGTGTTCGCGGCGCATGCGAATTGTCTTAGCTGTTGCAATTAATCTGTACTCCCGTCAAGTGCAGGCTTCGCTTCGCTCCGCTACCCCAACTGCCACTGCAACGACAACCCCAACTGCAACAGCAACGGCAACCCCAAAACCAAAAGCGCAGAGCCCCTCCCCCCGCCCTCCCCGGCGCAAAACCAGCGCCGGGGAGGGAGCGCATTTATGCTCTGGGCCTGCGGGGGGCACTTCTCAGCCTTCTAATTCCTCGGCGGGGGATCAGGCCCGTCGCTCCGGGTCGCTTGCCAGCGTTGCCCGGAATTGTGCCAATCCCCCTCCGAAGTCTGTATCGTGTGCGCACGGCTAGGAACCAACTTCGGCTCCAACCAGCACTTGCACCTCAGCCGCCGCTAGATTGCGCCCTAGCGCCGTCCGCACACGCTGCAAGAGGCATCCCTTGCAGAGATGTCCCAACCGGAACGAGTGATTCCTGTCGTTGCGCTTCCTGGCCCCCACGAGGCCGCACAGCGTCATTTGCAGCCGAAGGTACGCTGGCTCGCTGCAATCGCTTCCGCAGTTGATGCACGTGTATGTTTTCTGCACAGTTGCGTTCTCCTTATGACCATGCAAATGTGGCATGTTTTTTTCGGTCGTTTGGGAATGGAACAGATTTTGCGGAGGTTGGTAGACCTTAACTAGCTGCAAACACAGGGAGATGCGAGATTAGTGGGGAAGGGAAGTTTCGTTTCGTTTCGGTTTCTGGGAGAGAATTTTATTCGTCCATTTGCTTATGGCGGCACGAAATGCGTCCGGTTCTTTTCTGTACTTGGTAAGAGGTGACATGCCAAATCCCTTGAAGTCATTGTCCCTAAGCCAGAGTGCTCTTTCCTCACCGTTCAGGCCCATCTCTCGGCTAGCCTTCAGTGATTCACAGTCCGCATGCGAAAGTCCCGTGCGTGTTTGAGCGGCTAAATCCTTCCAGTCTTCTTCCAAATCGAAGAGACTTCGCAAGAGCTTGCGCTGTTTTTCCTCGTCGGATGTTTTGCCAAATGTTCTCAGAAGCGTGACGACAATCTCCATGTCATTCAGATTGGGAGTTATCCAGTCAATCTCTCCTGGCCGGAAGAAATCAACGAAGCACGCCATTACGTACAAGGCATACTTCCGGTGATTGTCTGATTCGGACCAGTCCGCCTCAGTGAAAAAATCCAGTATGAAAGTTGTAAGCCATTCCTTGTAAGTTTTTTGGGATAGGGTTTGGATAAGAAACTGGCGAAGGGATTCGACTTCCCCAGGCAGGAATTTCCCCTGACTCCTCGCCAGCGAAATCATGCCCGGCACCGTGTCGGAGTTCTCTTCGGGATGCAAGACAACATGTTCCCCGATCCCGCTGGGGTTCTTCACGATGGACCGCTTGCGAGGAACCTTCGTTCCCTCGTGAGGCGGTTTGTCGGTGCCCCGTCTTAGGTCGCCAACCCAATTGTGAAAGCCAGCATGACATTGGGGAACGCCAAATCGGCCGTTCGTTCTAAATAGCGGCCTGATCGATTTCATAGCCAATGCCCGGATACCCCTATAGGGAATTCTTAAGCACAGCGCGGCTCTTGGCTAGGCTCAACAGGGAGCCACGCCTATGAAACTTCCTGGGCTAAGCGGCGTGCGCGCACGTCAGTCTACTCTATGTGGGGGATTCTGGCTTCTACGCCTTACGAAGACATCTGTTCCCAGTCGCTCTAGGAGCCCAAGAGCGCCAAAAGCCTTTACGGTCCTCACGCGCGCGCGAAGGAATCTGGCTAGGCGGTTCCTATGGTTGGGCCGGGACAGACCGACTCTTTCTCCTCACGCGCGTGCGAGGACTCCCCGGCAAATGCCGTCGACCTATCTTGGGAACGAGGGAGCGGGTAGCTTCATCATCCAAGTGCAGATAGGCAGCGAACAGGTGCGACGCGATACCAGTACTCCTGGCTTCATCTTTCGAGCGAACTAATATTGGTCTTGACAAATACACAGAGCTAAATATATACGGAGACGGGCTTCTCTTATTTTCCATGAGGGCGCATGAACTTCCTTCGTGCATCGCTCGCTCTGTTCTTGTCTTTGATTCTGACCGCATCGTCTATGCCACAGCAAGCCCCGGCTACAGTTCAGCGCGACCCGCTGGCTTTAACGGTTGCTGCCCGCTCAGTCTCCTTAATGGCCAGCCAAGACCCTGGTTCTTATGGAGGTGTCGTTGCCTCCGGTTTGATTACCATAACAGGTATCGGCTCAGGCCCTCTCCCAATCGTTCTTAAATCCCTGGGACCACGTACGTTCCGCTCCGAGATTCAAATACCCAAGGGCCTCAACACTATGATTCTCAACAACGGCCGAGGAGCCATCATACGTCCGGACGGTTCCGTCAAGTGGCTCAAGATTTACAACACGGCGGCCTTCCGCGTCGAATTTATCCCTTCGTTTTCGCTCCTTGCGGAAAATAGTGATCCTCAAATCAGTATCCGCAAACTGGACGACGCGGTCATTCAAGGTCAGGCAGTTGATGTAGTCGAACTGAATTTCGAAAGCTACTCGGGGCAATTGCAGGAAGCGATCCGTGCGGCCACGCGACAACGGTATTTCATCAGCAAGGCCACCGGCTTAGTCCTGGCGCTCGAATACGACAACCTTGGGGAGGATGGAAGCACCGCAAGAGTAAGAACTCAGGTTCTCTACTCCGACTACAGATCGATGAATGGGCTTTGGGTGCCGTTTCACCAAGAAACCTATTCAGACGGCAATTTGGAATCCATGCTCCTCTTGAACTCCGTCTCTTTCGGTAGCGGCGTTTCACTCACAGATTTCACTCTCCCTGTGGATGTGAAATAATGAACCGCTCATTTCGAATTCTTCTCGCTGCCTCAGCCTTGGTGCTGGCCTCACTATCCCCAGCGTATGGCCAAACTGTCACCAGGAGCTTGGACATCGGCTTTCCCGAAGGAGGCGTATTTTCTGGCTCTAACTTCGACAACGTCCAGTTGAACAACGGCAACCTCCACATTGAGATTCCACTCCTTACGATCCCAGGGCGCGGTCTGCCCGTCGTCTACAAATATGTTTACGATAACAAAGGATGGTTTTTTCACGAGACTTGCGGTCACTCAGGCCTCTGCCATGATTACGTCCAGGGCGAATCTGGCAACAACATGGGACTTCCCATTTCCAGCCCCTTCGACTCGCAGGTTATGTCGCCAATGAACATCCCGACATACTGCGTTCCAGGCGTTAACCAGTTTGCCCTTACGAACGTCGTCTTGCGAGAGCCGGACGGCACCAAGCATCACTTCCTTCCTGACCCTGCAAATCCTCCTGGCACGAATTTATGCAGTGCTTGGGGCCTTTCCGATACGATGTACGCTGATGACGGCAGCGGTTGGATTATCCAGAATGACGCCACCGCAGGAACATCCCGCTTGATCCGCAAGGATGGAACCTTAATACTGCCGTTCTATCTTCCGGAAGACTCCAACGGCAACCAACTGACTTACAATAGCTCAACTCTCGTCTACACGGATACATTGGGCCGAGTGCTTCCCACTCCCACCAGAACGTATGGCACAGGAGGCATCCTTTTGACCTGACCGGGGTTTTTTATACCAGCGGGAGTGAGAGAGAATCCTTTAAGGAGGACCGCTGGACATGCCAATTAAGAAATACAAGCCGGAGCAGATCGTGACGCTGCTACGGCAGATTGAAGTGGAGATCGCGAACGG